>PBEF01000023.1 GCA_002717625.1 Fidelibacterota bacterium | reverse complement strand
TAAACAAACTTTCTAAAATATAAGCATTTTAGTATTCACTCTTATATATATGACCCACCCCCTTGATAGGGTTTTTCATATATGCTTTTAGGTTATTTTTGATTTAGTTGGGATTGATTCTTAAGGATTAAGAATTTGAGTTACAAGGACAACAATATCAACTACATTCATTTGTCCATCCTGATTCATATCAGCATTAGCAGTATAATCACCACCATCTAGAATTAAACCTACAAGAACTACTATATCAACTACATTGATAGTACCATCACCATTTAAGTCACCAGGTGTCTCACAGCTTGTTCCATCCCCAAAGCATACTCCACACTCATCAAGGTCATATTCAGTACAACATATATAATCTTCATCATATACACAATCATCTGAACAATCATCATAAAATGGACTAAAACAACAATTATCACAGGTTGAATTATCTCCACCACATACCCCACAGCAATCAGGTTCTAATTCTCCCCCACATACACCAGAACAATCAATTTCTTCAAGACAATTTCCATTACAATCATAATTTTCTTCTGGATAAATACAACTTCCATCATCTATTGTTGCTTCAGGGTTGTAGTTACATGCATTATCTCCTGTACAGCCAGGTAATTGATGATAATAATATGCTCCCATATCAGCAATTGTACCATCGGGGTCATATTCACTATTAGGGTCACCAGCATCAATACAAGGAGATGAGGATTGTATGTTGAAGTTTTCTTCAGAGGCATCTATAAATAAAGGATTTAAGTTTATATTCCCCTCTCCTTCATATCCAAATTGTATATCTGAATAAGTTATATTAATATTTGAAAAAGGTTCCTCATATATGTATGGAGTTGAAAAATTTTCATTATTCCAAATAATAGAGTTTTTAATATTTAACTCTGAATCTCTTATATATATTGTAGACCCTTGATTCCCTTGATTATTTACAAATGTATTATTTGATATTACTGCTACAATTGGAGTAACATTATTTTGAGATTGCCAACTTTCAATACTAGGCCATTCATATGCAATAGCTCCACCTTTGTCACCATGATTTCCTAAGAAAAGGCAGTTAGTTACTTGTAAATCATATACCTCGTAAGCATGCAATCCACCTCCATACCATCTGCCTTCATTGTTTTTAAAAATTGTATTTTGAACAATTAGCTTCACACCATTTGATGCATAAATTCCTCCAGCAAAATAATTATCACATGTATTATCTTCTATTATACTATTTTTAATTTCAACATGACTCCAGTTCAATATTTTAATTCCAGCTCCATTACCATTTCCATGATTGTTTCTAATATGACATTCATCAATAATTACAGATTGATTATTCGTATTTTGTCCATCTCGATTAATGAAGATAGTTCCACCGCCTCCATTACTGAATTCATTATCTTCCACTATAAGATTTTTTAGAGTCGCTGCAGAATTAACAATTTTAACTCCTGGCCCAAGGACAGCAAAACCATTTTTAATTTTAAAATTCATTAATGTTGGATTTCTTACTTCATTATTCTCCCAATTGTAATCATAATCTTCAATTGTTACTATACTACCGCCTTGCCAATCTGTATTGCTTCCATCAATAATTGTTGTTTCAATATCTTCTCCAATAACTGCTATATCTTTCCCATTAAAATCTATATTTTCATAATAAGTACCAATAAAAACAAATACAGTATCACCATCAGTTACTGCATTAATACCCTCTTGTATTGTTAGATAATCTTGAGGGATATTTATTGTATTAGAAAACAAAAATGAACAAAATAATATTGATAGTAAATATCGCATAGATGAATTTAATACAAACTTTTGATTTTTTTTAAAAATTTTTTTCAAGAATGTGTGTACCTCATATATATCGTTACCCACCCCCTTCGTTTTAACCCCTAGGGGGTCTGTTTTTGGTTCAAAACTAAGTTATAATGTGTCGTCTTGTTTGGCTTTTTGAGAGCCACAAGACTCATTGGGGTACACTATTTGGGGTACACTGATGGGTATTTATGGATAGATTTGAATATATATGAGGAATATAGTAGATACAAAAAACCCCTCAGTTTAATGAAGGGTTATAGGTTTCATGAGAGTGTCGGAACGAGAGGATTTGAACCTCCGACCCCTTGACCCCCAGTCAAGTGCGCTACCAGGCTGCGCCACGTCCCGAACTTATTTAAGCTTTTAATTTATCAATCATGTTAATTGTTTCTTGCAGCTTTTTCTTAAGATCTAACAAGAACTCCCTATCAACATTTTGAGATGAAATCGCAACAACGTTAGAAGTTCCTTCAGATTTATTTGAATAATATTCTTCTAAATACTGTTTAGCACCTCTAATAGTAAATTTTTTAGCATATAGCAATTCCTTAATATGTCTTATAATTTTAATATCTTCATCTTTATAAGTTCTATTGCCCGCTCTGTTTTTCGCAGGGTTTAAAATTGAAAATTCAGTTTCCCAATAACGAAGAACGTATTGCTTCAAACCTGTCATTTGACTTACATCACCAATTGAATAATATAATTTTTTTATGTTTTTTATCTGCATAATTGGTATTTATTAAGTTAAAGTATTACTTTAATATATACTTAATAGCGCATATATAGCAAGTATTTAAAAGTTTATAAAATAACAAGTCTAATAAAGACTAGAATAAGGTAGGTTAAAAGCTTCAGAAACACCTTTATGTGCTACTTTTCCTTTAAAAATATTTACCCCTCCTTTAAACATACTGCTTTGCAAAGCATCTTCTGCTTTTGAAGCTAAAAGTTTCACATATGGAAGAGTTACATTGGTTAAAGCTAAAGTTGAAGTATATGGAACTGCTCCAGGCATATTTGATACACAATAATGAAGAATTCCATCAACCATATAAGTTGGATTTTCATGTGTTGTAGGTTTACATGTTTCAACGCAACCACCTTGGTCTACTGCAACATCTACTATCACAGATCCAGACTTCATTAGAGATAGCATCTTTCTACTAATTAATCTAGGAGCTTTTGCTCCAGGAATTAAAACAGCTCCTATTAATAAATCTGTATACGTTAAAGTATTTTTAAGATTATGAGAATTTGAATATACAGTAGTAACATTTTCAGGCATAATATCATCAATATATCTCAATCTAGACATATTGATATCAAGGATATTCACTTGGGCTCCTAATCCCGCAGCTAGCTTTGCCGCATTATAACCAACAACCCCAGCACCAAGAACAGTAACAACAGCAGGTTCTACACCAGGAACACCACTTAATAGCTTTCCTTTTCCACCCATGCTTCCCTCTAAGCATTTTGCTCCATTTTGAACAGACATTCTACCTGCAACTTCACTCATTGGTATTAATATAGGCAAACTTCCATCTAAAGCTTCAATTGTTTCATATGCTACTGCAATAGCCCCTGATTTAATAAAGCTTTGAGTTAATATTTCATCTGCTGCAAAATGAAAAAAAGTAAAAACTATTTGTCCTGCTTTAATCATTTTGACTTCTTCTGGCTGAGGTTCTTTTACTTTAACAATAAGATCTGATAACAAATAAACATCTTTTATTTCTGGAATTATTTTAGCCCCTACACACTCATAGTCAGAGCATAAAAAACCACTTCCTTTACCAGCATTTTTTTGAATATAAACGGTATGCCCTTGCTCTATAAGTTCGCTGGCTCCATGAGGAGTTAACGCAACACGCTTTTCATTATTCTTTACCTCTTTAGGAATGCCTATAATCATTTTAATCACCTACTATTACAATAGAGCTTTCATGCTAAGACTTAACTTGCCATGATCAATTTTTAGAAGTTTAACCTTGATAATATCACCAACCTTAAGATGATCTTCAACTTTCTGAACTCTTTCTTTTTTAATTTCAGAAATATGCAATAGGCCATCTTTGTTAGGTGTAAGCTTAACAAAAGCTCCAAAATCCATTATCTTAACAACTTCACCTTCATATGATTCTCCTGGAGTAAGTTCTAAGCTATATTTTTCTACATAGGCAACAACTTCATCAATAAGAGACTGATCTTGTCCTAAAATAGTGCAAGAACCATCATCATCTATATTAATTTCACATTCATACTTTTCAGCTAAGGCTTTAATATTTTTTCCACCCGGACCTATAAACTCACCTATATTATCTACAGGAATTGTAGACTGAGCAATTTTAGGTGCAAAATCTGATAACTTCTGCCTGTATTCAGGTAGAGCTTTAAGCATTTCATCTAGAATATGAATACGTGCATCTTTTGCCTGCGCTAGTGCATCTTTCATAATAGCAATAGAGAGCCCATCTATTTTTATATCCATCTGTATAGCTGTAATCCCTCTTTTTGAACCAGCAACTTTAAAATCCATATCACCAATATGATCTTCCGTACCTAGAATGTCTGTCAATACAGCATAATCATCACCTTCTTTAATAAGGCCCATAGCTACACCTGCAACAGGCTCCTTAATAGGAACACCAGCATCCATCATTGATAATATACTACCACAAACTGTAGCCATAGATGAAGAACCATTTGATTCTAAGATTTCAGACACAACTCTTGTTGTGTATGGAAAATCTTCAAATGAAGGCAAGGATCTTTTTATTGACCTTTCAGCTAAATTTCCATGCCCAACTTCCCTTCTTGAAAGACTGAATTTTCCTCTAGCTTCACCTACAGAAAAAGATGGAAAGTTGTAATGCAGCATATGGTTCTTGTACGTTAAACCATCGATATTATCTAACATCTGTTCATCTCTTTTTCCTCCAAGAGTAGTAACGACTAAAGCCTGTGTTTCTCCTCTTGTAAAAGTGGCTGACCCATGTGCTCTTGGTAAAATAGAAGTTTCAATTTCAATATTTCTTACAGTTTTAGTATCCCTTCCATCTGCTCTTTTATTTTCCTTGATAACAGCCATTCTTAAATCATGCGATATTCTATCATCTATATTTGATTTAATGAAACCCAAATCATCTGGATAATCTTCTTCAAGCTTTGATATAGCACCTTCTATATATTTATCTATATCTCCATATCTATCTTCTTTAACCTTTGGCATGTTTAATTTTTTTATATCATCATCAGATACAATTTTATCTATAGCAGCAACAAGATCTTCATTAATAACCTTATCAGGGATTTCTCTTTTTACTATATTTAAAGCCTTCGCTGCGTTGATTTGAAAGCTAATCAAGTCATTTATAGATTTATGAGAAAATTCTAATATATTAAGGAAATCTTCTTCTGTTATAAAATCACATTCACCCTCAACCATCATAATAGAATCAGATGTACCAGAAACCACTATATTAATATCAGAGCACTCCATTTCAGATTTAGTAGGATTTATTTTAAGTTCTCCTTCAATTCTGCCAACTCTAACAGTAGCAATAGGGCCATTCCATGGAATATCAGAAATCATTAAAGAGAATGATGCTCCCAATGCGGCTAAAACATCTGCTTCGTTTTCAGAGTCATACGAAAGAACGTATATATCTACTCTTGTCTCATTATTAAACCCCTTTTCAAATAAAGGTCTTAAAGGCCTATCTGTTAGTCTTGAAGCTAATATTTCATGCTCTGTAGGCCTTGCTTCTCTTTTAAAAAAACCTCCTGGAATTCTACCTGCTGCATAAAATTTTTCTCTATACTCTACAGATAAAGGGAAAAACCCCCTATCCTCATCTAAGCCCTTACTTGCTGTAACAGCTACAAGCAATGAGGTATCTCCGTATTGAACAATACATGATCCGCTTGCCTGCTTAGCTAATTTTCCACTTTCTATTGAAAGAGTCTTTCCACCAAATTCTATTTTTTCTTTTATCAATTTCTATTTCCTTATATTTAATTTTTCTATCAATGTCTTATATCCTTCTAGTTCAGTCCTTTTAAGATACTTTAAAAGTTTTCTTCTTTTAGAAACTAGCAATAACAAGCCTCTTCTTGAACTATGATCCTTAGAATTAGTTTTAAGATGCTCATTAATACTTCTTATTCGCTCTGTCAATGCAGTTATTTGACTTCCTGCTGAACCTGTATCTTTATTGGTTTTTTTAGTCGCCATTTTTACTCCTAATTAATTATTTTTTACACACATTATATCGTTTTCTATCTGTTTAATAAGCTCTTCTTTAGAATTAAAGGTTAATTCATCTCTTAAAAATTTTAAAAATTCTATTTTAATATCTCTGTTATACAGATTAAAATCTTCATCTTCCATTATATAAGATTCTATACTCAAAATCTTATCATCATCGAATGTAGGACGATATCCTATATTACATAAAGCTTTATAACTCTTATTTCCATCTATAAAATTTACGTAATATAAACCCACTTTTGGAATAATTTGTTCTTTATATAATAATTTTAAGTTTGCAGTTGGAAAGCCTAATAGTTTTCCTCGTCCTTTACCTTTTACTATTTTTCCATATAAAGAAAAATCCCTACCAAGAAAGCATGAGGATGCTTTCATATTTCCCTCTAATATTGCCTTTTTAATCAAACTTGATTTAACATGTCCTTTAGATAGATAATATTCCTCAAATTCAATCACCTCTACATCTGAATCAGATAGATAATCCTTTAAAAAATCATAACAGCCCTCTCCTTTGTATCCAAATCTATTATCATAGCCAATCAATATATACAAAGGATTGTAATATTTTAAAATTTTATCTATAAAAGCATCGGCTTTTATAGTAGAAAAATTCTTATCGAAATTAATTATTGATAAATAATCAATGATATAACTCTTTAAAAGGTCTACTTTATAAGAATGAGGTGTAATGATTTTATTTTCATTATTTTTATTTAAAACTGATTGTGTATGAGGATTGAAGGTTATTAAAACACTTTTCAGATTATTCCTCTCTGCTAAAGTTGACATTTTATTTATTAAGGCAGAATGGCCAAGATGTACTCCATCGAAATTTCCAAACGTAAGAATAGTTTTGCATTCATCTTTAAAGCTCTCAAAATCAATAATTTGCATTACAAATTCCCTAATATTAAAGAGTTGTCTTCATTAAATGGACCAATAGCAACTCTTTTCAATTCTAATAAATGTCCATATGTCCCCAGATCATAAGCTATATCTCTAGCTAATGATCTTATATATGTTCCTTTTTCACACTTAACATAAATAGTAACTTTATTCCCTTCATCAATTTCTAACAAAGAGATTTCTCTAACTTTTACAGTCCTTGGTTTTTTTCTAATATAGATACCCTTACGAGCATAATCATAGAGTCTTATTCCATGAAACTTAAGCGCAGAATAATAAGGAGGAATCTGTTTTATATCTCCAATATACTTATTTAGTGCCTCTTTAATCACCTCTTTGTTAAATTGATGATTTTTCTTTGATTTAAAAACACTCTTACCTGTTAAATCTAAGGTATCAGTTTCTTCTCCTAAAAATATTGTAGCTATATATTCTTTTTCATAATTCATAAAAGAATCAATCTCTTTAGTTTTGGAGCCCGTACAAAGAATCAGGATTCCTTCAGCAAACGGATCTAAAGTTCCGCAGTGACCTATTTTATCTACATTTAATTTTCTTTTAACCAATCTAAGTGCATCCAGAGAGGTCATTCCTTTATTTTTCCATACAGCAATTACTTTATCATTATTCATCATTTTTTAGGATTTGATTGATTTTATCATAATATTCATAGTCATCTGAAAGTTTAAAATTTATTTTAGGAACATATTTCAATTTTAAACTATTACCTAATTTGTATTTTATATGGTTTTTATATTTATATAAATGTTTAAAACAATCTTCTTTTTTAAAATTTTCTTTTTCACTATACAGGCTTAAATATACATCCGCATTTCTTAAATCTTCTGAGACTTTAACTTCTGCTACACTTATCATAATATAGCTTTCAAAAAAAGTTTCTTTTAAAAGAATTTGGCTTGTGATTTTTCTAATTTGATCGGCAATCCGATGACAGCGCTTGAAAGGTTTTCTAGAATTTACTTTTATTTTAACGCCCTTTTAACTTCTTTTTGTTCATAAACTTCAATAATATCATTTTCTTCAAAATCAGAGAATCCGGCTATACCTATACCACATTCATAGCCATTTTTAACTTCAGTAACATCTTCTTTGAAACGCTTTAATGAAGTAAGTTTTCCCTCGTATATCATCTCATTCTCTCTTAGAACTCTTAAAAGTGAATTTTTTATAACCCTTCCTTCTTCAACAAAAGAACCTGAAATAATACCAAGCTTAGGAATTTTAAAAGACTGTTTTACGATAGCTCTTCCTATAGAATGCTCAACTAAATCAGGATCCAATAAACCCTCTAATGCTAACTTGATCTCATCAATTGCCTCATAAATAACAGAATAATATCTGATATCAATGCCATAAGATTTAGCTAACTTTCTAGCGTTAACTGATGCACTTACATTAAATGCAACAACAATAGCATTAGAAGCTGATGCTAAGCTTATATCATTTTGACTAATCATACCTGCAGATTTCAAAATTATCTTAATGCTAACTTCATCATTAGATAAATTCATAAGTGAATCACTAAGAGCTTCTATCGAACCATCTACATCACCCTTAATAACGACATTTAAATCTTTTACAGCTCCAGACTTTATATCTTTTCCTATTTGATCAAGAGTAAGCTTGCTATACCTTTGAAAATTAGCCTCTCTTTCCAATTGAGAACGTTGCAATGCAATCTTTTTAGCTTCTCTTTCATCTGAATATACTTTTAAGATTTCTCCAGCATTTGGAACTGATTCAAAACCTAAAACTTGAACAGGGTCAGATGGATAAGCTGTTTTAACAATATCACTTCTTTCATTCAACAATTCCCTTACTTTACAATATTGAGCTCCACATAAGAATATTTGACCCTTACTGAGTTGCCCATGTTGCACAAGGACTGTAGCTATTGGACCAAGGCCTTTATCTAGCCTAGATTCAACAACAACACCTTTTGATAAGCAGGAGTAATTTGCCTTTAAATCTAGCACTTCAGATTCAATTAATATTTTATCAAGTAAATCATCAATTCCTGTACCTTTTTTTGCTGAAATTTCTGCACACTGATATTTTCCACCCCAATCTTCTACCAATATATTTTTTTCAGAAAGTTGCTTTTTAATTTCATCTGGTGCTGCAGCAGGCAGATCGATTTTATTAATAGCTATAATCATAGGAACATTTGCAGCCTGAGCATGATCTATAGCCTCTAAAGTTTGAGGCTTAAGGCCATCATCTGCTGCAACAATAAGAACAACAATATCTGTAACCTGAGCTCCTCTAGCTCTCATTGCTGTAAATGCAGCATGCCCAGGAGTATCGATAAAAGTTATTTTATTATCATCCTTAATTTTAACTTCATAGGCACCTATATGTTGCGTTATCCCTCCTGCTTCTCCTGCTATAATGTTAGTATCTCTAATATAATCTAATAATGATGTCTTACCATGATCAACATGTCCCATGATAGTAACAACAGGAGGTCTGGTTTTTAATTGAGAAGTATCAGAAAGCTCTTCATCAGCAGCTTCATCAACATATATGTCTAACTTTTCAACTTCAAAACCAAATTCATCAGCAACCATCTCAATAGTGTCCATATCTAGGCGCTGATTAATTGTCACCATCAATCCTAAGCCCATGCATTTCATAATCACATCTTGAATAGGAACTTTCATGGTCTGAGAAAGCTCATCCACTGTAGTAAATTCAGGAACTCTTATCTTAGAAGATAATTCCTCTGTAATACTTTCATCAATTTCTTCATTTTTTTTTCTCTTTATTCTCTTTTTATTTTTTTTACTTACAGGAAGAGTATCCGAAGAATTAATATCAGCTTTATTAAATTTTGATTTTTTATTAATATTGATCTTGTCTGCAATAGTTGACATATCAATCTTTTTTAATTTTCGACTTCCGCTTGTTTTTTCTTGTTTTTTTTCAACAGTTTTTGGAGAATCGATAACTGAAGATCCTTTGTTTAACTCTACATTTCTATTACTAGAATCCAATTTTACTTTAACAGGTCCTTTTTTTCCATCTTCTTTTTTATCAGATAATTTTTCTTGGATTAAAGAATCATCAGTCTTAGTTTCTTTTATCCCTTCTGCTTTTTCAGTATTTTCTTGATTTTTTTTAGGCTTATCAATAGGCTCAATTATATCTTCTTTATTATCAATTATAGCCTGCCTTGCTCTTTCTTTTCTAAGCCTATCTATAGATGCTTTTTCCTTAGAGAACTCCATTAATATAGAATCATATATATTATTATCAACAGGAGCCATATGATTAGCAACTTCAACTCCTTTATTTTTTAAAAAATTAATAATTTCTACATGAGAAATATTTAATTCTTTAGCTATCTGATATATTCTTTTTTGTGCCATAAAACTACTCTTTTGAAACAGCCTCTCTTATAATTTCTGTTATTTTATCCAATGTTTTTTCACCTAAACCTTTAAATCCAAGAAGCTTTTCTCTTTCAATACTAAGAAAATCTTTTGATGTTTTAATATCATTGTCAGATAATAAATTTACCATTTTATCTGTAAGACCATCAATATCATTTATATCAATCTCTTGATTATTTTCATATTCACTTTTCTTTATTACATCAATGGTATAATTAGTTACATCTGAAGCTAACTTAATATTCTGACCATTAGATCCAATAGCAATTGCAATATCATCATCTTCAAATATTGCCACAGCATATGGTTTTTCTTCATCAATCAATAAATTTACAGGATTAGCTGGGGCTAAAGATCTTGTGATTAATATTTCAGGTTTTTCATTCCAATTAATAATATCTATTTTCTCACCATTCAATTCCCTTACAATTGATTGTATTCTATTTCCTTTCATACCAACACAAGCTCCTACAGCATCAATACGCCTATCAGATGAGTAAACTACAACTTTACTCCTTTCACCGGGAACTCTTGAAATAGCTTTAATCTCTATAATACCATCATCAATTTCAGGAACTTCTAACTCAAATAATCTTTTTAAAAAATTATTATCAGTTCTCGATAGAATGATTTCCAAACCTTTAATACTAGATTCTACTTTTTTAATCAAACCCCTAACCTGCTGACCTCTCCTATAACGATCATTTGGAATTTGTCCAGCCTTAGGCAGAATAAGCTCATTTTTATTTTCATCACTTATAAAAATTCTATTTCTTTGAATTTGATGAACATATCCTGTATATATTTCGTCAACCTTATTATAAAACTCATCATAAACAGATTTCTTCTCTACATCTTTAATTTTATTAAGAAGATGATGTTTGGCTGTATTAATCAACCTTCTTCCAAAATCACCGGGATCAATAATATCAATACAAATTTCCCCTACTGTCATTGTAGAATCAATCTTCAAAGCATCTTTAAGAAGAATCTCGTTTAAGGGATCTTCTATTTTTTCAACTACATTTTTTTCTTGAAATATTTCTATTTCACCTCTATCCATGTTAACAATAACACTAAATTTTTCAGCATTTTCTTCACCGTACTTTTTTTCAATTAAAGTTGTAAAAATATCTTCAATAATTGCTGTTAAGTTCATCTTGTCTATACTTTTCTCATTTGCTACATAAGCAAAAGCATCAATTATTTCCTTACTATTCACTAAAATCTCCTTAAATTTTTTTGAATAAATAGAAAGTGGGGATAAATCCCCACTTTCAATCTGATTAAATTAACAAATATTCTCTCTTCAATCAAATATAAATTTTAATACTGTTATTTATTTAATTGCTTTAATTTATATTCAATAAAATCGATATTGTTTTGTGTAGTTCTAGGTAAGTTCTTAACATCTTTCGTCAGCTTTATCATTCTATCAAAAACTGAATTAGCCGAATTCAAATCAGACTCCTCTATATACAGTTCTATTAAACTTACAGAATAGCTAACCATTAAATCATAGCTAGGAACTATATTAATGGCTTCCTTGTAATACTTTATAGCATCAGATACTTTATTTTCATCAGAAGCAATATCAGCTTTTAGCTTAGATACAAAGGAATTAAGCATTTCATCATTACTATTAAAGTTATTATTTTCTAATAAAAGCAGTATCTTTTCTTTATTATTTGATTCTAAAGACTTATTAACAAGGTACACAAACGCTTGATTGTATGATTCCTTTGATAAAGAAGAAGAACTTAATAATTCTTCAAACTCTAAAGTCAAAACAGAATCATTCTGGTTTAATGTATCATGAATAATTTTATTTTGCAAACTACCTAGAAGATTGTTTGACTCAAGCATTTTTTTATTTTTACCACTAGATACGAATGAAGCGACTACAATTAAAGTCAATGAAATACCTAAAGCTCCCCATACATAGCTAGCATTATCAGATAAATAATGAATACCAGAAATTATCTTATCTCTGATTAAATCTTTTTTTATATCTTGCTTTTTCATATTATAATGTACCCTCGCCCAGAATCGAACTGGGAGCCTTTCGCTTAGGAGGCGAACGCTCTATCCTATTGAGCTACGAGGGCTATTTCCCTTAAATTTTGTTGTGCATAAATTATGGAATATCTCTTTTTTAAAACAATAATTATTAAAAATTTTTAAAAGAATCTCAAAGAAAAAGAATAAAACATTTGTAATATCATAACATATAATGGGAAAATGACATATTTTTTCTTTAAAATATCAGGGAACTGCGTACTCAACAATACAAAAGAAGCGCAATATGCAAAACTTAAACCACTCTGCTTCTCTCCTATATTTAAAAATTGAAAGAGGAAGGTGTCTACTACAGAAACGATTCCAATTAAACATAATATTACTGAAGCTATCTTCTCTATTTTATCATTACAAATCATTTTATCCTTACTTATTTCCTTAATGCTTTAATACGCTCTAAAACAGGAGGATGACTATAATTCAACATTACATTTAACCAGTGAGGAGTTAAATTACTCAAGTTCTCTTTTGACATCTTTTTAAGGGCTGAAATTAATTTTTCAGGCATTTTTGCTGTTTTATAAGAATAATTATCTGCTGCAAATTCATTTTTTCTTGATATAGAACTAAACATAAAACCCATAATCATTGATATTGGAGTATATAGAATTGAAAAAAATACTAAACTTGCATAAACAGATAAATTTTCCATTCTAAAAACTGAAAACAATTCAGAGTTCATCATAAAAATAGATAATATAAAAAACATTATCCCTGATTGAATTGCACTTAAACATATTCCCATATGTATATGCTTTAATTTATAATGTCCAACTTCATGTGCTATCACAGCAACAATTTCTTCTTCATCCATTTGCTCAACAAGTGTATCAAATAACGCAATACGTTTGTTGTTTCCTAATCCGCTAAAATAAGCATTTGAATGAGAAGATCTTTTTGAGCCATCCATAATTTCCAATTTCTTTACAGGGAAATTTACTGTCTTCAAATAATCTTTAATTTTACTTAATAGGGGCCCTTCTTCAATCGGAGTAAACTTATTAAACATTGGAGCAATAAAAAGATTAAACATAGGCTGCATCACAAGACTAAACATAATAAGTAGTACCCATGCATAAATCCATGCATTGTCTCCATATTCACCAAAAAAGTAAAGAATAAGGGATAGCAATGGGACGCCAAGAATAAACATTAAAAAATAGCCTTTAAACTTATCAATAAAGTATGTTTTAAATGTTGTTTTATTAAATCCAAATTTTTCTTCGATAACAAAAGTTCTATATAGGTCAAACGGTAAATTCAATACATCTATTATAATAAATAATACAGCAAAAAATAATAATCCAGTTACAACATCTCCATGTCCAAAAGATCTCACGAATTTATCAATAATATTATAAATACCTCCAAAAATAAACACTAAGCTTACAATCAATGAAAAGCTTGATGTGATATATGAAAAGCTTGAGTTTGTTCGGGTGTAATTTTGGGATTCTAAATATTTCTGGCTATCAAACGTATCTTCAAATTCCTTTGGAAGGCTTGAATCTAAAGCATTAAGATTTAAAGTTCTAACAATAAATGATAAAATATATTCAAATATAAGTATTGTAATAATTACTATGAAATATGTATTCATTTAAATATCTCCAATTTTTTAATTTTCGTCCTTTAGATTTCTAGTCATAAGATGATTAAGTGAATCTCCTGGATCTGATTTTTCAAATAATATTTTATAAACCTGCGTACATATAGGCATATCAAGATTATGTTTGTCTGAAATATTTTTTAAAATTTTACATGCATTGATTCCTTCTGATATCATTTTAACTTCATCTTTTGCATCCTTTAAGGAATAACCTTTTCCGATTAAAACACCTAACTGTCTATTCCTGCTATATGGGCTGTAACATGTTGCAATCAAATCACCTAAGCCTGATAAGCCATACAATGTTTTAGTATTCAGATTATAAATAGTAGTTAAATTCAAAATTTCATTCATACCTCTAGAAACAAGGGCTGCTTGCGTATTATCACCTAACTTTAATCCAACACAAAGACCTGATGCAATTGCAATGATATTTTTAACTGCTCCCCCAATCTGTACACCAATAATATCATCTGATGTATATGCTCTAAAATTATCAGAAGAAAATAAAGATTGGAGTTCTTTTGCATAATTTGTATTACTACTCGCAATCACTGTTGCAGATGCCATCCCATGTATTACTTCTTCTGCATGATTAGGCCCTGATATAACTGCAATATTATCAATATTAACATTGAATGAATTTTCCATAATTTCACTGATAAGCTTAGAAAAATTAGGATCGAAACCTTTAGATGCAATAAGAAACTTTCCATTCTTTTTTAAGTCAGATTGTGATAAAATATCAAATATAGCGTGACTAGGAACAGCAAGAATAGTTAAATTGTTAAAGTCAATACTATCTAAACTGGAAGTAAATGAAATATTGCTTGGTATAGAAAAGCTTTTAAGGTTTGGATGCTCTCTTGTTTTAGAAAAATAAGAGGTTTTTTTTACACTTCTTTGCCATACAAAAATGCTAGTTTTTTTTGATAATAAATAAGCAAGAGTAATTCCCCATGTTCCTCCACCAATTAAATTAATTTTCACTTTGATACTACATCGCCAAGAACGACATAGTCCTCATTCTTATTTTTTAAATGAGTATCTAAATCTGGTAAATGATTTTTATCTATAATCAAAATCAAACCTATTCCTAAATTAAATGGACGAATCATATCTTCTCTTCTAATATTTCCATCTTCTTGAATCATTTTAAAAATCTCCGGCCACTTCCAAGAACTCCAATCAACATTAATATCTTGCCCTTGATCTAATACTCTATGCGTATTTTCAATTATACCACCACCAGTAATATGAGAAAGACTTCTAAGCCATGGCTTATCTAAAATATCGTCCATTACATGCAAATATGACCTATGAACTTTTAAAAGCTCATCATCAATAGAACAACCAAGACGATCAATATGTTCTCCAATTCTATACTTAGATAAAAGTACTTTTCTTGCCAACGAATAACCATTAGTATGCAGTCCATTTGAGTATAAACCTACTAACAAATTACCTTCTTCTGTTTTTCTATTTGGAAGCATATTATTTTTCTCAGCAATACCTACAATAGTTCCGCTAACATCATACTTATTATCATCATAAAAACCAGGCATTTCAGCAGTCTCTCCTCCAATAAGAACGCAACCATTTTCTTTGCATGCTTTAGAAAAACCTTTAATCGTATTTTCTAGTATATCATTATCAAGCTTTCCTGCTGCAAAATAATCAAGAAAAAATAAGGGCTTTGCTCCAATAACTAATATATCATTAACACAATGATTAACAAGACATTGCCCAATCGTATCATGCTTACTTGCAAGAGAAGCTATTAAAAGTTTTGTTCCAACTCCATCAACGCTAGAAACAAGCACTGGATTTTTATATTTGTTAATAGGAAGATTAAAACAGCCTCCAAAAGAACCTATATCTGATAGGGTATATTTATTAAATGTTTCAGAAACATGTTTTTTAATTCTTTTAAGCCCTTCATTTGCTGCATCAATATCGACACCAGCTTCTTTATATGTTGTCATAAATTAGCACCTTTATACATTTCTTCAATTTTATCTTTAAAATTCTCTTCTACTTTCTTTCTTACAATAGACATCTTAGGTGTCAATTCACCTTTTTCAATCATAAACGGTCTTGATAATAAAGAAAACTTTTTAATTTGTTCGAATTGTGAAAAACTTTGCATAGACTTATTCACCTCTTTATCAAACAGTTCTAAAACATCAGGGTAATCAATAATAGCTTCATTACTTGCTACTTCTTTACCTTTACTTAAAAGATAATCTGCCACATTATCAAATGCGGGGACGATTAAACAGCTTAAAAAATTTCGTTTATCTCCTATAACTAATACTTGATCAATATAACGAGAAGTCAAGAGTTCATTTTCTAAAGGAGCTGGTGCTATATTTTTTCCACCTGAAGTTACAATCAGGCTTTTCTTACGATCAGTGATCTTAAGGTATCCTTCTTTATCTAATTCTCCTATATCGCCAGTATGAAACCAACCATTAGGATCTATGACTTCATCTGTAGCTTCTTGATTTTTAAAATAGCCCATCATAACATTTGGACCTTTAGCTAATATTTCTCCATCATTTGCAATTTTAATACTAACATTTTCTAAAGGTCTGCCTACAAAACCAAATTTTATTTTCCCAGGTACATTTGACGTTAAAACAGGACTTGTTTCAGTTAATCCATAACCTTCTAATATAATTACATTTAAAGCTGCAAAAAACTCTGCAACATCAGCAGATAAAGGTGCTCCTCCAGATATAAAGAATTTTATTTTACCACCGATTTTAGCCTTTATTTTAGTATAAATCAATTTATTAGCTATAGCATGTTTGATTTTCAATAAAAAAGGAATTTTATTTCTTGAGTTTTCAATAGCTAAGCAATCTTTTCCAACGTTAATTGCCCACCAAAACAATTTCTTCTTCAAAGAAGAACCACCCTCTATACTTTTAACTACCTTATTATACATTTTCTCAAAAAACCTAGGGACACAAACAACAACTGTAGGAGAAATATCAGCCATATTCTCACCTACTTTTTCCATATTCTCAGCATAATATATTTTTGAATTAATAAAAACTGGATAAAAATGACCTGCCATACGCTCTAGAACATGACTTAAGGGTAAAAATGATAAAAAGATTTCATCTTTTATATCTTTCTGAATCTTAGAAACTGCATAAATATTTGATAATAGATTCTTATTAGACAGCATAACACCTTTAGGCTGACCTGTAGTTCCAGATGTATAAATCAATGTTGCCAAGTCTTCAGACCTAGACTTATGAACCATATCTTCAAAAACTAAACCAGATGACTTAATCATCTCTTTGTCAAAGACCAAAAAAGAATTCAAGTTATCAACATAATCATCATGTCCTTCAAAAGAGTTATCCATAACAATAATTTTTTTTAATTCTTTACATTGATCAAAAATTGTTTTCACTTTCTCAAGTTGCATTTCATCCTCTACAAATACAATTTTAGATTCTGAATCATTCAAAATATATTTAATTTGTTCAGGTAATAAACTAGGGTAAACAGTTGTAGTAACAGCTCCCATGCAAAGGATTCCATAATCACATAAAGCCCACTTATAAGAAGTATTAGATAATATTGCAATTTTATCTTGATATTTGATATCATGAGTATATAAAGAAAAAGATATTTTTTCAACTATAGAAATGGCATCTCTTCCAGTTAGACCTTTCCACCTTATTCCATCTTTATAAAAAATATTTTTTTCATCTAATGATTTTTTCATTGAATGATAGAACATTTGAGATATTGTTTTATATTCCATTATTATTTTATTGACTTGTTGCTATAAGAGATAAAAATATTATAAATTATTTTGATTGCCGAGGTGGTGAAATTGGTAGACGCGCTGGATTCAAAATCCAGTGTCCCTTGGGACGTGTGGGTTCGACTCCCACCCTCGGTACAAAAAATAACACTATTTATCATTGAAATTATTTTTAATTTGTTCTTCTAAATAACCTTTACTATCCTTTACTGATTCTTTAATCTTATTAATATCCTCCACTGTACTTGCATCACCCGATAAATACAGATATCCTAAATAAAGGACAATACAAAAAAATACTACGATAATTAATTTAATAAATTTTTTTAAAGCGCTGTATATGAGTAAAAGAGATAAAATTACAGCAATAGATAAATAAATTGGATTGCTGATGATTATATTATAAATCTCTAAATTCTTCATTTTATTTATCACCTAATATAAAACCAAACTATCAAATCTTAAATACTTTTATAAAAACTTTGTGACTTAGTTCACAAAATATTAAAAATATAATTTATGTGATACAAATCTATTTTTTTTCAATTAAGAGTTTATATCTTCTAAGGAACATTAAAAGAGAGGTGTTGATATGAGTTATAATGAAAGAACAGATATGCTGAAATTTGCTATTTACCTTAATTTATTTCTGGGTATTTATAATATATATTTATTTTATTACTCAAGCTATTTATTTAATATTATTATAGGGTCTCTAAATATTGGAGTGTGGGTATTTTTTAGAGATATGAAACTTGTACATACATTGTTAAAAAAGAAATATGGTAATAAATACTAAGAAGACTTCTCTTTAGATACTAAGATTCCACTATTATAAACTTTGATGAATTTAATTTCACCTTTAGAATCCCATTCTTTTGATAAGCCATGGAGAATATCATCGCTATAATTCCATTCTCCTTTTTGCATTCCATTTGGATACCACTTTTTCTGGATTCCATCAAGCTTTCCATCTATATAATAATACATAATTTCAATTTGACCATTATCATACCATTTTTTACAAAGGCCATTTTTAATACCATTTTTCATATTATATTCAATATATAATTCTCCATTATCATGCCATTCTCTTAAAATACCATTATCAAGATTTGATGCAGAAGTCTTCTTTTCACTAAATTCTCCAGTTATGTAGAGAATAAAGTTCCCTTCTATATATTTAAATTTATCATCTTCTATGTCAATACTAGGGTTATCTTTATTGACTAAAAGATAGTTGGTAGATAAGACTTTTTTCTTGCAAATCTTATATTCTATAGGGTTATTTGAAAGCTCTGAATGTAAAGACATTTCAAGCTCACAAGGCAATACTAATATTTTTTTAATTCTTTCATATTTAATATTATCAACCATAATAAGTTCAACTTTAAAAAGACCTTTTTCCTCTGAAATTAAATTCATAATATTAAAACTCTTAGTTTCCTTATCTTTATAAAAATAATATTTCTTTTTTTTAACTTCATTTTGAGAAAAGCATAAGCTAGCAATAAAAATAAAAACAATATATTTTTTCATTTCTTTTATCCTTTTTTAATCTTATAAGTTATTTTATTTGCCTTTCCAAGAAGGCTTATCTTTATTTTTAAATGCTCTTAAGCCTTCGCTTCTATCTTCAGATAATAAAGTTTTAATATAGCCTTCCCTTTCAAACTGAAGGCCGTAATCAATAAATGCTCTATTGATAGATTTTTTTGCAGATTTAATTGATAGAGGGGCATTTTTTATAATTTTATTAATAAAAGCATTTAATTCTTTATTTGAATTTTGCGAATCAAACACTAAATCAACGACTCTATCATTCATTGCTTGTTTATAGGTATATTTATCTGATGAAAATATCCACTTCATAGAAATTCCAGGTCCAACCAAGCGAGTCATCCTCTGGGTTCCTCCAGCTCCAGGGATAATTCCTATAGATGTTTCAGGAAAACCATAAAAAGAATCTTTTAAGGCTATTCTAAAGTCACAAGATAAAGCAAGCTCAAGTCCTCCACCTAAACAAGCTCCATTAATCAATGCAATAGTAGGTATAGGCAAAGCTTCTATTTTAGAATACAGATCATTTAGAGAATTTAAAAAAGCTACTGTTTCATCATATGAAAAATCAGACCTTTCTTTTAAATCTGCGCCAGCACAAAAGTGCTTTTGATCAGAAGAAAAAACAATACATCTGCTATTAAATGAATCAATAGAAGAAAGTTTACTCTTTAATTCATCCAACATAGCAAGAGATATCGAATTCACACTATTTGAAGATAAAATAATATTTAAAAACTGTAAATCTTCTCTATAAGAGCACCTAACCATTTAAAAATCAATTTGCATCATTAAAATAGCTTGACCAAAAGTCTTGCCTTGAGCATCATTTATTAAAGTTTCACTTCCTCCTCCTTGCAAACTGTCATTTAAAATAAAATTTAAAGCATATAAATTAGGCAATTCATATCTTTCTACCTGACCTTTAACCATAGTACCAAAATATTCTTTAACAGTGCTAGATGTCAATTTTTTAAGTCCCCAATCGTAAGATACTTTATCTTTAAAAACAACTCCTACATTAGCGTTTGGTCCCTTATCTCCTGATCGCGCATATGCTATATCTTCTAAGATATTTTTTTTCATATTTCAACCTTTGTTGTAATTCTATTTTTATTAATTAAAGATGGCCAATAAGCAACAACTTCTTTAACCTTAGGTCTTCCTTCGGAAAAACCTGTAATACCAGGTGGACCAGAGGTAATCAATGGGGCTAATTCCTTTGTAAAGCGTAGAACATCTTTATAAGCATTTGATTTCACTCCTAACCTAAGAACAATTTCATTAATATAATCTGGCATAATAACCAAAGATTGATGGCAGGAGGATAAACCTAAAAACTCAGTACAAGTTTTATCATACTTAAGATTTAAAGCTTCAAGATTTTTCCATATAATTTCTGCAGATTTTTTTGCTTTCTGAAGAGCATTTGGAGCAGAAACCGTTAATTGCCCTGAGGCTTTATAACCGTTAAAATAAGAAAAAGAAACTTTATAAGTATCTGTTGGGGCATAACCTTTAACCCCCTTAACTCCAACCACATTATCAGACACTTCCTCTAATTTAAAACTTGTAAAATCAACACATACATCAGGAGATATATAACATTTAGGATCTCCTAGTTCATATAAAATTTGTTCGGAAACAGTAAATCTATTAATTAGGCCACCTGTATTATCAGGTTTGGATATTTGAAATGTTCCATCTTCATTAACAGAAGCAATAGGGTAACCTATATTTTCAAGATTTTGCACATCCATCCATTTAGAAAAATTTCCTCCTGTACATTGAGCTCCACACTCTACAATATGACCTGCAACTGTAGCAGAAGCTAACTTATTAAAATCTGATTTTGACCAACCAAATTCATAAATACATGGTGCAACAACTAAGCCTGGATCAGATATTCTACCACACAGAACAATATCCGCTCCTTGAGCAAGTGCCTCTGCGGCAGAAAAACTATCTATATATACGTTAGCTGAAGTAATATGCTCCCTTATTAAGGATACAGATTCTCCTGTGTATAAGTTACTAAACTTTTCTCCATTATCAATAAAAGTATCAATATCATTGTATATATCATCACCTTTAATAATAGCAACTTTTAAAGTTAATTTTTTTTTATTTGCAATTTCTAATAATGCTTTTTTACAGGCATGTGGATTGACCCCACCTGCATTTGCTATAATTTTAATTTTATTAGAAAGTATTTCATCTATACAAGAATCGATTAATTTAACAAAATCTGTAGCATAACCTCCCTCTTCAGGGTTTTTAATTTTTTGCCTTTGCATAATAGACATTGTAACCTCAGCTAAATAATCTAAAGTAAGATAATCTATATCACCATAATGAATAAGTTTAGATGGAGCATCTACATTATCACCCCAGAATCCTTGCCCATTAGCTATTCTAATACTATTCATTATACTTGAAAAACCCCATAATTGGCCTTATCTATATATTCTTGATTTGACACACTATCTAAAGCTCGAATTAAAACATATCTAGTATCAATAGGATTTATAACTTCATCAAACCACATCCTGGCAGCTCCATAAAAAACATCTGATTGTTTTTCATAATTATTTTTAATTTTTTTATATACTTTTTCTTTTTCTTCATCGCTCAAATTTCCAAGTTTAGAAATTTTAATTTTATATAAAACTTTTGCTGCCTGTTCTCCTCCCATAACTGCTACTTTAGCTGAAGGCCATGCAAATAAAAATCTAGGGCTATAAGCACGACCTGACATAGCATAATTACCAGCACCATAACTTCCACCTATAACCAATGATATTTTAGGAACCTTGCAATTAGAAACAGCATTGACTAACTTAGCTCCATCTTTAGCTATCCCTGACCATTCAGAATGTTTTCCAACCATAAATCCATTTACATCATGAATGAAAATGATAGGGACTCTATCTTGATTACAATTCATAACAAATCTTGCGGCTTTATCAGCTGAATCATTATATACAACTCCTCCAAGCTGCACCTGACCTTCTTCTGATTTTATAACATGTTTCTGATTTGCAATAATCCCAATTGAATAACCTCCAATTCTAGCATGACCGCAAATTAATGTTTTACCATAATTTTTTTTATACTCATCAAAATCACTTGCATCTACAAGTCTTGCAATAATTTGTTTCATATCATACTGATCTGTCAAATTAGGGTTTACTAATCCTAATAAATCCTCTGATGAAAATTCAGGTTCTTTAAACTTTCGATTATTAGTGAATATAATATTTTTAGGGAAATTAATATTTGAAATAATCTTCCTAATCCGATTAAGTGCAGAATAATCATCTTCTTCTTTATAATCTGCAGTACCACTAATAGCTGTGTGAGTATTTGATCCTCCAAGTGTTTCCTCATCTATATCTTGACCTACCGCAGCCTTAACTAAGGCTGGCCCAGCTAAAAACATACTAGCTCCATCAACAATTATATACTTATCACACATCACAGGTAAATAAGCGCCTCCAGCAACACAAGGACCCATTACACATGCTATTTGAGGAATTCCTTTTGATGAAATTATAGCATTATTATAAAATATACGTCCAAAATGATTTTCATCTGGAAATACTTGATCTTGTAATGGAAGAAAAACACCAGCTGAATCTACTAAATAAATTATAGGAATATTATTTTCCAATGCAATTTCTTGACATCTTAAAGTCTTTTTTAATGTTATTTCAAAATAGGCTCCTGCTTTTACTGTGGCATCATTAGCTATAATCATGCACTCCTGCCCATGTATTTTTCCCAAACCTGAAACAACTCCTCCTGCAGGAACCTTTCCATAGTCTTCATACATATTATATGCAGCAAACTTTCCTAATTCAAAAAAAACACCATCTTTATCTATCAAGCTATCAATACGCTCTCTAGCAGTAAGTCTGCCTTTTGCATGCTGCTTTCCAATATAAATTTTTCCTCCGCCTAATGATATTTCATCAGATAAAGAATTATATTTAGATATTATTTTTTTAAATAATATCTTATTATCTTTTTGTTTTTGATTTATTTCCTTACCTATTTTACTCATTACAATCTAACCAATGGCCCATTTTATCATATTTAGCAATTCTATTATATATTAATGTCTCTGAATTTAATTCAGATAATTCATCTAATGCACTTAAAAAAGCTATCTTTAAAGATTTTGCTGCATCTTTATAATTATTATTTGCTCCACCAAGCGGCTCTTTAATTAATAAATCAGCAATACCCATATCTAATAAATCTTCAGATGAAACTTTCATAGCATCTGCAGCTTTTTTAGACTCCGCAGGATCTCTGAATAATATAGAGGCACAACCTTCAGGGGAGATAACTGAGAACCAAGTATTCTCCATACAAAACAACTTATCACAAACTCCAATTGCCAAGGCTCCTCCAGATGCTCCTTCTCCTATCACAATAGAAATAATCGGGACTTTAAGAGATGACATCTCAAAAATATTTCTTGCAATAGCTTCTGCCTGCCCTCTTTCTTCAGCACCAATACCGGGGTATGCTCCGGGTGTATCTATTAAAGTTAAAATTGGAATATTAAACTTTTCAGCAAGCTTCATAACTCTTAAAGCCTTTCTATAACCTTCAGGTCTTGTCATTCCAAAATTTCTCTTTAATTTTTCTTTTGTTCCTCTTCCTTTTTCTTGAGCAATAATAGCAACGCTATTAGAATTTATTTTACCTATACCACAAATAATAGCAGAATCATCAGAAAATTTACGATCCCCATGCAACTCATACCAACTATCTACTATAAGTCTAATATAATCACTACTATAAGGCCTTGCAGGATGTCTGGCTAACTGTAACTTCTGCCATCTCGTAAGTGTACCATATATATCTTTCTTTTTTAACAACAATTCCTTTTCAAGAGCTTCAATACTAGAAGCTACATCTATACCTGTCCTATATGATGTTTTTTTCAGTTCATCGATTTGTTCTTCGATTTTTTTTAAAGGTA
Organism: Fidelibacterota bacterium; assembly: GCA_002717625.1. GTDB lineage: Bacteria > Fidelibacterota > Marinisomatia > SCGC-AAA003-L08 > D37C17. Next base: position 134,547 of record PBEF01000023.1, on the reverse strand, counting down.
ATTCAAAATCTAATATATAGTCATTCATGATATAAGTTTAAATATTTTTTTTATTCTTAATAATGGGACCATGTAAATTGCCTCAAATATAATTTTATTTGACATTTTAGATGAACCTATTGATCTATCATAAAAAATAATAGGCATTTCTTTGATACTAAATCCTTTTATCCAAGTTAAAAAATTCATCTCAATTTGAAATGCATAGCCAGTAGATTTAATATTTTTTAAATCTATTTCTTTTAAAACTTTAGCATTAAAACATTTAAATCCTCCTGTTGAATCATATATAGGCAAACCTGTAATGATCTTTGAATATATATTAGCAAAATAACTTAAAAATAAACGACTTAGAGGCCAATTAACAACATTAATACCAGTTTTATATCGACTTCCAATCACTAAATCATAATGACTTGATTCATCTATCAATTCAGGTATATCGATTGGGTTATGAGACAAATCAGCATCTATCTGAATAATTTTATCAAAATGATTATCTAGAGCCCATATAAAACCACTACAATAAGCCGTTCCTAAGCCCATTTTTTTTGGCCTAGTTAATAAATTTAAATTTTTATGCACTTCTTTTAATTTTAATATTATCTCAGAAGTTCCATCTGGAGAATTATCATCAACAACTAAAATAGAATAATCTTTATTTATCTTAAAAATCTTATCTACAATATTCTTTATAGTTAAGGATTCATTATAAGTTGGTATTATAATTAAAATTTTCATATGCTTAAATTAGCTCTTCTAATACCATATTCAGTAGGATATAATTCTACATTCAATGCAGTCTTTAATTTATTGCAATTTAGAGATGAATTAAGAGGCCTTTTTGCTTTCTGGTTTAAGGTAGAAGAATCAACAGGAATTAGCATTTTTCTATCAAAACCAAAAATGTCAGCAACTTTAACAGCAAAGTCATACCTACTTATATAATCTTCACTACCCATATGTAATATTCCAGTATAATCTAATAGAATTGCATCAAAAATAAGCTGAGTTAAATCTGGAACATAGGTAGGGTTGCTGATTTGATCTATAGCTATTTCAAGTTGTTTTTTTTCAGATAAGGAAGATACTATCCATGATAGAAAATGTTCTTTTGATAAATCATTTGAATAAAGAACGTTGGGTCTAACTATTAAATAATTTAAATTTGAAGTTGAAAGCAAATTTTCTGCCTCTAATTTAGTTTTTCCATAATAATTGATAGGACAGGGAAAATCTTTTTCCGTATAATCTCCTTTTGATCCATCAAAAACATAATCAGATGATATATGTATAATCTTAGTATCTTCTGATATCGATTTTACTAAATTATATAAACCCACAACATTAGTATCTCGTGCATATTTCTTATTATTCTCAGCCTTATCTACACTAGTATAAGCAGCACAGTTAATAATAATTGATGGCTTAAAAGTATTTACAATATCAATAACATCTTTCCTACTTCTAATATCTAAAACTTCTACACTTTGATTTTGTTTAGTTTTAGATGTAGCTAAAATATTATAATGCGGCGATAAAGTACAGACTAAATCATTTCCTAATAATCCAGATGCTCCAGTTATAAGAATTTTTTTCATTCTTACAACATACATCCATTCTTTTTAAAATCAGATAATTTTGAGACTAATTCTGAATTATTTAAAGAGAATATTTCAGCACATAAGACAGCTGCATTAATAGCTCCTGCCTTACCCATAGAAACTGTAGCAACAGGAACACCTTTAGGCATATTAACTGTGGACAACAATGAATCTAAACCATCCATCATACCTCCTGGAAGAGGAATGCCTACAACAGGTAAAGTAGAATGAGCTTTTAATGCCCCAGCCAAATGTGCAGACATGCCTGCTGAGCCCACCAAAATATTATAACCATTATCTCGAGCTTCCGAAGCAAATTTTGCCACTTCCTTAGGGTTCCTATGTGCTGACATAACATGTACTTCTACATCAATACCAAAAAAATCATAATAAGGCATTGAGGGTTCAATTAAAGGTTTATCTGTTTTACTTCCTAAAAGAATTGCAACTTTATTTTTCATTTTAATAATCTCCTATAATATTTTTAATTTGTATTTCAAGTTCTTTTAATAATCTATTTTTATTTTTTCCAGGATTATTTGCAAATCCGCTTACAAGCAATGCTTCTTTAGTTTCTCTATTTAGCTTTACATAAGAAACAAAAGGACCTCCTGAATCAGAAAAATCTTCTTCATACAGTCCCTGTATTTTAAGTATATCATCAGATTCATATAAGATATTTTTATAAAAATCTACAATTTTAACATTTGGCATATCCTTTGATACGTAATCTTTTAATTTTTCCCAAATAAACAACTCATTTAAATAATTAATTTTCTTTATTGTAATCCATCTATAAGGATAACCTCGTCCTATCCATAAAAAATTATTATCTAGAGAATATTTTTTAATAAGCATATAATCTTTTTGTATTTTACTATCTAAACTATAATGTATTTTTATAGTATCCTCTATAGCAGTATTTCTACCATTTCTATACATGTATGAATCTAATCCAGAAGAAATATTCATATTAATATTTTCAAGTATCCACTCTTTATTATCAGATAAATCTGATAACATTTTTAAGGAATCTTTAAATGAAAAAAAAAGCAAGGTTTGGTTTTTTGCATATACGTTCTTTAAAACAAATATATCTTCAGAGTATTCATTTTTAAAATTATTAACTAATATATCAATAGTTGAATCCTGAGGCTCTTCTATGGATACAAAGATTACATTGCTATAATTTAAATAATCTTTAAAATTTAAAGGGTCTATCCATTTGATATCATACAATCTCTCTTCTATAGGTGTATGCACTGTTTCAGAAAAGATTTCTTCTAAATATGAAAAACAGATATTTTTATCTTTTTTTGAAGATACAATAACTATTTCATTGTATTTACCCTTTGAATCTTTTAATCCGCTACAAGATAATAAAATTAAAAAAAATATTATAAAGATTTTCTTTTGCATATAAATAGCAATGATGATGAAAGTTTCCTGTTTTTATATATATTAAACAAAGTTTCAAGTATGCGATATATTAATTTTATTAAATTTTTACCTTTAAAACTCATCAATGTATTAAAAAATGTATCTTGATACATTACATGGAAATCTTCAATATAAAAATTATGTTTTTTAATTAACTTTTCAAATGTATTAAAGGTAAAATGATACAAATGTCTAGGGACATCATAAGCAACCCAATTATTACGATAATAAGTTTTTCTTTCATATGCATCATGATTAGGAATAGCAATCATTAAAATCCCATCTTCTTTAAGCGATTCAGAAATATGACTAAATGTTGTTTTTATATCATGTATATGTTCCATTGCATGCCAGAGTGTAATAACATCAAATTTTTTATTTTCAATATAATCTGCTATCTTTAATTTGTCATTAATGTGCGGATCATAATTAATTGTATCAATTTCTAATTTATTTAAATAGCTAGAAAAGCTTCCATTACCACCTCCATAATCTAAAATTTTCTTACAGCGAGGAGAGTGTTTTAATATTAGTTTGTATTTCCAAAAAAAAGCTGCTTTTTGAATAAGAGAATAAATAAAAATAAACGGGCTTTTATCTTTTCTGTGAGGCAAGTAAGATGAAGTATAATATTTAATAATTTCACTTTCATCAGGCCTAGGATTCAGATAAATCAATCTACAATCATTGCATTTTACTAATGTAAAATAAGTAGACTTAAGAGGCTCTTTAATTTTTTTATAATACGAACTTTTATTACTTCTACATAAAATGCAATCAACGTATTCCATTAGATACTTTTTTTCTATGAAAATACATTAAAAACGATGATACCAGTATCATCGCCAATGATATAACTTGTGCTCCTGAAAAATTAAACAAATAGCCAGGATTCAATCTGAGAAATTCAATAAGAAACCGTGCTGTTCCTGCTAAAAATAAATATTCAAACATAACAATTCCATTATAGGATTTATTCTTTTTAATTTTTTCGAGATATAGGAAAATTAAAAAATATAAAGCAAATTCATAAATCTGAGTTGGATGAACATACACGTAATCCCCAGGAGAATAAATTGATGAAAAATATTCCTGATTAAATACAGTGGGATAATTATATTTAAAACTTTCAAATGTGGTAGGCGGGAGTCCTTCTTTGAATGTAACAGCCCATGGTAGACTACAAGGCTTTCCATAACAATCTCCAACCAAAAAACAACCCAGTCGTCCTATAGCATGTCCTAGAGCTAAAAAAGGAGCTACCCAATCATAAACTTCAAGAGTATCTAAAGAATTCCTTTTTATATAATACGTTACTGATATAAAACCTCCAATCAATCCACCTAAAAAAACTAAACCTGAACCAAATTGATTTATTCCTAAAAAAATAATAGAAATATCAAACTTATATAAACCTTCAAATATTAACATTAATCCTTCAATATTAGAATAGTCAGAATAATACAAAGCTTGTTCAGCTACATAATATAATTTTGACCCTAAAATACCTCCTAAAGCAGCATAAAATATAATATCATCTGCTATTTTTGGTTCTTGATTGATTTTTAAAAGATATTTTCTTAATAAATAATTACAGGTAAGAAAAGCAAGCATCAGCATTAAACCATAAGAAGATATTTTTAAAAATTTATATTCAAATATAATAGGGTACATATTTTAAGTCTTTTTAACTAGTATAAATTAAGGGTAATGAAACTAAAATAAAATCATAACTTACATGAGCCATAACGACTATACCTAAACCTCTAAAATAATATAAAACAGATAAATATATACCTGCTAAAAATCTAATTATAAAACTATTGATATTAAAAATTTCTCCAGAATCTCCTACATAATGAAATACTGAAAATAATAAAGCTGAAAAAAAGATAGCAATATATAAAGATAAAAAAGAATCATTTATTTCAAAATAAGATAAAATTTTATAAATAAAAGAAAATAAAAAGAATCTAAACAAAGCTTCTTCCCATATTCCTGCTCCTATGCAAAGATAAAGGTTTAACAAAAAATCATCTTGATATGCTATACTTTTAAACGATATAAAAGATATATCATTTATTATAAATAACAATAAAAGACCAAAAAGACAACCTTCCAATAACATTATAAAAAAATAATTAAATTTTATATCAAAATTAACAAACTCACTCTTTTTGATAAAAAATATTATAAATACCAAAGCTAATAAACTTATAGGATAAAAATATTCTGAGAATATATCAAATGAATCAAAAAAACGCCTAAATATTATATCTGCAGAATTCCTTATTTGATAGTCTAATCCTTTAAAATAAAAAAAACATATAATTTCATAAATAAGTAAAAATGGAAATATAAATATAAGACTTGTGAAAATATTCTTTGAATAGACAAAGTAATTATTAGATGAATCTTTACTCATTATCTGATTTCAAAATAGCTAAAAAGGCTGATTGTGGTAATTCAACATTGCCAATCTGCTTCATCCTCTTTTTACCTTTCTTCTGTTTTTCTAATAACTTCCTCTTACGACTAATATCTCCACCATAACATTTTGCAGTAACATTTTTTCTTAAAGCCTTAACAGTTTCTCTAGCAATAACTTTATTTCCAATAACAGCTTGTATGGGGATTTCAAATTGTTGTCTATGTATCTCTTCTTTTAACCTTTTACATAGCTTTGAACCTTGATTATAAGAATTTTTATTATGAACAATAATACTTAAAGCGTCTACAATATCTCCAGCAACTTTGATATCTAGTTTTACAAGTTTTGATACTCTATCATCTATCATTTCATAATCTAATGATGCATAGCCCTTTGTTGATGATTTTAATTTTTCAAAAAAATCAAAAATTATTTCAGCTAAGGGCATTTCAAAAACCATTTGAACTTTATCGCTTGATAAATAATGCGTGGAAATATAAGTTCCTCTATGTGTAGTGCACAGTGACATAACTGATCCAATAAAATCTTTCGGAGAAATTATTTCCGCTTTAATAAAGGGTTCGTATATTGAATTAATATCAACAGAATCTGGTAAATCAGATGGATTACTAACCTTAATAACCTCTCCATCTTTTAACTCAACTTTATAAATAACATTTGGGCAAGTTGAGATTAAATCTAAATCAAACTCCCGCTCCAACCTTTCTTGAATAATTTCCATATGCAAAGGGCCTAGAAAACCACATCTAAAACCAAAACCAAGAGCTGTAGAAGTATTTGCTTCATAGCTAAGAGAAGAATCATTAAGTTTAAGTTTATCTAAACTTAAACGCAAATCTTCAAAATCTTTTGAATCTATTGGATAAAGGCCACTAAATACCATTGGTTTTATTGGTTTATAACCATCTAGAGGATATTCAACAGGATCATTTTTGTCTGTAATGGTATCACCTACTTTTACTTTTGATACATCTTTTATATTTAAAACAATATATCCAACATCTCCAGTTGAAAGTGAATCAGTTGCTTCTTTTTTAATTTTTAAAATTCCAACTTCAACGACTTCACAAAAACCTTGATATTTAAAAAATTTAACTATTGTTTTTTTTGAAATACTTCCAGAAACAATTCTCACATAAACTACAACACCTCTATACTGATCAAAATACGAATCAAATATTAAAGCTTTCAATTTATCATCTCTAGAAGATTCAGGTGCTGGAATTTCTTCTATAATAGAGCTAAAAACATCTTCTACCCCTTCTCCTGATTTTGCACTAATAGATAAAATTTTATTTTTTTCAACACCTAGCAATTCACAAACTTGTTCCTTTGTATCTTCAATATTAGAATTTTTCATATCAATTTTATTTAATACTGGTATAATCTCTAAATTTGAATCTAAAGCTAAATATGTATTTGATACTGTTTGAGCTTCTACTCCTTGAGTTGAGTCTATTAATAATAATGCACCTTCACATGCAGCCATACTTCTAGATACCTCATATGTAAAGTCTACATGTCCTGGTGTATCAATTAAATTCAAAATATATTGTTTACCATTATTATTAAAATTCATTTGGATAGGATGTGATTTAATTGTAATTCCTCGTTCTTTTTCTAAGTCCATATCATCTAAAACTTGTGAATCTTTTGATGCGATATTTACAGTATCAGTTAGTTCAAGCATCCTATCTGCAAGGGTTGACTTACCATGATCTATATGAGCTATAATGCAAAAATTTCTTATTTTCAATGTTCTATCAGACATAATTTATTATGCCTTCCAAAATGTTCTACTGAATAAAATTACAACTGTAAATATTTCAAGTCTTCCTAAAAGCATACAAAAAGAAATTAACCATTTTGCAGAAGGAGGGAAATGTCCCCATGTATCAGTAGGACCTACAGACCCTAAAGAAGGACCAATATTACCTAAAGAAGATGCAGATGCAGATAAAGATGTTATCATATCAAATCCATAAAATGATAAGAAAACAGAAACAATAACAAATATAAATATATAAAAAAGATAAAAACCTAATGTGTTTTTCACTACATTATCAGGGACTGCATTTCCCCCTATTTTAATAGAGTATGCCCCTTGTGGATGTATTAATTTTTTCACCTCATATGATAAATACTTCACAACTAAAAGAGTTCTTATAATCTTTATTGCTCCCGTTGTTGAACCTGCTGTTCCTCCAATAAAGAATAGAAAGAAAATACAAACTTTAGAAATATTTGGGAAAGTTTCATAATCTGCTGTAGTGAATCCTGTAGTAGTTAAAAGTGATGTTGTTGTAAATAAAGCATCTTTAAAAGAATTAAAGCTTAAACCATAATGACCGTTAAAAGAAATATCAAAAAACATCAAGCATGATAGAAAAATTAATATTATAAAATATACTCTAAACTCTTCATCTTTAAAGTAGTCAAATCTTTTTTTTGCTAAAAACAAATAATGTAATGAAAAATTAGTTGCAGCTAAAATCATAAAAACAATTATTGTAATTTCTATTACAGATGAGTTATAACTAGCAATGCTTGCATTCTTTGTAGAAAAACCAGCAGTTGCTATTGTTGTAAAAGAATGACATAAAGAATCAAACCAAGACATACCCTCAAGCTTAAGTATTAACGTCTGCAACAAAACCAATCCAACATAGATGCCCCATAGTAATTTTGCAGTTTGTTTTACTCTAGGAGTTATCTTCTCAGCAACAGGGCCCGCAACTTCAGCTCTAAATAATTGTACTCCTCCAATACCAAACATAGGCAATATAGCAATACTAAATACAATAATACCCATTCCACCTATAAACTGCGTAAAACTACGCCAAAATAAAAGTCCTTTAGATAATTCTTCAATTTGAAAAGTTGAAGAATGACCAAGTATAGTAGCTCCCGTAGTTGTAAGGCCTGACATAGATTCAAAAAAAGAATCAGTAAAAGATAAATTTGTAAATGAAAAATAATAAGGAAAAGAACTTAATATTGTTATAAAAATCCAACCTAATGTAACTATTACAAAACCATCTCTAGGTTGTAATTCTCTTTGTTTCTTTTTCTTTTTTTTATATGTGAACAAAAACAATAAAGATCCACATAAGAAAGACATTAAAGTAGATTTTAAGATAGCAATAAAATCAAAAAATTCTTGATCTTGAAGAGTATACTCTAAGCAATAAAAAATAGACCAAAGACTACTTGGAATCATTAAGAATGATAAAAAAATCATTACAAGTCCAATGATATTTAAAACTCTAATATTTAACATTTAATTTACTGGAATAAATTCTCTACCTTTGATATATATTCTGGCTTTAAAAATATTAATAATTTATCTCCTGCTTGTATATTAGACTTTATATTAGGAATAATAATTTCATTATTTCTGATTATAGCACCTAAGCAAATACTATCGGGTAAATTAGATATATTGTATTTCTTTTTTAAATATTTTGATTCTTCAATTACATCTAATTCTATTGCATCTATATCAATATCTTCAAATCTTGATATTTCAATTTCCTGCTGATCAGTATGAATAAATTTAAAAACTTCATTAACTGCAGATATATTTTTACTTACAATTGCATCAATACCCATTCTTCTCATAGGTTTAATATAATTGGTTGTTGAAATATGTACTATCACCTGTTTAACACCATAATCTTTAGCTAGAAGAGAAGACATTATATTTGTTTGTTCATCTTCTGTTGCAGCTATAAAGCAATCTGTTTCATAAATATTTTCTGATTCTAAAAATTCAGTATCAAGAGCATTACCTATTAGCATTAAAGTATTAGAAAGAGAAGAATTATATCTATTAGCTTTATCTTCAGATTTTTCAATTACCTTTAAGTTATAATCATATTGTAAAGCCTTTGATAAAAGCCTACCTATTTTTCCAGCTCCTATTATCATTATATTTTTAACGTTAAAAGAAGGCTTTCCTGCCATTTGCTGTATTAAATCAACATCTTCTGTTCTAGATAAAAAATAAACAACATCGTTTTTATTATAAACTGTATTAGCATGTGGAATAAAGCTAGAATCTCCTCTATAAACAACACAAGTTTGATGATTTATAAAAGGATTAGCTAATTTTACATTCTTAATAGATCTTCCTACTAAAGGTGAAGAGACTTCAAGTTTTATCCCTACCAATGTAATTTTATCATTATTAAAACTTATAACTTCTACAGCTGAAGTTCTTCTTATTAATTTTTCAATTTCTTTCTGTGCAGCTTTTTCCGGATATGAAACATAATTAATATCAAAATCAACAGGTTTAAGCACTGCTTCTTTATGATTGAATTCAGTATTTCTTAAACGCGCAATAATTTTTTTTGCACCTAATGCTTTAGCTGCCTTTGATGCAATAAGATTAATCTCATCTAATGGGGTTAAAGCTAAAAAATAATCTATCTGAGCCATATCTATCTTTTGTAAAACTCTCTGAGAAGCTCCGTTCCCACATAAAACCTTTGCATCTATTGCATTTTTGACCCTAGAACACTTATGTTCATTAATATCTATTACAGTTATAGCATAATCTTCATTTGCTAAATATTTAGAAAGATTATATCCTACTTCTCCTGCTCCAACAATGACTATTTTTAAACTCATATTTTTTTCTATATATAAAAAAAGCCCCTATCAATGAAGATAGGGGCTTTAAAAGAAGTACAATTCTATCTATACTATTTAAGTAGTGTCATATTTATTGTATCTGTAAAATTAGGAGCACTAATAACAGCAAAGTACTTACCACTTGCTACTGAAGATGCGTCCCAATTATACTGATGTGAAAATCCTTTTGATAATTCACCATTGAATAATTCAGAAACTTTTCTTCCTTGTATATCATAAATAACAATACTAACAAGACCATCTTCTGCTAAATCAAACTCAATAGTTGTAGTTGGATTAAAAGGGTTAGGATAGTTTCCTTTAACCTTTGTTTGCAATGGAGAAGTAGAATGAGTTTGTTGGTTATCCTCATATATAGGTTTTACATTCTCAAAGCTACCACCATTTTTTCCTGCAAGAACTACATTCTCACAAGTGCACTTTGAATCTTTATTTTCACTGTTTAAATCCATAGTAATAACATTTTCAACATTATTAGCAGTAACAATAGATTTACCAGTCATGTCAAACATAATCACTCTAACAGAACCATCTTCTCTAAGTCTACTATAAACACTCATATTAGATCTTAAATCATTTTCTGCAAAAGCATGTTTTACTTCTTCTTTAGAAATTTTTGAATTACATACAACATCAAACTGTAAGCCATAAACATCTTCTGTAGCATCTAACGCTACATTTAATTGATTTTTACTAACCTTTTCTAACTTGATAGTTGCATCTGATGCAAAAGATAATGTTAGTAAAGATAAACCTGCAAATAAAGCGACTACTTTTTTCATTTCTATACTCCTTTTATTTTATAACTAAAAACGCTTGTATTAACTTATGAGAATTATTTATTAAATACAAATATTTTATAAAGTATTTTTGTAACAAGATATTTCAAAATAAAACTCAATAAGAAACAATCATAAAAAATTATTATTATTATTTAAAAGTTACAACTATTTATTAATTAAAAATTGTAACAAAAACTATAATATTTTTTTATTTCAATCTAACTATATCTACATTCAAAGATTTTAGCTTTGATTCAATATCTTCATAACCTCTATCAATATGATATACTCTGCTTATAATGGTATCATGCTTAGCGCATAAAGCTGCCAAGACTAATGCAGCGCCTGCTCTTAAATCTCCAGCCATAACTTCGGTACCGCTCAAAGTCTCAACACCTTTAATTGTTGCTATATTTTTATCTAATTTTATATTAGCTCCCATTCTAATAAGTTCAGGAATATGTGAAAATCTATCAAAATAAACTGTATCTTTGACTTTCGATTCTCCTTTACAAACACTCATTAAAGATATCCATTGAGGTTGCATGTCAGTTGGAAACCCAGGATATATATCGGTCTTAATATCTATCGCTTTAATATTTTTATCATATTTAATGGTAAGAGAATTCTTAGAATGCATTGAAAGAACTGCTCCAATTTCTTTAGCTTTATCTATTATAGACTGTATATGATCTACTATAAGATTATTTAGAGTAATTTCACTTTTAGTCATTAAAGCTGCTATTAAAAAAGTACCCGCTTCAATTCTATCAGGTATTATATCGTATGTTATCTTTCTAGTTTTATTATCTGAATTTGGAATGCCTTTTATCCTTAAAATAGATGTACCTATTCCATCAATAGACATACCTATCTTAGTTAAAAAATTACACAAGTCAACTATTTCAGGTTCTCTTGCAGCATTATTAATTATAACTTCTTTATCAAGATTAGTACATCCCATTAAAACATTTCCTGTTGCACCTACACTAGATGTTTTGAAATTAATAACAGTACTATCTAATTCTCCGTCAGCGAAAACATAACCTTTATCTAAAGCTATATTTATGCCCATTTTCTCAAATGCTTTAATATGAAAATCTACAGGTCTTGGTCCCCATGCACATCCACCTGGAAGTGAGACTTTTGCTTTTTTAAAACGAGATAGCAAAGGCCCTAAAACATAAAAAGAAGCCCTCATAGTTTTAACTAAGTCATAGGGAGCTACAGGATTATTACAATCAATAGAATTAATAATAAAGGTGTTTTTATTGCTATGTATTTTACAGCCTATAGCCTGCATTAACTTTGTAATCGTTCTAGTATCTCTAAGATCAGGTACATTGTTTAAAGTGTAAATACCAGGATACCCAATACAAGCAACCATAATTGGGAGAGCTGCATTTTTTGATCCACTAATTTTAACAGAGCCTTTAAGCTTGGCTGGACCTTTAATTAAAAATTTATCCATTTTTATTTTTCACCTTATATATAAACAGGGAGCATAATACTCCAAAATACTCACCCGCAATATCAAAAACAACATCATAAAATTCTGGAACTCTACCAGGAATATCAAAAACATATTGAAGACCTTCATCTATTAAAGGAATTAATGCCAAAATCAATATACTTATTAAGATTTTATTGGTATTTAAGCCTCTATCAATAATAGCATTAATAAATAAAAAACCTAGTATGAAAAATTCAATAAAATGAATCAATTTATCATATTTCCAGATAGATTGTGTTGAAAATATAAATCCAGGTATGATAGAATTGACGAACATAAAAATAATGTACAGAAAAAGTATTTGAGTTCTAAAAGATTTAATTGGCAATATCCAACCTTAATTTATTAAATGCAAAAGGAATACAATCAATTAAATTTGATGCTGTCATTCCATATTTTGAAATATTATTCATATAATAGTTTGCAGCCTCTGCATGCAAATACACTCCTAATATTGATGCCTCTAATTTACTATATCCTTGCGATAAAAGACTAACTAAAATTCCAGATAAAACATCACCTGTACCAGCAGTTGCAAGAAGGCTTGGTCCTTTATCTATAATATATATTCTATCATTTGTAATGATAAATACGTTGAATGATTTTAAGATTACAATCCTATCTTTAATAATATTTTGGATTTTTATAAAGCATGACAAATCTAATGGATTCTTAACATTGAACAATTTATTATATTCACCAATATGAGGAGTAAGGATTGAATTAAAAGGAAAATAATTAATATTATCGGCTTTTCTTAAAATGCCTGCATCACAAACTATGCTTCTATATCTATCTAAACAAGACCATATTTCTTTATCATCTTCTTCAGAAGAATACCCAGGACCAAATAAACAAAAATCACCAATAGGATAGGCTTGATTCAAAACAATATCAGGATATTGACTTTTTATGCATTCTTTTATTGATTCACTTCCCTGGAAGTGCAAATTAACATAACTTGATCCAGATTTAAATGCAGCCATAGAAGAAAGAATAGCGGCACCTGGATATTTATTACTTCCAGCTGAAATACATGTATATCCTTTAGAATATTTATGAACAGGAGATTTTAGAAGAAAATCTTTTAAGATATTTACTACATCTACCTTACAAATTAATTGTATTTCCATTTTCACTTTTTCTTTAAAGCCGATATCTAAAATTCTAAGACTATTATTTGGATTTAAATAATGTGAAAGTTTTGGATACCCAAATGTTAAAACATATTTTGAATTTATAAAGTATTTTGAATAAGCATTATCAGTAAACAAGCCAGATGATATATCAATAGATAAAATATTCTTTTTTTTATTTATACTATTAAAGATTTTTTGATATTTTTCACCTACATCTCTTGATAAACCAATTCCAAATATTCCATCAATAATCCAATCATATTCATCAAGTTGTGTTTTATCACTATAAATAGAATAATCATTTTTTAATATCTTGTATTTTTTAATTAACTTAATATGAGTATACTTCTTTTCAGTAAATATAATTTTAGAATAAATATTATATTTTTTAAGGTATGAATGAGCAATAACACCATCTGCTCCATTATTACCTTTACCGCAAACAATCACAACTTTTTGATTAAATGAATTATCTATTTTTTCACAAAAAAATTGAGCAATAGCTTTTCCTGCATTATCCATTAATTTTTCTTGAGATAAATACCCACTTTCTATTGTTTTCCTATCTAATTTATAAGCTTCTTCTTTGGTTAATACAGGTATCATTTATCTATTATTGCAAATGCAACAGCATATTCTTGTTCATGTGATACTGAAACATTACAACTTAATCCTGTCATTTTTTCAATAACAACATATGGAGCTTTATTGTTTTTATTAAATATCTTGATATCTTTGAGAGAAATCTTATCAATTAGACTATTAGAAAGAAGAGCTTTTTTAACAGCTTCTTTTGCAGCATACTTACCACTAAAATGAATTTCTGGTTTAGAATAAGAATTACAATATAAAATCTCTTCTTCTGTAAATATCTTATGTAAAAAAATTTCTTTTTTTTGATTAATCAGAGCTTTTATTCTAGATATCTTAACAATATCTGTCCCAATAGAAATCATAAAATTTTATTTTCAGACCTTATAATATCTATTAATTCATGAATTGTATCAAGCTCATAGTCAGCACCTGAATTATCAATGATTTCTGTTGATCCATATTTAGCAAATGCTGTTTTCATACCAAGCTGTTTAGCTCCTTTAATATCTCTTTCAGGCCAATCACCAACCATTAAACACTCATGATATTCGACACTCAATAATTCCTTTATTTTAACAAAAGGTTCTTTTGCAGGCTTATAGAAACCTGTATCATTAAAAGTTACAACTTGATCAAAAATTTTATGAATTTTTAATATATACATTCTAATCCAAGCTTCTCTACTTGGGGCATCTGAAAGTATCCCTAGCTTTAAACCAAAATTAGACAAATTAATCAATGTATCTTTAACTCCAGGATACAATGATAGAGATGCCTCTTTTGCAATTTTATACTCAACAATTCCTGCTGCTAAAATTCTATAATCTATATCACCTACAACATTAATAATGAACTCATTTAAAACTTTCTGATGTTCATAACCCTTGAAATTATATATATCAAAAATTTGTTTTATTGCTAAATCTTTTTCTATGGGAAGGCCATTTGAAATCATGCCATCAACTGCGGCATTAATAGCATTAGATTTCATAGTCATAAAGTCTAATAAGGTATTATCTATATCAAATATAATAGCTTTAATCATTATTTTATGACAATTTGAATTATAAAAATTATTTTTTACAAACTGTTTTATTGTGCTCTTTAGCCCAATCTTGAAGTTGACTCACTTGTCTCCTGTCATAACTTTTAGCTCTTCTGAAGGCATCTTCTGCAGCAACTAAGTTACATAAATAAACATTTGCTGTTGCAAGAGCAATTAGAGCAGGTCCATAATTTCTTTTTAATGAAAGTGCTTCTTTTGCATTCTCTATTGCCTGCGAATATTGCTGATTTTCATTATCAAGAAAAGCTAACTGAGAATAAAGAAAATAAGATTTTGGATTAATCTCTATTCCCTTAATTGAGTATTCTCGAGCTTCATTGTATTTTTTTGTGTCTAAAAACAAATTAACTAAAAGCTCATATGCCTTAATATAAGAAGACTCCTTATCTATAATTTCTAAAAGATAATCTTTAGAGTCATTGTAATTCTGCTGAGAATATAAAACATTCGCTAGGGCAAAACGTGCTTTTGTATAAGAGGATTTATTATTAAGTGAATACTCAAAAAACTCTTTTGCTTTATCTAGATTTCCTAATCTCTGATAAGATGAGCCTAAAAGATATAAAATTTTATAATTTCCTGTTTTTACCTTTGAACCCAAACCTGCTCTATAACTCTCAATAGCTAATTCATAATCTTGAATTTTCATATATAAATTACCTAAATAAAAATTTGCAGCAGGATAGTTAGAATCATATTCAATCGCTTTAGATAAATATTTCATAGAATAATCAAGTTCATCATTTTTCATGCTATTTTTACCTAAATTAGTAAGATATTTAGCTACATTCAATATTTCTTCATCATGATTTTTATAAGGGTTCAAACTATGAGCTTTTTTATAATTTTCTACGCATAAATCTAGATAATCGAAATTAAGAGAGTCACTAAAAGATGAATTCCTATCTTTTTTCTTATATGCTGTAGCAAGGCCGCTATGAAATATAGAAATTGATGAAAGATCATTATCATTTAATAAACTTTTATATTCAGATATAGCTTCATCAATATCAATTTTATCTAAAGTATACTTAGCAGCCTTATATTTTTGAAGAATTTTCTCTAAAAATTTTGATTTTTGATTGTATTCACTATTATCAGAATCAAGCTTTAAAAGCTTATCTAGATAATTTTTAGCTTCATTAAAATCCTCTAATTTAAATTGAATATCAAAAGCTAAATAAAGGCATTCCTGATTACTAGAAACATCAATAGTTTTTATTTTCTCACTTGCATCTAAATATAAAGCCTCATCATATAAAGCTTTTACATCTTTACAGTCTTGCGAAAAAAGAAGTCCTAAAAAAATGAAAAATAATAGCTGTATCTTCATAGCTTTTCTCCTATTAATTTATTTGTGCTGAAGGCGGGATTTGAACCCGCATGAGAAAATTCTCACTGCCCCCTCAAGACAGCGTGTATACCAATTCCACCACTTCAGCAAAATAACTATCATTCATCAGAAGTAGTGTTTTTATCAATGCCTTCTTTTTCAACATTTATCGGTTGACTTTCAGAGCCTTGCATCACTGATTCATCGGGTATAGATAAATCACTTTCATCTGGTGTTGAAAGAACATTTAAAACAATTGATAAAACCATAAATAAAGTTGCTAAAACAGTTGTTACTTTAACAAGTAATTGGTCTGCCCCTTGTCCTCCAAATGCAGTATTAAGCGCAGCATTGCCTGCCATTCCTGCACCCATCCCACCAGTTTTACTTGATTGCATTAATATAATACCTACCAATAGGAGGCAAACAACAACAAATAAAAAAATAATAATATAATATAAAGCGCTCAATTTAAACTCCTTTAAATTTGTCTATAAATCTTATAAAAACTTTCAATAGATAAAGATGCGGTCCCAATCAAGAAACCATCAACTTCATTTATGCTAAATATATTAGAAGCATTATTTCCATCAACACTGCCTCCATACAACAGGTATATATTACAATCTTTTGTATCAATATTATTAATAATATTTTTAATTATTTTAATATTATTGGTAATGTCTGCCACACTAGCAGCTACTCCTGTACCAATCGCCCATACAGGTTCATAAGCAATTAAGATATTTTTATTTTTTTTAAAATCTATACTATTAAAAGCTGTATTTATTTGTCTTTTTAAAACTACAGAAGTTTCTTTTTGCTCTTTTTCCAACAATGATTCTCCTATACATAGTATAGGATTTAATTTAGATTCATATACTAATTTCATTTTTTTAGCTATATCTAAATCTGTCTCACCTAAAACGACTCTTCTTTCAGAGTGACCTAAAATGACCCATTTGCAGCCAATAGATTCTAGCATAGAAACAGAAATTTCTCCTGTAAAAGAACCTTTGGGTTCGCTAAATACGTTTTGCGCTCCAAAATCTATACCTTTAATTTTTTCTTTATACTTAACCAATTCATGTAAATCCAAATAAGA
This sequence comes from Fidelibacterota bacterium, assembly GCA_002717625.1. Classification (GTDB taxonomy): domain Bacteria; phylum Fidelibacterota; class Marinisomatia; order SCGC-AAA003-L08; family D37C17. Next base: position 116,860 of record PBEF01000023.1, on the reverse strand, counting down.
TGGACAAATAATTATATTAGATTTATTTTCAGATAAATCTATTTTTTTCAATTTTTCTAAATAGAAAATAGATTCATTAAAATCTTTATTCATTTTCCAATTTGCTACACAAAATGAAGTTTTATTCATAATCTCTCCATGATTTAATCAATTCTATTTTTTTTCCACTTAAAAGCTCTAAAGATGCTCCTCCACCAGTAGAAACATGAGTAAAACTTTTTTGCATATTTAAATCAATAACAGCACTAGCTGTATCACCCCCTCCAACAATAGATTTAACATCTCTTTTTTCAGTACATTCTTCAATAACCTCAGCAATTCTTCTTGTACCTTTAGAGAATAAAGGTATTTCAAAAACACCCATTGGTCCATTCCATATAATTAAACTACTATTTCTTAATTCTTCAGAAAATAAATCAATCGTTTTTTCACCTATATCAAGACCCATTTCATCTGCATTTATATCACTAATATTCTTTGTTGATAAAGTTGATTTTTCACTGATTTTATTTGAACAAACAACATCAATAGGAAGCAATATTTTAGTATTGTTTTTTTCTGCTTCTTCCATTATGAAACTAGCATCATCAAGCATACTTTCCTCAACCAGGCTATTCCCAACATCATAACCTTTTATTTTTAAAAAAGTATATGACATCGCTCCACCTATAATTATACAATTCGCCTTATTAATAAAATATTTAATAATTCCTAATTTAGACGAAACTTTTGCACCACCTAAAAGCAAAACAATTTTACGATCAGATGACAAATCTAAATTAGATAAATATTTAAACTCTGAGTCTAAAAGAAAACCAATACTTTTTATTTTAAAAAATTGTAATATCGATGCATTTGAAGCATGTTTTCTATGGGATGTACCAAACGCATCATTTACATATACCTGCCCATGTTTAGATAGCTTTTCAGAAAAAGAGTATGAATTTAAGTTTTCTCCTTTATTAAACCTTAAGTTTTCTAGTATATGGATATCCCCAGGCTTCATATTAAGGCTAACATCAATCGATATGGCTGAAATAGCATCATCAGAAAAAATCACATTTCTATTGTAAAAAATTAATTTCAGATATTCATAAACAGGCAATAAAGAATACTTTACCTCTTTACCCTCAGGTCTACCTAAATGGGACATTAAAATAATTTTAGCATTATTATCTAAACAATATTTGATTGTATCTAAAGTTTTAATAATTCTAAAATCACTTGCTATCTTTCCATTTATAATAGGAACATTAAAATCAACTCTAATTAAAACTCTTTTACCTCTTATATCTATAGTATCTAATCTATGCATATTCTTATATTTTATGGAGTCACAATGATTTTACCAAATTGCTTTCTATCTTCCATTCTTATATGAGCTTGTTTAATTTCATCAAAAGTATAAACAGAATCTATATAAGGATTATATTTCTTATTATTAAATTTACTAATAACTTTTCTAAAGGTAGACAAAGAGCCCATCGTTGAGCCTAATATAGACTGTTGTTTCATAAACAAATGTCTTAAATCAATCGTAACATTATTTCCTGTGGTTGCACCGCATGTAACAATTCTTCCTCCAATTGCTAAAACTTTAAGTGAATGCTTCCAAGTAGCTGGACCTATATGTTCAAAAACAACATCTACTCCACGATTAGTAATTTTGCGTATTTCTTTATACAAATTACTTCCTTGATGATTTAAAATATAATCAGGATTTAATTGTTTAACAAATTCCCTCTTTTCATCATTTCCTACAGTTGTTATTACAATACAACCAATCTCTTTTGCTATTTGAATAGCTGCCATACCAACACCAGAAGTCCCTCCGTAAATTAATACTACATCATCTTTCTTTATTTCAGCTCGCTCAACAAGCATTTGATATGATGTCATAAAGACAAGAGGAATACTTGCAGCTTCTTGGAATGACAAGTGATTTGGTTTAGGATATATATTATCTGGCTTTAATAATACATATTCAGCTTGAACTCCATCTTCTGTTTCTCCAAGAATTCCATACGAAGAAGAATAATTTTCTTTTTTTCCATTAAGAGAGTAGACATCAAATGTCCCAGGTTGCACAATAACATCTTGACCTACATAATAATCTGACCTAGTAATATCAGTTCCTACTTCCACAATTGTACCTGATGCATCTGAACCCATAATAAGAGGTAATGGAATATTTAAACCAGGAATACCATTCCTAACCCATATATCTAAATGATTTATAGAGCATGCCTTAATATTAATCTTGATTTTATTAGGAGGGCATATAGGTTCAGGTTTTGAAATAACTTGCAGGGCATCAATACAACCATGTTCTTTTATAACAATTGCTTTCATTCTAACTCTTCATAGTCAACATCAATTATATCATTTTTATTTGATTTTACAGATGCACTATAACTTTTTTTTTCAATTAAAAAAAATTTTCTTAATAACATCCTTAAAAAAATAAAAACAATTATAGCTAGCAATATTTTCATTTTATAGATTTAAAGTTTTATTAGGATTATAATATTTAGTCCCGCTAATTGGTTTTTGTATGATATCCAGTATTTCTTTTAAATCATTTTTATCATTAACAAAATCAATATCATTAGTATTGATTATAAGCAATGGAGATTTATCATATCTAAAAAAGAATTCATTATAAATTTGATTCAATGCATCTATATAATTCCAATTCATGCTGTCTTCATATTTCCGTCCCCTATGCTTAATATTATGCATTAAACGTTCTGTATCAGATTGTAGGAAAATAATTAAATCAGGGTAAATTATATTCGTTTCAAGGATAGATGCCACGCTATCATATAAAGTCATTTCTTTATCATTCAAATTAAGGGATGCAAATATTCGATCTTTCATAAACATATAATCTGAAACAATAGACTTGCTAAATATATCCATTTGCTGAAATTCTGTTTGCTGCTTATATCTAGACAGTAAAAAAAACAATTGTGTTTGAAATGCATATCTTTCAGGATTCTTATAAAAATCTGGCAAAAATGGGTTATTTTCAAACTCTTCTAAAACTAATTTAGATTGTAAGTTTTCAGATAAAAGTTTAGATAGACTTGTTTTCCCAACGCCTATACTTCCTTCTACCGCTATATGATATGCTTTTTTCATATTATTTTTGTATATAACTTAATAACATTAGCCTCTAATTTAATATCTGACATCAATTCAAATATACTTTTTTCCATGTTAGGTAATATATATTCAGGATTTATATCACTCCAAGGTTTTAAAACAAACATTCTTTCAATTATGCCAGGGTGAGGCAAAATCAATTGCTCATCATTTAAAATTCTATTATCATAATCTAATATATCAATATCAATAACTCTAGACTGATTCTTTAAATATGTTTTTTTTCGACCAATTTTTCTTTCAATACCTTGGGTTGCATCTAATAATTCTAAAGGTTTAATGCTTGTTTGTATTTCAATTACCATATTAAGAAAATAAGGTTGATTCATATTATACATAGGCCTTGTTTCATAAACAAAAGAGTGATTTAAATATTCAACAAAAGCAAGATTTTTTATATTCCTAATTGCACTCCTTAATAGCTCTAAACGATTTCCTTCATTTGAACCAATAGATAGAAATACCTTATTCACTCTTTTTTTCTACCTCAACAGATATAAAATCAATATTATTATTATCTAATATTATTTTTTTTCTTATTACTAATTTAATATAACCTACATCATATATAGATACTATCTTTTGGACTATATCTTTTGCTAAAACTTCAATTAGAGAATATCTTTTCTTATTAAACAAATCAATAATTGTAGAAATAAATTCTATATAATCCACAGTATTATCGATACTATCATTTATTAAATCTATATTTTTTTTAAGTGAATAATCTATATCTAAATAAAAATATTGCCCTTTTTCTTTTTCATGATGATAGACTCCATGAAAACCAAAAATTTCTAAATTTGATATTTTTATCTTATGCATTTTTTCATATGAATAAATTTTTCATTTCCAGCTCTAGGAGGTATACTTAATTCTGAGTAAGAACATTTTATCAATTCAAAATATTTTTCAAACATCTTAATAGCTTCAAAAACATCTACTCCAAAAGGAGGGCCCCCTTCATTTAAAGCTTTTTTAATAGGTAAAAGTATACCTAAAAACAATCCATTATTAACTAATAAATTATATGCAGTCTCAATATATTTAAGTCTCTTTTCAGGATTAATAGCACAGAAAAAAGTATATTCTAAAATGATATCAAATTTACCATAATAATTTTCCATATCAAAAATGCTCTGATTTAATATATTTATAGATATATTTTCTAATTTAGCTCTTCTCTCCATAATCTTAACAGCCTCAATAGAAAAATCAAGCGCATATACATCATGGCCCTTATTTGCTAAGAAAAAGGCATCGTGACCTTTACCGCAACCTGGAATAAGAATCTTCTTCTTCTTATTATTATTATTATTATTAAACCAATTAACAAAAATAGGTGTTGGATAGCCAATATCCCAACTTGATTCATTTAAAATATATTTTTTGTCCCAGAAGTTGGGATATTCAGGATTGTTTGTTTTATGCTTAGAAGACACAATCAAACCAAACTTACATTCTCTGCCTCATCTCCTCTTTGTCCACAAAAAGAATCGAATTTGACTTTAATACCTTCTTTTAATCTAATTCCTTTGCGAACATTAGAAATATTAACAAAATAATCGTTGCCATCAGATCCTTCAATAAAACCCCAGCCATTTTGCTGGTTCCATTTTTTTATATATCCATATAACATACTACGCTAAGGTTTAAAACCTACATCTAAGTTGAATTCAGATGGGAAATCATAGCCTTCTCTATCAGGGTAATGCATCATAGAATTGATGTTATCCCATGTAACTAAAAAATTTGCATCAACTCTCTCTTTTATAATTTTTTTATCTGGAAGAGGCTTCCCATCTTCATCTACAGTTTTAGCAAGAATTACACCTGGATGTTCCAACCACAACCCAATATGATCAATACCTTTAATTAAGTAATGACCTGATGGTGAATCAATGCCTAAATCTCGTATTTTATCAATATCTCTAAAGGCAATAAACACAACATCCCCTATAGCATCTTCAACTTTAAACATTGTAAATATAGAATGAGAAATTATTCATCTTCATCAAGCCTAGTATTTATATTCTTAATAGATTCTTCTAACTCTGCTAATTTAACATTAACCTTTCGGAAATCTCTTTTAGTTGTCGTTTTAACAGAACTAATATCATCTTCTAAGTCAGCAAGTGCATCTTCTAAATCATCAAATCCTTTTTTCATATCTCTCATAATTTTATCAATCTTTAAATCCACTTGAGAAAAGGCATTATTAATTGAGTCTACCCTGGCATCATAAGTCTTTATATGATTTTCAGTCTTATCCCATAAATTTGCTAAATGCTGCTTAGTACCGTTTAACTTTAAATCCAACCTATCAAATAATTCTTTAACTTCATTAACATCAGCTATACGAGTATCATCCCTCTCAACAATACTATCCATTTTATCAACCCTTTCAGGGTCTATTAACAACATATAAGAAGCTCCAAATAACAAAATTAATACTAATACAATCCATACTGCTCTATCTTTTAATATATTCATAAATTATTCCTTTTTATTTCTGAGATTCAATTTCATTAATTTTAACTTCCCAATCTGATAAATCTGAAGGATTTCCTTTATCATCACTAGATTGAGTTTCTAAAGTATTACCTTCTTTAATCATATTATACATCTTTTGACGTTCATCTTCCCTTGTTTTAAGTTGGTCAAAAGCTGATGTGATTTCATTGTTAAAGTCTTCTATGGTTTTACGCAATCTACTTATTAATTCTTCTACAAGAACTGGGCCATAAGATTCATTTACGCCTTCGACTAAATCAGACATATTATCTTGAATAAACTTATCCTGACCTTCATTTGATTTTAAATCAATTCCCATATACTAAATTACAATTTTATATAAACAACGTTCTAATTTAAGAATCTTCTTCATTTAATTCTAAATCATTTTTAGAATCAATATCGCTGTTTTTAGAAGACTTTTTCTTATTGCTAATAACAAGCTCGTATATTGCAGTAAAATTATTTAATATATAAATAAAAATCAATGTAACTACAATAGAATAAAAAATATAACCTAGTCCAATTATCAAACCATTAATAGAACAAAATAAAAATTTATATTTTTCTTCTAAAGTAAAATCTTCTAGATTGTGAGCTAAATAATAAATAAGTGCAAAAAAAATAATGCCTATTAAAAATGAGTTATAATCTGGAATTAAAATAATAACACCAACCAAAGAAGATGCAAGAAAAGAAATCAAGGGGTAATGAAAAACAAAAGCTTTATCTTCTTTATCAGAAGTATAAGATAAAGCATAGCCTGCTATTACAGCGATGACAATTTTAAATATATAAACAATTAATTGAAACATTTTTCAAAGTTAATATAACTATTCTACAACTTTCATTCTTAATCTAATTTTAGATATATTGATAAAAGAAAAAACGGGTGTGCCTAAAATATTGTAATCAGGAACAAATCCCCAGAATCTTGAATCATAGCTATTATTCCTATTATCTCCAACCATAAAATAATAATTATGATTTAATGAAACTATTTGATTCGAGGATATATGTTCCCCATCAATTTTTAAATTATTTAATAAGAAATTTGAATCTGAAAGTAAATTTTCTTTTATGATATCAGACCAAGGATTAATAAGCTTATCTTTTTCTCTTTGAATAATTAGTTTCCTTTTATATACATCCTGTTCTTTTTCCTGTTTATCTGGAATACCATTTAAATTATTATCAGCATAATTTATAACTAAACTAAAAACCTTATATTTAACCAAGCCTTTAAGTCTACTGATTTGCACAGGATCGTTTAAATCAATTTGATAATCATTTATTTCCAATACATGTCCATCTAATAATAATAAAGTTAATAAAGATTCCCAATCTTTAACATTTTTAAAATTAACAGGCATACCCTTATATGGAACTACAAATTCAGAGATATTATCAGAATTACCAAAATCCCATTTTAAATTTTTATTTATATCATCATTTTTCATATCAAACAAATCTACGCCAGAATCATAAGAAGCATTCCTATTAATATCTTGGTAATTTTCAGGCTTAAAATCAGGATACAATGTATGAGAAAACCAAGTTTGATATCTATCATATACCCTAATTGTATCTGCTCCATTTGGAAAATAATTCTGCTTTAAAAAATTAGAAGAATAACTTCCAAATTTTTTTGTAAACTGACCTTCTTTTGGGAGTTCTTCATATATATTATTAACATATATTCTACCTTCATCTATTTTAACTGTATCTCTTGGCAGGCCTATGCATCTTTTAACATATTTCTGAAAAGGATCTCGTGGAAACTCGAAAATAACAACATCATTATTTCGAATTTCTTTAAACTTAGGAAGCCTAAATGAGGGGATGTAAAAACCAAACCTAGTATAAGGAATTCCAATCCAATTAGGTGTACGCATACCATAAATAAATTTATTACCTATTAGCATATCTCCAATTAAAATGGTTTCCTCCATTGATCCAGTAGGTACAATATAAATTTCTACAAGACAAGTTTTAATAGTAAGAGCAACAATAATTAAAACTATCAGTTCTTTAAATTCTTTTAATCTATTCTTTTTATTCTTCATTAATATGCTACTGAAGCACCTCCTCTTCTACTATCAGAACAGGCATACTTGATTCCTAAAGTATCTAACATTATACAATTTGCTTCTCCTATTGAAGACCTTATTTTAATATCATGCCCATATTTATTTAACGACTTAACCAAGTCAGGGTTAAAAGAGTATTTCTCTGTTTGAATCACATCAGGTAGCCATTGATGATGAAAACGCTTGCTTTCAACGGACTCTTTTAAAGACATATTAAAATCAATTAAATTAATTAATATTTGTGCTACAGTAGTAATTATAGTGGAACCACCAGGAGAACCTAATACCAAAAACAAATCTCCATCTTGATTTTCTACAATAGTAGGGGTCATAGAACTTAACATTCGCTTTTCAGGAACTATTGAATTTGCCTCATTCCCAATTAAGCCATACATATTAGGATAACCAGGTTTAATTGAAAAATCATCCATCTCATTATTTAGTAAAAAACCTGCTTGATCAACAGTTATTCCATTTCCAAACCAACCATTAATTGTTGTAGTCAAACTAACAGAATTCCCATATTTATCAACAATAGAAAAATGTGTTGTTTCTTCTGATTCTTCCATAACATTTATAATTCCATGATTGATTTTTTTACTACAAGTTGCTCTTCTATGAGATATTGTTGAGTATCTATCATAAGCATATTCATCAGAAATCATTTCATCTAATGGGATATTAACAAAATCCATATCACCTAGATACTCAGCTCTATCTGCATAAGCTCTTTTTTCAATTTCTACTAATAAATGTATATATTCAGAACTTCTTGGACTATATTCGGCTAAATCAATTAGCTCTAATTGATTTAAAATATTTGCTAAAGTTATACCTCCAGATGATGGAGGAGGCATTGAATATATAGTATATCCTCTATAATCAAATTCAATAGGATTTCTTTCAACAACTTTATAAGATATTAAATCTTCATGAGATATAATTCCACCCGTTCTTTTCATACAATCAACAATATAATCAGCTGTTAAGCCTTGATAAAATTCTAAATACCCATATTTTGCAATTCTTGATAAAGTATTAGATAAATCTTTTTGTATTAATTTTTCATTAATTTTAAATGGAGAATCCTTTACAAATATTTTCATTGATTCTTTATCATGTGAAAGTAGAGTTTTATATCTTTCAGAATTCAATATTCTTACATTATGATAATCTAAATCAAAACCATACTTTGCAAGCTGAATAGCTGGGTATAAAAGAATATCCCAAGGCAAGGTCCCATATTTTTCATGAGCATAACCTAATCCATAAACAGTACCCGGAACACCAGCAGCTTGTGCAGAATATCTACTTTTACCTGGAATGACAGTTCCAGTGGAGTCAAGAAACATATCCTTAAATGATGAGAGTGGTGCTTTTTCCCTAAAATCAATTGTTGTGACTTCTCCATTTGCAAGTCTAATAACCATAAATCCTCCACCTCCAATATTGCCAGCACTAGGATGAGTAACAGCAAGAGAAAATGCAACAGCTACAGCGGCATCAATAGCGTTCCCTCCATTTTTCAATATTTGAACGCCTATTTCTGAAGATTGTTTTTTTGAACTTGCGACAGCGCCATATTCACCTACCGCATTAGCAACTTCGAAGCTATAACTAAATGTAATTAATATAATACTAAGAAATTTTTTCATTATAAATAAATACTATCTTTGGTTTATTATTAGGAATAAACTTAACTAAAATTACATTAAACCATTTTGTTTTCTTAGATTCTTTTTCTTTTATTTCACGGTCAATTAAACTTAAAAATAATCCAACATCTAAATCAATCTTCATATTTTCAGCTCCTAATTGAAATAATACTTTTATAAAAACTTTTTTAATTGAATTCGTATATACAAAATCAATCTTCTCATTATTATTTAACAATAAATTTTGATTTTCAAGGGTATAATTCCTTTTAATAAAATTGATAGCGACTATTCTAGAAGCTAAGATATTAAAAGAATTTGTCTTTTTGTAAAAACTGTAATCAGGTAAATATGATTTGACTATTTTAAATGATTTTCTATGTATTGGAGTGGCTTTAAATTCCTTTAATGCCTCTATATGAAATTTAGTTCCATAGCCCTTATGTTTATCAAATTTATAATCAGGATATATATTATGATATTCACTCATAATTCTATCTCTTTCTACTTTGGCAATAATAGAAGCAGAGGCTATACTTAATGAAAGACTATCTCCTTTTATTATATTATCCTTAGAAATTAATTTAATATCTGAATAAGGACCATCTATAAGTAAATGATCAGGCTTACACCTTAAATTTCCAACAGCTCTTTTCATTGCTAAGAATGTTGCTTGTAATATATTTAAATCATCAATCTCAATTTCATTTGCAATGCCAATACTTACATCTAAAGCATGTTCCTTAATAAGCGCAAACAGCTCTAACCTTTTTTTTGCTGTAAGTTTTTTTGAATCATTAATTCCTTCGATATCAAATTCAGGAGTTAAAATTACACATGCAGCAACGACGGGACCTGCAAGAGGACCCCTGCCTGCCTCATCTATTCCAGCTATATATTTTAAGCCTTTATTCCAGTATTTATATTCATATTTCAACATTTCCATAAAGTAAAATTTAGTTTTTAATATTGAAATTTCCTTAAATTTAATTAACAGGGGTGCTTAAAATGCTGAGAACATACCCTATAACCTGATCTAGATAATACTAGCGGAGGAAGTCATGATATATATATTATTGCAAATACTACTAATTTCTTTTACTTTTTCAAGTACTTTAAATCCAGATACAACGTCTATATTAATTCCTGAGGTTGAAATTTATGGTGGAATAAATGAGTCTTCTACTTCTGCTAATATTTCGATTATAAAAAACAAGAAATTTGTAAATAATGGGAAGAGAAATTTTGAAGATTTAATACAATCAATATCAAATTTACACTATGCAGGAGGAACATCAAGAGCAAGATATTTTCAATTACGTGGATTGGGAGAACTAAGCCAATTTTCTGGAGAGGGAGCTCCTCACTTTTATGTAGGTTGCATTATTGATAATATTGATTTTTCAGGTATAGGAATGATTGGAATATTAGATGATATGAAACAAATAGAAATATTCAAAGGACCTCAATCTTCTTCATATGGGCCTAATGCTATGGCTGGAGTTATTAATTTTATAAGTAATGATCCTAGTAAAGATAAAAATTTAAATATAAGTAGTAGTATATATTCAAATAATAGTTATAGTTACACAGCATCTTCATCATTAAAACTTACTAATAAAGTATTATATAGATTCACTTTATCACAAAATTACACAGATGGATTTATTAATAATATATCAAATAAAAATCAATCAGACACCAACTCAAAAGATGAATCTTTATTTAGAATGAAATTTTTATATACTCCAAATAAATATTCATCAATTCTATTTACAACATACTTTGTAAACTTAAATAACAAGTATGATGTTTGGACACCTGACAATAATGGATTTACAACATTTTCAGATTTTCAAGGCCTTGATAAACAGAATACTAAAGCTTTATCTATCAAATCAGACTACAAACTTAACAATAGTATTCTTGAATTAATTACAACTTATTCATACAACAAAATATTGTACTCATATGATGGAGATTGGGGAAATTTAAATTATTGGGAAGAAGAATATGATTATTATGAAAATAGTCCGATTTATTTTGATGATGAGGCATGCAATAATGCTTACCAGGGATACTTGATGTGTCCAGATAATTATTATCCTTATGCATTTACAGATGTTACAAACAGAATTCGTGAATCATATTCTCAAGAGCTTAGAGTAAAATATAATTTGAGAGGTAATGCAATTTTAACATCAGGATTATATTATTCTCAAATAAAGGAACATGATAAAAGAGATGGTTGGTTGTTTGCAGGAGCAGCTACAAATATTAATTCAATTTTTGATATAACAAACTATGCTTTGTATACTCAAATATCTTATCCTATCACAAATTCATTATTAATATCTTCAACTTTAAGATTTGATGTGAATCATACAAAGCAAGATTTAAAATATAACTATTACGATAGTTATTATAATATTCTACAAGATGAATATCAAAATCAAATAAAAGATAAAAATCTTATTGGTGGTAATATCAAAATAAATTATCAATACAACAAATCATTAATACTTAATGCTTATATATCCAGGGGTTATAAGACATCAGGCATAAATCAAACTCAATATCCTGATTTTGATGAGAGTTTTAGAATTTATGATACTGAATCATGCAACAACTTAGAGCTAGGATTAAATTATAATTCAAAAAAATATAAGTTAAAACTATCTTCCTTTTATATGGAAAGAATCAATCCCCAATTGCGTTTATCTCATCAATACACAAATGATCCAACGAGCTTTGACTATGCTACTTATAATGCTAAATCCGCCTATCACTATGGAATGGAAATTGAAATTACAGCCAGTCTATCAAAATTTTTAACACTTTCACAATCCATATCTATCTTAAAAACCCTTGTATCTGGATTTGAATATCAAAACAATTTATATGGTGATAGAGAACTATCACATTCTCCAAATCAAAAGTATACAAGCACATTATCTTATGATTTTTCTAAATATATTACTGGGCTTAGTTTAAATGCTGAATCTAACTATGTTGGTGAATTTTATTTTGAAGAACAGAATAATATTAAATCAAAACCATATAATCTGATAAATATGTCTCTAAAGTATAATTATAAAAATTCTACAATAAGCTTATGGGTGAAAAATATAACTAATAAAAAATATGCTATAAGAGGCTATTCATTTGTATTAGACCCAACATATACGATTAAAAGCTATCAATCTTTTGGAGATTTAAGAAGCATAGGCATAACAGTTAATTTCAATATTAAAAATTGATATACGCCTATTTTATCATAATACTCATTCTAGGGCTATACAGAAGCAATAAAAAGAATGAAAATGAATATCTTTACTTATCAAGAAAGTTAACGCTTCCATCTTTTATAGCAACGATTGTGACTACATGGTATGGAGGAATATTAGAAATTGGAAGATTTAGCTATATCAATGGAGCTGTAACATGGATTATTTTTGGTTTTTTCTATTATATATCAGCAATTATATTCGCTTTATATATAGGACCTAAATTACACAAGAACAATATTCATTCAATACCTGAATACTTTAAACAAACATATGGTGTCGTTCCACAAAAAATCACATCCATAATTTTAGTGCTACTTTCATCCCCTGCTCCATATTTAATGATATTAAGCACAATTCTAGTGCATATATTTAATATAAATTTCAATATTGCTCTTATCTTTGGTATAGTTTTTTCTGCAGTTTATATATATTCTGGAGGATTTAAAGCCATCATTAGAACAGACTTGATTCAGTTTATATTTATGTATTTTGGGTTTTTCTGTATGCTGCTATATCTATACTGTGAATTTGGAGGTTTTGAATATATAAAACAAAATGTTCCAAAAGAAAATTTAACATTAACAGGTAGCCTACCTATTGGCTATATTTTATCTTGGTCATTAATATCTATGATAACATTCATTGACCCTTCCTTATTTCAGAGAACATATTCAAGTCAAAATACAACTGTAATAAAAAAGGGATTTATCATTTCTATTCTACTTTGGTTTATTTTTGATTTTTTAACAATATCTGTTGGCATTTATGCATCTGCAATAATTAAATCTTCAGATATGATATTAAATACAAACCCCTATTTATTACTAGCAGACTTATATTTACCATATATATTAAAAAATATTTTCTACATAGGGATTCTATCGATTGTAATGTCTACAATAGATAGTTTCTTTTTTATTTCATCAATAACAATCGGGAATGATTTAATTGGGGAAAAAGTATCACAAAAAAATACTAAAATAGGGATTATATTAACAGGTTTAATATCTTATCTTATTGCTATTAAATTTGAATTTGTTATAGATGTCTGGTATATATTTGGATCGATTGCAGCCTCTTCAATATTAATACCATTCTTGTTAATGCTATTTAATAAAAAAAGTGTCTTGAAATTTCCCATTTTATCATTAACTATACCAATAATGATATCAATAATATGGATATATTTAAAATATCCATATGGGATAGATTTAATGTACCCAGGTATTTTATCAAGTTTATTAATGTGTTTGTTGATAAAGAAAAATTAGAAGGTAAGTATTATATTGACTAAAACAACAATATCTAAAATATTAATACTCTGATCTTGATTGATATCAAATGATTCATTGTAATTATTTTCATCAAGTATAAAATTTATTAAAGTCACAATATCTACAACATCTATATGTCCATCTAAGTTAATATCTCCAGTTAGGGAATTTACATTCAATACGTTGAAGTCAAGTTCTTTAATCGCATGCTCATGATATGTTGGCCAAATAGACAAATTAGCTATAGTTGATCCTACTTGATTATTATAAATATCAAATGTCAATATTTCAGTTCCATAAGGCTCAATTATTATATCGCCCTCTTGATATAAAAACATCTGCGCAACACCGTCAACTAAATCAGATAATATATATTTATAATGCTGACTATAAGCGCTTTTATTATAAATAGAAAATCGTATTTGATTATTAAATGTTTCAATAGCTGGTTCTTGATTAAAGATATCTTCATCTAATGATAATGAAGTAAAATCATTTGCAATAACACTAAATACGTCTGGATGCATTGAAGGAATTTTATAAGTTCTATACCAAGCAGCATAATTTATCCCCTGATAATTCCAAACAACTTCATAATCAGGAGTAATTTCTCTAAGTGTAGGCTCTCCTTGATTCATGCCACTTCCAAAAGTATAAATTAAGTAATTTCCATTTTCAAGTAATTGAACACTACCCATACCTAGGCCAAATAAATTAGGAGGCAACTCATATTCCCATTCTGTTTCACAATAAGAATTATCAATAACTCTAATTCTTCTAATTCTAGAGGTTGGACTAGCATCACCTAATAACATTTGGCTCAAATTTCCATTATCAAAAAATAAAAGGCTTCCATCATCTAATAATTGGATATTATGTTGAAAGCTGTTACCTAGTTCAGTACAAATATTATCATTACCAGTGTTATACTGTTCCGGCATACCTATATTCCATATAACATCTCCTGATGGATAAGCAATCTTGCTTATTCTAGAAAGATGCCTGTGTGATACATAAATAACGCTTTCTTCTTCATCAAAATGAAATGCATTTGAATGCATCCAATCATGTCTTCCAGCATCTATATTCCACCATATTCCACCATATAAATCGCAATCATCCATAGTAAAATGTTCGAAAGGATCCCAATTCCAAATTTGATTCCCATCCTTGTCCCACTCAACTAGTCTCATTCCTATCCAGGGATATTCTTCGGTAACACCATCAGCCTGATACCCTATTGATTGATATATAAAACTCCATGGACCTAAAGCTATAGGACCAAGTTGATAGTCTGGGACAAAAGCCATATAATTTCCATTAGGAATTTGTTTGAATTCATGAATATCAATTGCATCCTCATTTCCCTCTAGATCTATTTCTCCATCAGAATTAAGATCTCCTTGGGTACTCCAAAGAAAATCAATATCATAATTAATTTTAGTTCCAGTATTATATGGATAATTATAAACACTCAAGCCATAAATATTTCCAAACTTATTAATATGATTAATCATAAAATCAAAACTACCAGGCTCACCAGAATTCCATATTTCATTTCCATATTTATCGATAACAGCTGAAGCAAGGTTTGGAGCAAATCCACCAAAAGCCACAAGGCCCTCTTGTATGAAATCTTCATTATAAATTTCAGCATCTATATCAGGGAATTGTTTTTCTCCTGTGGAAAAGGTGAAAATTTCAGACCAATCTCCAAAATCATCATCACTATACAGAGGTCTTATCCTCCAATAATAATTTTGAGACCAATCAATTAACTGTTCTTCAATATAAGAAGTTGTAGATTCTTCAATATCGACTAAAGTATTTATAAAATATTCATCTGTTGACACTTGAAGGTTATAGCTAATCGCATCAGCTTCTTGCTCCCATTGAAAAGGAATATAAATATATGTTAAATAAGAATCATTATAAGGCTTAATCAGAGCAGTATGCGATAAAGTAAACATTAATATAGATAATATAAGTTTAATCATATTTTATTCTTTATTAATTCAAGCATTTCTTTTGTTTTATCTTCTAAACTTTTAAAGGATTCAGGAGATCTCCTCTCATCAATATTTTTACTAAGTTCCTTATTAAATTTTCCTGATTTAATATCCTCTAGTATTGAAGATAGCTTTAAATCAAAATTCTTATCAATTAACTTTTTCCCTCTTGATATTCCGCCATATCTAGCAGTATCACTAATTAAACTATAAAATTCATCAAAACCTTTATTATGAAATAAATCAACTATTGTTTTTATTTCATAATAACAAACAAACCATGCAACAGTAGAATCATATCCATTTTCAATTAAGGTATTATAAGAGCTATTAATTAAATATGGTAAACCTCCAGTTAATATAGCCTGTTCTCCAAAAATATCTGTTTCTGTTTCTTCTTTAAATGTTGAAACAAAAGCACACACCTTAGTTCCTCCAATAGCTTTGCTATAAGATTTAATTATATCAAATGCACTACCTGAATAATCATTTTTAATAGCTAATAAAGTTGGAACACCATATCCTTTTTTATACTCTTTCCTTACTATAGCTCCTCCAGCACTTGGAGCAACCATAACTACATCAATATTGTTATCAACAATAATTTTTTTATAGTGGATGTTGTATCCATGTGAAAAAAGTAATGCTTTGCCATCCTCTAAGAAAGGTTTGATTTGTGAATTATAAACATCAGGAGCTATTGTATCAGGAATCAACAAACAAATTATATCAGCCCATCTTACAGCTTCTGGAATTTCAAAGACTGAAATTCCATCTTTAATAACGCTACTTATTGACTTACTATTTTTTCTTAATCCAACAGAAACACTTAATCCTGAATCTTTTAAATTTAAAGCTTGAGCTCTACCTTGATTACCATATCCTATTATTGATATTTTTTTATTTTTCAAATAATCCAAAGATGTATCTTTATCTGAAATAATATTTTTTCTCATTTGATTCATGGTATTTTAATAGAATCATCTCCTTTATCAGGTGAAAATCTATATAATATTATAATTTTACCTATAATTCCTACAACAAATGAATTGGTTTCTTTTTCAATTAATGGAGCTAATTGTTTTTTATCTCCTATTTGAACTTTAACTTTAATAAGTTCGTGATTTTTCAAGGATTTATCAATTGATTTTATAGAGGATTCATTTAAACCGTTTTTACCTATGATTATATATGGGTTTAAAGAATGTGCAAGGCCTCTTAAATACTGTCTTTGTTTAGATGTTATCTTCAAATAGAATCAAGAATAAGATTGACTAAATTAACTATATCTAAAACATCTAAAACAGAATCTTCGTTTATATCAGCAAGTTCTAATTGACTTTCAGTAATATTTTCACTCTCAAAAATAAGATTTAATAATAGTACAACATCAAGTATATCTACATTACTATCTAAATTCAAGTCTCCAAGAAGAAAGTTGTAGCCTATAATTTCAAGCTTAAAATCATCTAATGCCGCTTCAACTAAAGAACCTCCTGAACCATTATCACCATCATTAAATAAATCTGAAGCTATAAATCTAAATTGAACTTCATTGCTTAATTCAATATAATTAGATAATACAAATCTTTGTTCAAACCACTGATTTAAAGATGTTGTTGTGCTTTCTAAATCTACCCAATTTAAACCTGAATTTGATGAGACCTGAACATTCCATATATCATTACCTGGATTGTTACCCAAATTATTAGTATACCATCTCCAATAGCTAACCTGAACATCATTATAATTAGATAAGTCGTAAATATCTGAATACAATATTGTTGATCCTCCATCTACATCAGCTTGTCCTGGACTATTAATATCAACTAATTCATTACCTGTAACAAAACACTTATTACCATCTTCAGTATGATCTTCATTTGTTTGTACAATAAATTCAAGATTTGCAAAACCTCCAAATTCAGATGTTCCATTAGGAATTCCCCATTCCCAAAGACCTGCTGAAGCATCAGATTCAACATACCAATTAGTCTCAGTCTCAAAATCTTGAACTAGAATATCAATCAAATCACCGTAATTAAAAGATACATAATCTTCTAATTGAGGATATTGAGATGATTGACCTATAGAATTAGATGCAGTGATATAATAATATACGATAACATTGGCTTGATCAAATGTCATCACAGCACTATACTCACTACCTCCTAAACCATTATTCATATTAGTTTCATTCCAATTATCATTATCTAAACTATAATGCAAGGTAACATCTTCTACTACTCCATCAAAGCTTTCTACATTTGCAGAAAAATAAACATATGGACTATCTGAAATATCCATATCTTGCAATTCTTCATGCAAAATACTAACGCCACCAAGTTCTAGCACAAATAATCCTTGTTCTATATCACTTGATATAATATTTCCACTTGGAAGGTCTGCATATGTACCCCAATTACTAACATAAAGTCCTTCTAAATCTGACATATCATAATACGCAATTTCCTCTAGACTTGTAGGATCAGATATATCTAAAATTCTTGTACCATCAGCATAATAGGATATAATAAGCTGATCAAGACCAGGTCTAACATACAAATTATGAGCGCTATGCGTCTCATATTCAGGAGTAACCCATTCCTCTACTAAATTAATATTATTATAATCAGATATATCCCAAACTTTAATATGACCTGATAAGTTTTCATCTCCTGTAAACAAATACTGTTCATCTTCTGTTATAGCAACATCATGTGTGCTTATCCCATCTATTCCGGCAAAATGAGATTGAAGTGTTATTGGATTTGTTTTATCCGAAACATCTATAATATGGAAGTATCCAACATATATAGCAGCGCAATATAATTTATCATTATATACTTCAATATCATGGCAATAACCTTGAGAAGTAGTTTCATTATTTTGCAAATTCCATGTTCCAACTAAAACTGGATAAGCAGGATACGCTAAATTATAAATCCATATATCATTAACATCTGCACCTACAATATACAAATACCCATCTTCATCAATATGTATGTTATGAGAATTATCTACATCTGTAATAGTGTTAACTAATGTAGGATTATCTAAATTATCTACACTTACTATTTTTATCCCATCTTCTGCTTCTGTACCAATATAAACATGCCTATTCCAATATTTAAGATCTCTCCATATACTTGTTGAGCCTGATATTATCCCAACTTCAAATGGATTATTTGGATCTGTAACATCAACAAAAGACGCTGCATTTTGCAAACCTATCACTGCGAATTCTCTTCCATCTTGATAAAAACCTGTTATATCTGAGCAGTCTTGCTCAAATGGTAAATAAGATAAAAGCTGCATATTATAACTATCTGATAACAAAAAAGACAGTTGTGATACAACGAACAAAACTAAAAACATATGTTAATTCCTTTTATATTGTTTTAACCGTTTAAAATTAATTGATTTAATTTTATTTATAAATATTTTTCATGTTAAATACTGTAACTGTAAATAATGTGATATAAATCAAAATAATAAATTAAATACAGTGCTAATATTAATTAGTTAAAGGCTTTAATATTAAAATCAGTCTTTAATTGGCCTTGATGAGCCAAAAAAATAAACCTCTGTACTCCCCAGAGGTTTATTTTATTAACGTAATTTTTTCATTTAAAACACTATTAGGGGTTAATATTTTAAAAAAATATATACCGGATGTAAACTCACTAGCATTCCATTGATATGAATGTATACCTTTTTGAATATATCCATTGTATATATTATCAACTAAACGTCCATTAATATCTAAAATAGAAATGTCAACATAAGCATCTAATCCTATTTCAAAATCAAAATTAATAGAAGGATTAAAAGGATTTGGGTAAAGATTTTCAATGCTTAAGTTCAAAGGAGAAACCTCATAAAGTAATTCCAAATCAATCATATTAACCGATAAATTATTCCATTTAGGAGTATTTGATAATAAATCAATATATTCTCCGGTATTTTTCAATACTTTAAAATAAGGGGTATCCCCGCTAACACAATACCCTTGAGTATAACTACTTCCATCATCACCCATAACAGGAATATCCAAATAAGTTTCTAAATTATATTTTCTAGAACCAACGATAACATTATCTTTATATGCAACAATCCAATCACCGGTTTCAAGTTCATCTAAATTTGATGTTTCTAAAATATAAAAAGATTGTAATGATGACTGATTATGTAGAATTTGGCTAACTTCATTTTTACTATTTTTAGATATAGCATCAGGAAAAGTATACATGAAGTCTTCGATAGGTGAATTTAAAACAAAATAATAACCTTTTCCTGAAGATAGTTGATTTAAAGACCCTTGCCATTCCCCATCTAACCTAAATGCAATGACACTCTGACCGATAATCCAATCAAAGTTGTTTTCATTATAAATACTAATAAGGTCTTCTATATCATAATCAGATTCTGATGGAAAAGAAACTAAATTAGCTCCTTGAGTTAAATTATAAGAAATATTCTGATTAATATTCCAAGCATTCTCTATTATAAGATCTGTTACGTTTAACGATTTAAACCAATAGCCTGAATTTTGATTAATATTAGATAAGCTGCCTGCCCAGACATTATCTCCGATATTAATAGATGAATTCAGCAACCCTAAAACAGCATAAATATAATCATTATTATTAGATAACAACATATAATCTAGACTTGTATCTTCTGGAAGAGCATAAAAGCTAATCAAATTAGCTCCAGTAGATAATTCTAACGTATAGTCATACCCTGGACATTCTTCTAGTCCAGTATTACCTCCTACACAATTATTGCAATTATCCAAAAAAGCTGTTCCATTTGGAACTCCTTCACAATCATCACACTCATCACCAGTATTATAAGGAGGAACACATCCGCAATCACTATCCCAAAACTCACCAAAACATACACCTGCGCAATCCTGGTCTAAATTATTTCCATTACAGACACCGCAATCATCAAGAGTAGCAGCTCCTCCCCAAACACCATTACAATCTTGTATACATGCATCAGAAGGATCTATTATACAGTTACCACATTCATCAAAAAAGGCTATCCCATTACAATCACCTAAGCAATCTTCAATTGCATCACCACCACATTCTCCTAAACAATCAATCTCCACTAAACAATTTCCATTGCAATCTTGATTCTGCTCTGCATATAGACAAGAACCTTCTTGATTAAAGTTGCAAGCTAATTCGTCTTCACATAAATTTGAATAATTAAGTGTTAGCTGAAAAGGATCTTCGACATTTCCTTCTGTCATGTTAGAAATAAACTCTAATGTTTCATTGCAGTCGTAAACAACATCTTCATTAGATGAGTAATACTGAAAGGTCAATATTTCTCCATTTGTTTGATTACTATAAACCATCATCAAAAAAGCAAAACCTCCTCCTAAAAAAGGAGGAATTTCATTAGCACATCCAACTCCACGTTGCTCTGTTCCTACAAATGCAGCAACCATGTCACCCAGCTGTCCTCCTTCAATACCATTAAGATATATTTTTGATGTTATAGAACCATTGTTTTCATAATCAGGATAATTATCTAATACACATTCTCCATCAGAATCATCCTCATTCCATAGAGGAGGGTCTGCAAAGATGTTACCAAAAAACATTAAAAGTATTAAGATTTTAGAAAATATATTTTTATTTTTTTGTATTAACATAAGCTATAATCAGTCGATTTCATGTTTAAATAATAACGATTATCGACTATAAATTTAAATTATTTTTTAACATTTATAAGGAATTTTTATGAAAAGGAATAAAATCAGTTTAATTGGAGGTGGTCAAATAGGTGGTAATTTAGCTCTACTTGCTTCACAAAAAGAGCTTGGAGACATTGTTATTTATGATATTCCAAATGCAGAGGGAATGATTAAAGGAAAAGCTCTTGATATTTCACAATTAACTCCGCTTGATGGGTATGATACAAATATCAAAGGTTCTTCTAACCCTGAAGATTTAAAGGATTCAGACGTTGTCATTATAACAGCAGGTGTTCCTAGAAAACCTGGTATGAACAGAGAAGATCTTCTAGATATTAATATTAAAATTATTACAGATGTAGCAAATAATGTTAAAAAATATGCACCAGATGCTTTTGTTATCGTATTATCTAACCCTTTAGATGCAATTGTTTATTCATTTTATAAAGTTTCTGGTTTTAATAAGAATAAAGTTATTGGAATGGCAGGTGTTCTTGATAGTACGCGTTTCAAAACATTTTTAGCTATGGAAACAGGTTATTCAGTACAAGATGTTAATTGCATGGTTTTAGGAGGGCATGGAGATACCATGGTACCCATTACAAGACTTGCAACAATTGGAGGAATACCAGCAGAAGAACTAATACCAAAAGAACGTCTTGATGCAATTGTAGAGAGAACACGTTTTGGAGGTGGAGAACTTGTAAAATTATTTGGTAATGGTTCTGCGTACTATGCTCCTGCAGCTTCAGCTATAGAAATGGCAGAGTCATACCTTAGAGATAAAAAACGAGTTTTACCATGTGCAGCCCTTTGTGAAGGAGAATTTGGTATTAATGGATACTTTATTGGGGTCCCAACTGTAATTGGATCAAATGGAATAGAAAAAATATTAGATTTCAAATTACAAGAAAGTGAACAAGCAGAATTGAATAATACATTGGAAGCTGTTAAAAAAACAGTTTTAGAAACAGGATTATAAAGGAGAATAAATGTTAGAACAAATAAACGAATTTTTTGGCATTTTTGTTGGATATCTAGCACCTATACTATTTATGCAAATAAATGGATTTCCATTAATTGTTTTAGTACTTTTATCTGGAGCATTAATTTTTACTCTATATTTTAAATTTATCAATATTAGAGGCTTTAAGCATTCTATTGATATTATAAAGGGCAAATATGATAATCCTAATGATATAGGTCAAATTAGCCATTTTCAAGCTTTAACATCAGCACTATCAGCAACAATAGGGCTTGGTAATATTGCAGGTGTTGCTGTTGCTGTATCTTTAGGTGGACCTGGAGCTGTTTTTTGGATGGTTTTAATTGCATTTTTCAGCATGTCTGCAAAATTTGTTTCATGCACACTCGGTCAACTTTATAGAAAAATCAATGATGATGGTTCTGTTAGCGGTGGTCCTATGTATTATCTCAACTATGGACTTAAAGAAAGGGGTTTTGGAACTTTAGGTAAAATATTAGGTGGAATGTATGCTGTTTTTATCATAGGCGGAGCTTTTGGTGGAGGCAATATGTTTCAAGCTAATCAATCTTATGAATTATTTGGAAAACTAATAGGTCTTCCAAATTATTTATACGGAATTATACTTGCTGTACTTGTTGGTTTTGTGATTGTTGGTGGAATTAAAAGAATAGGAGAAACAACTGAAAAAATAGTCCCTTTTATGGTTGTTTTATATGTGGGAGCCTCTCTTTTTATTATACTTACTAATTTAGGGCAATTGCCAGGAGTATTAAGCGCGATGATATCTCAAGCCTTTTCACCTGATGCTGCATATGGAGGCTTTATTGGAGCGCTTGTAACGGGAGTTAAAAGAGCTGTATTCAGCAATGAAGGCGGTGTAGGATCAGCTTCTATTGCTCATTCTGCTGCAAAAACAGATGAGCCTGTACGTGAGGGTATTGTTGCTATGATTGGGCCTTTTATTGATACAATTGTTGTTTGCTTTATGACTGCATCTGTAATACTTATTACAAAAGACGCTAACCCTTTATATCAAGTTGGAGGTGGCATTAATGGAGCTGAACTAACATCTGCAGCATTTGGAAGTGCTATCTCATGGTTTCCATATATTTTATCTATTGTTGTATTTCTATTTTCATTTAGTACAATGATATCATGGTATTATTATGGAGATAAAGGATGGAAATATTTATTTGGAGAATCATCAATTAAAGCTTATCAAGCTATGTATCTGGGATGTATTGTACTTGGAGCTGTAGCTTCTTTAGGAAATGTAATCGATTTCTCTGATATGATGATTCTGTCTTGTGGTTTCCCTAATATTATTGGATGTTTATTTCTTTTACCTGTACTTAAAACAAAGCTTGATGAATATTGGAGTAGATATCAGGCTGGTGAATTTAAAACATATAAATAATTGGAAAATCCTTCTAAGTTTTTAGAATTTGCAATTAAAATAGCAAAAGAAGCTGGAGATATCCAAATGTCCTATTTTGGAAAAATATCTTCCTTGGATAAAAAATCAACAAATATAGATTTAGTTACAAATGCTGATATAGAATCTGAAGAGCTTATCATCAAAAGAATAAAAGAATCTTTTCCTGATCATTCTATTCTCTCTGAAGAAAAAGGAGAACTGATTGCAGATAGTGACTACCTATGGGTTATAGACCCTCTTGATGGAACAACTAATTTCACACATAACCTTCCTATCTTTGCAGTATCTATTGGACTTATAAAAAAAAATACAGGAACGGTTTGTGGTGTGGTGTACAATCCCGCTGTTGGTAAATGCTTTTATGCTGAGAAAAACAAAGGCGCATATTTAGATGGAAAAAAAATTCAATGTACTTCAAGTGATACTTTAAGTAATTCTCTTTTAGTTACTGGTTTTCCATACTTACATGATTTAAAATATGACCTTTCATTTGAAATATTTAAAGAATTTTATGATAAAACAAGAGGCCTTAGAAGGCTTGGAGCAGCATCTTTAGATTTATGTTTTGTAGCTATGGGACGCTTTGATGGGTATTATGAATACAGCCTTAAAGCTTGGGATATTTGTGCCGGCTCTTTAATCGCAGAAGAAGCTGGAGCCAAAGTAACAGATTGGGATAATTCCAAGCTTCCCAATGATGGATCAAGAATTCTGGCTACTAACGGACTAATACATAATCAAATAGTAAAGATTCTAACTCGAGATAGATATAAAATATATTTTACTAACTAATTAAATGGATTCGGATAATTACTAAATAATTTATATGTAGAAAAAGGCATCCATCCCCCATCTTCACATTGTTCTCCTCCTTGAACATACATAGAATATTTATAGATTTGCAATCCCCCTGTAATCATAGCAGGTGGAGTAAATTGGTACGTATACTCTCCTAATGGATATGACTCTATCCATTCATCTACCACCGTGCCATCAAGAAGCTGAAT
Source organism: Fidelibacterota bacterium (assembly GCA_002717625.1). Taxonomy (GTDB): domain Bacteria; phylum Fidelibacterota; class Marinisomatia; order SCGC-AAA003-L08; family D37C17. Next base: position 91,711 of record PBEF01000023.1, on the reverse strand, counting down.
AAGAAAGTGAACCTCATCATCAGCATCACATATTTGAAACTTAAAGGAAGTAGTAGGACGATTAATACTATAATTGTATTGTTCTGGATCAGAACACCACCAAAAAATATCAGGATTACAATCTAGAGCATATTGAAGAGACACACTTATACCATCTACATCAAGATTAAGCTCATGCTCAAAATTAAAGATAAGGTTAAAGTCACCACTTTGAGTTGAATGCGTAAAATTAAACATATTATTATGTCCGATATAAACATCAAATACATTAATCATGTCTTCTATTAAAATCAGCGGAGCAAAGGCATTGCTCATTGAGTATGTTTGGCCTGTATTTATATTCTCTAATATAAGCCAATTAAAATAACCTTGTGTTAAATCATCTAGCTGGAATTCTGCTAGCTGATTTGAAAATTCATCTGTATAGGACATTACTATATCTGTGTTATCAAATAGACTAGGAAAAGAAGCTTTATTATCATATTCTAAATATCCTCCATTAGATGTAACTCCTAATGGAACAAGCTGATTTTCATCTATAGCACCATCTACAAGTATCATATATCTTTCACTGTAGAAATCAGATGGAGGATATAGAATTAAATTAACTAATGATATAATATCAACAATATCTACAACCCCATTTTCATTTAAATCAGCATCAATAGAATATATGTCATTTAAAACAATATCAACCAAGACTATAATATCTACAACATCCAACACACCATCATTATTCAAATCTCCCAATAAGGGAAAATAGTTATAAATAACCCAATCTATTTCTTCTGCATACTGATCGACAACAAGGACATCAGAAATTATTATATCTCCTCCATAATAGCTAAATAAATCTTCGATACAAACTTCAGTGGAAACCAACACTAATCTTGTTCTATTAGAATCAAGCAATACAGATTGAGAAACATAATAACTAGCAGGATTAATCACAACACCTTCTTCATGTTCAATCTCCATCTGCACACCTCTAACACATCCTTCATTATAGAATATACTAGATGAACTATTATCTACAGTTATTATTGCCTGGCTGTAAGATAAAGAAAAGTATAAAAATATCGATAACAAATAACGAATGTTAAAGATTGAAATATACATATATTTTAATATAATCCTTATAATTGAATACATCCTATTTCTTCTTCAATAATACCTGATTCTGTTTTTTTAACTATATATGATTTCTTATTCTTATAAAAGCTAACAGATGTTAAAAGTTTATTATCCTTATAATGAATAGCAGCACCATCTTCAACAGCTAAACATGAAGAAATCTTACCACTTTCAATCATAGAATGAACAGATGGTCTTCTATCAGCTTCACCATCATAATGAGGACAACAACATTCAGGAATAAAATCAAGACAATCCATTACATTTAAATTACTAGCCCAAGAATCAGTTATACCTTGCTTAAACCAACAAATAGCACCTGCGCTAACACCGCATAGAATTGCACCTCTATTATATGCTTTTAAAAGAAGTTTATCAAGTTTCCACTCTTTCCACACAGCAAGCATGCTCTTTGTATTTCCCCCACCAACAAAGATAATATCCTGTTTATTGATAATAGAGTCTAACTTAGGTGTTCTTTGAAAGAAATTGATATGCGTAGGGTTGCAACTGCGTTTTGAATAAACAGCATAGAAATTAACTGTATATGCTTTATCCTCAGCGCTTGCTGTTGGAATAAAACAAACATTTGGTTTTTCCTTGGGGCACTGTTCTAAAATATAATTATCAATTCTAGTATTATAAATACTTCGTCCAAATCCCCCACCTCCAATTGCAATAATTTGGCCTATACTTTCTGACATTACATTTCATCTCCTTTAAATACAAACATTAAAGAAGTAGCAAATAATAACATTTGCCATTCAAGCTCTAAAAAACCTTTATCTTTCCAAGAAAAAGCATGCATATAAATTGCTCCTAGCATAATAACAACAATCATAAAACCACCCAGCCTTGTCACTATTGAATCTTTATATTTTATAAATGGACCTACAAGCACAAATAATCCTCCAAGAAATTCAAATGGACCAACCAAATAACCTACCATGCCAAGACTGGCAACTTCTTTGCCTAATTTTGGATAGCCATGGTTCACAAATGTAATGGCTAAAACAATTCTTAATAGCCAATGTATATTTTTTGATACAATATTATCGCTATTTAAAAAATTCATACATATTCCTTTCATTAAATATTTAATAACTTAATTTAATTATTATTATGTTTATTTTTAAACAATGAAAATTAATAAAAAATATAGTAAAGATAAACTATCTGACAATTATGATGTAATTATAATAGGATCTGGTATTAGCGGGCTTACTTGCGCTGCTTTTCTTGGAATGTATGGTAAAAAGGTATTAGTTCTAGAAAAACACTTTAAAATTGGAGGGTGGACGCATACTTTCAAGCGTAAAGGATATGAATGGGATGTTGGTATTCATTATATTGGAGGGGTTCATCTTAAAAAAACCATGTCTAGAAGAATTCTAGATAAAATATCAGATAATAAACTTAAATGGAATAAAATGTCACCTAACTATGATAGAATTATATTCCCTGATAAATCTTATGATTTCATTGCGCCAAAAGAAGATTTTATAAAGCAATTAATCAACTATTTTCCTGAAGAAGAAAAAGCTATTTTAGAGTATATAGATTTAGTTGATCAAGCAAATAAAGTTAGTTTAAACTATTTCATGTCTAAAACATTATCAGGTATATCTGAATTTTTATTTTACAAAAGTCTAACTAAGAAATTTTTCAAATACTCAGATAAAACGACCTATGAAGTGCTCTCATCAATCACCTCAAATGAAAAGCTTATCGGAGTTTTAACAGGTCAATGGGGAGACCATGGATTAACACCTAAAGAAAGTAGTTTCATGATGCATTCTTTGATAGCGTCTCACTATTTTGATGGTGGAAATTACCCTGTTGGAGGATGTCGACAAATATCAGAAACCATAGTTCCCTTTATAAAAAAACATAACGGAGATTTATTTGTTGATGCAAATGTTAAAAAAATTAATGTGCAAAACAATAAAGCTACGGGTGTAACTCTAGATAATGGCGATATAATAGATGCCAAGACTATTATTAGTAGCGCAGGAATTGTAAATACTCTTCAAAAATTCATTAAAAATAATAATTTATTTAATACTTCCTTGCTTAAAAAAATAAAACCAACAGAAAGTTATATCTGTCTACATATAGGGATTAATGGAACCGCAGAAGAATTAGGATTAAAAGATACAAACTTTTGGATATACCCTGATTATAATCATGATAAAAATGTTCAAAATTCATTAAAGTCAATTGATAATAAGTTTCCTGTTGTATATATATCTTTTCCATCAGTTAAAGATCCAAGTTGGGATAAAGAGCATCCTGGAAAATCAGCAATGGAGGCAATTACTTTTAGTTCAATATCCTGGTTTGATCAATGGAAAGATTTAGATTGGAAAAAACGTGGTCAAGAATATGAAAATTTAAAAGAAGAATTATCAAATAGACTTTTAGATATTGTATACAAGCATGTACCTAGCATTAAAGGGAAAATTGAATATTTTGAATTATCAACGCCTCTTTCAACCCGAGATTTAGCAAATTATCCTGCAGGGGAAATGTACGGGTTAGAACATGGCCCAGATAGGTTTAAGCAGAAATGGCTAAAGCCTAAAACGCCTATAAAAAACTTGTATTTAACAGGACAAGATATTACTACTGTAGGGTTTACTAGCGCTTTATTTTCAGGGATACTTACAAGCTCTGTAATATTAAAGAAAAATCTAACTAAAAACTTATGAATTCTTTAAAATTTGTATATCATTATTTATAACATCATTAATATCTTTGTTTTCATCATAAATCTTCATTTGATCTTTATAATAACCATGCCTATTTTTCAATCTATTTAAAAGTCTATCCATATTAGATGATAAATTTAATTCTTCAATTTCTGGAGACAAATTATTAATTGTTCTTACAATTTCATCTATAATAGGAATTTGTTCTCCATCTTCATTAATAATTAAATCTGCATCAACACCGTATCGTGTAGCTCTCCATTTATTCTCATATAGAATCCAATTATCTAAATAAGGAAGATGAGTACCATTATCATAATGATTAGACATTCCAACAACTAAGGCTTGGCATAATCCTGCTAAATCTTTAATATCAGATAGATTGGGAATGCTATCAAATATTCTAATTTCTACTGTCCCATATCCAGGATGAGGCCTAATATCCCACCATATTTCTCTAATAGATTCAATAGAATTAGCTCCGATTAGAGTTCTCATAAACTTTTGAAATTCACTATAATTACGCAAATTTTCTGGTATACCTGTATTTGGTAAACCTTCAAATATTTTAGTTCTAGTAGAAGCGAGTCCAGTTTTTTCTCCTTCAAAATATGGAGAATTAGCTGATAAGGATATTAAATATGGTATATAACGCTTCATACCATTGATAATAGCTATTGCTTTTTCTCCAGATTCAACACCAACATGAACATGAATTCCTGTTATCAAAAGTCTTCTTAAAGGCCATTGCATCCTATCTAAAAACTCTGTATATCTTTTATTGTCAGAAACTTTTTGATCTGCTACCTTAGAAAAAGGGTGAATAGGCATTGAAAGTAATTCAAGACCATTATTATTAGCATATTCTATTGCCATATCAAGTTTTGGCCTTAAATCATCATAAACTTCATCTACATTATTACAAACATCAGTAGTAATTTCAACAATACATTGCAACAGCTCTTGCTTAAAGAAAAAATTATCCTTAAAGTGATGTAATATTTTTGGAGCTCCATCTGTTAATGCTAGAGTATCTTTATCTAATGTAAAAAGTTCTAACTCAACACCCAATGTAGGCTTAATAGATCCATTAAATTTAATTTGTAAATTATTTTTCATTAAGATTTTAGAACTTGTTCTATTGCATTAAAATAAGAATTTGACATCTCTTCTCTTTTTAATGATATTTTATCATTAATGTTAAGCATACCATCATCTGTAACCTTTCCGATTGTTTGAGTATGAATATCATATTTTTTAGCCAAAACAACTAAATTATACAAATCTGATTCTGCTATAGTCACAATAATAACACTAGGACATTCACCAAATAAGAGTTCTACATCTTCAAGCTTACGAACTACATTTAAAGAAGCTCCTAAATTATCATTTGATGTCATAATAGATTCTGCGATATTAACAGCAAGTCCTCCATCTGATACATCATGAGCAGACTTAATAATACCTTTTTCAATTGATTCTAAACACATACTCTGGACTCGATGCTCTAACCTCATATCTATATTTGCAATAGGGCCTTCAATCCGACTATATATTGTTTTCAAATATTCAGAACCACCTATTACCCCATTTAAAGAACCTAATGCTACAATAAAATCTCCTGATTCTTTATAATTAATTGTTACTGTATTTTTAACATCTTGAATTAAACCAACCATACCAATAACAGGAGTTGGATATACAGCTGTATCAAGTGTTTCATTATAAAAGCTAACATTTCCTCCTGTAACAGGAGTACCTAATTCCCTACACATATCACCAAGCCCAATTACAGCTTGCTTAAATTGCCAATAAACTTCTGGGTCTTGAGGGTTCCCAAAATTCAAACAATTTGTAATTGCTAATGGCTGTCCTCCAGAACAAACTACGTTTCTCGCAGATTCAGCAACAGCCATTTTAGCCCCATTAATAGGATCTAAATAGACATGTCTTCCATTACAATCTGTACTTATAGCAAGAGCTTTTTTTGAATCTTTCAATCTAACAACTGCGGAATCTGAACCGGGGCCTGTAACAGTATTAGTTCTAACAGTTGAATCATACTGCTGATAAATATATCTTTTAGAAGCAATATTTGGTGATGATAATAAAGTTAATAAATCATCATTAAAGGTTTTTTTTGTTTTTTTAATACTATCAATATTAAAGATATTAACATCTTTTAAATATGCAGGTTTAATTGCAGGCATGTCATATTGCGGAGCACCACCACCTAGAACTAGGCTGTCTACAGGTATATTTGCAACCAATGTTTTATTATTATAAACTTCTAAATTTCCTGTATTGGTAACTTCACCAATTCTTTTACAATTCAAATCCCACTTTTCAAAAATCTCTTTTAATTTATCACCATTCCCCTTTTTAATAACTACAAGCATTCTTTCCTGAGATTCTGATAACATAATTTCATATGAATTCATATTTTTTTCTCTAAGGGGAACCTCTTTTAAATCAATTTTTATTCCAGACTTTCCTTTTGCTGACATTTCAGAACAAGAACAAGTAATTCCAGCTGCTCCCATATCTTGCATACCAACTAACCAATCTTTACCAACAAGTTCCAAAGATGCTTCTAATAATAATTTTTCCGTAAATGGATCTCCAACCTGTACATTAGAACGCTTAGATTCAGTTTCTTCTGTAAGCTCTTCAGATGCAAATGTTGCTCCATGAATTCCATCTCTACCTGTACTTGAACCAACAATATAGACAGGATTACCTACTCCTTCAGCTATAGCGCTTATAAGTTGATCGCTCTTCATAACTCCAACTGTCATAGCATTAACTAAAGGATTACCAGAATAACAATCTTCAACAACAACTTCTCCGCCAACCGTTGGAATGCCTAAACAATTCCCATAATCTGCAATTCCCTCAACTACCTTATCTAACAAAAATTTATTTCTATTAATATCTAAATTACCAAATCGTAATGAATTCATAGATGCAATGGGCCTTGCTCCCATAGTAAAAACATCTCGCATTATCCCACCTACACCAGTAGCAGCACCTTCATAGGGTTCAACTGCAGATGGATGATTATGTGATTCAATTTTAAATGCTGTAGCTAAATCATCACCTAAATCAACTAAACCAGCATTTTCCTCTCCTGCATCAACAAGAAGTCTTCCTCCTGACCTAGGTAGAGTTTTCAACATTTTTATTGAACTCTTATAAGAACAATGTTCACTCCACATAACCGAATATATTCCAAGTTCAACATAGTTTGGATCTCTCTGTAAAACATTTTTTATTATATCATACTCGTCCTGAGATAGACCATGTTCTTTAACAATACTTTTACTTACTTTAGGGTATTTTGATAATTCTGGCATGTTTTCATTATCCTATTTTTTGTAATTGTGCACTAAAATGTCTTAAATATTTAGGTTCCTTAATAATTTTCAAACCATAAATATCACTCCTTCTATCATAAACTTTTTGAATAATTTCTATTACATAATCAATATGGCTTTGAGTATATGTTCTTCTAGGGATAGCAAGTCTAACAAGCTCAAAATTTGCTAATTTTTCTTTAGCTCCATTAGATGCACTACTTCCAAACATTAGAGTTCCAATTTCAGATGTTCTAATACCACCTTCAATATATAATTCACATGCTAAAGCTTGAGCAGGAAATTCTATTTTATCTATATTTGGAAGGAATAATTCTGCATCAATATATATAGCATGTCCTCCAGGTGGTAATAAAATTGGAATTCCATAATCAGATAATTTTTTTCCTAAATATGATGTAGATGTAATTCTATATTTTAAATAATCTTCGCTCATAGCTTCTTTTATGCCTATAGCAATTGCCTCTAAATCTCTTCCAGCTAAACCTCCATATGTTGGAAAACCCTCTGTTAAAATCAATAAATCCTTTTTCTTTATAGATAAATTTTCATCATTAGTACAAAGGAAGCCTCCTATATTTGCTATACCATCTTTTTTTGCACTCATAGTGCATCCATCTGCATAAGAAAACATTTCCTTTACAATATCAAAAATAGAACTATTCTCATAGCCTTTTTCTCTCATTTTAATAAAATAAGCATTTTCTGAAAATCTACAAGCATCTATATAAAATGGGATTTGATTACTGCGTGCGATTTTACTAACCTCTCTAATATTTTTCATTGAGACAGGCTGACCACCACCAGTATTATTAGTAATCGTAATCATTATCAAAGGGATTTTAGCCCTATCAGATTTTATTAACTTCTTTAACTTTAAAATATCCATATTACCTTTAAAAGGATCAATATGTTGACTATTATTGAAATTTTCAGGGACCATATCTAATGCTTGAGCTTTTTGGAATTCAATGTTAGCTCTTGTTGTATCAAAATGTGAATTACTCGGTACAATATCACCCTCTTTACACATAACTTCAAAAAGAATTCTTTCAGCAGCTCGTCCTTGATGTGTAGGCAAAACATGCTCAAAACCAAAGCAATCTTTAATTGTAGATTCAAAAAAATTAAAACTATTACTCCCAGCATAAGATTCATCACCCCGCATTATTCCAGCCCATTGTTCTGAACTCATTGCTCCTGTACCAGAATCTGTTAATAAATCAATAATAACATCTTTAGATTTCAATAAAAATAAATTATAATTGGCCTTATCAAGAATTTTTCTTCTATCATCTATAGAGTTTAAGCTTATAGGCTCTACAGACTTTATTCTAAACGGTTCAATAATAGTTTTCATTTTTCCTCTCTATTTTTTTCATAGATTAACTCATAATGATTTAATTCATCATCAAGTAATTTTATAATTATAATATCATTTGGCATTAATGGACCATTAAACATGAACCACTGCCTTAAGCCAGAAGCAATATAGCCATTATCACTTAAATGTGTTTTAATATTTCCTAATTCTGTAACCAATAAAAAGCCTTTATTATTCATAGGGAAAAAGAATCTGTATCTTTCAGGGATATAAAGTCTATTATACATATTCAAAGTATGAACTTCTTGGGAAATTTTAAATTCAATACTTGATAAGTCTTCTGGATGCAAATCCCATAATTCTACCTGATTCTGATTCTTTTTATTATGTATTGTAACTTCTACTTCATCCTGATTGGATAATTTAAGAGAATCTGCAATAATATCAGGTATCTTAAAATAATATTTTTCTTTAATTTGAACAGTATATAGCTTAATTTTCTTCATACATTAAAACAATGTCAGGTCTTCAAGGTTATCATTTGCTTCATTATCTTGTTTACTGTTATTAGAATCTTCTAATAATTGAGAAAACTTGAACCCACTCATCCTTAATCTATCATCTAATCTATTACCAGCAGCTTTCCATCCTTTAATATCAACAATATCAGTATTTAAAATACTCTTTTTTTTCTTATCTCCTTTTTTAGTTCTATAATTATATTCAATCATTATTTTATCTTTAGAAGATACTAAAATCAATTTAGATCCTCTAGAATCTGGAATAAGCATAAATCGCTTAGCCATTATAGAGGTTTCTATTAAAAAGCGTTTAACAAAATAATTTTTATTCTTTCCGTTATAATAGAGCAATGTTATAGATGAATTTTTATCAAATTTCTCTATTAACTTAATATCTGACATCTTATATCTATTTGATAAATCAAAATTAGTCATTTCATAGGTTCCATCACCATATACTACAAGAATCCTATCTTTAAGATTAAAACTTCCTAAATATTTTCCCCTTTCATCTATATTGAGTCGGCCGATATTATCATCTAACCATAATTTCCTTCCACCTAAAGTTGATTCTCCTTTTTCTTTATGAACTATTTTTCGAACATTATATTTACTCAAAATATTCCCTACTGCATCTCTACCCTTAATATTCAAATCAGAATAATCATAATCAAAAGATTTAGACCTTGCTTTACTTGAAAAATGTAAAGAGATTGTAACTATTTCAGCCTCACTATTAGGGTTTGCAGTAAAGTATAAAATATTATTATCAAAACTTCCACCAGTAATATTGTAAACTTTATTAAGAATAAGAGATGTAGCTGCAAATCTTTTTACATATGTATATTTATTTTTTTTATTTACATATGCAATATTATAAATCATATGTTTATCATTTTTCTTCCAAACATTAGCATATAGGATATCTTTACCTATATACTTTTTATCTTCAACTTTTGTAATTAATAAAGTTCCATTTTTAAGGACAACAATGATATTGTCTAATTTTGAACATTTACAAATATACTCTCCATCTTTCAATGACGTACCAATAAAACCTTCTTTATTCATAAATAATTTTTGATCAGCAACAGCAACTCGTCTTACTGAAATTGAATCAAAAGATGCAATTTCTGTTTTTCTATCTTTTCCTTTTCCAAACTTTTTTAATAAATATTCAAAATATCGTATTGAATACTCGATGATATACTTAATATCATTTTTTATTTCATCAATTTCACTTTCTATATTCAATAACTTTTCATTTTGTTTAAGAGAATCATATCTTGTAATTCTTTTAATTTTAATTTCAGTTAAAGATGAAATATCCTCATCAGAAATTTCAAATTTTAATTCTTTTTTAAAGGGTTCAATTCTAGAGGATATTGTAGAAATAATAGATTCCCAAGTCTCACACTCTTCTATATCTCGATATATCTTATTTTCTATAAATATTTTTTCAAGTGTTAGCTTATGCCATTGCCTATCAAGTGTAAATAAATTATATTCTAAATCTTCCTTTAATAAATCAACTGTTTTTTTAGTTGATATTTTAAGTAATTCATTAACAGATATAAATTCAGGTTTATTATTAACTATAATACAGCAATTAGGAGAAACTGATACTTCACAATTTGTAAATGCATATAAAGCATCTACGGTAACATTTGGAGAAGTCCCCTTAACTAGAGTTATAATAATTTCCACATTCTCAGCTGTATTATCCTCAATGTGTTTTATTTTAATTTTTCCAGATTCATTAGCTTTAATAATTGAATCAATTAAATTTACAGTTGTAACACCATATGGGATACTTTTAATTTTCAATGTAACTTTATCTACAATATCAATATGAGAACGAATTCTAACTCTCCCTCCTCTTTTTCCATTATTATATTGACTTACATCTATCATTCCTCCTGTTTGAAAATCAGGAACTATTTTAAATGATTTCTCATTTAAAATAGCAATAGATGCTTTAATTAATTCATTAAAATTATGTGGTAATATTTTTGTAGATAACCCAACAGCTATACCCTCAACACCTTGACTAAGTACAAGAGGGAATCTAACAGGTAGAGATATAGGTTCATCTTTTCTACCATCGTAAGACTTTTTCCATTTAGTAATATGTTTATTGAATAAAACTGCTAGCGCAAAATCAGATAATCTAGCTTCTATATATCTTGGTGCTGCAGATTTATCTCCCGTTCTGATATCTCCCCAATTTCCTTGAGTATCTATAAGTAAATCCTTCTGACCCAAAGATACTAAAGCATCTCCAATAGCAGCATCTCCATGAGGATGATATTGCATAGTATGACCAATAATATTAGCAACTTTGTGATAACGGCCATCATGCATTTCTCGCATTGAATGTAAAATTCTTTTTTGAACAGGTTTAAAGCCATCATTAATATCAGGAATTGCTCTTTCTAAAATCACATAAGATGCATAATCTAGAAACCAATCTTTATACATAGTAGATAAATTTTGATTAGTTTTATCAGACATTAAATATCGCTCTCTTTTAAATTATCAATAATAAATTCCTGCCTATTTTGAGTATTTTTCCCCATATAATAAGATAAAATCTCTTTAATAGATTCATTGCCATTATATATCACAGGCTCTAATTTCATATTGTCACCAATAAAATCTTTAAATTCATGAGGAGAAATTTCTCCTAGACCTTTAAACCTAGTAATTTCTATCTTTCCTCCTATAGTATCGATAGCATTAGTTTTTTCATTTTCTGAATATGCATATAATGTTTTTACTTTATTCCTAATTCTAAATAATGGAGTTTCCAAAATATAAACATGACCATTTCTTACAAGTTCAGGATAAAATTGAAGAAAAAAAGTTAATATTAACAATCTAATATGCATACCATCTACATCTGCATCTGTAGCTATAACTACTTTATTATATCTTAATTCACCAACACCTTCTTCTATATTTAAAGCATGCTGGAGTAAATTGAATTCTTCGTTTTGATAAACAATCTTTTTTGTTAGGCCATATGAATTTAAAGGCTTCCCTCTGAGACTAAATACAGCTTGTGTTTTAACATCCCTTGTTTTAGTTATAGAACCACTAGCAGAATCTCCTTCAGTAATAAATAATGTAGATGCAAATTTAAATTCATCTGCTATTTTTTTATCATTATAATGATACTTGCAATCTCTTAATTTTTTATTATGTAAATTTGCTTTTTTTGTTTTTTGTTTAGCTATTTTTTTAATACCTGCAATATCTTTTCTTTCTTTTTCTGATTGAATTATTTTATCAAAAATAAGTTTAGAAATTTCAGGGTTTTTATGTAAAAAATTATCAAATTCAGTTTTAAAAAAATCATTAATATAAACCTTAATAGTAGGACCATTAGGAGCCATATCAATTGAGCCTAATTTATTCTTTGTCTGCGATTCAAAAACAGGATTTTGAAGTCTAATACTTAATGCAACCACTATAGAAGCCCGAATATCTGATACGTCAAAATCTTTTTTATAAAAATCTCTAATAGAACGCACAAAACTCTCTCTAAAAGCCATTAAGTGTGTTCCTCCATGCGCTGTATATTGCCCATTTACAAAAGAATAATATTCTTCACCATAATTATCGCTATGAGTAATAGAAACTTCAATATCATTATTTTTCAAATGGATAATTGGATAAGATAGATTGTAGCTTTTCGTTTTATATTTCAGTAGATCTTTTAAACCACCATCAGATTTATATTTTTTATTATTATAAATAATAGAAAGTTTTGCATTCAAATATGTATAAAACATAATTTTCTCTTCAATATAAGTCTCTATATAATTGAATTTTTTAAAAATTTCATTATCTGGAGTAAATCTCACAAAAGTTCCATTAGATAAATCTGTATTCTTGATATTACTTTTATCAACCAACTCTCCTTTTGAAAATCTTAATTCTATTGTTTTACCATCTCTAATTGAATAAATTTCAAAATTACTAGATAAAGCATTTACGGCTTTAATACCAACTCCATTTAAACCAACAGATTTTTTAAATACTTCACTATCATATTTACCACCAGTATTAATTTTTGAAGCACAATCTTCAACTTTTCCAAGAGGAATACCTCTACCATAATCTCTAATTGATATAACATTTTCATTATGTTTGAATTCAATTTTATTTCCATAACCCATAATATGTTCATCAATACTATTATCAATAACTTCTTTAATTAATATATATATACCATCATCAATAGAAGAGCCATTACCTAGTTTTCCAATATACATGCCAGGACGCTTTCTTATATGCTCTTTCCAGCTTAAAGACTTTATACTATCTTCATCATATTTAACAGGTTTATTCATAACACTAATTTAATACAGTTTTATAGTTATAGATTGGAAGGAATCCATGCTTAAAAATTTTTTTTATGAATTCAGCTTCAGACATTTTTTTATTAATGAGACAATAATCATTAAACAAATCATATAAATACATATAACTAATAAATTTTTCTAAATCATTTTCAACATAATTATAAATAATTTCTTCAAAAATTTTAGAAGACATTTTTTTATCTATAAAACCTTCATTTATTAATAAAAAAATTGCATCTTCTTTACTTATTTCGTTATTATAATATTTATATTTTATTAATATTTTCAAAAAATCTTGTAATAAATCTAATTTGTATAAGAACCTATAGTTTTGATCAATAATATTATAATCTTTATAATCTATGTAAGTTGAAAGAAATTTAGACCATGAATAATGATTGATGTCATTATAAATATCAATATGACTATCAGAAAAATCATTAAAGTAAAAAGTCCTGCTAAGTACTTCTTCAACTAAAAAAATTTCAGCTTCTGTTTTGAATAAATCTGAATTATTATAAGAGTTAATAATAACATTCATAGGATTACTACTATAATAGGGATTTATAATAAATATAGAGTTTTCAAATAATTCAAAAAGTGTATTATAATAAGGAAATTCTATTTCTATCTCATTTATATCAATGATATCAAATGACTCTAAAAGTTTTTTATATTTATCATTAAAATAAATTACCTGTGAAGAATAATCCTTATTAATATTACTAGGTTTACTATTTTTATCAAGTATATAATAAAGACTAGCAGTGCTATCTTCATAATTTTCTAAAATTGTTTTTTCTATACTATTATCAGCAAAGTAAATAATAGAAGCACTATGCAATATATCTTTTTTCAACATTTTAATTTTCAACTCTAAAGAATCTATAGAATTACTATAGTTATATTTATTTTCAATATCAAATAAAGCATTATTAAGTATTTTAGCAATACTTCTCTTTTCAGTTAATGCTTCATTAGTTTTTTTACTTTCAAGCCAATCCTCATAAGATTTCATAAATTTTACATTATTATATATTTTCTTTTCTATATCAATAAAAACAGTATCATTAAAATCAATATAAAGAGGTATATTTTCTAACAACTCTTGCGTTATGTTTATTTCACTTATTGCTCTTTTTATAAAATAATCATTAGAAGATAAAAGTGTTTTTTTTGTTCTATTAAAATATAAGGGGATATAGTCTAAAGCATCATCAATATATTGAATTTTCATATCATAGCCTAGATTATTACATAGTAATAAGTTAAGAAGATAATTGTTTAAGGGTTCAATATAATAAATGGGGTCCCAGGTATAACTACTATAAGAATGAGAATAAAGCAATGAATTTATTTTTTCATTTAAAGCGATATGAATATTTCTATTTTTATTATTTAAACTTTTTTTATCTATTTGGAATAATTCTAGTTTAAAACGTTTTAAATCAAAAAAATATTCACTAAAGTATTCAGATGTTCCCTTTTTATTTCTAATAAAAAAATTTTTAGAATTCAAATCATCTAGAGATTCATTTGAATGTATAGAAATCCAACTATTAAAGGCTTTCAATAAACTTTTAAACGAATAATCACTAGCACTATTACAAGCCATAAGAAGCACCAGTAAAAATATAATTAATATTTTATTTCTATTCTTAATACTTTCCAAACCAATTAAGCTTATTTCTTAATTTAAAATAATAAGTTTCCATTTTTTCAACATATATGAATTTTGCTTTAATGTTAGATTTCAAAATTTCTACAGTACAGTTACTATTAATTTTTACCTGATCTTGACCATCTGATGTGATATTTATTCTATCATATTTTTCATCAAATGAAATTTTCAATCTATGACTCCCATCTAGAACAATTGGCCTTGCAGATAAACTATGTGGAGAAATTGGAGTAACTATAATTCCATCTATATCAGGGGATACTATAGGACCACCTGCAGATAAAGAATATGCTGTTGAACCCAATGGTGTCGAGAAGATAATTCCATCACTAGAATATTTATTTAAATGTTCAGTATCTAAATCAATAGAAAATTTAATAAGTCTTAATAAATTTCCATGATTAATTACAATATCATTAACAGCAAGCAAACTAATATCTTCTTTATCGTTAAAATGAATATTAGCTGATAATAAATTGAATTCTTTTACAGTATAATCTTTAAATTCAAAAAGAGAATGTAAGGTCTTCTCCATATGTTTTGAATGACATTGATTTAAAAATCCTAACTTTCCTATATGAATACCTAAAATAGGTAATTGATTATTTTTCATGGATCTCACAGTATTCAACAAGGATCCATCTCCTCCAATTGATAATACAATGCCAGATGAATTTTCATTAAGAAAATCATTAAATGATATACAATTGACCTTAGAATATTTATTGATAATTTTATTATCAAGATATAAAATGTGATTGTAAGGCTTAGATATCTCAACTATTTTATCTAAAGTTTTATAGAAATTTTTTTTAGTTTGATTTCCTGTACAAAAAATATTCATCATACTAATCTGAAATTTTAGATTCAGTTAATATTTTTTTTATTTTTATATCTGATTTTTTCAGTTTTTCATCACATGCTTTTACTAGTTTCATGCCTTTTTCAAACAAAACAATCATTTCATCTAATGAAATATTATCATCTTCCAGTTTGCTTACTGTATTATCTAATTCAGAAAATAATTTTTCTAGAGATTTATCTTCTTTTATCTTTTTCACTAATTTTATTTACTTTTGCTCTAATTATATAATCATTAGATTCAATATCAATGCAATCATTGATTTCAATGTTATCATTACTAGTAATGAGTTTACCATCTTTTCTAGCAATAAAAAACCCTCTATTTTTAATAGCATCTACATTATAATTTGAAATTTTATTATCATACTGATTAATTGAATATCTATAATATTTTAAACGCTCATTAGCAATATTTAATAATATCTTAGAACTAAACTTTAATTTATCGCTATAAGATTGTACAGATAATTTAGGGTTTTTTGATAATATCCTTAAATAATAACTATCCAATATATTTTTTTTTTGTGTAATAAATTTATTAAATGAATTAGAGATTCCTACCTTATAATCATTAATCATATTATAAATATAAGAAATATCAGGAGCACATATTTCTGCAGCTTCAGATGGAGTTGAAGCCCTTCTATCTGAAACAAAATCAGCCAAAGTAAAATCTGTTTCATGACCTATAGCTGTAATAATAGGAGTAGAATTTTTAAATATTTGACGAACTAATGATTCATCATTGAAAGGTATCATATCTTCTAAAGATCCACCTCCTCTTGCAATGATAATTAAATCTACATTATTATCATTATCTATTTTTTTAAGAGAATCAATAATAGAAATTGCTGCTTTTTCACCTTGAACAAAAGAGTTTTCTACAATGATATCTAAATAAGGTGCTCTTCTAGATAAAATAGATACAATATCATGTATTACAGAACCTTTTTTAGATGAAATTAGAGCTATCCTAGATGGAAAAGGAGGTATTTTTTTTTTATACTCTAAATCAAATAAGCCTTCTTTTTCCAGCTTATTCTTAAGCTTAAGATATTCACTCCACAATAAGCCAGCATCTCCAATATGGACATTAGAAACAATAAACTGCATTTGTCCTCTTTGTTTATATAAACCAATGTCTCCATATGCAACTACTTCAACATTATTTCTAATATTTAAAGTTGAATTTTTCTTATAATTAAAATAGACACAATTAATTAAGCTTTTAGAATCTTTAAGTGTAAAGTAAGCATGACCTGAATCATATAATTTAAATGAAGATATTTCACCTTTAATAAAGATATTCCTTAGCTCTCTATCAAATAAAAGGTCAATTCTATTATTGATTTGAGTAACATTATATATAGTAGTAGAATTCATAAAAAAAAGCCACCAGAACCTATTATTACAATAAGCTCTAAATGGCCTTAAAAAGTTATTTATTTAATTTTTATATTATTTCTTTTTATGTCTATTTGCTCTTAAACGTTTTTTACGCTTATGAGTATTCATTTTTTTCTTTTTTCTTTTTTTACCACAAGGCATATAAAAATCTTCCTATATTTCTTTCATTTCCAAATCTACAAATTCCTTTAATAATTTAGAGACTTTAAAAGAGGGAATATATCTTTTTTCTAAAATAAAAGTTTCATTTGTTGCAGGATTTCTTGCTTCTCGCTCATCTTTTACTTTAGTAATAAAGCTTCCAAAACCTCTTATATCAACCCTTTCTCCTTTAGATAGGGAAATTTTAATAGAATTTATAATAGAGTCAAAAACAAGCTCAGTTTCTACTTTTGTAAGGCCTGTAAGCTTTGCTGATTCATTTATTATATCTAACTTCGTCATCTTTAATTATATTAATATGAAAAATGTCCTGAATATTAGAGATTTTTTTTTGATTTTAAAAGAAACTTATATATTAAAATTATTTATGAATAACTAATTTTTTTCCAGGATGTATAGTATTACTTCTTAATCCATTCCATTTTTTTATTTTTGAAACAGAAACTTTATATTTCACAGCTATCCCACTAAGCGTATCACCTTTTTTAATAGTATAATATGTTTTTCTAGGTTGCGTTTTATATTGCCCTATAGGAACCGTAATTGTTTTTCCAATTCTAATAGGCTTCTTCCTATCCAATTTATTAACTTCACAAATTGCTGTAATTGTACTTCCATACTTAATAGCAATACTCCATAAACTTTCACCTTTTTTAATTTTATGCTTTTTATAAACAATATGATTGCTTGATGATTCTTCTATTAATGCAAAAAGAGAATCAAACTGAGGACTACAATTTTTTGGCATTCTAAATTTATATATTTCATCTGTATCTAAAGAAATATACTCTCTTAAAATTTCAGGATTATATTCTAATAAAATATTTTTATCTATTTTTGAACATTTTGCAATATCATCAACTTTTACTGATTTTTTTATATCAATGACATTCCAATCTATCAATGGTTCTGAATCAACTGTAAATCCATACTTTTTGGGGTTTTTTGAAATAAATATATATGCTAAAATACTTGGAACATAATTTTGCGTTTCTTTAGGTAGGTTTGTTAGCTCCCAATAATTTTTAGTTTTAAAATACTTAATATGCCTATCAATTCTTGTTTCGCCAGTATTATAAGCAGCAAAGGCAAGATACCAATCATTATATCTTCCATATAGATAAAGCAGATAGTCACATGCAGCTTCAGTAGATTTTTCAAAATCCATTCTTTCATCATAATAAAAATCTTTTTTCAAACCATATGCTTTAGCTGTAGGCTCTATAAATTGCCAATATCCAACAGCATTTGCAAAAGACCTTGCTCTTGGCTTAAAACCGCTTTCTATCATAGCAACATAAAATATTTCTCTAGGAACACCCTTACTTTCTAATATTGGCAAAATAATATCTTTATATTTTGCTTCTCTATTCAACCATTTTTGAATTGATGATCTTCCTTTTGTTGTATAATAATTTATAATACTCTTTACTTTTTTATTATAAGTAATAGGAATATGTCCATCAATGATTTCTACTGTTTCTTCAACATTTGTTAATTCATCTAAGCTTTGAGAATAGATATAATTATCTAATTTTTCTTTAAAAATTGCAGTTGAAAAGCCTGTATTTGAATGATCAATACTTGATACTCTATTATCATAATACTCAATTACAGCTTTCATTAATTTTTGGTATTTTAAATTATCAAGCTCATCTTTCTCACTAATTAATTCTAACTGAGTTAAAGCTTTAAAAACATTATCAAACTGATACATTGCATCTAATGTATCACTCATTATATCAGAAATTATTGCATCAGAAAAAAACATTTTTGCTTCTGTTATTAATGTTTCAAATAAATCATCATATAAAGGATTCATTAATAAAGAATCTATTTTTTCCTCAGGGGTAGAATTATTCTGAGATAACAGAATTGAAAACATTAAAATAAATAGATATTTTTTCATTTAATTTTTAATTTTTTTGCTATAGTTGTTCTTGTTATACCAATCAAATCATCTCTTTGTTCAAGATTATAATTTAATGTTTCTATTATATCATCAACAACTAATCTAATATTATTAGTAACATTATTTTCACTATAAATAATAGATATAGGTAATATTGGAATATTTGACTGAATAGCCAATATAAAACCACCTTTTTTAAATTTAGAAAGATTATTAAAAGCCGTCCTTGTCCCTTCTGGATAATTCAGAATAGATAGATTTGTTTTTTTTAAATACTTTAAAGCTGAGTCAACTGATTTTTTTGATTTTTCCTTATTGAACCTATCAACAGAAATCATACCAGACAAGAATAAAGCCCAACCAAAAATAGGAATATAAAATAATTCTTTTTTTGTAAAAAAAGAAATGTCTAAAGGTAACAGTGAAAAAGTAACAAGAATATCTAAAAATGACTGATGATTACTAATTATTATATATTTTTGTTCTAATACTATTTTATCTAAGCCTTCAATACTATAGCTAACAAAGCTAAAAAATAAAATTACTTTTGCCCAGGATCTAGATAAGTATGAGGTATATTTTTTTTTTGAATCAAATAAACCTACTAATATAACTAATATTGAAAAAAGAGGTGTAAAAATAATTATATTTAAAATTAAGAGTGTATAGCGAATCATTTAGATTTAATCTTATTAACATTTAGATAAGGACGTAATACACCTGGAATTTCAATGTCACTATTTTCTTTTTGATATGCTTCTAATAATGCTACCATTAATCGTGGAGTAGCTAAACCAGAACCATTTAATGTATGTACAAAATCAACCTTATTAGTTTTATTAGATCTAAACTTAATATCACCTCTTCTAGCTTGGAAAGATTCAAAATTACTACAACTAGAAACTTCTAAATATTTATTTTCAAATGGAGACCAAACTTCTATATCATAACATTTTGCTGCAGAAAAAGATAAATCTCCGCTAGCCAAAGAAACGACTCTATAATGTAAATTTAATTTCTGTAAAATCGTTTCAGCATTTAAAAGAAGATCTTCTAAAACATCATAAGATTTATCCGGATGAACGAATTGAACTAATTCAACTTTATTGAATTGATGTACTCTAAGCAAACCTTTTGTATCCTTGCCATAACTACCAGCTTCTCTTCTAAAACAAGGACTATATGCAACATATTTTTTAGGCAATTCATCTTCATTTAAAATAGATTTTGAATGAATATTTGTAACAGGGACCTCTGCTGTTGGAATACAATACATATCATCAAGTTCTATATAATACATATCATCTTTAAATTTAGGTAAATTACCAGTAGTCCTTGGAGCAGAAGAAGAAACAATAAAGGGAGTCAGCACTTCACTGTAAGCATGCTCCGCTATATGAGTATCAAGCATAAAATTAATTAAAGATCTTTCATATTTAGCCCCTATTTGAGTATAAAGAGGAAATGCACTTCCAGAAATTTTTGATGCACTCTTAAAATCAAGTAATCGATGTTTTTCTGATAATTCTAAATGACCTTTTATGTCAAAATCAAATTCAGGTTTTTTACCCCACTCTCTAACAATGACATTAGAAGATTCATCTACACCAATAGGAACTGATGAGTCTACAATATTTGGTACATATAATAAATCATTATTTATTTTAGAGAGGATAGTATTCAATTCTATATCAAGCTTTTTAATATCTTTTGATATAGATCGCATAATATCAATATTATCCTTTACATTATTTGATGATGATATTTTTTTATTAATAATATTTCTATTTGCTTTTAATGACTCAACTTCCTGTATTATATCACGCCTTTTTTTATCATATTCAAGCAACTTAGCTAAATCAAAATCAACATTTTTTGCAGCAATAGACTTTTTAACTAAGTCTATATTTTCTCTTATATATTTTAATGATAACATTTAAAAATTAATTTTATATATAGTGTAAATTTAATACTAATATTTAAGTTGTAAAATTTTATTTTAAATTAACTTTAATAATAAAGTAGATTATACAAAATATTTTTTAACTAAAATGAATAAAATTGCATTAATAACTGGAATTTCAGGACAAGATGGAGCATATCTTGCAAAATTCTTACTATCTAAGAATTATAAAGTGATAGGTGGAGAAAGAAGAAGTGCTAGTGGTTCTTTATGGAGATTAAATGAACTTGGTATTGAAAAAGATATTGAAATAGTAGATTTTGAACTTTCAGAATTTACAAATATTTATAGAGTCATAGAAAAATATAAGCCTGATGAAATATATAATTTAGCAGCACAATCTTTTGTTGCAGCATCTTTTGAAATGCCTATAATGACATCAGATGTTACAGGATTGGGTGTATCAAGAATACTAGAAGCCGTAAAGAATATAAATCCTTCAATTAAATTTTATCAAGCTTCATCATCTGAAATGTTTGGGAAGGTATCAGAAAGCCCTCAAAATGAAAAAACTATATTCTATCCTAGAAGTCCTTATGGGGTTGCAAAACTATTCGGGCATTGGATTACAATAAATTATAGAGAAGCTTACAATATATTTGCATGCTCTGGGATTTCATTTAATCACGAATCTCCACTCAGGGGCAATCAATTTGTAACTAAAAAAATAACTCATGGTTTATCTAAAGTTAAACTTGGGATATTAGATTATATTGAACTAGGGAACCTTGATTCAAAGCGAGATTGGGGTTACGCAAGAGATTATGTAGAGGCAATGTACTTAATGCTTCAACAAAAAAAACCTGATGATTTTATAATAGCAACAGGAAAAAATTATTCTGTAAGAGATTTTATAGAAGAAACATGTGCACAATTAAAGATACAATTAGAATGGACTGGAGAAAAAGAAAATGAATTAGGAATAGATGTTCATAGTGGAAAAGAAATTATTAAAATCAATCCTAAATTTTATCGACCTTCTGAAGTTGATTTACTATTAGGAGATGCTAAAAAAGCAAAAAATATTCTTAATTGGCAACCTAAAACAAATTTTAAAAAATTAGTCCAAATAATGGTTGAATCAGATTACTCTAAATTAAAGTCTATCTAATAAAGGCAATTTTTTATCTTTATCTGATAATATAGGTTTTGAAATAGGCCAATCTATACTAATATTATTATCATTCCAAATAACCCCTTTTTGTTCATCTGGATAATAATATTCAGTACATTTATACATAACTATAGCAAAATCTGATAAAACACAATAACCATGAGCATATCCAGGAGGAATAAATAATTGAGATAAATTATTCCTAGAAAGCCTTTTTCCAACCCACTTTAAATAAGTTCTAGAATCTTTATTAATATCAACAGCTACATCAAAGATTTCACCATATAAAACAGAAATTAATTTACCTTGCGGATGCTTATCTTGATAATGTAATCCTCTTAATACATTTTGTTTTGAATAAACTAAATTATCTTGAACAAATTTATAGTTAATTCCTAGCTTAGTATAAATAGATTCTTTGTAAGATTCAATAAAACTACCTCTAGTATCAGGATATTCAATATTCGTTATCAATTTCACATCAGGGATAAGGCAATTCTCAATCTTCATTTTAGTAATCATAAGATTTAATTTTCTCAGTATATTTATCTAAATCAAAATTCATATTCACATTCTTATATGCATAAGCTCTATCTTTAGAAATCGGTTCGGGTAACTTGACATTACTAGAATTTAAATTACAAAATTCATATATTTCGGATAATACTCTAGTAGAATCTAAAACAACATCTTCATATTTAACTAAAAGGATATTAGCCTTATATTTATTTACTAGTTTATTTATTTCCAATATATATAAATCATACAATTTCATAGTATCATCTATATTATTAATTCTTAAACTTCCTAAATTAGAAAAATTAGATAGATTTAAAAAAGGAATCAAATAATATGGAATATTTTTTTTAATACTTAACAAATCCTTTTTTTTCAATTTAATATTTCTATTTAAAAGGCTTAAAGAAACATCATATGGATGCCTCTTTATTATTATGATCTTTGATTTTGGAAATAAATCTATCCAAAAGGGTAATGTAAATACATTTCGAGGGTCTTTCCATCCCCAATTATAATTTAAACTGAAAAAATCTTTTTTATTAAATAAAGTTTTAAAACCAAAATATCGACAATTTGATCTACTCTTTAATAAAATACGTATTTTATTTAATATCATAGCATAACTATTACTATCTACCTTATCAATAAAAGATTTAGGATTATCCCAAGTTGAACTATTTATTGACATAATCCATTTATTAATATTCTGAAAAAATAAAGATTCTTGGTTAATATCCTTTGATTCCCCAAAAAAAACTGAATTATTTTCCATAATCCTTGTTAAAAATGATGTTCCTGATCTATGCAGACCTGTAATAATAATAGGTTGTTTTTTTTGCATAATTATTTAATAATCCAATTTTTTAAGTTTAGCTTTGTAACTTTTTCTAATTCATAAACTTGCTGATTATTCCAACGAACTATTTTATCTGGAAAATTTTCAGGTATAGTATCTTTAAAGTCACTACTAATTTCTTTTAAATTCATTTTTTCTATTTTTTGTTTTATCTTATACCTCAAAGTATCATTAATCAATAATTTTGATAATAAACGCCTTAAATATGATTTTCCATATAGTATATTTTGAATCCATCTAAATCTAAATAATTTACTCTTATTCATATGAATTTCATCAAAATTAAAGTTATCATATTTAAAATCAATATTTAAAAAAGAAAATAAAGATACGATTAATTTCTTTTTACTGTTTTTTTCTAATAAATCATCAAACTTAAGAAATAAAAATAATGAATCATTAAATAGTTTTTGATATTCTTTTATTTGTTTTGCATAATTTCCACGATCCAAATAGCTAAAATGCTGTAGAGAAAATTCATCGGCAATCTTTAACCTTACAGGTTCATCTAATATTCCTTCTATAAAAGATTTTGATTCAAGACCTCTTCTATAAGACATTAAATAATGAGAAAAAGCTCTTTCTATTGGCTTTCTTAAAATTATCACTATTTTAGGAGATTTAATATTTTTCTTTATATTGGAAGAAGTATTTTTTATATACATATAAGAAGGATCTACTTCACCTAAAATTTGATGTTTTTTTTTAATGTCAAATTGTTTCTTATACCATCTAAAATCTTTATTTTTATTTATTAAATAGCTAAAATAATGTGTTTCTTTATTTTTAGGTAAAGAAACAAGATTTGTTTGCTTAAGGATTTGATGAAGAGTTGAAGTACCAGATTTTTGCGCACCAATTATAAAAAAATCTAAAGAAAAATCATATTTCATAAACTTTATGAATTAATAGAAATGAGAAATGAAAATAAATAATCTTTATAAGATCCATCAGGCAGTCTATCAACTATTTTTTTAAGCTCCTGTTTAGATATATACCCCATATTATAGGCGACCTCTTCTATGCATGATATTTTCAATCCTTGCCTTGCTTCTATATAAGATATGAAAGTACTCGCTTCAAATAAACTGTTAGGCTTACCTGTATCCAACCATGCAACCCCTCTACCTAATAAATTAACTTTTAATTTTCCATTATTAAGATAAATTTTATTTATATCTGTAATTTCCAGTTCTCCTCTTTTAGAAGGATTCAAAGTCTTAGCATAATTTACAACTTTATTATCATATATATATATTCCAGGAACAGCATAATTAGATTTTGGTTTAATAGGTTTTTCTTCTATACTTAATACATTATAATTTGAATCAAATTCAACAACACCATATCTTTCGGGATCATTGACGGGATAACCAAAAACAGTTGCTCCAATTGGATTTTTAATAATTTTTCGAATAGGATCTAAAAAACCATGGCCATAAAATATATTATCTCCTAATATTAATGTAACATTATCATCTCCAATATAATTATCTGCAATATTAAAAGCATCAGCTATCCCTTTTGGCGAATCTTGAGTAGCATAACTTATCTTTATACCTATCCTAGAACCATTGCCTAATAATATTTTAAATGAATCTAGATCCTTTGGATTAGTAATAATTAAAATATCTTTTATATTTAGCAGCATTAACGTTGATAAAGGATAATAAATCATTGGCTTATCATAAATTTGCAATAACTGTTTATTAACTACTTTTGTAAGCGGATATAACCTACTTCCTCTACCAGCCGCTAGAATAATTCCTTTCATATTAATATAATTCCTATCAAATATTTTTCCACCAATTTTGATTATTTATATACCAATCTACTGTATTTACAAGTCCCTCATTAAAAGATATACGAGGAGCCCATCCTGTATGTTCCTTGATTTTAGTATTATCTATAGAATATCTAAAATCATGACCAGCCCTATCCTCAACATATTCAATTAAATCAAAATACTTTAAATTATTATTTCTTTTAATTTTACTATCTAAAATTTTACAAATATATTTAACAATTTCTATATTTTTAACTTCATTATTAGAACCTATATTATATTGTTCCCCAATCTTCCCTTTTAATAATATTCTATATATTGCATCACAATGATCATTTACATGAATCCAATCTCTAATATTAGAACCATCGCCATAAATAGGAATTTTTGTTTCACTTAAACAATTTAATATTACCATAGGAACTAATTTTTCAGGAAATTGTAATGGGCCGTAATTATTAGAACAATTTGTAACTATAGTAGGAAAATTATAAGTTTTAAACCAAGATAAAACTAAATGATCAGATGAAGCCTTAGAAGCAGAATAAGGTGAGCTTGGATTATACCTATTTAATTCAGTAAAACTTACATCTCCTTTATTCAAGCTACCATAGACTTCATCTGTTGATATATGAATAAATTTAAATTTTTCTTTTTTAACTGGACTTAGCTGTTTGAAATATTTATTAGATTGAAATAATAAATTAAATACGCCTAAAACGTTTGTATCAATAAAGGTTTTAGGGTTCTTGATAGAATTATCTACATGTGATTCAGCTGCAAAATTCACTAAATATGTTGGTTTAAAATCAAATATTATTTTACTTACTAAATTATTATCAGAAATATCACCTTTAATAAATTTATAATTAGGGTTGGATTCTACTAATCTAAGTGAATTAGGTGAAGAAGCATATGTAAGTTTGTCTAAATTTAAAATTACATTTTCTGTACTTGATAACTGATTGATGATAAAATTTGCTCCTATAAAACCTGAACCACCTGTAACAAGTATTCTATTTATATAAGAAGACATTTTTATAATAATCCTTTATTTTTCCTAATAGCCCATTCTAGCATTAATAATAAAATAATTAAAAACCAAAAATATTGAAAATTAAAAATCAAAATTTCAGATAAATCTAAACTTACATAGGATTCTGGTTTAATAGAATTTACATAATTATTTAATTCTTCTAAACTAGAATAAAAACCATTATAATTAAGTGAAATATCTTCTAATATTTTTTGATTTAAACCAAGGTTATTTGT
Source organism: Fidelibacterota bacterium (assembly GCA_002717625.1). GTDB lineage: Bacteria > Fidelibacterota > Marinisomatia > SCGC-AAA003-L08 > D37C17. The sequence goes on along the minus strand of PBEF01000023.1, from coordinate 64,738 downwards.
TTCAACATCTAAATCATTAATAATTAATTCAATTTGATTACTTGAAAGTTTATAACCATTTATGAAATCAATTTGAGCTTGTACAAAATATTTACCTGCTACATTTAAAGAGCTAGTGCACTTATAGACCTTATCTTGATTTAGACTACAATTATTAATTTCAGAATAAATAGATCCATCTTTATTATATATAAAAAATTTAATTTTTTCATATTGTGAATTAATTTTATTTAAATCCATATATAAATTAAAATTATTATTTATATAAGGACTTTTATTGTTAGAATAAATAACAGGCCTATCTGTATCAAAATCAAAAATAATTTTCTTAAATAATAAGTTAATTAAGAATTTTAAATTATCAGTATTATATATACTTAATGTTTCATTTGAAGCTTTTGAAAGATTTGGTATAAATAAAAATAAATTATTATCTTTATAATCAATAAGTGTACTGCTATTATTCTTATCATATAAAATTGATTTTTCAAGGTTGATATTAGTTAACTTTCTATCGGTATTTATTGGAGCTATTTTATTAATTATACTTCCATATAGATTATAATTTTCAGTATTATATGAAACAATATCACCATTTTTTTCAGGATTAAAGACATAACCCCACTGAAATAAATATTCATTATAATAATTATAATCATCATTAACAGATGGTCCTTTTAAAAACACTATATTTTTATTCTTAAAAAACTTATATTCTTTTACAATTTTTAGATGTTCAGGACTAATGGGAAAACTATCAAGAATGATAATGTCAAACTGATCAATTTGAACTTCATTTGGATTAAATTCATATAGATTATAAAAATGATATAAATCTATATTAGGATATTCCTTAATTAAGCTCTTAATATATTTTGTGTTTTGAGATAATCGTCCAGAAAAAAGTAATGCTTTTTTACGATTTAAAGAATTTAAATCTAATGTAAAATTATAATAATTATTATCTAAATTTGATTCATTATCAATGTTCTCTATATGAATAATATTATTAGATGACAAATCAGATTTAGATATAATAAAATCATTGAAAAATACTTTTTTATCACTTGCTATATCAACATACCCTAAATCTTTATTATTCACCTTATCATTCGAAAGCCTAACTAAAATAGAGTTATAATTATAAGTAGACTCTGATAAGATTTTAGTTTTAATATGTATACTATCTTTACTTGTATATACTATACTAACATCATTTATTGATAAATCCTCATTTTTATAATTTGAGTTTAAGCCAAATACATTAATAACAACATTAGGTAATAATAGGAAATCAAGTAATCCCTGATTTTGCATACCATCGCTGATTAAAATATATTCATTGTAATTCAAAAATTTTACTGCTTCAAAAACTTGATTTATATCAGTTGAACTATCATTGAAATCAATTTTAGAATAATCAGTTAAATTACGTATACTATCTCCAAATAAATAAATATTAGATTCAACATTGTTCATATTTAATTCATTTTCAAGTAAAGAAATTTTATCTTTGAAGTCATTACTATTTTTTAAAAAAGAGACGCTTTTAGAATTATCTAAAAATACAGCTATCTTTTTATTATCTATAATTGTTTGATTTAATAAAAACAATGGATTTGAAAATATAATTAATAACATTAGGAGAACTGTTGAACGAATTGTTACTAAGATATATCTTATATTTCTTTTTTCATCTTTAATATTTATCCAATATTTATACAACATAAATAAAAATAAAGCAAAAAAGAAGAAAAGGATATAAATAGAGACAACGGTTTTTATCATATATACTTAATTGTAAACTATATTAGGGTTAGCTTCAATTGTTAAATCTGAATACTGTTTATCTTTTAACTGCAAATAACCAGCCATAGCTATCATTGCTGCATTATCTGTACAATATTCCATATCAGGGAATACTATTCTTAAATCATATTTTTGTTCTAAAGACTTAGCTAATTCTCTAAAATATAAATTAGCAGAGACGCCTCCTACTATAGTTATATTATTTATTTTATATTGCGTAATAGCTCTTTCTAACTTAACTAATAAAGTTTTAACAATTGCATGTTGGTAAGAGGCAGCTAAATCAGAAAGGTGATATTCTTTTAATGTATCTAATTCTTTTTTCTTATATAATAGTGCTGTTTTTAAACCACTAAAAGAAAAATTAAGAGGATTTTGCTTAACTTCTGGTATTGTAAAAATATATTTATTAGGATTACCATCCTTAGATTTTTTTTCAATTTCTGGTCCTCCTGGATAACTAAGACCAAGAATTCTAGCTCCTTTATCAAAAGCTTCTCCTGCAGCATCATCTACTGTATTAGCTATAACACTATACTGATGACTACTCTTAACAAGCCATATTTGAGTATGTCCTCCAGATACTATTAGGCTCAAGTGTGGATAAAGAATTTCTTTATTAATAAAACTAGAGGATAAATGACCTACTAAGTGACTAACACCTATTAAGGGAATATTCAAGCCAACACAAAGTCCTTTTGCAAAATTTAGTCCAACAATAAGACTACCAAGTAAACCGGAACCATAAGTTACAGCAACAGCATCAATATCAGATAAACAAATATTTGCTTCTTTTAAGCTAGCATTAACTACATTAAGAATCTTTTTTTCATGGTCTTTTGAGGCTAAATCAGGAACGACTCCACCGTATTCAATGTGAATTGATTGAGTTTTGACTACATTACTTAAAACTTTAAAATCTTTTACAACAGAAGCAGATGTTTCATCGCATGATGTTTCAATACCAAGTACAATCATGGTTTATAGTAAGTATGTTAATTTTTCAAACAAATAGTATTTTTATTCTTTATCCAAATCTTGTTCAGAATTTTTATCATCTTCAACAGTTTTGTCCTCAACCATAGAAGATTCATTATTAGATTCATCAATATTTAATACAATTTTTCTACTTTCTTGATTAATCTGACTAACGATAAGAGCAAACTCTTTATTAATTTCAAATAAATCTTTAGCGTCCTCATTAATTTTACTTATTGGAAGAATGCCTTCAAAATCATTATCTAATAGAAAAATAATTCCTTTATCTAATATATAAAGAACTTTACCATTTAACTTATCATCAATGTTAAAATAATCTGAAATATTTTCCCAAGGATCTTTAATTGTTTGCTTTAAGCCTAATGAAATTTTCTTTTCTTTAGATGAAACATCTAATACAAGCAATTCTAATTCCTGATCCTTTTTAATGATATCAGAGGCATTTTTTATTTTTCTTGTCCATGATATATCATTAACATTTAAAAAACCTTCCAAATCATTTTGCAAACTAATATATGCTCCATTTTGGACTATATTATTAACATTACCTTTATATGTTTCATCAACTTTTATTTTCTTTTCTATATCAGACCAAGGATTGTCTTCAAGTTGCTTAACACCTAACGATATTTTCTTAGTTTCAATATCAATTGAAAGTACTACAGCATCTACATTATCTCCTATTTTATAGATATCAGAGGGGTGTCTTATATGCTTAGTCCATGATATTTCTGAAATATGAATAAGACCTTCTATTCCTTCTTCAATCTCAACAAAAGCTCCATAATTCATCATATTAACAACTTTACCTGAAATCTTTGTTCCTTCTGTATATTTATCATCTGCACCTTCCCAAGGATCAGCAGATAATTGTTTCAGTCCTAATGATATTCTTTTTTTCTCTTGATCAAAATCTATAATTTTAACTGTTATAGATTGTCCTAATGCTAATTTATCACTAGGATGATTAATTCTTCCCCATGTTATATCAGTGATATGCAAAAGTCCATCAACACCTCCCAAATCAATAAAGGCTCCAAAATCTGTTATATTTTTAATAGTACCTTCAATAGAAGAACCAATATCAATATTTTCTAATAGCTTAGCTCTATTTTCATCTATATCAGAATCCATTGTTGCTTTTCTAGATACTACAACATTTTGCCTAAATTCATTAAATTTAACTATTTTAAAATCGAATTCTTTATTTAAAAATTCTTCAAAATTAGATACAGGTTTTATATCAACTTGAGAACCTGGCAAAAAAGCATTTACAACTCCTAAATCAACAACTAAACCACCTTTGATGATTTTAATTACAGTTCCCTTAAGAATAGTATCATTTTCTGCAGCATCTCTTAATTCTGACCATCTTTTTTCAAAATCTGCTCTTCTCTTTGATAGAATTAATCTACCCTTCCTATCTTCAAATACTACTAAAAACACATCAATCTCTTCACCTATTTCAGGAATAGTTTCAAATTCAGTCTTATCAATAATACCTTCAGACTTAAATCCTATATCAACAATAACTTCTTTATCATAAACAGCAACTATAGTACCCTTAACTAACTGCCTCTCAGATACATCTTGTACCTTAATATCATATATATCATCTTCTTCATCAAAGTCTTTATTATCTAAATCAAGATTATTTATTTCATCAAATGAATATTCTTTTACCGTTAATATGTCTGGACTTAAATAATCCAATAGAGGTTTTATGTTTACTTCTGTATCTTGGCTGTTTTCAGCGATTAATTCTTCATTATTAATAATATTCTCAATTGAAGAATCTTTTTCAACACTCACATCAACATCCTCTGAATTATTTTCATCATTATCATTAACTATAATATTTTCATCATTTATCATAAAAATCATACCCTATTTATTTTTTTAAATCTATTTTATTAATTATAAAATTTACTTGTTCATCCATAGTCATATTAGTCGTAACAACTAAAATAGCATCTTGTGCTTTTTTTAAAGGAGAAAATTTTCTATTCATATCTTTATAATCTCTATTCAATATCATACTTTTCAATTTTTTCTTGGTAATTAAATTATTTTTTGATTTTATTTCCGCATATCGTCTATTAACTCTAGATTTTATATCAGCCCTAAAAAAAAATTTATAATCAGCACTTGGAAATACAACGGTGCCTATATCTCTACCTTCACATACAATATTATAATCTTTTGCAATATTTCTCTGTAATTTCACCATTAAAACTCTAACTTTTTTAATAGAACTAACTATACTTACATAAGAGTTAACTTCTTTGCAATAAATATGCTCATTGTAATCTTTATCATTTATTAAAACTCTATTTAAATTATCATCTTTAAAGTTAATTTTAAGATTATCAATACATTTAATAAGTGACCCTGGTAAAGATTCAACCAAATTATGCTCTATACAATAATATGTAATAGCACGATACATTTTCCCCGTCGAAAAATAATTAAAACCAATCTTACTTGCTATTATTTTTGCAGTAGAAGATTTTCCAGAACCTGCTAAACCATCAATAGCTATAATCATATTATTATTTCTCCCCTTTCAAAAAGCCTGATAATATAATATAAATTAAGTAAGAATTCTAAATACATTTATTTATTTTTTTATATAGAGGTAAACTTATTAAATTCTCTATAACTAATTTTTTTATATTTTCCAGATTTTATATTGCCTAACTTAATCCCTGCAAATTCATATCGATGAATTTTTTTTAATTTATTACTCAAATAGCTAAAGATTCTTCTAATTTCCCTATTTTTCCCTTCTGTTAAAATGATATTCCATATAAAACTATTTTTTTTACTTTCCAGCAATGTAATATCAGCTCTTACTTTTCCAAAACCAGGTATAAAAAGTCCTTTTCGTATATTTTCAATATCATTATTTTTTATATTTTCTTTTGATTCAACATAATATTTTTTTTGCACCTGATTACTAGGATGCAATAAACTATTGGCCAAATCTCCATTATTAGTAAATAATATAATACCTGTAGTATTATAATCTAATCTACCTATATTAAACAATCTTACATTCACTGGTATTAGGTCAATAACTTTCTTCCTTCCTCGTGGATCATCAGAAGTACACATATATCCCCTTGGCTTATTTACTATATATATATAATTTTCAACTACAAATGTCAGGTTCTTACCTTTATATTGGACACAATCAGAATCCCTCACAGAATAAGAAAAATTATCTATGACATTACCGTTAACCTTAATTTTTCTATTTTTAATATACTCATCACACTGCCTCCTTGAACCCACACCACACCTAGCAAGATATTTATTAATTCTCATTTGTCTATTTTTTTACAAAACCTACTTTTCTATAAACCTTTGATAACGTTCTACGTGCTTTAAAAGAGGCTTTTTCTGAGCCATCAGAAAGGACTTCTGCTAAATATGCTTTATCACTAATTATTTTAGTATATTCTTCTTTAATTGGACCTAAAAAATCAATTATTATTTCTATTAAATCTTTCTTTAATACAGAATACATTTTACCAATATATTTTTGTTCAACATCTTCAATCTTTTCATTTGTAAGAGATGTATAAATATCTATTAGATTTGAAAGCCCTGGTTTATCTTCAGAATATTTTATTTCACTTCCAGAATCTGTAACAGCTCTATTAATTTTTTTCTTTATAATAGCGTTAGAATCTAATAAAGCTATAATATTATTTAAATTAGAATCAGATTTAGACATTTTTTTCAATGGGTCTTGAAGGCTCATTATCCTAGCTCCTGATTCAGGTATAAAAGGTTCTGGAATTTTAAATGTATCAGAATATTTATAATTAAACCTTATAGCTAAATCTCTTGATAGCTCTAAATGTTGTTTTTGATCTGCACCCACAGGAACTAAATCAGCCTGATAAAGCAATATATCAGAAGCCATTAGGACCGGATAGGTAAACAAACCTACATTAACATTCTTTTTATCTTTAGACTTATCTTTGAACTGAGTCATTCTATTTAGCTCACCTAAATAACATAATGAATTTAAAACCCACATAAGCTCTACATGCTCATGCACATGTGATTGCATTGCTATAATACTTTTATCAGGATCTATCCCACAGGCAATATATTGTGCTACAAAGCTTAAGCATCTTTGTCGTAAATCTGAGGGAACTTGATCTACAGTTAGAGCATGCATATCAACAACTAAGAAAATACTTTCATACTTATCTTGTAATATATTCCACTGCTTTAATGCTCCTAGATAATTCCCTATACACAACTCTCCTGATGGCTGGATACCTGATAAAATAATTTTTTTATTCAAAATATGCTCCTTTTTTCAAATAAAGATAAGGATCCCATGTAGGGTGCCTATCTTTATATTTTTGTAAATGAAAAAGATATGAAGGTTTTGCTGGCCTCTTTAAAAGCTTCATATTAATTTCATTCAATAATTGATTGCCTTTATACATATTACATTTTTTACATGCTGCTACTAAATTATCCCAACTATCTTTACCACCTTTATTTTTAGGGATAATGTGGTCTATTGTAACAGAAGAAGGCTTCAAACCACAATACTGACAAGTTCCATCATCCCGTTTAATTATATTGTTTCTAGTCAAAGCAAGCTTTCTAGGCCTTACATAAAGAAATTTTTTTAATTTTATCACATATGGTATAGGTATACTAAGATATAAAGATCTGATTTGATTTTCAGATTTCTCAAGTATGTCTACTTTATCCAAAACATAAAGAATAATAGCTTTTTTTATACTAACAACCATAACAGGCTCATAACTATAGTTTAACAATAATACCCTAGATAAATTTAACATTATTATCTAACCCTATATATACCATACAATTTATTTTTTAATTTAGGACAATAATACCTACTTGTCTTATTAATTGAATTTACTTTAACATAACCAGAAGAATGAATAAAATCTACATTATTAATATATATACCTACATGATCAATAATATTTTTAGTTTTAAAAAATATCACGTCTCCTTTATTTGGTTCTTCTTGATTTTCAATAAGGATATTTGATCCAGCTTGTTTAGATGCATCCCTCGGTAAAAATGATTTCTCAACATTGTATGAATTAATATTAGCTACATTTATTATAGCTTGAACCAAACCAGAACAATCAAATCCAAATGAAGATCTTCCTCCCCATAAATAAGGAGTTCCCAATAATTGACCGCTAGCATATGAAACCATTTTTCTATAATTTTGCTTATCTTTAAATTTTATTAAGGCTTTTTTATTTACAGCTAATTCTGTATTATCAGGGAATATAATAAATAGTTCTTCCCCTTTTACTAAACATGGTACTAGCGAACCAAAACTCACTAAAAAATTTACTTCATTTTCTAATTTTAAATATAAAAATTTATCCTTAACCCAATACCAATTTTTAAAATCTCTTAAAAATTCATCGTTATCATATGCTAAAGAATCTGTAACATAAAAAGAATGTATCCATCCTATATAATTATCCCTTTGTTTAATTTTATACCAATTATCTTTACTATCAAGAATAGTCAATTTTTCCCAAAAAAGAGCCTGGGTTATAAGCTCTGATTTAAAAGAAGGTTTACTATATATAGAAGCAACACTAGATAAAACTATTTTATATTCATTAAAAAATTTAGGCAATTTTAATAAATTTTCGTTTACCTACTTTAATAATAGCATTCATAGATGGTTGGATTTCATAATTAACATCACTAACAACTACATCATTGAACTTAATAGCAGATTGCTTAATAAGCCTCTTGCACTCTCCTTTACTTTGCACTAAACCTTGCTCATGTAAAAAGTCTATAAGTTTAATATTTGAATTAACCTTAACAACTTCAATGTCATCAGGAGCAACTTTTTTTACAAAAACATCAATAAAATGCTGTTCTGCCTGAGAAGCAATATCATTATCATAATAAATAGAAATAATCTCTCTAGATAATTTTCTTTTTAAATCTCTATAAGTTATTTTTTCAGAATCTAACATCAGCTTATAATCTTCAATTTCCTTCAAATCTATATTTGTAGTTAACATATAATACCTTAAAAGCAATTCATCTGGAATTGACATAACTTTTCCATACATATCATTAGGTTTATCATTAAAAGATATATAATTATCATAAGATTTAGACATTTTCATTTTTCCATCTGTACCCTCAAGTATAGGTAGCATAATTGCAATTTGAGGACTAAGGTTATATTCTCTCTGTAAATCTCTACCAAGAAGTAAATTAAACTTTTGATCTGTTCCACCTATTTCAATATCAGATCTCAATACTACACTATCATAACCCTGAGCAAGAGGATACATAAATTCATGTATAGAAATAGGAACACCTGATTTATAACGTTTAGAAAAATCATCTCGATCTAAAAATTGCGCAATAGTAAATTTTCCAGAAATATTAATAATTTTAGAGAAATTCAGCTTTGATAACCATTCAGAATTATAAACAACTCTTAATTTTTTAACATCTAATATTTTTGAGGCCTGCTTAATATATGTATCAGCATTAATTTTTGCTGTTTTCATATCTAGCTGTGGTCTTGTTTTATTTCTACCCGTAGGGTCTCCTATCATAGCAGTAAAATCACCTATAACTAAAGTAACATTATGTCCTAAATCTTGAAAATCCTTCATTTTGTTTAAAACGACACTATGACCTAAATGTAAATCAGGTCTACTAGGGTCACAACCAAGCTTAATATTCAATGGAATATTTGTAGATAAAGATTTTTCTATTTTTTCTACTAATTCACTTTCAGGAAGAATTTCTTCAACCCCTCTCTTAATTCTGTATAATTGTTCTTCTAAAGATTTGAATTTCATTATTTTATATCTTTCATAGCTCTATCAATTTCCCTATTAACATCTTGATCTTTTTTATAATTACGTTTATCCCAAAGTTTTCTTCCTTTAGCTATAGCAAATTGAATTTTAACTTTTCCATTTTTATAATATAAGTTCAATGGAATTATTGTTTTACCTTTTTCTTCTACTTCTTCTTTTATATTCTGTATTTCATTTTTATGTAATAATAATTTTTTTTCTCTATCAGGATCATGTGTAGAATATCCTTCATGAGAATATTTTGCAATATTCATACCTATTATAAATATTTCATCATCCTTAACTCTTATATACGCTTCTTTAATATTTGAATTATTTTCTCTAATAGACTTCACCTCTGAACCTTTGAGTACTATACCAGCCTCATATTTTTTTAAAATATCATATTCATAAAAAGCTTTTCTATTAGTTGATATATTATTAGCATTATTCTTCATATGTACACCCTATAAAATAAATCTTTTTATATAAATAAAAAAGCAGGACAAATTTGCCCTGCTTTTTTTATCATTTTAGAAGTTTTATAAAGAAAAATGAAACTACATCATTCCTCCCATACCTCCCATGCCTCCCATTCCTCCCATATCTGGAGCTGCAGGAGCACCAGACTCTGGTTCAGGCTTATCTGTAATTACAGCTTCAGTTGTCAGAAGTAAACCTGCTATACTTGCTGCATTTTCAACCGCTGTTCTTGTAACTAATGTTGGATCAATAATTCCTGTCTTAACCATATCAACATATTTATCAGCTCTAGCATCATAACCATCATTATTCTTCTTTGATTTTACATCATTAATAATAACAGATGCTTCTAAACCCGCATTTTCTAAAATTTGTCTCATTGGACCTTCTAATGCTTTCATAAGAATTTCTGCACCAATAGCTTCATCTCCAGAAAATTTCTTAAGATCAATTTTAGCACTAGCTCTCAACATAGCTACACCTCCTCCTGGAACAATTCCTTCTTTAACTGCTGCTCTTGTTGCATGTAAAGCATCTTCTACTCTAGCCTTCTTTTCTTTCATTTCAACTTCTGTAGCTGCACCAATATTAATTACAGCAACACCCCCTGATAATTTTGCTAATCTTTCTTGCAATTTTTCTTTATCATAATCAGAAGTTGATTTTTCAATCTGTGCTTTAATCTCATTTACTCTAGCCTTAAGATTAGATGAATCACCTTTTCCTTCTACTATAGTTGTATTATCTTTATCGACATTTACTTTTTTAGCTGTTCCAAGATAAGCTTCTGTAGCATTTTCAAGTTTATACCCTTGCTCTTCAGATATTACAGTTGCACCTGTTAATATTGCGATGTCTTGCAACATAGCCTTTCTTCTATCTCCAAAACCAGGAGCTTTAACTGCAACAACCTTAAATGTGCCTCTTAATTTATTCATAACTAAGGTAGCTAAAGCTTCACCTTCAATATCCTCTGCTATAATAAGTAATGATTTCCCTGATTGTACGACCTTTTCAAGTATAGGTAGTAATTCCTTCATATTACTTATTTTCTTCTCATGAATTAAAATCATAGGGGACTCAAGCTCAGCATCCATTGATTCTGCATTAGTTACAAAATAAGGGGATAAATACCCTCTATCAAATTGCATTCCTTCCACAGTTTCTAGATATGTATCAATACCTTTAGCTTCTTCAACAGTAATAACACCTTCATTTCCAACTTTTTCCATTGCATCGCTTATAATGCCACCAATAGATAGATCATTATTAGCAGAGATTGTCCCTACTTGACATATTTCTTCTTTTTTAGATACATCTCTAGAAATTGATTTCAAATAATCTACAACTTGACGAGAAGCTCCATCTATACCTCTTTTTAAATCCATAGGGTTTGCACCAGCTGTAACATTTTTTAAACCTTCTGATATAATAGATTGAGCTAAAACAGTAGCAGTAGTTGTTCCATCTCCAGCCACATCTGCAGTTTTTGATGCAACCTCTTTTACCATTTGAGCACCCATATTTTCAACAGCATCATCTAGTTCTATTTCCTTAGCAACTGAAACTCCATCTTTTGTAATAGTTGGAGCACCAAACTTTTTATCAATGACTACATTCCTACCTTTTGGTCCTAATGTAACTTTCACTGCATCTGCTAGCGAATCAACACCCTTTTTAAGACTACTTCTTGCTTTTATATCATAATCAATATTTTTTGCCATAATTATTTCTCCTTTTATAAATTTTTATAGAATTGCGAGAATATCAGATTCTCTCATAATTAATAAATCTACTCCATTATGAGAAATTTCAGTTCCTGAATATTTCCCATAAAGAACCTTATCTCCTTTTTTCAAACTCATTTTCAACAAAGTACCTGAATCACTACTTTTCCCAGGGCCAACTGCAACGACTTCTCCAATTTGAGGCTTCTCTTTTGCTGTATCTGGCAAAATTATACCTGAAGCAGTTTTTTCTTCAGCATCTTCTGCTTTAATAACAACTCTATCTGATAAAGGTTTTATACCCATAACTCAATCTCCTTTTTAATAAATTCATTTAAATAAAATAAAATTCAAAATTAATATTTACAAATTTAATGCCACAAATAAGATGTATGACATATAGGCACACATTATCTACCTGTACTGCCAAAACCACCCTTTCCTCGTGTGGTATCTGATAGAGTGTCAACTATGCTATAGCTTATACAAGAGCTATCTGTTGCTACTAATTGGAACAATCTGTCTCCATTCTTTACAGTATATTCAAAATCTTTTATATTATCACATGAAGCCATTATTTCTCCTCTATACCCGCCATCAATCAAGCCAATTGAATTTGATAAACGCAAAGGTGTTTTTGAGATACTAGATCTTGGAAAGAGATAATATGCCTTACCATCTTTTGGCTCACATGCTATACCTAGTTTTATTTTCTTTGTTTCTAAAGGAGAAAAAACGATATCTTCTAAAGCATACAAATCGAGGCCTGCATCACCATCATGGAAGTGTCCATGATTTAAATATTTTTCTCTTGCCTTTTGATTAAGTGGTTTAATTAATAATTCCATTATTTCCTTTCTATGGGTTAATCCAATCTCCATTATCTTTTATAACTGAAATCAAAGCTTCAACAGCTTTACTTGAATCTATATTTTTTGTTACTACATTATGTTTTTTATATATAGAAACTTTCTTATATCCTGTTCCAACATATCCATAATCAGCATCTGCCATCTCTCCTGGACCATTAACGATACAGCCCATAACGGCAATTTTGAGTCCTTTTAAATGAGATGTTTGTTTTCTCACTTCTGCTGTAGTTTTTATTAAATCAAACTGTGTTCTACCACAAGAGGGACAACTAATATAATCTGTTTTTGTTATTCTAGTACGAGTAGATTGTAAAATTTGAAAGGCTAACTTATTGACCTCTTGAATTGATGCACAGTTATTATGTGATATAAAAATACCATCACCTAGGCCATCAATAAACAAACCTCCAATATCTACCGAAGAGTCAATTTGTAATTGTTCCAATAATAGATTTTCATAATACCTGCCTATAATTACTGGTGATTTAATTTTCAAATTAATTAAATGAAAAAACAAATTTCGCTGATGAGATAAGCCGTGTTCATTGTATGTATCTAATAAAATGACAGCATTATCATCTTTCTTAATTAATTCAATAAACTCTTGATCTATATCTTGACTATCTGATATATATATAAATTTCAAACTATCTATGTTTGACTCTTTATACTCATCAACTTTTAATTCAGGAAAAATATTATTTTTATTTTTATTCTTATTCCAATTTGAGTAAGAACATATCACCCCTAACTGATTAGGAAGTTCAATGCTGAATTCATTATCCCCTACGTGTACATAATCAACAGCCAAATCTTTAATTAACCACTTATCATTTTGTTTAGAATATAAATATCCTAAATTTGATAAAACATCTAAATCAATTTTATTCAAGAAGGATATGTCAGATATAACTACAGGAGCATTACTTCCACCAATATTACCAATAATAGATGTTTCTCTTTTTTTATATTCAAAGGGATTCAACATTTGCTTACAATGATTATCTATTTTTTTATGATTATGTCTTTTTCTGTACCTATTGACTATTTTTTTAGCTACAGGAATTTCATATTCAGGATCTTCTGTTAAAGATACTCTAATTGTATCTCCTAAACCATCTTCTAACAAAGTACCTATACCTAATGAAGATTTAATTCTACCTTCCATGCCTTCACCTGCTTCTGTAACACCTAAATGTAATGGATAATTCATATTTTCATTTTCCATTTTATTAACTAGAAGGCGATATGCTTGAACCATTATCAAGGGATTACTTGATTTCATTGATAAAACTATATTACGAAAATTATGATCTTCACAAATTCTAATAAATTCCATTGCTGATTCAACCATACCATAAGGAGTATCACCATATCTATTCATAATTCTATCTGATAAAGAACCATGATTAGTCCCAATTCTCATAGCTGTTCCATACTCTTTACATACTTTTACTAAAGGAGAAAATCTATCATAAATTCTATCTAGCTCTAAATTATATTCTTCATCAGTATATTCAAATGATAGAAATTTTTTCTTATCTGCATAATTACCTGGATTAATTCGTACTTTTTCTACTATTCTTGCAGCTTCAATAGCCGCATTTGGAGTGAAATGTATATCTGCAATTAAAGGGTTTTTATAACCTTTTTTACACAATTTTTCTTTGATTTCTTTTAATGCTTTTGCTTCTTTAATACTAGGAGCTGTAATTCTAACATAATCACTACCAGCTTCAATAATTTTAATCGTTTGATTTACTGTAGAATCAATATCTAGAGTATTTGTTGTTGTCATACTTTGTAATCGTATAGGATATTCTCCACCTAAAGAAATATCACCAATTGATACAGTCCTAGATTGATATCTTTCATATTTATATAAATTTGAACAATATTTATACATGAAATTATATTAACTTATTTATAGTAAATTTTTAACAAATAAATTTAATAATCTTTAAAAGATTTTATGTTACATAAAAATAATGAATTAACATTAAGAGTTATAATTCTTGGGATTATTTTCTCAATATTATTATCTGGAGCAAATACATACTTAGGTTTATTTGCAGGCATGACAGTTTCAGCGTCTATTCCTGCAGCTATTATGTCAATTAGCATTTTAAGATTTTTCAAAAAATCAACCATACTAGAACACAATCTGGTCCAAACGTCAGCATCTGCAGGAGAATCATTAGCTGCTGGAGTAATTTTTACATTTCCAGCGCTATTATTAATGGGATATTGGACAAATTTTGACTATATAGAAGTTACTAAAATTGCTTTAATAGGAGGAATATTAGGGGTTTTATTTACAATCCCTCTAAGAAAAACTCTAATTATTAATAGAAAACTTAAATTCCCAGAAGGAATAGCTACATCTAAAATATTAGAATCTACAAATAATAGCAAATTAGGTAATACGATATTAAAATCAACTATTATTGGAGCTTTTATAAAATTTTGTCAACAAGCGCTAGGGCTATGGACTTCTTCTATAGAATATATTTTTAGAATTAAATCTTCTATATTTGGAATTGCCTGCGACTTATCTCCTGCTTTAATTGGAGTTGGATACATCGTAGGAATTAATGTTGGATTCTTAGTTTTACTAGGGGGCATTATAAGCTGGATTATTGCAATACCATTCTACACTTCATCTTTAGATTACACAGGGAATATAGAAAAAATCGCATGGAATATTTGGAATACAAAAATTCGTTTTTTAGGCGTAGGAGCAATGTTAATTGGAGGTTTTTGGTCAATCATAAAACTTATAGGACCTATTATAAGTGGAATAAAATTAAAGAATAATACAGGCACAAATTCAATATCTAAAGAGGGTAATTTATCAATATATATAATAGCCGCAATTATACTTTTATTAATATTTCCTTTATACTCAATTTATTATTCTATTTTTCAAACAACAGGATTTAGTATTGTGATAACAGTTATGATTATAATTATTGCATTTTTATTCTCTGCAATAGCAGCATATATGGCTGGAATTGTAGGCTCATCTAATAATCCTATATCAGGAATTACAATAGCAACAATACTACTATCTGCTTTATTTATCAATTATATCGGTTTCATATCTACTAATGGCATGGTTGCATCTATTCTGTTTGGATCTATAATATGTTGTTCAGCTGCTATATCTGGAGATAATATGCAAGATTTAAAAACAGGACATCTAATAAAGGCAACACCTTGGAAACAGCAAATAATGCAGATTATTGGAACTACAGCATCTGCATTAACAGTTACATTTGTGTTAAACATACTTAATAGTGCTTACACAATAGGATCAGATACACTTCCTGCTCCACAAGCAAATTTAATGCAAACTGTAGTCCAAGGAGTTTTCAGTAAAGCACTACCCTGGAATTGGATTTTTAGTGGAATAATAATTGGAACAATCATTATCATCTTAGATGAAATACAGGAAAAAAGGAAATCAAATTTAAGGTTTCCTGTTTTAGCAGTTGCTGTTGGAATTTATTTACCAATAGGTTTATCATTACCTATATTTCTAGGAAGTCTCATATCATATCTAACAAAAAATAATGAAGAGGGGACTATATTTGCATCAGGATTAATTACAGGGGAAGCAATTATGGGGATTTTAATTGCTATACCTATTTTCATAACAGGAATATCATCATGGTGGAATCCCATGTTTAATAATCAATATAATTATATTGGAATATTATTATTTTCTATCATATTAATTATGCTATATCAATCTCGCTTAAATAATAAGTAAAATTAAATGTTTGCCTTAATCATCATATTAATAAATATAACTTTATCAAATGAAATATTTGTACCTGCAGATTTTTCTACTATTCAGCAAGCTATCAATTATGCATCTAATGAGGATACAATTAGAGTTAGTCCTGGTGTATACTATGAGAATATCATAATTGATGAAAAAAACATATTCTTAGTTTCAGATAATCAAAATGAAGAAACAATACTAGATGGAAATCAAAATGGACCTACTATAACATGCAATAATATCAATAATCAATACTTAACCATAAGAGGATTTATTATTCAAAATGGATCGGGTCAAAATATTAATGGAGCAACATACGGAGGGGGTATTTTATCTAATAATTCAAATTTAATCTTAGAAAATTTAAGCATAAAAAATAATTCAGCATTTGCTGGTGGAGGAATTTGTTTTTATTCTACAGAATCAAGTACTAAACATCCATATATATACAATTGTATAATTAAAAATAACTTAGCTTCTGAAGGAGGAGGTGTTTTTGTTGTTAATCACTCTCTATCTGCATATAATTCAACCATAGAAGAAAATGGAATGGATTTATATGGTAGCGGAGGAGGAATTCAAGCACTATTAAGTAACTTAGAACTATCAAATATTATAATCAATAATAATGAGACAAGATTTGGTGGTGGCATTTATATAAGCAATAGTAGTGCTAATTTTGAAAATGTAATAATAGAGGAAAATTATTCTGATTCAAGAGGAGGCGGGATTTGGGTTGGAGGACAAACCAATTTAAGCATGCATAAAACTATAATAGCAAGAAATGAATCAGTGGGTTTTGGAGGAGGAATATTTGTATCTGTATCTAATTTAGATATATTAAATAGCAGTATAATAGAAAACATTATAGATAGCAATGCTACAGGAACAGGAATATATATGGATGGAGGAAATGCTTCTATAAATAATACAATTATTTATTATAATTATCATGAAAACAATACAAATCCAGAATACAATTTAGATGGATATACATCAGATGCATTTTTTGAATATGATATAAAATATTCAAATATAGAAGGGTTAAATAATTTAGAAATACATGGAGTTGGAACTATATCAGAGAATCCTTTATTTATTGATTTGGACTTTAATGATTATCATCTGATGGAAAATTCACCTTGTATAGATTCTGGAGATCCAAATATAATAGATGAAGATATGACTATTAGTGATATGGGAGCATATTACTATGAACAATATATTCAAGGTGATCTTAATAATGATTTAATTATTAATATTCTAGATGTTATCATTGCGATTGATACTATACTAAATAATGACTTTATAATAAATGCTGATATGAATAATGATGGCAACAATAATATTCAAGATATTATTTTAATTATAAACTTAATTTTAAGTTTTAATGAATAAATAATTATTAAATAAAAGGGAAATTATATGAAAAAACATTCTATAATAGCATCCTTGATTGTTTTTATGGGTGCTATAATTAACAGCTATATTAAAGGATGGATTAATATAGAAGATAATTTAATGACAGCATTAGGAATAAGTATAGTTTTTTATATTTTAGATGCAACTGGGTTTGATTGGGGCAAGAAAAAATAATTATTTTCTAATAATAGCCAACTTTGTAACTCCTTGACTACCTGAAGGATGAAAACCAGAAAGCAAATAGACACCTGTATTTAAATATTTTCCATTCTCTCCTCTTCCATCCCAATCTAAAATAACATTACCTTCATTTAGATTGAACTCTTTTACAACTTTTCCGGATAAATTCATTATTTGTATAATTGATCCATAAAGGGAATTGCTTATTGTCAAGGTATTACTATCTCCAATCATAAATGGATTTGGAGATACAGATATAGATGAATTACTTCTATCAGTAGCAAAAATACCTTGAAAAATTGAAAGCCCTCTATCCGTTGCAAAATAGATGTAGCCATTATCATCAAAAGCTATATCTTGTATATTATTTGATAATAAATTACTTGTTTCTAAATTTAAAGACATTTTTATTTCCCATGGATTTTGAGGACTGAGAACAGTCACACCCTCCTTTGATATAATCCAAGCATTGTTTTGTTTATCAACTCTTATTTTTGACTGATTATCAAAATCAATATTTGATAGATAAAAATCGCAGAAACCTGGGATTGATTGAGGCTCCAATTTATACCTTGAACCCTCATTGTAAACTCTGTATGCCATAGCACCAGACTCAGTTAAAATCCATAAAATTGTATTGCCTAAACTATCTTTGCCTATATCTAAAGAAAAAATAGAAATGTTATGAAATGATTCATTATCAGCACAACCAACAACATCTATAGTTCTATTACTATAATTTGTATTAGAATACCATAAATCATCATTAGGATCTAATATATCTTTAAATTTAACCATCTTAAGCCCACCTGGAGAATAATCTAGGTTTATATCTTTTTCATATCCAATCCATAAATTGTTATTATAATCAATAACAACTTCACTAGGTAGTAAATATTCATTATTAAGATCCAAACAATTATCTGGATTATTATGATCTTCTATACAAACCCAATTATTCTCTTGACTATTAATCATTGCACAAACAGGTTTATTTATATCGCCTTCTGAATGAGGATTTACAATCCAAGCATTATCATTATTATCAAATAGTAACTGCGTTACAATAGTATGATTTTTATCTTGACCTGAAATAGAACAATTTCCGTCTTCATCTGGATACAATTCTCTTTTACCAGAGAATACATCTTGCCCCCAAGAATTACTAATTTCCAGAGTAAGAGGGTTTAAATTAATTAAAGAACTGATATATTCAATATTATTATCATAAGAATAATTATCTGGATCTAAATAAATACCTGAATTCAAAAAATAGAGATCTCCCTTACTATTAAATTTAATATCATAAGATTCGACGTTCCCTTGTGCATATGATAATAACTTTCCATTATACGCAACATTATCAATTGAATTTGATACGGGGTAATTAAAATCATAATTATTATAAGAATAGAAATTTTTTATATTTAATTCTGTATGAATATGATCTATAACAAATCCACCTAATACTTGCTCTGCTTTGCCTGATAGGCCTGCTAAGGTATAATTATCATTTATATCAATAGATGTTATATTATTAGAAAATAATGTATTGGGAATAATAAAGGAAAATTCAGATAAATAATTATCTAGCTTAATAATGCCTGCTTTTTTTGATCCTATATAAATATCATTATCAATTAATAATAAATCTTTAAAATCTAAACCGCTTAAATTGTTAAATTCTTGAAGATCTGAACCATCTAAATTAGATACATATAAAATATCAGAAAATAAAGAGTACAACTTACCGTTAAAATACTTAGCAGCTACAATATCTAAATTTGAAGTAGGGTAAGGAAAAAATTCGCTAGTTTCGCTATAAAAAACATTAACCTGACTATTTAATTTCAAATAACTAAAACCATCAATAATCAACAATGTTTCATCTCCCACAAGAGAGGTCCAATCTAATGAAATAGATAATAAATTATGATTATAGGTAGATAAATCTGCAATATAAAGGCCTGCTGTAGTTGCAAGCGTAATTGCATGATTACCAATATGAATATCATGTACTGTATGATTACCAGGGCATACCTCGCAATCAGGTATTGTATTTAATAAATCATTAATAGTGATATAATTCAAATAATTAGGATATCCATCTGCGGAATATTGAACCAATACATCATAACCTTCTAAATCAGCACCAATAGCAAATGCATACTGTTCATAAAAGACTATCTTTCTAATAGATGAAAAATTTGTATAATCAATAACATTAACTAAATTAAAATTTTCGTCTAAAATTTGGATATTACCATCATTTCCAGCTAACCAATAATGATTATCATGGAGAGCAATACTATTAATATCAATATACTCTAGATTATTAGAATAATCAGAAAAATTTAAATTGTTTAAATCAACCTTATAAATGCCCCCTTCACTTGAACTGATTATAAAATCATCATTTATAGATATCATTGAAGTTGTTGTTAATAAAGATGTAATATTTCTAATATGCTTTAAAACATCAGAGGGAAAAAAAAATGATAAAAAAAGTAAGTATAAGAATATGTTTTTAATATAAAACAAATTATTTATTATTAATTTTTTGATATGTGTCTATAACATCAAGAGCAGCAGACATAACCTCCCCACCCTTATCTTTTTTATTTGGATCAGACCGCTCTATTGCTTGCTTATAATCATAAGTCGTTAAGATACCATAAATAATAGGAATTGAACATTCATCCGAAATAGAAATTTTAGATAAAGAGTCTGTAACAGAAGAAGAAATATATTCAAAATGCGCTGTATCACCTTTTACAACACAGCCCAAAGATATTATAGCATCATAATCATGAGAATTTTTAAGAATCATACTAACAGTACCTGGAATTTCAAATGCACCAGGAACTTCAAAAAATGTAATATTCTCTTTCAAACCACCTGATTGAATAAATTTTTTAATAGATCCAGCAAGAAGTGCGTCAGATATTTTTCTATCAAAGACACTTAGGACTATACATAATTTAATATATTCTCTATTTTTCATTATTTCCTAATATCAAATGGCCTAATTTATCTCTCTTAGTTGTCAAGTATTTTTCATTAACAGGGTTAGAATCAAAATTTATTGGTTCTCGACCTGTTATTTGTAATCCAAAACCATCTAAACCAATTATTTTTTTAGGATTATTTGTTAACAATTTCATTTTGCCTACACCACATGCAATTAATATCTCTGCACCAATTCCATATTCTCTTAAATCAGCTTTAAACCCTAATTCATGATTAGCCTGCACAGTATCAAGGCCTTGATCTTGCAATTGATATGCTTTTATCTTATTCTTAAGACCAATTCCTCTACCTTCTTGTCGTAAATAAACAAGTACACCGTT
This sequence comes from Fidelibacterota bacterium, assembly GCA_002717625.1. Lineage (GTDB taxonomy): Bacteria > Fidelibacterota > Marinisomatia > SCGC-AAA003-L08 > D37C17. The sequence goes on along the minus strand of PBEF01000023.1, from coordinate 43,240 downwards.
ATCAGATTCATCAATTAATTCTAATGCTTTATTGAGTTGCAAGCCACAATCACAACGCAATGAGCCAAATATATCGCCTGTTAAACATTGAGAATGAACCCTAACCATAGACTCTTTATCATTAGAAATTTCTCCCTTTACTATAGCTACATGATGATCCTTATGAATCTTATCTTCAAATAATCTTAACTCAAAATCACCAAATTCTGTAGGGAAAGGAACTCGTGATATCTCTTCTACTATCTTATCATTTTCTCTTCTATATTTAATAAGATCAGAAATGCTAATCAAACACAAATCAAATTTCTGAGCTATTTTCTCTAACTGAGGACTTCTAGCCATAGTACCATCATCATTAACGATTTCTACAAGCAATGCACCTGGTTTCAATCCTGAAAGCTTACTTAAATCCATAGCAGCTTCGGTATGTCCCGCTCGTTGCAACACACCCCCCTCTTTTGCAATAAGAGGAAACATATGACCAGGTCTACCTAAATCTTCAGGTTTTGATTTTTCATCCATCAAAACTCTAACTGTCTCCCACCTATCCTTAGCAGATATACCTGTTGTAGCATTTTTAATGGCATCAACACTGACAGTAAAATTAGTTTCATGTACAGCAGTACTAGATGATACCATCGGAGATAACTTTAACTGATTAGCTCTTTCATTTGTTATTGATGCACATATTAAACCACGAGCTTCTTTCATCATAAAGTTTATATCATCAGAAGTACATAGCTCTGCTGATATAATAAAGTCACCTTCATTTTCCCTGTCTTTATCATCAACAACAATGACCATCTTTCCAGCTTTAAAATCTTTAATTGCCTCTTTTATTTTCTTATTATAATCACTCATTATTTTTTACTCTCAATATATTCTCAACATATTTAGCAAACATATCAGTTTCTAAATTCACAAAGTCTCCAATTTTTTTGAACTTAAGCGTTGTATTATCCAATGTATGTGGAATGATTGCAACCGTAATATGATTATTTTTTATTTCGGCTATGGTTAACGATATTCCATCAAGCGTAATAGAACCTTTTTTGATGCAATATTTTAAATAATTTTCATCAATTTCAATAGTAAAGTTTGTTTGATTATCAAAAGATTTCAAATCTACAATTTCAGCTACTGATTCCACATGGCCTTGTACAATATGTCCATCTATTCTAGATGAAACTTTCATCGATCTTTCCAAATTAACATAAGATTTATTAGAAATTGTTTTCAAGCTACTTTTATCAAGTGTTTCTTTGATAATATCAACTTCAAAAAAAGAATCGCCTATTTTTTTAGCCGTCAAACAAACACCATTAACAGATATACTATCACCTATATTAATTTCATCTGAAAATGCAGATGCAATTTGTACAGTATAAAAATTATCAATCTTATCTATACTTTTAACGCGAGCTAATTCTTCTATGATTCCTGTAAACATAATTCTTTCTTTCTAACAATTTTCAAAACATCTTCATCAAGATACAATTCATCATTAAGAATCCAATTTTCATCTGCAATTAAAGGGTTTTTCAAACTAGCTCCATCTATAGTTTTATTGGATGTATATATATACATCTCATCAATTAAATCTACACCAAAAAATGATTCATGAACTTTCTTTCCCCCTTCTATCAAAAGCGAAGTAATACCAAGTTCTCCAAGTTTTTCTAGTATATCAGATGGATCTAATACAGTTTTTTTTTCTTTCACACTTATGAAATCACAAAAAGATGTTTTATTGTTTTCAAAACGATTATCTGAGCACATAACATAAGTTCGAGCATTTTTATCATTAAAAATTTTAAGTGTTAAGGGTAGCTGCCTGTTTGTATCTAGAATAACTCTTATAGGATTATTACCTAAAACTTTTCTTACAGTTAATTTAGGGTCATCAATTTCAGCTGTATTTTTACCAATCATTATAGCATCAACCATAGAACGTAAATTGTGTGTATGCTCCTTTGATTTTTTTCCAGTTATCCAAATAGAAGTTTTATCATCTTGTCCCATAAAGCCATCTTTAGTTTGCGCTACTTTTGCTATTACATATGGTCTTTTTGTATTAATCCATTTACAAAAACCTTTATTAATCTCTAGACATTTATCATATAGAATATTAGTTTCAACTTTAATTCCAGCATGCCTTAACTGTTCTATACCTGAACCATTAATTTCAGGGTTCGGATCCTTTATACCTATATAAACAGTATCAATACTATTCTCGATAATAGTTTTAACACAGGGGGGTGTTTTACCATAAATACTACAAGGCTCTAGATTAACATACAAGCTTGCTCCAACAGGAGATTCAGTACAATTTTTAAGCGCATCAACTTCGGCATGATCGCATCCAAATTCTTTATGGTATCCCTCTCCTATTACTCTTCCATTTTTTACAATTACACATCCAACAAGAGGATTTGGAGCGACCAAACCCCTTCCTTTTTTTGCTAAATCAATTGCAAGAGCCATATACTCATTATGATTATCTAAATATTGAGGATTTTCCATATTAAAACTGGATGATTAAATTGACAGTTGCTATAACATCTAATATATTTATAATTGAATCGGAGTTTAAATCTGAAGCCCAACTTTCAAAAGAAGATATATTTTGAATAGGATCCATAATAATAGAAACCATTAAAACAACATCTAAAATATCAGTAAAGCCATCTATATTAATATCTGATTTAATATTCATGACTTTTAAAGTTTCGCTAATATCAAATGCTATAAATAAACAATAAGGAGCTGCTTCTTGATGCCCTCCATATGACTCTGGTAGTGATTCAAAATAAACATTTTCAGCTCCATTTTCAATAAAACGATTATATGCTACAACTGAGTTATCATGAGGGACACTTTCATCTGCAACACCATGGAATATATACATTGTATTTTCTGGTATCCAATCATATAAATCATTTTCACCTAGGTGAACTCTAAAAGGGTAATTTTCATTTTCTGTAAATTCTTCAATAACACTAGGAAGCATCATATGAATTGGAATATCAGGAAGAAAACTATCTATATATCCACCTGAATATTCTCCACTAAATAAATCAGGAAATATACTAGCATACTCAGGTAAAAAGAAATCCCCTATTTCACCTAATTGATATTTTTCAATATAAGATAAAACAAAAAAAGGTAAATAAAATGGATCTGGGTAAGATTCCTCTAGCAACATTAAATCAACCATTGTTCCAGATAGATCATAAGCTCCTGCCATTGGGAACGAAACGGTAATATCAAATTCCTCAGATAAATTATCTTCAATTTCTTTAACAGCTGCCATTGTTGCATAACCACCTTCAGAATAACCAGCTAGAAACAATTGATTATTATACTGGATTTCTGATAATTGATCACAAAAGTGTTTTGATGCACGTATCATATCAATAACCGATGAAGCTGTTACATCTTTCAGATGATAGGGATGTAATATTTCAGAAATTCCAAGACCTAAATAGTCAGGCTCTATATAAATATATCCTGAAGTTGCTAACCAAAGCACCAAATCATTAAAACCTCTGATTGAGGGAGCGCTTTCTCTTCTAATTTGTGTTCCATGCTGAAATGTAAGAATAGGATATGCTAAAGATATATCATCAGGATAAGCAATTAAACCAGAAGCTATCGTAGTATTTCCAAATTGATCTATTGTCTCATATACAATAGAATACATATGAATATCGAATAACGCTTCTGGAGATAAGCTCTCTCCAAAAGTATTATTAAGTTGTTGTTGAATATCTTCTAAAGATTTTGAATCTTTGTATTCAAAAGAAACTAAGTCTCCTCTATAGCATAATAAAACATTAAAAATGCTAAACAATATAATCAGTAAATTTTTCATATCTAAAATTACATCTATAGAATGTTTTTTTGAATTACTTTCTTAATGAAGAATATATCCTAGAAAATTCATACCCTGCAACACCTGTTGCAACAGATACATTAAGACTTTGCTTTACTCCTCGCATTGGAATTTCTGCATGTATAGTAGCTAATTTAGATAATTCTTCAGAAACACCTTTAACTTCATTTCCTACAATAAAACATATAGGAAAAGACCAATCAATTTCATAGATAGATTTTGATCGTATTGTCTGCTCAATCAAGACAAGACTGATTCCCCTTTTTATTATTTTTTTTGCAGCATCTATTGGATTTTCAAAATGTTCCCAAGGAACAGCATCCTCAGAACCTAATGCTGTTTTAGATAAATCTTCTCTTGGAGGATATGCTGTATAGCCTGTTAAATAAATTCTATCTGCACCAAATCCATCTGCAGAACGAAAAATAGATCCTACGTTATGTACAGAACGTACATTTTCTACTAGTATTGAAATCGGAAGGCGCGGTATACCTTTTACTTCATCAAGAGTTGGTCTATCCGCCTTTAATTCATCATTGGTTCTTTTGATTCTATTGTCCATATGTTTAAAATATACCTATAATTATAATATATAAATTTACAGTTTAATATGAATAAATTAAAAAATCCTTTGGTTATTATTGCAAATGGGGAATTCCCAATCCATAAAATACCTTTAGATATATTAAACAGAGCTACTTCTATTCTTGCATGCGATGGAGCAGCAGATGCTCTAACAAATAAAGGATATATACCTGATATTATCTTAGGCGACCTTGATTCACTTTCAAATAAAAATGCAATAAAATATATGAAACATATTGTAGAAGCACCAGATCAATCACAAAACGATCTTAGAAAAGCATTAAACTATGCTGAAAAAAACGATATAACCGATATAGCAATCATTGGAGCTACAGGTAAGCGAGAAGATCATACGCTAGGAAATATATTCAGCATTCTTAATTATAAAGACTTAAATATTAAGCTATATACAGATACTGGTTTTTTTACCTGCATTCATAAAAGCCAAAAGATAGCCAGCTTTAAAGGTCAACAAATTTCTATTTTTACTGTAGATAATACAATAAAAATAACATCAAATAAGCTAAAGTATAACTTTAATAAAAATAATATAAGTAACTTATATTTAGGTACTTTAAATGAATCTAATTCAAATGAATTTGAACTTTTAATAAGCCATGGAAGCTTACTTATTTTTCAAACTTACAAATAACTATTCAATCAACATTAACCTACAACAATAGTCTTAGTATTCACAAATTCTAAAATACCATATGCTGATAATTCTATACCATAACCAGACTTATTAATGCCACCAAAAGGAAGACGCGGATCTGACTTTGTCATTTCATTGATAAATATTGTTCCTGTATCAATTTTCTTTGTAAGCTTTTTTGCAAACTCCATATTTGATGTCCAAAGACTACCACCAAGACCATACTTACTTTGATTAGCAAGCCTGACTCCATCTTCTGCATCTTTGATTTTTGTCACGCATAGAACAGGACCAAAGGTTTCCTGTTTAAACACACTCATATACTCATTAACATCCACAAGAAGTGTTGGCATATAATAACATCCTTTACCAATACCTCCTACAAGACATTGCGCTCCATCTTTAATAGAAGATTGTACTAAACTATCAATATCTTTTACAAACTCCTGCTTTGCAAGCGGACCAATCTGAGTAGACTCATTAAGTGCATCTCCAACAATAAGACTCTTAATACCTCGATACACATTATCAACAAACCGATCATAAACACCTTCATGTACTAAAAATCTTTTAGCGGCAATACAACTTTGACCTGTATTAAAAAAACGTGCTGTAATTGCTGTTTTTGAGGCTTTATCTACATCCGCATCATCTAACACAATAAAAGGATCTGATCCGCCAAGTTCTAAGACACTTCTTTTAATTTCTTTTCCAGCCTGCATCCCAACAGCAGATCCTGCTGTATCACTACCTGTTAGGGATACACCTTTAACAGCATCATGTTGTATCATCATCTCTACATGATTTGAACCTATTAATACTGTTCTATACATATTTTTAAACGGTGTATGATCAATGATAAGTTCTTCAATAAGCAAAGAACATCCTGAAACATTTGATGCATGCTTAACAACGCATGTATTTCCAGCCATTAATACAGGTGCTATAAAACGTATCACCTGCCAATATGGAAAATTCCATGGCATCACACCTAGAATAACACCTAGCGAATCATATTGCACATAGCTTTCCTTGTACCCTGTTTTAATTGTTTTACTTTTTAAAAAATCCTCTGCATTATCAGCAAAATACTGCAACACCCAAACACATTTTTCAACTTCCATGCGTGATTCTACAATAGGTTTTCCTATCTCAAGAGATATCATTCTAGCATGTTCTTCTATATTAGAATTAAGAGCGTTTGCAATATCATGCAGGATTTTACTTCTTTCTTGAAAGGATGTAAATCTCCATAAGGCATACTCATTTGCAACCTCTTCTAGAATAGATAGAACCTGCTTGTCAGAATAAGGTTTATACTCTTTAATCAGTTGCTCTGTTGAAGGATTAATTGATTGTATCATCAATAGTAATTTAAGTTTTTAAAAATATTAAAATCAAATAAACAATCATAGCATTTGATTTAATATCAATATTAAATTTACATGTCTATTTTTTATGATAAATAAAGGTCCTTACTATGAATACATTAGATTTTACTATTAAAGAGGCTGTAAATGAGCCTATTAAAGACTATCTTCCTGGGAGTGCTGAAAAAGCCTCTTTAAAAGATAAGTTAGAAGAATTAAAATCACAAACTTTCGATATTCCTATTATCATTAATGGTCAGGAAATCAGAACTGGTAATACCGGAAATTGCGTGATGCCTCATGATCATCAACATATCCTTGCTACCTACCATAAAGCAGGTGAAAAAGAAATAGAAATGGCAATTAATAGCGCACTTAGCACATGGAAAGATTGGTCTTTTACACCTCTTAAAGATAGAATCGCAATCTTCCATAAAATGGCAGATTTGCTACAAGGACCTTATAGGGATTTAATCAATGGATCTACAATGCTTGGACAGAGTAAAAATGTATTCCAAGCTGAAATCGATGCTGCATGTGAACTTATAGACTTTTTAAACTTTAACTGTGAATATTTATATAATATTCATAAACAACAGCCTAAATATTCTCCTGAAGGCATGCAAAATAGTACAGAATATAGAGCTCTTGAAGGTTTTGTATTTGCTGTAACACCGTTTAATTTTACATCGATTGCTGCAAACCTATCTTGCGCTCCTGCCCTTCTTGGAAATGTTGCACTTTTTAAACCTGCATCATCTTGTGTGTATTCAGGATACTTTCTAATGCAACTATTTAAAGAAGCAGGTTTACCAGATGGTGTTATTAATTTTGTACCGGGATCTGGAAGTCAGATAGGAAAACAGGTTTTAAAACATCCTGACTTAGCAGGTATTCATTTTACGGGATCAACAGGAGTTTTTCAAACAATGTGGAATACTGTTGGCAGTAATATTAAAAATTACAAATCATACCCAAGGATTGTAGGTGAAACAGGAGGAAAAGATTTCATTCTAGCACATACATCAAGTAACAGAGATGGCCTTAGAACTGCAATGGTTAGAGGAGCGTTTGAATATCAAGGTCAAAAATGTTCTGCTGCATCTAGATGTTATTTGCCTGAGAATGTATGGAATGATATAAAAGATGATTATATATCTGATGTAAAATCAATCAAAATGGGTGATGTGCAGGATTTTACAAACTTTATGAATGCTGTAATTGATGAAACTTCATTTGATAATATTGTATCCTATATTGAGCATGCAAAACAAGCTGATGATGCGACCATTATTACAGGTGGTGGCTATGATAAATCAAAAGGATACTTTATAGAGCCAACAACTATCCTGACAACAAATCCACATTTCAAATCTATGGAAGAAGAAATTTTTGGACCTGTGCTAACCATCTATATATATAATCAATCATGGGAAGATGTATGCAAGCTTGTAGACTCTACATCACCCTATGCTTTAACCGGAGCTATCTTTGGAGATAATAAAAATGCAATTAATACAGGAAGAAAACTTTTAATGCATTCAGCAGGAAATTTTTATATTAATGATAAACCAACGGGTGCTGTTGTAGGACAACAACCTTTTGGTGGTTCTAGAGCATCTGGAACAAATGATAAAGCTGGTGCTCCTGCAAATCTACTAAGATGGACATCCCAGCGTACAGTAAAGGAAACATTTACGCCACCAACTAACTATAAATATCCTTTTATGGAAGAAAAATAAATGAAGCCTGAAATATTCTCAGAAATTGGTCCTATAGAAAAAGTGATTGTTCATGCTCCTGGAGATGAACATGATCAAGTTTTGCCTGTAAATGTTCAGGAATATATTGAAGAAAAAGGTAAAATCATTAAAAATAAAAACTTTTTATTATTTGATGATATCATTCATACAAAATTAGCTAAATCTCAGCATCAAACCTTTAAGGATATAATCAACTTTTATAAACCAAATTCTTGCATTGAAATAAGCTCACTATATGATAAAAAAGATGCTTTTTACGATTTGCTAAAAGGTGATTTCCCCATTATAAACTTAATGTATACAAGGGATATAGCAGCTATAATTGGGAATGATATTTTTTTGACATGTAGCCATAGTATAGTAAGAAAAAAAGAAAGAAAATTATCAAAAAATTTATTTAATAAATCTATTTTTAAAAATTACAATATTGTTGATTTTAAAAAAATTGGCAAAGGATTATCGCTAGAAGGTGGTGACATCTTTGTTATTAGTAATGAAATTGTATTTATTGGAATAAGTGAGAGAACTTCAAAAAAAGCTATAGATTTAATTGTTCCTTATATATTTAAACAAAATTTCAAGTACGTAGTAGCTCTAGATTTACCTAAAAAAAGATCTATGATGCACCTTGATACTATTTTTACACAAATTTCTAGAAATGAGGCCATCCTATTTGATGATTCAGATAATAATTCCATTAATAAACTAAATGTTTATTTGGCGTCAAAAAACAATAAAGACCAAAAGCTAAAAAAGATAAGTATTAATATATTGGATTTATTTAAAGATTTTGGATTTAAATTCAAAATCATAAACTGTGGAGGAAATAAATCTAATTTCAAGCTACGTGAACAATTAACTGATGGAGCCAATTCATTTGCACTAGATATAGGAAAAATTATAATGTATAATTGTAATGATAAAACTATAGAAGAATTGAAAAAAAACGGATACCATCATATAACTTCTAAATTATTCAAAAAAGATATAAAAGGCTTTGGCAAAATACTCAAAAGTGATAAAAAAGTTGTAGTTAGTATAGATGGCTCAGAATTGGTTAAAGGTAGAGGTGGGCCAAGATGCATGACTCTACCAATAAGAAGGGGCTTAATATAATGTCTCGTCAAAATCCTACAGTAATCATAGCATTAGGAGGGAACGCTCTATCACCTAAGAGTGAAGCTGGAACAATAAATCAGCAATTCAAACATACAAGAGAATCACTAAAAGCCGTAATGCATTTTGTTGATCTTCGCTACAATATATGTATCACACATGGGAATGGTCCACAAGTTGGAGCAGAATTATCAAAAAATGAAATAGCAATGGATATTATTCCCCCGCTCCCTTTAAATGTTTTGGTAGCTAATACACAAGGAGCTATTGGATATATGATACAACAATCATTACAAAATGCTCTCTATAAAAGAGATTCAGACAGAGAAGTCGTAACATTTATTTCTCAGATGAAAATAAATAATAATGACCAAGCATTAAAAAATCCAACAAAATATATCGGAAAAATATATTCAAAACAAAAAGCTTATAAATTATCTAAAAAATATGGTTGGGATATATTAGAACAAGAAAAAAATCAGTGGAGACGTGTTGTTCCTTCACCTAATCCGTTGTATATATTTAACGGAAAGTCCATTAAACATCTTGTTGATTTTGGGACAATAGTTATAGCTGGTGGTGGTGGTGGTATTCCTTCTTATAATAGAAAAGATGGAGTCCTTGAAGGAATAGATGGCGTTGTAGATAAAGATAAAACAGCTGCACTCTTAGGTAGGATTATAAGAGCAGATGAATATTTTATTATAACAGATGTAGATAATATATATTTAAATTATAATACTGAAAATGAACAAAAGATTGATATTGCTACAGTATCTCAAATTGAAGAATGGCTTAAACAAGGACATTTTGGAATAGGTTCGATGGAACCTAAAATAAAATCAGCGCTTTATTTTTTAAAACACCATGGAAAAAAAGTTGTGATTACATCAATTAAGAGACTTGAAAAAGCAATAGAAGGACAAGCTGGAACTCAAATAATTAAGGATTAAAAAATGAAAATTCATGAATATCAAGGTAAAAAAATTCTAAGCGATTTTAATGTTCCTATTCAAGATGGATACGTTATAGAAGATATCAAATTAGCTGAACAAACAATTAAACAGGTTCAAAAAGATTTTCAAACTCAAGATGTTATTGTAAAAGCTCAAATACATGCTGGAGGACGTGGAAAAGGTGGAGGCGTTAAATATTCTCCAGATTTTAAAACAGCTCTCAATCACACAAAAAATATCTTAGGTATGAATTTAGTTACTCATCAAACGGGAGAAGAAGGTAAAAAAGTAAATAAAGTATATATAACTGAAGCTTTTGATATTAAAAAAGAATACTACGCTGCAATAACGCTTGATAGAAGTAAAAAAATGGATGTTTTTATGGTTTCTACAGAGGGAGGCATGAATATTGAAGACGTCGCTAAAGAAACACCTGAAAAAATCATTAAAGTTTGGATTAACCCTAAAGAATATTTAACAGATGAAAAAGCAATGGAGCTTGCATTAGGTTTAGAGCTAAGAGATAAACTAATTAAACCATGCATTAATATTTTTAAAAACATGTATAAATGCTACAAAGATATGGATTCATCTTTACTAGAAATCAACCCATTAGTAGAAACAGAGCAAGAAGAAATAGTTGCATTAGATGCCAAGTTTAATTTTGATAGCAATGCTTTATTTAGGCATAAAAATATTTTAGATATGAGAGATTTAACAGAAGAGGATCCACTTGAATTAGAAGCAAGTAAATTTGATTTGAATTATGTTAAACTTGAAGGGAATGTTGGATGCATGGTTAATGGTGCAGGGCTTGCAATGGCCACTATGGATATAATAAAAATATCAGGAGGAGAGCCTGCTAATTTTCTTGATGTAGGAGGTAAAGCAAATGCTGAAACAATAAAAAATGGATTTAAAATTATTTTAAATGATAAAAATGTAAAAGTGATTTTAATAAATATTTTTGGTGGTATTGTAAGATGCGATAGAGTAGCAAATGGCGTTGTTGATGCTGTAAAAGACTTAGGCCTTAAAGTCCCCGTTGTAGTAAGATTAGAGGGAACTAATGCAGAAATAGCAAAAGAGATATTATCAAATTCAGGGGTAGAAATAATACCTGCAAACAACTTAGAAGATGCTGCAATAAAATCAGTAAAAGCTACTTTAAAGGAGAAAAATTAATGTCAATTATTGTAAATAAAGAAACTAAAGTTATAGTACAGGGAATTACAGGGTCTGAGGGTACATTTCATTCTACTCAGATGCTTGAATATGGGACAAATATAGTAGCAGGAGTAACACCTGGAAAAGGTGGACAAAAAGCAATTAATAATACAATTCCAGTATTTAATAAAGTTAGTGAAGCAAAAAAAGAAGCAGGGGCAAATGCATCTATAATTTTTGTTCCTCCAGCATTCGCAGGTGATGCAATAATTGAATCTGCAAATGCGGGAATCCAAACAATTGTATGTATCAGTGAAGGTATTCCAACAAGAGATATGATCAAAGCAAAAGATATAGTGGATGAGAAAAATATTACACTCATTGGACCTAACTGCCCTGGTATAATAACAGTTGATGAATGTAAGCTTGGTATAATGCCAGGATTTATAACAAAAAAGGGTAATATTGGTGTTATATCAAAATCAGGTACACTAACATATGAAGCAATCTATCAGCTTGTACAAAATGGAATGGGGCAAACAACAGCCTTAGGAATTGGTGGTGATCCCATAATAGGGACCGATATGAAAAAAGCTATTGAGCTATTTGAAAAAGATAATGAAACTAATGGAATTGTTGTTATTGGTGAAATTGGTGGAACAATGGAGATTGACGCTGCTAATTGGGCTAAAGAAAATGCATCAAAACCAATAGTTGGTTTTATTGCAGGACAAACAGCTCCTAGTGGCAAAAGGATGGGACATGCAGGAGCAATAGTTTCTGGAGGAGATGAGACTGCTAAAGCAAAAATGGATATAATGGAAAAATGTGGTATTCATGTATGTGAATCGCCTGCAGAGATTGGCAAAAAAATGAAAGAGATAATATAATAGGAGATTTATGGGAAATACAACATTTGCAATTATTAAGCCAGACGCTGTAAAAAATAATTATACAGGAAAAATATATAATCATATATTGGATTCAGGATTTGATATATTGTGTGCAAAATTAATAAAAATGACAAGGGCTCAAGCTGAAGGGTTCTATGGTATACATAAAGATAAACCCTTCTTTAAAGAACTAACAACTTTTATGTCATCAGGGAAATGCATGGTATTGGCATTATCTAAAGAAAGTGCAGTTTCTGAATGGAGAAAAGTAATAGGTGCAACAAACCCTGAAGAAGCAGAAGATGGAACTATAAGAAAATTATATGCTACAAGTTTAGGAGAGAATGCTGTTCATGGATCAGACTCAGATGAAAATGCAAAAATAGAAATTGCTTTTTTCTTTTCTGATATCGAAATCATACAAAACAAATAAGGAAACCTATGAAAATAAAAAAAATATTATTATCAATATTTATGTTTGTATTGCTTTCATGCAATGAAAAACAAATATGGCAAGAAATAGAAACAGGTAAAACAATTAAAATTTTTCCTGAATCAATAAATATAAATAATCAAGATTACATATATAAATGGTCTATACCTAAAGGACCAGAAAATTCAAACTTTGATTACAGTATAGAAAATGACAAAATGTTGTTCACTCCTTTTACAATTGGAGAATATCAAATTTCATTAGAAATAAAAGATAAAGATGATAAAGAAATTCATAATGAAAATTTTTATTTTAATGCTATAAAAGGAAACTATGATACAGCTAAATCAGAAAAAAAATCAATCGATATAAAAAAAATAGAAAAAAAAGTTGTATCTAAACAAGAAAAACAAAAAGAAACTATAAAAGAAAAAAAATCAAATAGCAAATATACAATTCAAGTAGCTTCTTGGACTTCTCTAAATAAAGCTAAAGAAGATATGAATGAATTAATAGAATTGGGGTTTGATACTTATATAGAAGAATATTTTGATAAAAAAAACAATATTCAACGTTGGAGGGTACGAATAGGAAGTTTTAAAAATAAAGAGCTAGCACAAAAAGTAAAAAATAAATTATCTAAATTTAGAGGCGAAAATCCTTGGATTGCATATATAAAATAAAATTGATTTTTTCTTGTTCTTAACAAAAAATGAATGATAAATTACGCGGTTAACTAACTATTATATAATAATAACTATGGCAGTACCAAGAAAAAAACATTCGAAAGCTCGAAGCAAAAAAAGAAGGTCCCAATGGAAGATGAAGGATAACCTATGTGTTTCTGAGTGTTCTGAGACAGGAACAAAGCACCTTAGGCATAGAGCCTACAAAGTTGATGGAGTCCTCTATTTTAAAGGGAAAATACTTACAAAAAATAGTTAATTTCTAAATGAAAATCGCTATAGATATTATGAATGGAGACTTGTCTCCTTCATCAAATATAAACGGCTCCTTATCTTATATCAATAAACATAAAAATGATTTTTTATATTTAGTAGGAAAAAAATCTATTTTTAATTCATTTAAAAAAACTTTTAAAAAGTCAAAATATAACAACTATAAGTTTATTTATGCTGAAGATGAAATTATAGACTCAGACTCCCCTACAAGATTATTTAAAAATAAACCTGAATCTTCACTTATAAAATCAATTCAACTACTTAAAGATAAAGAAGTAGATGCTGTAGTTAGTGCAGGTAATACGGGGGCACTACTTTCATCTTCTTTACTTTTGCTTGGAAAAATTGATAAAATTAGAAGACCTGCTTTAGGAGCTTATATCCCAACAGATAAAGGGGGTTTTGTTTTATGTGATGTGGGAGCAAATTCTAATAATAAACCAATACATCTTTTACAGTTCTCGTTAATGGCAAAAGCATATATAAAATATCTGGAGAACATTGATAAACCTAAAATTGCATTATTAAATATAGGAAATGAATCTAATAAAGGGAATATATTAAGTATTGAAACTTTTAAACTCTTAGAAAAGCATTCAACTAATTTTATTGGGAATTTAGAATCTAGAGATATCTTAGATAATAAGGCTGATATAGTTATATGTGATGGATTTACAGGCAATATAGTATTAAAATTAATAGAAGGAACTGTTTCTAAGATGTTATCATGGGCAACAGATAGTATAAACAACCATTCAATATCAAAACTTGCTAAACCTATGCTATTTCCTGTATTTCAAGATATTAAAAAAACATTTGATTACGAAGAACATGGAGGAGCTCCCTTACTTGGCGTTAATGGGATTGTAATAAAATGCCACGGTTCATCTAACCATAAAGCCATATATAATGGTATATTGCATGCAAAAAAATGTGTAAAAAATGGTTTTATAAATAGAATAAAAGAATCATTAGAAAATATAGACTTCCAAAATGAATAATCCTTATAATTTCATATTTCCAGGACAAGGTTCTCAATTTGTAGGTATGAGTGCAAAGTTATTAAAAAAATGTAATATGGCTAAAGAGCACTATTTAAAAGCAAAAGAAATACTAGGTTTTGACTTATTAGAAATTTCATTATATGATAAAGAAAATAAACTAAATAAAACAGAATATACTCAACCAGCAATTTTTTTAAATAGTGTAATTAAAGATAAAATCTTAAAAAATAACGGCTGTACTCCACAAGCTGTTTCAGGTCATAGCCTAGGAGAATATTCTGCACTAGTCTCATGTGAAGTATTATCATTTGAAGCAGCTTTAAAAATCATAAAAATACGAGCTAAAGAAATGCAAAAATCTGGAGATACTAATGCTGGAGGAATGTTAGCAATATTAGGGGCTACAGAAGAGCAGATTGATGAATTATGTAATTCAGCAGATATGCTTGTCCCTGCAAACTACAATTCGAATGAACAAGTAGTTTTATCAGGAAATAAAAAATCAATCAATGAAACTATTAAAAGATCAAAAAAAATGGGTTTAAGAAAAATTTTTCCTTTAAAAACATCTGGAGCTTTTCATTCTCCCCTTATGAAAAGTGCTAGGAATTCTTTATCGAAAGTAATAAAATCTACTGATTTTAAAGATGCTAAAATGCCCATTTATCAAAATACATATCCTTTTCCTGAAAAAAAGGGAGAAAAAATTAAAAATAATTTACTTAAACAACTTGAAAGTCCAGTATATTGGACTGATATAATTAAGAATATGATAAAAGATAATGATAATAATTTTATTGAAGTTGGCCCAGGAAATGTACTATCTAAATTAGTTAAACGAATATCTAAAAATTCAACAATAATGGATTTTTATAATCTAGAATTAATATATGAATAATTTAAATAATCATACAGCTATAATAACTGGTGCATCAAAAGGAATAGGAAAAAGCATAGCATTCAAGCTAGCTGAAAATGGTGCTGATTTAATATTATTAAGCAGAACAAAAAGTCTTCTTAAAGTAGTAAAAAATCAAATATTAGATAAATTCAATGTTAAAGTTAGCTATCATATAGCTGATACAGGAGATTTTAAATCCATAAACAAGTTATTTTCAGAAATCACAGCTAATAATGAAAGAGTTGACATATTGGTAAATAATGCTGGTGTTACAAAGGATAATATCTTAGCAAGAATGAGTGAAGAAGACTGGGATTCAGTAATCAATACTAATCTAAAAGGCTACTTTAATTGCTGTAAAGCAGTTATTAAACAAATGATGAAACAAAAATTTGGAAGAATTATTAATATATCATCAATAATTGGATTAAATGGGAATTCCGGACAAATAAATTATGCTGCTTCTAAATCAGGGATAATCGGTTTAACTAAATCTTTATCAAAAGAAGTAGGTAGCAGAAATATTACAGTTAATGCTATTGCACCTGGTTTTATACAAACAGAGATGACTGATAAATTGAGTCAAAAAGATAAAGACTCTTTTTTGAAATCAATAGCATTAAAACGTTTTGGAAAATCTGAAGATATAGCTAATCTAGTTAGTTTTTTAGCCTCAGATAAAGCTGCCTACATTACAGGACAAATAATAAAAATTGATGGCGGAATAAATTAAACAAAGGAGAATAATACATGTCTAATGAAAATCAAAATAAAATAATCGATATAGTTGTTGATAAATTAGGAGTTGATATAAATAAAGTAACTCCTGAAGCAAAATTTATTGATGACCTTGGTGCAGACTCTCTAGATACAGTTGAGCTAATTATGCAATTTGAAGAAGAATTCAGCATAGAGATTCCTGATGAAGATGCTGAAAAAATATTATCTGTAAATCAAGCTGTTGAATATATTAATAATATAAAATAAAATTTAAAATTGAATAACAAAGTTGTTGTAACAGGAATTGGAGTCAACTCCCCTATTGGTAACAATATTCCAGATTTTCTTCATTCATTAAGAATAGGGAAAAATGGCATTAAGAATATCACTCATTTCGATACTTCTGATTATAAAGTAAAAATTGCTGGAGAATCATCAATATGTTTAAATGATTATTTCAGTAGCAAAGAATTAAATAAGTTAGATAGATTCTCTGCTCTAGGAGTACTAGCTGCTGATCAAGCTGTAGTTCAAGCTAAACTTAATAAAAACCATGATGATGTTGGTGTTATTGTAGGATCAGGTATTGGAGGAATCAGTACGTTTGAAAAGCAACATGAACGATTATTAAAGCACCCTAAAAGAGTTAGCCCTTATTTTATTCCAACGATGATATCAGATATAGCTGCAGGACATATATCTATTAAATATGGCTTTAAAGGAGTTAATTATTCTGTTGTATCAGCATGTGCTACAGGTAGCCATGTAATTGGAGATGCTTACAGGCAAATTAAACATGGATATGAAAAAATTATTATTGCAGGTGGATGTGAAGCTCCTATAACACCAATGTCAATTGCAGGCTTTTCAAATATGAGAGCTTTAACACAAAACCCAGATATAAATACAGCATGTAGACCATTTGATTTAAATAGAGATGGCTTTGTAATGGGGGAAGGATCTGGGGTGCTAGTACTTGAAAGTGAAAAATCTGCGATAGAAAGAAATGTTGATATTATTTGTGAAATTGTAGGCTATGGAGCAACAGCTGATGCATTTCATCTTACAACACCTATCCCAAATGGATTAGGCGCATCAAGTGCTATGGAAAAAGCGTTAAATGAAAATTCAACAAATTATAAACTAATAGATTATATTAATGCACATGGGACATCTACAGTATATAATGATAAAAATGAAACAAGTGCAATAAAAAATACCTTTACAGATTATGCAAAAAATATTTCAATAAGTTCTACAAAATCATTAACAGGACATTTACTAGGAGCTGCCGGTGCTATTGAGGCTATAGCATGCATACTATCAATCTCCAATTCCTTTATTCCCCCTACTATAAACTATGAAAATTATGATGAAAATTGTGATTTAAACTATACTCCAAATAAAGCAATTGATAGGGAAGTAAACTATGCAATGTCAAATACTTTTGGATTTGGAGGACATAATGCATCTTTAATATTTAAAAAATATAATTAAATCTACTTTTCTTTTTTTAAAGCAATAATAAAATCTCTATCATAAATAATCAAATTATTATTACTAAGCTTGTAAAAATAATTTTTCCAACCATGATTATCTAAAAACATAGATAAAGAATCTTTTTCAATTTTCCACTTTCCTATTGTTACCTGCTTATCAAGATATGATGTAAATTCATTATCAGTAAAAACCATCTTAATAACATCAAAAGCTTCAGATAAATTAGCTTTTGGTGAGCTGAATTGTTTTTGCTCTTCTAAAAAGAGTTTATTATCATAATTCCATGTTCCTACAATAGATTTATCAGAAAACTTATTAGAACACGAAAAAAAAAGAAGTACTAAAATAAAATAGTAAATAAATAATTTCATTTTTTATTATTTAATTCTTTAATTCTATCCCTTAAAAAAGCTGCAGATTCATAATTCTCTTTAATAAGACAATCATCAAGGGCTGTTTGCAACATTAACATCATATCTGTATTTTTTTTATATGGAGAAAATTCATGATTTTCAATTTTATTTTGGAGTTTACTTTTATTATATAAATTAATATTATCTACTTTTGTTTCAACAAATAATAAATTTGATATTTCAATATCTACAAATGATTTTAAAGCTAGTATAATTGCATCTCCAACATATGCTGGTATTTTAAAAAGGTCATTCCCATTTTCAGAAGAAATTTTAATAAATGCGATACAATTAGTTTTATCTTTTTCAACACAAACAGAATTTAATTTTAAATTTAATTGTGTTAAAAGGTTGATAAATAAATCATATTGAGACAGCAAAATACTAGAAATATTTTCTGAAGCCATTGCAATATTTTTAGCATAATGATTATTCAATAAAATTGAAAAATTTTTTTTATCATCTTTAATAGAATGAAAAATAATTTTATACTTCTTATTTAAAGAAGAATAAATTATTTTATATAATATTGAAGTCGAATAGCTCATAATAAAGATTTAAGCTTAGATATGCTATCAACAGGATATGGATTTACATTATTAAATATTGCGCAATAAAAACTAACCCAATCTAAAAAATAAATAAGCCTTAGCTCTCTTTCTATAAAGGTCTCTCCTTCAGATTTAATAATATGTTTTTTTACCTTACCTTGTAATATAGAAGATGTGATTTCCATTCTTTTTAAAATTTTATTATGGCTATCTTGATCATAAACCCATAAAATATTCAGCTTATTTACAAAGGTATTAATAAAACCTTCTATTTCATTATGATTTTGTTCAGGAAAAACAAAATGAGAAGAAAGCATTTTAGCATTTTCTGCTAATTGAGCTCGAAATCTCATACCTATAACTTCCATATTATTACTAGTATATATTAGATTAAAGGAATTATGTATTTCTTTAGCTAATAAAATAGCCTTATTGTTAGAATCTATTTTTGAATATAAAACTGAATCTTTTTTTAATGATACTATAGTCTTTTTGAGCTTACTAATTTGATGAAAATTAATAATAGTAATTTCATTTAATATTTTAAATAATATAGAAATTGAATAACCTAATGCAGCTCTTGGCATTAATCCTTTTGGAATAAGAGCATAACTATCCCCTATTTTTTTAGCATTTTTTAATAATTTCCCATTTGAAGAAATAATTATAGGTTTATTACCTCTGTTAATACATTCACTATAACAAGACAATACTTCTTCAGTATTACCAGAATAAGATGAAAGGATTACTAGGGTAGATTTACTTAACCAATTGGGAACACTATAATCTCTATTTATTACAATTGGTATTTTCATATCTTCTACAAGCATTGATTTTAATAAATCTCCAGCTATAGCAGACCCCCCCATGCCACAAAATAGAATGTTTTCATAAGAATGTTCAAGTGAATCTTTATTTTTTAATATAGTATTTTTAGATTGAAAAACTTCTTCAATCTGTTTAGGAAAGTCCTTAATACTCTTAAAGAAATTATTCGAATCTATAGATTTTATATTATCAAGCATCTCTATTTAATATTAACTTTATATATTCATATAAATATTTATTATTCATATCCAAGCCATCTAAAATACTTCTAGCTGATGCTAAAATACCATTAATCTTTTGAATACTTTCATCTACAATACCATTTTCTACTAAAAAATTTTTATATTTAGAAAAGCCTAAATTAAAGTCATTTTTTGCAGTTTTTATACATTTATTTACGATATTACTATTAATTGAATTTGCCTTTATAGTTAAATAAGTTTTTTTATTTAATAAAAAGTCACTTTTTAAAGATTTCCCCATTTTATTTTGATTTGAGGTTATTTCTAGCAAATCATCTTGAATTTGAAAAGCACGCCCAATTAATATTCCATATTTTTTTAATTTGATATTAATAGAATTATCATTCTTAGATATAATAGAACCTAGCATTGAGCATAAACCAATAATATAGCCAGTTTTTTTATCTATCATACTTATATAATCTTCTTCAGATATATCCATATTATATTGGAATGCTAAATCTAAGGCCTGTCCTTCACAAACTTGAATTAAGGCATAATTAAAATGTTCAATTATTAAATTTTTATTTTCAGTTAATCTATTTAAATGGATTAGAGCTATTGCTAAAGTTGCATCACCTGCTAAGATAGCAATTGAATTGTTCCATTTATTATGAATAGTAGATAAACCATGTCTGATATCATCATTATCCATAATATCATCATGTATTAAAGTAAAATTATGTAATAATTCTATTGCTACAGAAGCTATTAAAGCATCTTTTTTACTACCTTTAAATGCAGAAGCTGTTAAGAGACATAATAAAGGACGTAACCTCTTCCCTCCACTTAGTATATGATTTATAGGTTCTGTTAAATTTAAAGGACCTTTATTATATATACTCTTAAGCTCTTTATCAACTATATTCTTATAATTTGATATTTTATTCTGAAAAGTCAATGTTAATTCCTCCAAAATCTTTGATTTTATCAAAAATTAAATTCTTAATACTTTCTAATTGTTCTTTATTTTCTGCTTCACATCTACATACTAAAGCAGGCTGTGTATTTGACGCTCTAATAAGAGCCCAACCATAATCAAAATTAATCCTAATACCATCTATAAGGTTGCAAGTGAACTTCTTTTTAAAATAAAAGACTAATTTTTCTACTAAATCAAATTTTTCATCATCATTATAACAATCTATCCTAATTTCTGGAGTTGAGAAGTATTTAGGGACATCAGATAAATATTCAGAAAGCTTTTTTTTATCCTTAGATAATAGTTCTATTAATCTTAAAGCTACATATATCCCATCATCATACCCATAATATTTATCTGCAAAAAAAATATGCCCACTCATTTCTCCTCCAAGTTTAGAGCCTGATTCAATCATTTTGTTTTTAATGAGTGAATGACCTGTCTTATACATATATGGATTACCTTTATATCTTAAAATCATATCCTCTAATGATTTTGAGCATTTAACATCATAAACAACTGTATCTCCATCATTAATGATTGTTGAGATAAATAAACTTAAGAGAATATCAGGCCTAATAATATTAGATTTTTCATCTAAAGCTACTATTCTATCAGCATCTCCATCAAATGCTACTGCCAAATCATATGATTTAGACCTTACTTTGTTTATAATATCTCTTAAGTTAGAATCTACAGTAGGGTCAGGATGATGATTAGGAAAATCAGGGTCAACATCACAATAAAGTTCATCTACAATTACGCCTAATTCTTTAAATAAATAAGGAGCTACTAAACCACCAACAGAGTTTCCACAATCCATAACACATGAAATTTCTCTATCAATAACGATATTATTTTTAATCATATTAACATAATCATCAATAATATCAAGTTTATGATATACCCCTTTTTTATTTTTATTAGCATATAAACCCTTATCTATTATGGATTCAATTTTTTTAATACTTTTTCCAAAAAAAGGTTTCTGATTAAAGGATAATTTAAAACCATTATATTCTTTAGGGTTATGACTTCCTGTAACTTGTATAGAATTCTTTATATCTGTATGATATAGGCTGAAATAATTGATAGGCGTTGGTAGTATACCCATATCATAGACATTAATACCCACTGATAACAGACCTTCAATCAAAATATTCTTTAATTTATTTGTAGAATATCGGATATCTCCACTAATTGATATATTTTTTTGATTTTCTTCAATTAAAATGCTACCATATGCTTTTCCTATATTAAAAACAACTTCATCAGGAAAATCATTTTTCACTATACCCCTAATATCATACTCTCTAAATATATTAAAATTCATAAATCTCTCCACATACAACTTCTTTATGCGCCCCTGTAACAGAAGGTAAATTATTGGTAATATTCATAAACTTAGTGTAACCCATTAAACACATTAAAAAAGCTTCTTTATTATCAACATTCAATCCATTCATATTAAAGTGATATACATTTATACCATTTAATTCATTCTTTATATCAGAAAATAAAACTTTATTCTTTATTCCTCCACCACTAATAGCTACTTCAAACTGTTCAAAACCATTATTAGGAATATGGTTTTTAAGATTATATGAAATGGATAAAGCTGTGAAATTTACTAAAGTTCTAAGTATATCTGTATTCTTTATATTTGGGAATTTATCATTAATATTATCTATATATTTATCATTATAAATTTCAGTCGTTGCAGATTTAGGAGGCTCTTTATTAATAAATGGATCTTGCATTAAAAATTTTAACAAATTAAAATCAATCTTACCCTTAGAAGATAACAAACCATCTATATCATATTTCTTCTTCCATACTTTTCTAACATATCTATCAATAAGGCACATCCCAGGACCTATATCGAATCCTAATATATTCTTTTTATCTATGCTATTACTAATAAATGCAATATTTGAAATTCCACCAATATTGATGCTAATCACACTCATTTTATTATCTTTAAATAAAAACCAATCAAGAATAGGCATTAGAGGAGCTCCATTACCTCCAAATTCTATATCTTTTTGTCTAAAATGAGATATAACTGGTATCTTTGTTTTCTTACTTATGATATAAGGCTGACCGATTTGAATCGAATATTCTTTATCTTTATGTGATATGGTTTGTCCATGGCTAGATATTAAATCAACATTCTTTGTATCAATAAAATCTACAACTAATTTTGAAAATAATTCTCCTAAATAAGAATCAATGAATTTTACAGAATATGACTGTTTAAAAATTGTATCATGTATAATGTTCTTTGTTTTTTGACTGTATTCTATATAATCAGATACAATAATTTTATAATTCAATTCATCTTTTTGATTTATAGATAAATCAGCAAGGCATAAATCTAATCCATCCATAGATGTACCTGACATTAATCCTAAAATATTCATATTATTTTAATGCCATTCTAAGATTACCATTATATTTATCTAACAACTTAACAGATTGTAAAAAAGAAAGATTTTTATTTTGCATAATTATAGCAACTTTAACATTACCTTTAGATTTATTAAGTGCCATTCTAGCATATTTTAAATCACAAGAGCATATATTAGATATTATATTAATTGCCCTATTAAATAATTTTTTATTACTTACTTTAACATCAACCATTAAATTATCATAAACCTTATTTAATTTTATCATAGCTGTAGTTGATATCATATTTAATATCATTTTCGTTGCTGTACCCGCTTTCATTCGTGTTGATCCTGCTATAATCTCGGGTCCTACTATAGCACTAATAACATAATCTACATACTTATGTTTTTTATAATTATTACAACAAACAAGTACTGTCTGAGCTTTCTTTTTTTTTGCTTGAATCAATGCTCCATGAACATAGTTCGCTGTACCAATAGCACTAATACCGATAACAGTATCAAATTTATTAATTTTATTTTTTAAAACATCATGTTTGCCCTTAGATAAAGAATCTTCTGCTTTTTCTACAGATTCAACTAGAGCTTTATTTCCACCTGCAATTACACCCCTGACTAATCTTTTAGACACACTAAATGTAGGAGGGCATTCAGATGCATCTAAAACGCCTAATCTTCCACTTGTACCACAACCAAAATAAAACAATCTTCCTCCATTTTTAAAGTTATGTACAATACAATCAACAACTAACTTTATATCAGGTATAACCTTTTCTACAATGGAAGCTATAGATTGATCTTCTTTATTTATAACTGATAAGATTTCTAATGTAGAAAGGGTATCTATTCTTTTTGATTTTGAGTTTTGTTTTTCAGTAATATTATCCATTAAATTATAAAAGTTAAATAACCATATAATAATTAATTAAATGTTAGAACTAAATTTAGGTATAATAGGTCTTTTTTTTTCAGTTTTATTCTCAGCTAGTGAAATAGCTTTGATTTCTGCTAAAAAACTACAAATAGATGTCTGGGTTAAACAAAAATATAAATTAGGACAGCTTACAAAGTTTATCATTGAGAATAAATCAAAATTTCTAACAGTTTCCTTAATAGGAACAAATCTTTCCAACATTTTAGCTTCTTCTTTTTTCACTATATATTTAATGCAGATTATATCTAATAATACTTTAAATTTTCCAGAAGGATTAATTTTTATACCAATCGCAATAACTATATTATTATTTGGAGAAATTTTACCAAAAACAATTATAAGGGAATATTCAAATATTGCTCTTTTAATACTATCTCCTATAATGTATATATCTTATATTATTTTTTACCCTTTTGTCATATTATTTAGCCAAATAAACTTTAATAATAAAAAACACTATTTATCAAAAAAAGAAATTTTAGCTGAAAAAAGAGAAGAATTTGAAAAAATTTTTGAACATATTGATAAAGAAATAGAAATAGAAAAAGATCAAAAAGAAATCATTTCAAATATTTTTGATTATAGAGAACAATTAGTAAATAAAGTAATGACTCCTTTAGATAGTATTTCAGCAATACCAATAAACTCTCATTTAGATGATTTAGCTCATAAATTCATAGACTCTGGACATTCCAAAATACCTGTTTATGATAAAAATCTAGATAATATAAAAGGTATTATCTATTTATATGACTTATATTCAAAACCAAAAAACCTAGAGGACATCTTAAAAGAAGTTCTTTTTGTACCTTATACAGAATTAATTTCAAATTTGATGAAAACTTTTAAAGAAAAGAACCAATCAATAGCAATAGTATTAGATGCCAAAGGGAACACTAGTGGAATTATTACTATAGAAGATATTTTTGAAGAACTATTTGGTGATTTTGAAGATGAATTTGACTATCAAAAACTACATTCATGGATCAATAAAGACGGCTCTATTATCACAAATGCAAATATAAGTATTAAAGAATTTAATAAAAAATATTCCAACTTAATTCCTATTGGAGATTATGAGACTATAGGAGGATACATAATTGAAAAGCTAGGTAGAATTCCAAATAAAAATGAACATATCTTCTTGCAAATTGGACAAATTCTAATAAAAAAAGCTTCATCTAGAAGAATTGAACAAGTACAAATTTTTATAAATCAATAAGTAGCTTTAATTTCTTTAAGCATTTTTTGAAACCATTTAGTACTAGGATTAAACTTTTTTCCACCTTTTATTTCATTAAAATCTATTAATTCTATTGTTTTAGTATCATTTCTTAATCCTGCAACACCACTATTTTGTAAAAGTGCTGAATCAACAGCTATAGAGGCAGAATCTTCAATCAGTTTTAAATCTAAATCATTAGGTGATGCTGAGCGTGCAAAATAACCACTTTTCTGCACTAGAACCTTATCACAGTTTAATTTGCCTTTAAAATACTGAGCGAACCATTGGCCTGGATTAATTTCATCTAGTCTAACATGACCAAATGCATCCTTAGGAATCTGTTCTCCATTATTTGTTTTTTCACTAATAATATTATCTAAACCTGCACCCTCACTTAAAAAAATATTAACACAATCAAATTTATCCATCACCTTATTTAAACGTTTCACCTCTAAATCTAAATCAAACTCTAACTCAGGAATATAAACAGCATGTACATCCCATTTATTTTGATGGATTTGAAGTTCAGGTATAAAATTCTTATGATTTAATGATTGTCTATATAAATAAGCACTATATGCTGTTAGCCATCCACAATTTCTGCCCATAACCTCATGTATAATTAATTGTCTATAGCTAGTAGTATTCTCGTTAACGATATTACGAAAAAATATAGCTGTATGTTCTGCCGCAGTATAAGCACCCAAAGTTTGTTCTATCGGAGTCACATCATTATCAATTGTTTTTGGTAAACCAACAACAGCTAATTTATAATTTTCAGATGAAAGAAACTTAACTAAATCTCCTGCTGTTGTATTTGTATCATCCCCCCCTATTGTATGCAAAATATCAACTTTATCTTTTTTTAATTGATTTGCTGCAACTTGCAAGGGTATTTCACCTGAATTGATATAGTTATTTTTAACACAATCATCTACATTAGTTAGCTTAACTCTACTATTACCAAGAAAAGATCCACCAAATGTATTTAATTTCCTAAAATCAACATCTTTAGGAATTTCAATTTTATTTCCTTTTAAGAGACCTTTATATCCATTTAAATAGCCTATAAAATCAAAATTTTCATCAGATTTTAAATACTCTTTTATAAGAGCTCCTATTGATGCACTAAGACAAGGAGCAATACCTCCTGCAGTAAGAAATGCTACTCTCATATATTTATTCCAAATATTTAGGTGAATTTAAATAACCTTATCCCATAATATTAAATAAAATAATATATTATATGAGTTAATTAAGCATTAATTTTTATATTTTTATAAAATTTTATGAATCCATTAGAACAAAATAAATATGATATAGACCCTGTAGAAACACAAGAATGGATTGATTCTATTCAATCTTTAATAATTAATTTTGGTACTAAGAGAACACACTATATATTAGATCAGATTATTTCAATAGCAAGAACAAATGGCGTTAGATTACCTTTTAGTGCTAGCACTGATTATATTAATACAATCCCTATAGATAAGCAAAAGCCATATCCTGGAGATAGACAAATTGAAAGACGCATAAAATCAATAATCAGATGGAATGCCATGGCAATGGTTGTTAGAGCTAATAGGAAAAATCCAGGTATAGGTGGACATATATCTTCATTTGCATCCTCAGCTACATTATATGAAGTAGGGTTTAACCATTTTTTTAAAGGTCCTAATAAAAGTGGTGGTGATATTATTTTTTTTCAGGGGCATATATCACCTGGGATATATTCAAGATCATTTTTAGAGGGCCGAATAAATAAAAATACACTAAAAAATTTCAGACAAGAAATTAATAAAAAAGGATTGTCTTCCTATCCTCACCCTTGGCTAATGCCTGATTATTGGCAATTTGCTACTGTATCTATGGGGCTCGGTCCTATTATGGCAATATATCAAGCTCGTTTTATGCACTATTTAAATGATAGAGGAATAATAGATAATAAAGAAAAAAAGATTTGGGCCTTCTTAGGTGATGGAGAAATGGATGAACCTGAATCATTAGGAGCCTTAACTTTAGCAGCTCGAGAGCAATTAGATAACTTAATATTTGTTATTAATTGCAATTTGCAAAGGCTTGATGGTCCTGTTAGAGGAAATGGTAAAATAGTACAAGAATTAGAAGGGGCATTTAGAGGCGCTGGATGGAATGTAATCAAAGTATTATGGGGTTCTGATTGGGATAATTTATTTGAGAATGATAAGAAAAATTTAATACAGGCACGACTTGATGAGTGTGTAGATGGAGATTTTCTAAAATATATTGTAGAAGGAGGAAAGTATTTCAGAGAACATTTTTGGGGGGCGAATCCTGAATTATTAAAATTAGTAAGCCATTTAACAGATCAAGAATTAGAAAATTTACGAGTTGGAGGACATGATCCTGCAAAAGTATATGCTGCATATTATGAAGCAATTAATCATAAGAAACAACCTACTGTTATTCTTGCACAAACAGTTAAAGGATATGGCTTAGGAGAAGCTGGAGAAGGAAGAAATATAACTCATCAACAAAAAAAATTAAACGAAAATGAACTATTACAATTCAGGACGCATTTTAATATACCTATAAATGATGAAGATTGTATAAAAGCTCCCTTTTATAAACCAAATGATAAAAGTGAAGAAGTAGTTTATACAAAGAAAATGCGTAAGCAATTAGGTGGTTTTTTACCTGCACGTAATATGCGATGTCCATCATTACAAATTCCAGACATTAGTATTTTTAATGAGTTATTACAAGGTTCAGATAATAGAAAAGTATCAACTACTATGGCTTTTGTAAGGTTATTAGCAATCATTTCTAAAGATAAGCAAATTGGTCAAAATATAGTTCCCATAATACCTGATGAAGCAAGAACTTTTGGTATAGATCCTTTATTTCGAGAGCTTGGTATATATTCACATTCTGGACAAAAATATGACCCCGTAGATTCAAATCAGTTTTTATTCTACAAAGAAGCTACCAATGGACAAATTCTAGAAGAAGGGATAAGTGAAGCTGGTGGTATATCTTCATTTATTGCAGCAGGTACATCCTATTCGAACTATAATGTTAATCTAATTCCGTTTTTTATATATTACTCTATGTTTGGATTTCAAAGAGTTGGAGATTTCATCTGGGCAGCTTCAGATATGAGAACAAAAGGATTTCTAATAGGAGGAACAGCAGGTAAAACTACGTTAGCAGGAGAAGGATTACAGCATCAAGATGGACACAGTCATTTAATGGCTTCATCAATACCAAATTTAAAAGCATATGATCCAGCATATTCTTATGAAATAGCTACAATAATTCATTATGGTTTAAAAGAAATGTATGAATGGCAAAACGATGTACTTTATTATATAACATTGGAAAATGAAAATTATATTCACCCACCTATTTTAGATAATACTGTTTCAACAGGAATTATAAAAGGGATATATAAAATAAAGCCATCAAAGAAAAAAAATATAAAAAAGAAAGTTCAGCTATTAGCTTCTGGACCAATGTTAAATGAAGCACTTGCTGCTTCTAAATTATTAGAAAAAGATTGGGGTATTGATTCTACAGTATGGAGTGTAACAAGCTACTCTGAACTTCATAAAGAAGCTGAAGATGTAAGACGTTGGAATATTCTTCATCCTAACTCAAAACCTAAAAAATCTTTTTTAGAAGAAATGATTACTCCAGACAATGGGCCTGTTGTAGCGATAAGTGATTATGTTAAACTAGTAGCAGAGCAAATAGCTCCATACATCAGATGCCCATTTGTTGCACTTGGAACAGATGGATTTGGAAGAAGTGATACAAGAGAAAAACTTCGTGATTTTTTTGAAGTTAATAAATACTACATTATTTTATATGCATTAGATAAATTAGCTATGGAAAATATTATAAATAAAAAACAAATTTCTGAATGTATAAAGAAATATAATATTGATTACAATAAACCTAATCCAAATAAGGTGTAATATTATTATATTTAATTTTAATTTTTAATAACAATCATATAATTATGAAATTTATTCTACCAAATATAGGTGAAGGCATTGATACAATGTCTATCACTGAAGTACTTATTAAAAAAGAAGATAAAGTAACTAAGGATACTCCTGTTTTGCTAGTTGAGACAGATAAGGCTTCAATGGAAATCCCTATTGATTGTGATTGTGTAATCAAAGATATTTTAGTAAAAGAAGGAGATTTAATTTCACCAGGACAAGCTATTATGATAATAGATAAAAATGATGAACAAAAAATCACTTATACTGCTGAAGATGATAATCAAAATATAGCAAGAACAACAAATGAAAATGATATAAATCCTAAAAAAGAAAATTTATCGACTGAAAGTATCCATGCAACCCCAATAGTAAAAAAAGAAGCAAAAAAATTGGGTATTGATATTAATGAAATAAAAAAAGATAATAATAAAAATAGAATTTCAAAAAATGATTTATACAAACATATTGAAAAAAATAATAGCAATAATGAAAACAAAAAAAATATTTCAGATAACTTATCAAAATGGGGTTTAATTGAAGAAATCAAATTAACTGCAAATCAAATAAAAACAGGTGAAAGACTTTATAATTCTTGGGATTCTATTCCTCATGTAACCCAGTTTGATGAATCAGATGTGACAAATCTTTATAAGCTAATAAAATTATTAAAAAAAATAAATAAAAATGAACTTTCAAAGGTTTCTTATATACCATTTTTTATAAAAGCTGCATCTTACATATTAGAAGAGTTAAAAATATTCAATTCATCACTTAATACAGATCAAAAATCCATCATTCAAAAGTATTACTGCAATATTGGATTTGCAGTAAACACAAAAGAAGGTTTAGTCGTTCCTGTTATAAAAAATGTAGATAAAAAGTCTATAAAAAAAATCACAATAGAATTTAATCAATTAATAAATAAAGCTAGAAATAAAGAGCTTACAATTGAAGATATGTCTGGAGGATGCTTTACTATATCTAGCTTAGGAAATATTGGAGGCAAATTTTTTACACCTATAATAAACCCTCCTGAAGTTGCCATACTAGGAATATCAGAAATTGCAATAAAGCCTATATTAATTAAAAATAAATTTATACCTAGGAAAATTCTACCTCTATCACTATCATATGATCATAGAGTTATTAATGGTGCAGATGCAGCAAAATTTACAAAAATGTTTTCTACTTTAATACTATCTCCAGAAAAACTTTAACTGAATTTTGGATAAAAATAAAAATTATATAAAAGCTGATTTAGTAGTTATCGGATCAGGTCCAGGAGGCTACACGGCAGCATTCCGTGCCTCTGATTTAGGCCTAAATGTTATTCTGATTGATAAAAATCAAAAACTGGGAGGAGTATGCCTTAACAGAGGGTGTATTCCTTCAAAAGCTTATCTACATTTATCTAAAATTGTAGAAGAGGCTAAAGAAGTTAAAGATATAGGGCTCAACTTTCAGAAATTATCTATTAATTTTGAGAAAATAAATTCATGGAAAGATACAATTATAAATAATTTAAGTTCTGGAATAAAGTCTCTAGCAAAACAAAGAAAAATTAAAATTATTAATGGTAAAGCTACTTTTTTATCAGCTGATAAACTATTAGTACAAGATATACAAAAAAAAAATATCAATATAATTTTTTCACATTGTATAATAGCAACAGGGTCTTCCCCATCAATAATAAATAATTTAAATATAAACCATCCTAGAATCATTAGCTCAACTAAAGCACTATCTTTAAATAAAATACCAAAAAGGATGCTTGTTATTGGAGGAGGTTATATAGGTTTGGAACTTGGAACTGCGTATTCTTCATTTGGAAGTAAGATTACTATAGCCGAATTTTTCCCAGAACTATTATCTATGGCAGATCAAGATTTAGTTAAGACATTACATCAAACTCTCAAAAATAAATTTGAACATATATATTTATCTACTGAAGTTAAAGATTTAAAGCCTGATAAAGACCATATTGTTGTAACATTTAAAAATAATAATAAATTATATAAAGATACTTACGATATTGTCTTGCTCTGTATAGGTAGAACTCCCAATACCTATTCTTTAAATTTAGAAAAGGCTGGGATAAGATTAGATAAAAAAGGATTTATTCCTGTTAATAAAAAAAGAAGAACTATTATTCCCAATATATACGCAATAGGAGATATTACAGGAAACCCTATGTTAGCACATAAAGCTACACATGAAGGAAAAGTAGCTGCTGAAAATATAGCTGGATTAAATGCCTCTTTTGAACCAAAAGCAATCCCTTCAGTAATTTATACAAACCCAGAAATTGCTTGGGTGGGTTATACTGAGAATGAACTTAAAAATAATAATATTCAATATAATAAAGCAATTTTTCCTTGGTCTGCAAGTGGAAGAGCTATAGCGACTAATAGTTCAAATGGAAAAACAAAAATTTTATCTTCAAAAGATAGTTCTCAAGTATTAGGAGTTGGAATTGTAGGTATAAATGCTGGAGAGTTAATTAGCGAAGCTACATTAGCAATAGAATTAAACGCAACCATTAATGATATAGCAAAGACAATACACCCTCATCCTACTTTATCTGAGACTTTTGCAAATACTGCTGAAATACTAAATAAAACTATTACAGATTTATATATAAAATAATGAAAAAAACAACTCTTTCAGATGGATATAAAGTATATTGTATAAATCGAAAAGAAGCTCAAATGTTAGAGGAACATATAGAAGGTTATTTTGATGATTATATAACTATTAAAGAAGGTGATACTATAATTGACATTGGTGCAAATATTGGAATTTTTGGATTAGAATTATCTAAAAAATATAAAACCATTGAAATTTTTGCCTTTGAACCTATAAAAAATATTTATGATGTATTAAAACAGAATTCTATTTTAAGTCAAAATAAAAAATTCAAAACTTACAATTATGGAATATCAGATAAAAATGGAGAGGAACAATTTCAGTATTTTCCCAATAGTCCTGCATTGTCTAGTTCAAAAAATGAAATAGTTCAGTCTAAAGAACAACTGCTTTTAGCTTTAGAAGGAAGCTTGCATCATGCTCCAAAAAAATGGTGGTGGGCAAATTTGATTCCTAAATTTATTTATCCATATATAATAAATAATTTAATCAAAAACCCAATTAACACAACATGTTCAATTAAGACTTTATCTAACGTAATAAAAGAAAATCAAATATCAAAAATCAATTTACTTAAAATTGATTGTGAAGGAAATGAATTAAATGTAATTAAAGGAATAGCATCTAAAGATTGGAATATTATCAAACAAATAGTTATAGAAGTGAATGATATACATGGAAGATTTGAATATATAAGTAAAAAACTAATTAATCTAGGCTATAATGTAAAAACAACCAAAGATCCTTCTCTTAAAGGAACAAATCTAATTAATTTATTTGCAAAAATAAATTAATTAAAGACTTATGGAAAGTAATAAGAAGTGGAACCTTAAAAATACTTATTTAAATTTACCTGATTGCTTTTATCAAAAAATCCAGCCAACACCAGTTCCAAACCCTAAGATTATTTATTTCAATAATATTTTAGCAAAAAAGCTAAATCTAGAATTTTTAAATAATGATACATTAATCACTAATTACTTTTCTGGTAACAAATTACCTGAAGATTCAATCCCTATTGCTCAAGCTTATGCAGGACATCAATTTGGGCATTTCACAATGCTTGGGGATGGCAGAGCAATACTCTTAGGTGAAAAAAAAGATTTAAATAATAAAATATATGATATTCAATTAAAAGGAGCTGGAAAAACATCCTACTCTAGATCAGGTGATGGTAGAGCAACATTAAGTTCAATGTTGAGAGAATATATCATAAGTGAGTCAATGCACCTTCTAAGAGTACCAACAAGTAGGAGTCTTGCAGTAATCGATACTGGAGAAAAAATCTATAGAGAGTCAGTTAACAATGGTGGCATTTTAACTCGAATTGCATCTAGTCATATTAGAGTTGGAACTTTTGAGTATGGAAGACATTTTTGTTCAATTAAAGATTTTCAAAGTTTTATTAACTATGTTATAAATAGGCACTATCCACAAATATTAAATAATAAATCACCTTATCTTGAATTATTAAAAATAACTATGGAAAAACAGATAGATTTAATTGTAGACTGGATTAGAGTTGGTTTTATTCATGGTGTAATGAATACAGACAACATGAGTATTTCAGGAGAAACAATTGATTATGGCCCTTGCGCATTTATAAATACATATGATCCAAAAACTGTTTTTAGTTCTATTGATAGACATGGCAGATACGCCTTTGGTAATCAACATAAGATTGCTTATTGGAATTTAAATATACTTGCAGGAACTATCCTCCCATTTATTTCAAAGGATAAAGATAGAGCAGTACAATTAGTTCAAGATGTTTTAGATCAATTTCCTATTATATATTCAAACAAATGGTGTGAAATGATGTATAAAAAAATAGGAATCACAAAACCTATTGAAGAAGATAAGTTTTTAATTAAGAATTTGCTTACATTAATGGAATCCTATAAAGCAGATTATACGAATACATTTGCAGCTTTAACATTAGATAAATCATATATAGACTCTTTATCTACATCTAATGATTTTAATATTTGGAAAAAACAATGGGAAAAAAGAATTAAAAATGAAAAAAATAGTTATCAGATAATGCAAAGCAATAATCCAATTTACATACCTAGAAATCATTTAGTTGAATCAGCTTTAAAAAATGCTATAAATGGGGATAAAGAAGAATTTGATAATTTATTGAATTCAATGTCTCAAACATATAATTACGATATAAAACATGATGAGCTTCAAATAACTCCAGAAGGTTTTGATGAATCATACAAAACATTTTGTGGGACATAAACGAAATTCATATTATAATTACGTAATATGCTTATTCTATGAGCATACCTGTTACAGTCCATCTTATTTTTTCTGAAGATTGTTTTCCTTCAATAAAAGATATTTCACTTTTTTTTATCCCATTTAAATAATAAGTAGTCTGTACCCCATGTTTTTTATCAAATTCATATTGAGTGATTGATTTTATTTTTCCTGATGGATAGTATTCTTTCCATTCCCCATGTAAAAGTCCATTCAGATATTCAACCTCATTAATCAAATACCCCTCATCGCTCCAATACTTTGATACCCCATTTAACTTATCATTTTTCTTTTCTATTTTATATCTGATATTACCACTATCATAATAAGATTTATCAAAAACTTTATAAGATGAACATGAAAATAAAAGAAATAATATAATTATTTTAAAACTGATAATATTCTCCTTGATGCACTGAAATTATTTTTAAATAATTCTATCCCTTCTAATCTCATTTTTTCTGCATAATTATCAAAATAATATTCCAAATCTTCTAATGATTCAATGTAATAATGAATGCATATTTCTTTTTGATTTAAACAATCAGAAGATACCGTGTACATCTTGTATTTATAAAAACCTTTAAAGGTAAGCATTTTTTCAATATGATTCTTCAGCCATTTCCTATATTCATCATATATAGAACCATTCACTGAAAGATTTACCTCATAAACAATCATATTTAAATCCAATCTTGTGGCGGCGCAGGGACTCGAACCCCGGACACCCGGATTATGATTCCGGTGCTCTAACCAACTGAGCTACGCCGCCACTAAAATTAACCTACTCTATTTTGAATAAGGTTATAAATCAAGCGCACTGCTACACCCGTTGCTCCAACTTTGGGTTGATATCCAGGCTCTTTTGGACCCCACGCAGTACCCGCAATATCTAAATGGCACCATGGAGTGTCTCCTACAAATTCTTTTAAGAAGGCTCCCGCTGTAATTGTTCCAGCTCCAGCCTTTCCTAGATTCTGTATATCGGCATATTTACCCTTAATATCTTTAGAATATTCAGGCCATAAAGGAAGTTCCCATACTTTCTCATCTGTAGCATAACTTGATTTTTTAATTTCACTTATAAGTTTCTCATCATTACCCATTAAACCAGTAGCTCTATGACCTAAAGCAACTAAAACTGCACCTGTCAATGTTGCAAAATCAATCATAAACTTAGGAGTATAGTTTTTATCTACATAAGATAAAACATCAGCTAGGACCAACCTTCCTTCAGCATCAGTATTTAAAACTTCAATAGTTTTTCCATTATAGGCTGTCACTATATCACCAGGCCTTTGAGCATCACTACCAGGCATATTTTCTGTAGATCCAATTGCAAAAACAATATTGATTTTAGGCTGTAAAATAGATACAGCATTCATTACACCCATGACTGTAGCACTACCACACATATCAAATTTCATTTCATCCATTCTAGCTCCTGGCTTTAAAGAAATTCCTCCAGTATCAAAGGTTAGTCCCTTACCAACTAAAGCAATAGGCTTTTCATTTTTAGAACCACCATTATATTCTACAATAATCATTTTCGCAGGTTCTTTTGCTCCTCTTGCTACTCCATAAAAACTACCAAGACCCATTTTTTCAAACTTACTAACATCAAAAATAGTACATTTCATATTCTTTGCTTTAGAAATTCTTTTTGATTCATTGGCTAAATATGTGGGAGTTAAAATATTTGCAGGGTGATTGCCTAAATCTCTAGCATAATTAACGCTATTTGAAACAGCTATTGCAGCTGTTTGATTTTTTTTATCACATTCACCTACAACAGTTACTTTACTTAAAGAATGTGATTTTGAATCTACTGTTTTGTAAACTAAAAACTCATAATTGCCAAGTACAATACCCTCTAATAGAGATTTTGAAAATTCATTATCATTAAGATGTAAAGATTTTGATTCAACAGAGATATGTTTCACACTTAATTGATTAGCATAATTAGAAATCATAGCACCAATTTCCCTGAATTTAAGATTTGAAGTTTCATTCTTTTTTCCTAATCCTATAACAACTACTCTTTTTAAGCTATCACCATATACAGTAATCTTTTTTTTATATTTGCCTTTAAAGGATTCAATTTTAATAGCTTTAGATAAAGCATTATGAAATAATTCATCTATTTCAGAGTTAACTTTTTCACCTTCAAATAATCCGCAGACTAGAAGCTCTGTTTTATGTTTAGATAAATCTTTCTTATAATTTTCAAAAGTAATATTATTTTGCATTTTTAAAATCTCCTGTAACTAAAATGATAAATTATTCATAATTTATTATCGTAAAATCTATCTATTATTAATACTATAATACAAGATATTAAGAATTATTTTTTTCAAGAAAGGTTTCTATGAATATTAATGGAATGTTACCAGATAAGACATTTAAGGATAAAGTTATTCTAATTACAGGAGGTGGTACAGGTTTAGGCAAATCAATTGGTGAATATATTTTAAAACTTGGTGGAACAATAATAATTACAAGCAGAAGAGAAGAAGTAATAGAAGAGGCTGCAAATTCATTAAATGCTTCATATCCAAATTCTGTACTTGGTATTGCAGGAGATGTTAGGAAAATAGAAGATGTAGAAAACGTAATTAATAAAAGTATCAAAAAGTTTGGACATGTTGATATGCTAATTAATAATGCGGCAGGAAATTTTATAAGTCCAACAGAAAGACTTTCTCCTAATGCTTTTAGTACTATAATTGATATTGTACTAAAGGGAACATGTAATTATACTCTAACTTTGGGAAAAATTTGGATTAAAGATAAACAACCAGGAACGATATTAAACATTGCAACTACTTATGCATTAACAGGATCTGGATATGTAGTCCCATCAGCGGCAGCTAAAGGTGGGGTATTAACATTTACAAAATCAATTGCTGCTGAATGGGCTAAATATAAAATTAGGTGTAATGCTGTAGCCCCAGGACCATTTCCAACAGAAGGAGCATGGAGTCGCTTAGTTCCTCCTGGTTTCTCAAAATTTTTTGATATAAAAAAACGAATACCTTTAAAACGAGTTGGAGAACATCAAGAATTAGCAAATATATGTGCTTATCTACTATCTGACTATTCAGCATATATAACCGGAGAAATCATCACTATTGATGGAGGAGAATGGATGTATAATGCGGGTCAATTTAGTTGGCTTGATAAAATTCCATCTGCGATGTGGTCTATAATTGAAAAAACAATCAGGAAAAAAAGCAAATGATAGTATATAGAAGTTTTAGAATACATGCATCTAGATTTTTACCTAATTTAAAAGATGACCACATATGTAAAAGAATGCATGGACATACATTTAATATTAAAGTATATGTAAAAGGAGAAATAAATCAATCAGATGGTTTTGTAATTGATTTTTATGATATTGATTCAATTTTCAATGCTCGAATACATTCTTTAATTGATCATAAGATTTTAAATGAAGTTAAGGGATTAGAAAACCCTACAAGCGAAAATCTTTGCAAATGGATTTGGATTAATTTAGAAAATCATCTAGAGGGATTATATCGTTTAGAAGTTTCTGAAGATTTTGGAACAGGCATAATCTATCAACCCAATGAAAAACGCAGTCATTAGTTTTAGTGGAGGATTAGACTCTACCTCTCTCCTTCTACATTTACTCTATAAAGGACATTCTATCTATGCTTTATCATTTGATTATGGTCAAAAACATCAAATTGAAATAGAAAAAGCATGTTTAAATATTGAATATTTAAAATTAAAGGGCTTTAATATTAATCATAAAATATTAGATATATCAGATGCAGTTAAGATTCTTGATTCTTCTTTGACCAATATGAAAGAAGATATCCCTAGGGGATACTACAAAGAAGAAAACATGAAAAGCACTTTCGTTCCAAATAGAAATGCAATTTTTACATCTTTTGCATATGGATATGCTTTATCAATTAATAAAGAACAAAACCAAAAAATAAAAATAGCATTGGGTGTTCATTCAGGAGACCATGATATATATCCAGATTGCAGGCTTGAATTTTATGACAAATTATTTTCAGCATTTCAAACTGGAAATTGGGATACAGATAATATAGGAATTTATTTACCTTACCTAGAGTTTAATAAAGCTGAGATTATTCAAGATGCTATCAAAGCTTGTAAAAATTTAAATCTTAATTTTAATAAAATATTCCAAAATACATTAACTAGCTATAACCCAGATAGAAATGGTATATCTAATGGAGATACAGCTTCTGATATAGAAAGAATTCTTGCTTTTCATGAAAATGGCATAAAAGATCCCCTAAAATACAATAAATCTTGGGAAGAAGTGCTTGAGAATGCTATTGACCATGAAAATAAATATAATCACTCAAATAAAAATTGATAATCAAAAAAACCTATGTTAGTAGTTTACGTATAGCTAGAAAAATACATAGAACTTCCGGGGCATTATTATTTATATTTTTTTTTATTATCGCAATCACAGGCTTACTACTTGGGTGGAAAAAAAATAGCAATGGATTAATACTGCCTCAATCTCAAAAAGGAGCATCGACTGAACTTAAGGATTGGTTACCTTTGGATACTCTACAAAGCATCGCATTTAAAACCCTAATAGATTCAATAGATAAAAATATTAATTTAGATCTGCAGAGGATTGATGCTAGGCCTGATAAAGGAATGGTTAAGTTCGTATTTAATAATCACTATTGGGGTATACAATTAGATGGCTCAACTGGTGATATTTTAGCTATTACAAAAAGACGTTCAGACTTTTTTGAAAATATTCATGATGGTTCAATTTTAGATATAATTTTTGGAACTAAAGGAGAAATTATAAAATTAATTTATACAACAATAATGGGAATTGCACTTTTAATATTTACAATTACAGGCTTTTGGCTATGGTATGGCCCTAAATTAATAAAAAAAAATCGATAATTAAATCCACATATCTTCATTAATAGTTAATTCTCCTCCTGCATCACCTGTATTTACTACACCTCTTGGCTCAACAACTAAAATTTTGCACTCATTATCTGCACAAGGTTTATGCTCAACTCCTTTTGGTACAACATACATTTCACCTTCAGATAATTTGATTTGACTATCTCTGAATTTAATTGTCATTTCACCCTGAATAACTATAAAAGTTTCATCTGTATCTTTATGATCATGCCATACAAACTCACCTTGAATCTTAGCAAGTTTAAATTGATAATCATTCATTTCAGCAATAATGCGAGGAGACCAATGTTTAGAAAATTTTGAATACTTTTCTTGTAAATTAATTTTTTCTGATAGCATCTACTTACTCCTTTAATTAATTTTTAAAAAAACCATTTTTATACAAGTAATAAATCGGCAAAATACCCAAACTATTTATAATTAAAATAGCTAAGTAGAAATTTTTATCTCCTTTGCGTGCTGCAATCCAGAGAGCTTGAGCTTTCCAATAAATCTCCCAAATCAGTAATAATATAATGATAACAGTCAACTTACTTTTCCTCTACTGTTATCGTATAATTTCTTTTCATAGCCTGACTATAAAATTCATGGCCAGTAAGTGCTTTCTCAATAGGAAAAGTTCCAGGACCTATCTTTCCAGACATAATATGTTGCATCACAATTGATGCATGCCATCCTGTCCATTTTTCCATTGCCATTAAATCTGTTTCTTTATCATATTGTTCTATAGCATTAACTTGAATAGTTTTCTTCTGATTATCTTTAATGCCAATAGCTTCAACTCTCATAAGACAAATATCGTTAAAATCTTTAGTATCTAATTTAGGTTGCAATAAAAAATGATAAAAATCTCTAGGTGATATTTCTTGTCCTTTATAGTTAACTTTATCTTCTTCAAATAGTCCAAGTTCCCTATAAGCTTTCATCCATTCCCAATGACCTAAATATCTAAGTGTTTTATTTTCAAGAACTTCTAATTTCCCTTCAAATGTCCAAGGCATTGTAGATAAACCTCCTGATGTAACAGAAGCTTCAAGTTTTCCAATTTTATCTCCAAAATCTAATATTTCATAATCTTCAAAGCATAAGACTTCATTGATTTTACCATCTTTTAAAAAAGATGCACTAGCATCATATTCATTTGTTAAACCTGCTATATTAAAAAATAAAGAATAATTCCATGGAGGTTTTGGATTAAGAGGTAGCCCTCCATCCCATATCCTTACTTCTAAAGGCTTGTCAAAATGTTCCATTGCAAATAAAGCCATTGTAACATTCATTCCTGGGCCCATACCGCAATCAGGAACAATTGTAATACCTTTATCTTTTGCTTCACTATTATATTGCAACTGTTTAATAACATTACCTGTATGACCGCCTAAATCAACCATAGAAGTTTTTGACTCTACAGCAACTTGTGTTAATAATAAGTTATACCTATAAGGGACTGAACTTAAAAAAATATCATAGTCTTTTAGAATAATAGTTAATTCTTCAATATTATTAAGATCTATAATCTGATATTTAATTTCTACATTCTTTTTAACAGATTTTATTTTTTCTAGACATAAATGAATTGAATTTTCATTACTATCTAGCAATAATAATTCATTAATGTTTGCAAATTTAAGCAAATCGTAAGCAGCTGCCCTTCCCTGCCTTCCTGTACCTATAATACAATAATTATGTTTCATTATAATTTCACTTTCAAATATAAACGAATAAAGATATAATATATTTTAAGACAATTTTTTAAGTATAATAAAATAAATTTGATACCATTTGACTTTTTTAATATAAATATATAGATTTGGTTATGAAAATATTGTACATAATATTAATGTTTATAAGTTTATCTCTATCTCAAGATAGAGGCTATATCTTTAATACAGGTTCTCCTGATAGCACTCTTGGCTACTTAATTGACCCTGATAATGCTGTAGCAAATAGATTTACAATAGATAATGATTATGTTTTAGAAGCAATGGGATTTTTTATAAGTGCTGAAAACATAGAATCTTCTAATATCACAATATCTATAAGGGAGGATAATAACGGTATACCTGGAAATCTTGTATCAGATTTATCTATATGGGAACATCAAGTAAACCTATTAAATCAAACAAATTATAATTTAATTACAACTACAGATTTATGTATTTATTTAAATAAGAACAACTATTACTGGTGGACTATAGAAGCTGCTGATGATTCAACAAATGCAACATGGATTCACTCCAACTATGCATTCTATAATACTGCTACTAGCAGCGATGGTGGAAATTCATGGGAATATAACCTTGGCTATGCTGGTGCAGGAGCAATATTTGCAGAACAGGTGTATGAATCTGATGCAATAATTGGAGATATCAATTCTGATTTTACAGCAAATGTCATTGATGTTGTTGCTCTTGTAGGTTATATATTGGGAGATGCTAGCTTAAATGAAGAACAAATTAATGCCGCAGATATAAATAATGATAATTCTATTGATATAGTTGATGTTGTTGCTCTTGTAAATTTAATTATCGTTCCACCTGAACAAAGCCCTGTTTTTATATTAGAAGATATAAATCCAGCATCTGAATATTATGGGATTGATATTGGCCCCTCCTTCTTTTCTGGACAGGTTTCTTGCTATTATTTTGGCAAACAAGGCTGAAGTACATGTAAAGCCCGGTTCGGGATTTTAAATGATTTATATACTGAGTTAATAAATGAAGGTATTACAGATGTTAAAATGATGGGAATAAATGGTTATCAATATATAGATGATAGTATTGATTGTATGATTTGTTCTGAAGAATGCTCTTCTAGTACATGTAGCGAAGGTCCAAGACCTCTACCCTGGTCTCAAGATTATGATGATGGTTTCAACTGCATAGGCAGTAATGAAGGATTATGTGAATCAGCTGATGAATCAGGAGATGTTTGGGATTTATTGGATGCAACATTAAGAGACTTCATTATTTTAGATAGAAACGGAAATGAATTTGCAAGAGTCAACTTAACATATAATAACCCAGATCCTACAGAACTTGGTGAATGTACAG
The DNA here is from genome assembly GCA_002717625.1 of Fidelibacterota bacterium. Taxonomy (GTDB): domain Bacteria; phylum Fidelibacterota; class Marinisomatia; order SCGC-AAA003-L08; family D37C17. The sequence continues at coordinate 864 of PBEF01000023.1, read as the reverse complement.
GGAATTACCAAAAAATTAAAGATCTTATACTTGAAGCAAGAAATCAATAAAGTATTGTCTTTTACTACTCTACAATTTTAGATTACTACGTTCGTTTATCATTCAATTTCTTATTTAAGGAGATAATAAAATATGTTAGTAACAAAACCTGCGCCTGATTTCAAGGCACAAGCTGTAATGGGAGATAATAGCTTCAAAGAAGTAAAATTATCTGATTATAAGGGGAAAAAAGTTGTTTTATTCTTCTACCCATTAGATTTTACATTTGTTTGACCTACAGAACTAATCGCTTTTGACAAACGCCTAGCGGAGTTTGAAAAGCGAAATGTCCAAGTTCTTGGATGTTCTGTTGATTCACATTTTTCACATTTAAGATGGAAAGAAATGGCTGTTAATCAAGGTGGTATTGGTAAAGTTGGATATCCTTTGATAGCAGATATTGATAAATCTATCGCTAGAAGTTATGATGTACTTCTTGGAACTACACCTGCAACTGTGTTAACAGAGGATGATGAATCTGAAACTTCAGTTGGAGGAGGAGTTAGTTTAAGAGGATCTTTTTTAATAGATGAAGACGGTAATGTCAGACATGAAATAAAAAATGACTTACCACTTGGAAGAAATATAGATGAGATGCTTCGCTTAATTGATGCACTTGACCATCATAATACGCATGGTGAAGTTTGTCCTGCTGGTTGGAATAAAGACGATGCAGGAATGAATCCTAGTGATGAAGGAATGAGAAGTTATCTAACAGAAAATTCAGATAATCTATAAGGAGAATTAATGAAAAAAGAGATATGCAAAACCATTTGAGTCTGTGCAAGTAAAAATTCCGTACGATACAGGCATGGATCCATACAG
>PBEF01000022.1 GCA_002717625.1 Fidelibacterota bacterium | reverse complement strand
CCATCCTGAACCTGGATCTTCGCCAACAATACCAATAACATCAAGCACATCACCACTACCAACTTGAGTTAAAGCAAAAACATCATCACCATTACTTAGGTATGTAAATGTTTGATCACATTCAGCCATAATTTCATCAGATGAAGAACCGTGGCATACAACATAAACATCACCAGCCGCTACAGTAGTACCAGCTTCAAATGTAACATTATCAGCATAATCCCAAGCACCTACTTCATCACACCCATTAGAACAACTTGATAATGAGTAACCGCTTAAATCTACATCTACACCCTCACCATTGTATATTTCTAAATATTTATTATTACTTGATCCTTCAGAAGCTTCTGAAAAGAACAAATTCGCTGCAGGCTCAGCTGCAGGCTCACAAGAAGCATCACAAGTACCAGCACATTGAGATACAGTTAAATCTGCACCTGATACTGTGAATCCATAGTTTGGATAATCATCACCTTGGACAGCATCACAATCAGATCCCCAAGGAGCTGAGTATTGAGTTGATGTACCCCAAATATCATTCCACCATCCATCAATTGAAGTATCAACACATAGGATTGTATACTCATAAAATCCATCTTCAAGATTAACTGTCATACCATTATCAGTATGAGCTCCCCAACCAGACCAGCCATCAAATGATCCTGTAACACTTACAAATCCACAATCATCTAAGCCATCTAAGTCAAAAGTAACAACATACTCTGATACACAATCATCTGTATAAGTACAAACATCTAGGCCTTCATCTGCACCATTTGAGCAGTCAGGACCCCAACCTGCATTACAAAATTCACTTGAACCATCACAAACATAAGAGTTTGGAATACATTCACTTCCATCACCTAAACAGTCAAAATAACCATCAGGACATCCAGCAACACATTCATCATGAGCATCTCCACATGTTGCTAAACTTTCATCTGCGCCATTTACACAATCTGGACCCCAACTTGCATTACAAGTATCGGCAGATCCATCACAAACATAAGAGTTTGGAATACATTGACCATCACCACAATCCCATAATCCTTGATCAGCACATGATGCAGGAGCGCAATCAGCTTCATCAGAACCATCTGGACAGTCTGCGTAGCCATCACAAACCCATGATGTATAAATACATGAAGAACCATCATCAGGATCTGTACAACTTGCATAACCATAGTCAGCACATGTTGGAGCAGCACAGCCAGCTTCATCGCTAGCGTCTGCACAGTCACCATAACCATCGCAAATATAAGAAGATACTACACAACCATTTGGAGACCATGAAGTCCAATTAGATTCATCATCACCACAGTAGAATCCACCTATTGCTGCACAGTCAGCTTCTAAATCAACATCATCATTTCCACTACCATCATAATCATGAAAACCTAAATAAGACCATTCGTTTTGATCATACACTGCCCACTCACATGTAATATCATTTGATGATACGGCCCATTCGTTACCAGAGGTAACATTTGAATTTCTTACAAGTGTATGATCTTTTGTACCTCCAACACCACACACATTCCATTCACTGCCTGGGTCACCATTAAAATCTCCCAACCAATCAATAGCAGTACCATCAGATTTAAAGAGCCCATAACCATCATCTCCATTGCTTAGATAATTATGTGTCTGATCACATTCTGCCATAATCTCATCAGATGAAGAACCATGACATACAACAAAAACATCACCAGGATATACAACAACACCTGCATCGAAATCCATTGTATACTCCCATTCTCCTACATCAGTTGGAGCATTTGAAACATTTGCTAAAAAATAACCAGATAAATCTATAACATCTGATGTTGGGTTAAAAATTTCTAAATATTTATTATTACTAGAGCCTTCTGCATATTCAGAGAAAAATAAATCAGATCCATCTCTTGATTGTCCTCCAGAATGCTGAGATTCATCTCTAGTTCTAATAGTTTGATTAATTACTGGTTTATCGATTTCTTTTTGTCCAAATACTGGTTTATCTACTTTTTCTGTATTAATCTCAGAATTAGGATAAATTGTTTTATTTGGTTTTTGGATTACTTCATATTGTGTAGTTGAAGCAAGCACTAAAGCAATAGCACATACTCCAATAAGCAACTTTCTCATAGACTCCTCCTGTTTTGGTTACATGAGTTATTAATTTAACTAAAAATTTTATTTTATCGCACAAGGTTAAGAGCCTTAATTTAGCATCACCTAATGATAAAAACAATTACAAAAATTGATTTTAAAAATATTTTTTTAACTCTACAGATTTAGGAGTGCCTAATTCTGAATTGCTGTGTAATATACTACCGAAAGTGATGGCCCAATTTCGTAATTCAAAATTAAAACCATATGAGAAGTCTTTGTAAGAATCTTTAGAATAGCTTGTTCCAAGAACTAAATTAACATATTTAAAATCAGTTTTTAATGCAAACTTAAATATGTTTCTATTATCGGAGTAAATCCAATCAAAGTAAATATTGTTGCGTATAGAAGCGGCCTTGTAAGCAACACCTAATCCTAAATAATTTTCAATCTGGTCTATCCCTGATAGAGAATATTCTCTACCAAAATTTTTAGTTACAAAACCAAGGCTCAGTTTATCATTAATCCTTTTTTGCAAGCCTATGTCAATACTATAACCCCAGTATCTTTCTGTATGCAATTTAGAATAATTCAATTTAATATTATAACCTAAAGAAAAACCTTTTGCATCATTAATTAATTTATTTAAATCAACAGCGCTAGAAAAATCAACCGCAATCCACTTTGCTTCAACATACCCCAATGGATCTACTTCATTAGTAATATGATGTTCTATATCATCTAAGCCTATAGACTCAATCGAAAATACTCTATGTATATTTTTTCCAAATGACCAATTTGATTTAATTCCAGATATATCTGCATACCATAAATTATCAGATACACCTAAGTGAGGCTTAATGTAAGATAGCGCAGCAGGATTAATTGACCCATCTATATAGCCGCCTATCCCAGCTCCAGATGTTGCAATCACAGTAGCTTTTTGAGGAATAACTAAAGCCTGCAAACCAATAGACCAACCAAAACTAAAAAGCATCATATAAATAATTAATCTAAACATAAATTATTGCTTATTAAAAGTTAGTGAAAAAAGATGACTAAGTCCTTCATCTGCAACACCTAAATCAAGAGCATAGTCAATACCAAAATTCAAGTTCTTATTTATAATAAGATTATATCCAAAACCAAATGAAGGATTAAATGAATCATTCTTATTGTTTAAACCAAATCTAATATCCATCGGGATATTCTTCATTTTCATCATATCAAGTTCAGCACCAAACTTAAAAACAAATAATTCATCAGAGTAATCCAATTGATAAAGAGATAATATTTTTTCATTAATAATTAAAGAGTAGCCAATTGAAAAAATTGTAGGGAATTTTTCTTCATATAAAGAACCAACATCCCAGGTATACTGTGTGCTTAGATTATCAATTAATAACCCAATCTGACTTTCAGGAGATAGCTTATATAAAAAACCAACATCAATACCTATACCATTCTCTGATGAATACGTATCTATTTCAGATTTTAAAATTTTCATGTTAATACCAGCGGAAAGCTTACTCAGCTCTAATCCAAAGGATAGCATGCCATAACCTTCCCATGCATTATATAACCCAGTATAACCTCCACTGCTATTGGTGCCTTTTATATCATCAACAGATGTTGTAAATAATGAAAAACCTATTGATGCAGAAAGAGGTAAAGGAATAGTTGCAGATAAAGTTTTAATCGAACGATCAAAAGACATCGGAAAATATGAAAAACCATACTCTGTCTTTGAAAAGCTTTGACCCAATAAAGCTGGATTTGTCAGTGGATTATAGCCTGTATTGTAACTTGATACTAAAGAGTTAGACAAAGCTATTGATCTAGCATTTGATCCATATCTATAAGAAGCGCCTACATATCCTCCAGAATCAGAAAAAAGATAAGTTGAAAAAATAATTAATATAAAATATTTAAATCTCATTTACGCCTTACAACCCCGAGTTTTTCCCAGTATACTCTCTCATTAGTATGAAGCTTACAAAAATAAATACCATTAGCGACTCTATCTCCCCTATCACTCAAACCATTCCATGTACACTCTAGTGTCTGATCAACATAATTACATTCACCATTTGCAACTTTAGACATTGAAAAATCATAAATTTCTAATTTCCCATTATTAGAACTTTCAACTATAAATGTAGCATGATTTTCATCATCAACGATAAAAGGATTAGGGTAAACCAGCAGATTATTATTATTGCCTGCTAAAATAGCATCAACATATTCAGGATAATAAAATTGACCTAATAGATCTTTAACAATAAGACCATCGGTAGTTCCTACAAGTAAATTATTATTCTGGTCAACAGCAGCAGTTCTAACTGAAAAACTTGAACTATTTTCATTAGAAATTCCTATTTCATCAAATATTTCATCAGTAGCAATTTCTTCTTTAACCCAATTATTTAAACCTTCAAATTTAAAAAGTCCTTTTTCTGTTGAAGCATATAAAATATCATGCTCATCAATACCATCATTTGGAGTGCTGTCAAAAGAATAAAGATTATAGACTATAGCCTTTAATGAACCTAAATTTGAAAAGTATTTTTCTCTTCTCCATGTTTGACCATTATCTTCTGTATAACTTAAATGATGAGCAGCGGGTGGATCCACCCAATTGATAGTCCAAATTCTATTACCTTCTTCAAGTTTTTGAGCATGTATACCAACAACCCAATCAGAACCTAAGGCAAAATCATAATGATCAAAAGTTTGAAAAGTACTATTAGCTGTATGACGCGTCCAATTAATACAGCTCTCTCCTAAAATTTCACCTCTATTAACTCCAGAACCTCCAACCCATATATCTCCATCAATAATTTCGACCGAAAAAGGCCTATGATTGTAGGTGGTTGGGATTATACCCTCTATATCATCAAATGCAGCTCCATAATAATAGTTCTCTTGCGGTGGAAAATTATCACATGATAAAGAAAAATCAGAATCATTAGGAAGGGGAACAGGCTCCCACTGTGGGTCAGAATCTGTATATTTAAAACGTTTCAATAAGCCATACCAACTTGCTGCATAAATATATTCATAATCAATATCAGCAGCTACATCCCAGGTAACATTAGTAACTCTATAATCACCATAAAGTCCCCTATAAACTCCATGATCATATGCAATTCCATTCCATTCCGCCTCATAACAGGTTACATTCTGATCAATTTCACAAGGATACTCAACTCCACTAGCAGACTCAGACTGATCTATATAGTTCCAGTTAACTCCACTATCTGTTGACCAAGCAATTCCTGTTCCTTTTTGGCAAAAAGAATCAGGTGGATCACCACAACGATTATTTGGGTCAGGAACTGTTAAAATACCAGAAACCACAATTAAAACCTCACCACCATCTAAAGGATAAGTTTTAACTACAGGATTTCCTCCTTCAGGTAAATTTGAATCTGTAATTTTATATAAATTATCTTCAATTAAACTCTCAGAAAGGTTGAACGGAAGAGCATCTATTTTTCCAAGTCCATTAAATGTTCCTACAAAAAAACTTCCACCAGAACCAGATCTGAGATCTACATAGCCCTTACTAGGCCATCCTGGAGTTTGAGCTCTTAACATATCAGCTTCCAAGTTATACCGAGTTGGCAAACTATAATTTGCAAGTACGAAGCTAAATAAAAATATTATAATTCTATAACTAAACATAACCATTCATTTCTCTTATATATTTTTTTAACTTTTTTATTACCTAATGCTTTTAAAATTATTTCTTTATCTATAGATAATATACCAGATAGAACCAATACATTTCCGCTTGTATTTATTTTAGGAATTAAATCTAATAATACATTAAGATTAATGTTAGCAAAAATAAAATCATAATTAAAATTATTAATATTATCACAATCTTGAATTTTAAATTCAATACCATTACCAACATCATTTAATTCTAAATTCTCATAAAAATTATTATATGTTAAGTCATCATAATCAATTGCAAAAATATCTTGAGCACCTAGTTTTTTTGCTAAAATTGATAAAATTCCAGAACCAGTACCAATATCAAAAACAGATTTTTTATTCAAATCTAAATCAAGCATTGCTTGAACCATCATATATGTTGTCTCATGATGCCCTGTACCAAATGCTAATGCAGGATTAATCTTAATACTACAACTCATAGAAGATTCTTCCCAATAAGGAATGATTTCAACCTTATCATCAACGACTACCGGTTTAAAAAAATCTTTACATTTTTGAATCCAGTTTTCTTCTTCAACCTCACTCCATTCCCAGGTGTTAATAGGTTCATAATTATTTAACATCATATTCACTTTATCAATATCTTTATTTTCAAAGTAAACAATTGATGCATCTTCCTTATGTTCACAGCCTAACATCAAATTTTCAGTATACGATGTAAAAATCGTTCTAGCATTTTGAGTCCCATTTATTTTCAAAACGCTCCATACTTGATTATTTATTTTCATAATCTTTTCTATATATATATTCACACATCACCTCACCCACAATCTTAAGAGATTTTTCTGAACAATTTTCCGGTATATCTTGCAAAGTATGCCAATGCGGATAATCAAAATCAATAATATCAATTGCTGGAATACGAGAATTTAAATATAATGCTCTATGATCATCATAAATAGGGCCCGTAAGTTCATTCTTGAATTGTGTATAACCCATTTCATTAGCAATAGCCCAAATTTCTTTAACTAAAAAGGGAGCTTGAATATATGAATAATATTCAACGGGCAATGAAAGATCATGATCTGCTATCATATCTAAACAAATAGCATGTTGTGGTTCTGGTTCTGGGATAACTTCACAAAATTTTGTTGAACCAATACAATAATTTTCAATATCTCCAGATCTACCCATATCCTCTCCATCAACAAACAATAAATCTATCCCAATATTAGATAATTCATTATTAGAAATTATTTCTGCAAGAACCATTAATACAGCAACACCACTTCCACCATCATTTGCTCCAAGTATCGGCTTATCATGATTTTCAGGATTAGCATCTCTATCAGCTATTTCTCTAGTATCCCAATGAGCCATTAACATTATTCGATTATTTGATTGCAAATTAAATCTGGATAAAAAATTATATAATTTAACATTTTTATCCTCATAAGGATGTTTAATAGTATGTTCATAATAAATAGTTGTATCAGATTTTTGCTTACTTAAAAATTCAGTTAAATAAATTCTAAAAGACTCCTGCCCAGGACTACCTGGATATCTAGGTCCTAAATCGCACTGTTCAACTATATAATCATACGCTTTTTTAGCATCAAAATAAGGAACAGATTGAGAAAATAAAATGCTCCCAAATAAAATAATAATAAATTTAATTACGGCTTCTTGATTCAAAATATATCCTTAAGTCAAATCCTAAAGTAGATTCATCTTTTTTATTTGTTGTATGTGTTTCCATTATCTTATGACTAAAATAAAATGTCCCATCAACCCAATCACTAAAACCATAAGTAAATCCAGGTTTAATTAACAATGATTTAGTATATGATGTTTTTTCAAAAATATCAATATCTTGAGTTGAAACCTCTGAATAACTATCATCCAATGTAACATCAAGACTTATTGTAAACTCATTTTCTATTTCTAGTCTTCTATTAAATAATTTCAAATCTCTTTTTTTCTTTTTAGTCCAATCTAAAGAAAAAGTAACTTGCTCACTTATTATTCGTCCAATTTGAAACTCTCCATTAGTAGTTCTTTGATTATTAATTGTTAATGTTTTATTATTATATACACTCATTGTCATCCCCTGCGGGTTCCTAAAGTTAAAGGTAAAACCTAAATAAGGGTTAAAGTTTTTAGTAAATTTTAAAAGCTGCAAGTCACTGTTTTTGTAAGATTCTTCTTTAGTACCATTAAACTGATGTGAAATCATTATATTTTTAAACCAATTATCCAAAGTCCAAAAGTCTTGCAAATTACTAACATTAACACCCCAATTCACAATAGGAAGTCCTTGCTTTCCATCTAGACCTTGAGGAAAATAAGTTTCTATTTTTGTGATTGTTGTATCTGAATTACTAGGATATTTTTTATTAATTGTTTTTTTATACTCTATATTTGTAATAGAAATTTTAGGTGAAACCTGAAATGAAGTTGTAATCCTAAACTCATCTTTTACTTGATTAGAATAAATAAAAGATTGATTCAAATTTTGCTGTATTGTACCCAATGAGTCTAATTCAATGGGATAATTATCTATACCAAGCCTAAACATATAATCTGTATCAAAACTTGGATTAACATTATTATACTCATTTATTTTATCATGACTAACAGATATATTAAATCCAGATAATTTTTTGCTTAATGTATGAATCATTTTAAGAAAGCTTTTCATATATATATTTTTTGCTTCAAAAGGTTTATCATAACTTTTTGTATTAGAATTAGATGTCCTACTATTTCTACTAGATCTTCTATTACTACTTGAACTCCCTGATGTATAAAATCTCTCAATAAATTTTGTAATTGATAAATTAAAAGTTGCATCGAATCCTCCATTCATGCTAATTGAAGCAGACGAAGTTTGAGCAGTACCTAACACTCTTTTCCATATATATTTTGGACTATAAGTAAACTTAGGGGATAACCAACTATCAATATTCAAATAAGTAGGAATATATTGAAAAGTAAAATTTTCAGTTGACTGATTAAGCTGCCCAGGAATTTTAGCAGCATTAAATAATGCTTCAGTTACTATCTTTGAACTTTGATTATCAAAGGATGATTTCATATCAATTTTTAAGGATCTACTATAATCAATAGTAAAATCATTAAAAAGTTTATACTTAGCCATAGTATATGTTCTGTCTAAATATAATGTTTGATCATACGTTTCAGTACCACCATTGGCCTCTGTTCTTACTTTTATACCATCTGTCTTAATTAACTTAGAATTATATTCAATTTTTGTTGGGACCAAGCTAATATTAAAATCTCTCATTCCTGATATAAGAAATCTTTTATTATCAATCCATCTTTCTTTATCTAAAACTTGCTTAAAGAAAAATAATTTATGATCATCAAATGTCAATTTATATGAGTAAGTAGTAGTATGCTGGAAATTTGTTTGCTCTTCATATCCTTGTGATGGGTTATTACGGCTATACCATGATAAAGAATAGGATAGTTTTGATGGATCTAATATACTTGTAAATAAAAAATTATCATGTATATTCTCTAATTTTGTCTGAAAACTTGTACTTAATGTAGCCTCATCTGAGTTATTGATTTGTTCACTTGGAGTATTACTAATTGAACCAAAATAAATATCAGTTCCAGTTTTATACTTAGGAGCTCTTATTGTTCTATTATATGTTATACTAATAGGATTAGAATAAAAATTCTTTTTAAAAAATTCATGCAAATTCAAGCTAAATGATAATTGATATTTTTTAGTGTGATCAGTTGAAGAAAATCTTTTTTCTAAAGCATGGAAGTTAGCATCTGTTTCTTTATAATAACCACCAATAGTAAACAAATCTCCAAAATCAAAGCTTGCATCAATTTTATAAGCTTTTCCAGATTCTTTTTTAACTCCAGTTAACCGAATTTCATTGAGGTATACTTTTCCATATATTGTCTCATTAGATTCATTAATGATTCCAAACATAATATAATCAATTCTACTAACAGAAGGTTCTCCTTTTACACGAATTTCATTACAATCATAACATACATTATTTATATTTTGACTATCCTCTGCATCCCAATACCATAATTCATTATTTATATCATAAGATCCCTCTGGAATACCATCATATACACCAATTTTATCACTATCATATAATATTATTTCACCTTCATCATAATTATTGTTTCCCTGTGTTGATTGATTATCATTATTAGGGTCAGATAAATCTTGGCATATATCAGTATTAATAATAGAAGAGCATAACCCATCAACCAAATAGCATCCATTCGTATTTAAGCATTCTGTATCAAGCAACATATGACATTCATCATTAAATAAATAATCATAAGAAATTATACTTATACATTCTCCATTATCTAATGAAAACTGACAATTATCTTCATCTGTACATGCTATTTCATTAGAATTATACATAGAACAATCAATATCATAAGAACATATTTCTTCATTAGTCATATTAATACTACTAGGAATACATGTATCATCCCCTGCTTCATACTCATCTAAGCAACCATCAACACCAAAGTCTTGATAACTTTCTTTATTGTCATACTTATATCTAGATAAAGCCTCTAAATCTAATTTAAAAGAATCCCAATCTTGTTGATTAGTGCTTAAAAAAGGTTGTCTAATTTCATAATAATTGTTTTCTCTACCTAATCTAATACAATATTCGACATCATCATTATCTGCAAAGGCAGCACTTCCTTTAACAAACATTTCTAAGTTTTTATATGTAAAGAAGCTATTTCTTTTTTCATTATCCATGGTACTATATCCAGTTACTTTATTAATAAAATAGCTTTCATTTTCACCTATTCCATTTTCTGAGAAATTAATTGATAGAGCCTGCTCTTTTGTAAACCTTCCTTGATATTCATCATATTCACCAAATACCCCAGACGGAGAAATATAATTTGAATCTTCTTCATTATTTACAACTTCGATTGAGATATCATCTGTAGATAACAGCTCTTCTTCTGAATCTAGATATACACCATTATATCCAATATTACCAATTTCATCACTATTTGCTAAACCTAACTCTTGCCATTCATTACCAACAATTTCTATTTTTGCTATCTTAACTTTATTTAATACAGATAAATTTGTTGTAGATAACCAAATTCTCATTTGTTTAATTTCAGATAATGAAGGATTCCCAACTGATCCCGTATTAACACCGGATTCAGTGTTTGGAATATTATCTTCAAAATCTATAATAGGAATTCTATATAGCTTCCATGCATTTCCTGCACCACTTTCAAGCTCAACGTAAGATTGCTCAGGAGCATTACAAACAGGATCAATTTCACAAGCATAATTATATATATGTTCATTTGGATTAAACTTAACTGTAAAATATTTATTAGTATTATTCATAGAATTATTCCCATTCAAATCTTCAGTATCAGGGTTTCTATTTACCGAACCATTATTTTCTGTTCCATTTATCGAACCATTTTCACTAGTACTATAGCTATACTCACCATCATTATCATAATAATAATTATCTCTATTAGGATCAATATCACTTCCTAATGAACAATCAGGATTTATAATATAATTATTAACATTATCACTCTCGCAATATGTGCTTGATCCCAAACATCCTCCCCAACCATCCTCATAAATATCTTCACACCCATCAAGGCCAACATCCTCTCCTTGTTCTAATATACCATTACCTTCAATTCCAAGAACTGGAATATCTTCACTATCTAAATTAGAAGATAAATTTATATCTTCACTTATAACTCCTAAATCAATATGAAATTCTAACTCATCACCTACATCTACATTCATCCAAATATCTACATATTTATTTTTTGTTTGATCCCAATCCATTTTATTTAATGTATATGTAATTCCATTCCAATAAGTAAAACCATCTTTTTTATAGCATCCATTCTCTTCATCAAAAACGCACCCTTCTAATTCATTGCACTGATTAATTGATGTATAATCCGTACAAAAATCTGTTAAATAATCAGGAGAACCTTGATCAAGCTCAATCCATAGAGTTCTAGTTGTTTGATTATTAGCAGTTGTTGTTACTTCTATATTAGGCCAAATATCATTTGTTTGAACCTCGCCAAAATTTTTAAAGGGATTATAATAATACATATCAACTCGATTCTTAATATGCATATCTTGCCTTGATGGTGGAGCAGATATCTTCCAATCATAACGATTAGGATCAATAGTTGTTATTACCTCAGATGCTTCAAAATCATCTATATATGCTTTACCTAATGGATTAGGATTAGGAAAGACTTGCGCAAATTCTGTACCAATTTTAAAACTTATATTTTTTTGAAAACTAAAATTAGTATTTTCGTTTATTCTATTAGTTAATTCTTTAAAATCTTTCTGATAATTTGCTCCAATATGCCATAAAATATTTTCCATAGGTTCATAACCAACATCAACTTTCTCTTCAGCTAATGTTTGAGAATAATAATATAATCCACCATAAATATCAGTAAAATCATTGATCTTATACTCCATATAGCTACCAACCAAAACCTTTTGGTCAAAGGACACAAGTTCATTTTGATCATAAGTAATAGTTATTTCTGCAGATGGATCTGTTGCTCTTTCAGATAATAATGTTAAATTACCTGAAAAATAATCGATTGAATAATCACTACCCTTTATTAAACGCGTTGTACCATTCAGTAAAACAGTTTCACTATTCTCAATAACCATAAAACCCAATGAAAGTGTTGAAGAACTAGATGCATGTTGTACATGTATAGCAAATCTAGTTTCACCATTTGTAGCCGATGAAGTTAAATTATCATAATACATTGCAGGACCATCAGTATAGCTATCATATATCATAGACTCATCATTAGATAAACCAGATAAATCAGCTTGAAACACATTTTCTAAATCAGGGTGAGTATTACCCCAATATCTATTAAAAACCTCTTGACCTCCATTTGAAAAATTAATTGTCACATCTTCTTCAAATGGCTCATTAGGATCATTATAAGCAAACGGCATATGAAATGGAAACCAAATTTCTCCTTCCTGCAAATTAACAATCCAACTATTATCTGTATCTATATTTCCATCTCCACCTGGAGTTTCAACACCACTTTCATTTTTAGAGTCTAAACCAAAAATATTTAAAAAAGAATTTCCATTTGAACTTATAATATCTGTACCTGAATTACTTGAAGTATAAACGATATCAACTGTCAATGAACTTCTATCAATATCATATGCTCCTAAAGAATAAATATTTTTAAGCATCAAATGCCATGTTTTAGATGAAGAATTTTGAGAACCATCTTTTATTAACTTTAAATGTAAAACTGTATTCTGATAACCTTCATCTCCATTATTTTCTTTATAATCTAAATCATTTGATAATGAAAAATCGTTATTATCACATATATCTTGTCCTGATTCATCTTGTATTAAACATTCATCTTGACCCTGAAAATGTTCCTGTAAATTATTTTCTATATAATCAATTCCAGGCTGGTAATTAGATCCATCAATTTGATGACAATAACCATTATCTATTAATGCACAGCAATTATTATCATCCCTTAGACATTCATCAAATAATACTCTTGTACCACTGCTTTGTATATTACCGTAATCTTCATGATTGGGATTATTATTAATTATTGTATAGTGAGCTGCAATATACTCAGATGTATTACTACCTAATAATGTTATAACTCCAAGCTGCCTATTAATTCTATAATCTGTATCCTCAATTAATTGAGACCATGATCCTATTTCAGTATTATCATCACTATTAATATCATCAATTGCCATATCAATATAAGCAACTCCAGCTTCTAGACCCTCTTCATAAACTGTACCTATACTCTTTTTCTTAAATAGAATAATATCTTTTATATCATATGATGAATTATCAATAGGAGAAAATGTATTGTTTTGCGTAAAAGGGTAAAATTCTTTTTTAAACTTTGTATCTATGAAAAAATATTTATTACGTATAAAATTATAATCATTAATAATATGAGCATTAGTGCTATTACCTCCACTTTCAAAACTTTTAGAATTTTTAATTGCTTTTTCTCTACCTATAACAGAAGATATAGTTAAAGGACCAAATTGAGTAACTAATTTTACTCCAAACAAACCACTACTCCCACCTGAAACGGATGCTAATGTTCCATGTGCAAGAGATAAATTAATATTACCAATAGATAATTCTTTTATAACTTCATTTTCATAACCTTTATACATTATTTTAAGTGCATTTTCCCATTCAAAATCAGATTGTGAATTTTGATTAGCTGTAATTGATAATCTATCACCAATCTCTGCACTTAATGTGAATTGTTGAGTTTGATTAATATTTAAATTAAAATCATCATTGTTTTGACTATACATATCTTGATCTTGCTTAGTATAGCTTAAAGAACCAGAAATAGTAATAGATCCTTTAAGCTCAATTGAAAAAAAGTCATTACTATACAACACAATACCGCTAGATGGACCTAAATCTGTTGAAGGTGAAACATAACTATTAATAATATATTCCCTAAATAAAAAAGATTCCATTTTATACAACATAACCTTAAAATAATCACTAATTCTAACACCTGTTGGAATACTTACTAGCTGATCATTTAGATTTTCTAAATCTATTTTATAATATTCTTTTATTAAGAAGGTATTATTATCAACACCTAATTTCATCTCTCTATAAAATGGCTTATTTTTTAATAACTTTTTAGGGTTAAAAAAATATGTGTTTGTATTAAATAGATATTCATTATTAGCTAATAAATTATATCTATTAACAGGATCTTTAATCAACTTATTATAATTAGTATTTTGGTCTTTTTCTAAAAATGAAAATAGATTCAAAAATCTAACTTGATTAAATTCAATTGAATGTTCATATAATTTATTAAATCTATTAACTATGCTTTGATTTGATTCTATGTTGAATCCATAAAAGCATACTTCCTGATTATAAAAATTACAATCCTCTCTATAGTTAATGGCCGTAGGATCATTACAGCATTCAAAATAATCAAAATAGCAACTATTATCTTCAAATAAGCATTCATTAATTGCCTGTGATGGAAGCACATCACCTGAATAATAATAACAATCATCATTAAAATTAAGTGCTAAAGGATTCATGCAACCCGTACAAGATTCATTAATAGTATCAGGATTACATACTCCACAGGCATCTGTATATGCAGGAGTTCCTAATTCATCATAACAATCTAAATTATTTAAAACAAATCCCTTAGGGCCAGAAAAGCCAAAACATATATTCTTTGTTTCAGCTATCTCTCCTAATCCATCAGAATCAGCATCAATATACCAAACCTGCTGATTATCTGTTTTACAACAATTCCCATCATCATCTATAACATAACTATTATCACCCCAGTCCCCATTACAATTTTGGATACAATCATTACTGCTATCTGCATCACATACACCGCAATTATCTAGTTTTGAATTTCCATCACAATCACCATTACAATCTAATACATTACCATCGCAATCACATTCACCTGATTTAATATTTTCACATCCACATTCATAAATTTTTCCGGGGCCATTACAAATACCACATTCATCTTTTTGTGAATCTCCATTACAAATACCAGCACAATCCTTAATTGCACCTCCACCACATTCTCCAGAACAATCTTCTACCATTTTACCACCACATTCTCCAGAACAATCTAAAATTGTATTACCATCACAAATACCAGCGCAATCTTCTATTGCAGAACCACCCCAATTTCCTTTACAATCTTTAACACAATCATTATCAGGATCAGAATCACAAACTCCACAATTATCTAAATATTGACAACTATTTCTATCATTAACTTGAGCTGTAGGTTCATAATTACAAGCTTCAGGATCCTTACATCCCTTAGCTTTAGGGAATTCACAAGAACCATCATCAACTGTTGCCTCAGAATTATAATTCAGTGCTAAAGGATTACGACAACCAGGGATATCTATAGAAGAATCCTGTGCTAATAATAAATT
This sequence comes from Fidelibacterota bacterium, assembly GCA_002717625.1. Classification (GTDB taxonomy): domain Bacteria; phylum Fidelibacterota; class Marinisomatia; order SCGC-AAA003-L08; family D37C17. Next base: position 58,663 of record PBEF01000022.1, on the reverse strand, counting down.
ATTAACAGATAATAGGATATAAAGTATTAATAATACTTTGAGTTTGATTTTATTATAATTAACCTTCACCTTAGCAGTTGTTCGCTAGGCATTCTCCTTTATGTTAGAGGCGTTAAAATAGGTTGCTAAGTCAGCTCTTAAAGCCTTAATAGCTCTACTTCGGTGTGATACTAAATTTTTTTCTTCTATTTCCATTTCAGCAAATGTTTTTCCTGTATCAGGTACATAAAATATGGGATCATACCCAAACCCTGCAACACCTTTCTTTGTTCGCGTTACAGTGCCTTGTACGATTCCCTCGGAAGTAAGTTCCATATTATCATCAACATATGCCATAACAGTTTTAAAAGTTGCTCCTCTATTTTGATTAGGAACATTTTTCATCTCTTTCAACATTTTATTTACATTATCTAAATAAGTACAACCCTCACCAGCATAACGAGCTGTAAATACTCCAGGATCTCCATTAAGTGCATCAACTTCTAAACCAGTATCATCTGAAATAGCAGGCAAAGATGTAATTTTATGAACAGTTCTTGCTTTAATAAGAGCATTATCTTTTAAAGTTTTTCCATCTTCTATTATTTCTCCGATTTCAGGAAAATCATATAAACTTATCAATTTAACATTCAATGATAGAAGACCATGATGCAGTTCTTTAAATTTATCTTTATTATGGGTTGCAATAACTATTTTCACATTAAAATTATTTTTACTATATGTTATACTAATAAAATTAATAAATTTAATTAGTTTTTTTATGTGAAAATTGTTGGTCAGATAGCTCAGTCGGTAGAGCAGAGGACTGAAAATCCTCGTGTCGGGGGTTCGATTCCCTCTCTGACCACATAAAACCCCTTCGGAAACGTTGGGGTTTTTTGTTTATGGCGTAATAGTGTATTTTATGTTAAAAAAGCTTCAAAGTGACGAAAAACGTCACTGATACGTCACTGAGAACTTAGCAATATAATATCAAATTTTCAACCAAATCCAACCCCCATACCCCTTAAAGCAAGGGGGTGCATCCTATATTATATGACAAGCACCCATTCTAATATTATTTTTTAAAAATTTTTTGTAAATTGGTTTAACTAACCTTAGGAGGATAAAATGAAAGATTTTAAATCAATGTTAATAGGTGTATTTGCAACAACTTGCTTGTTCTTATTTATTGGAGCAACAACATCAAATGCAAATGATAATGATAGATATGAATGGATTTATGAAAATATAGGTGGACAAGGGAGTTATAGTTTTAATGGAAGATTACTTGATAAACAAACAGGTTCATTTTGGGTAAACACTCCACTTGATAAAAAATCAAAGGAAACACATTGGCTTAAATGTGATGTAGTATCTGATAACCCATCTATCACAGCTGTTTTTGAAAGTGGGCAAGAAGCACTAAATAAACATTTAGAAAAGAATAAAAAATAATGACAAATAAGCTAGGAGATAGATATGGTAAAGATACTTATAGGATTAGGAGCAATAGCATTTGGCGTAATATCTATATGGAGCAGAGATATGCAATCTGACTACGGATTTGATTGGATGAACAGTGCATCATTTGGAGTTATATATGGAATTGGTATGATTCTATTAGGTATCGCACTTATAGTAGGAGCTTAAGTGACGAATAAACAAAGTTAAAGAAAAGGAGAAATAATGAAAGATTTTAAATCATTTTTAATAGGTGTACTTGCAACAACTTGCTTGTTCTTATTTATTGGAGCAACAAGCAATGATATTAAGATAGGTAGATATCAAGCTTGGAGCGATAGTAATAATAATAGCAAAATGATTGATACTAAAACAGGGCAAATATATGATTTGGGTAATAATAACTACAAATTCCATGATAGTAATCCTTATTATTGGATTGAAACTTCTAGGCTTAATGACATTTTGATTAAACATAATATGCCTGCTCATTTAGCCCCATTACTAAAAAATAGTGATAAATAAAATTACTTATTCAAGGGAGGAACTTGTTTAAAGGCTTCATATAAAGTAGAATCAAGTATTCTAATTGAATCAAGTACTTCTCGATTTCTGATACAGATATATTCTAGTGAATCAGTGAGGGTGCCTGCCTTCAAAGCAGTTTGACAGATAGAGTCCATTATTACAGGAGTAATAGCAGTCTCAGGTTTAAAAAATGCATCATACACCATAACCTTAAATAAATATGGTCCTGGTTTAAAATCTGTAATAAAAAAAGCCAATACAGAGTTGGCAAATAATAATGATAAATCATAAAAACACATCATGAAGAAGAAGCCAACAATAGGGATTCCAAATACCATAAAAAGTATTTTTAGAAGACCACTCACAAAAAAGATAATTCCATCATCAAATTCTTCATCTTGTTTTTTAAACATATTTTAATTTACAAAAATATTTGGCAATTATTACACATATTTTACTGCCAAATAGACCCAATCCTGCCACCCTGTCTATCCGTCGACAAATGGTATAGTTTTTGCACTATATATTAGTGTTGTTATAATTAATTTTAAAAGGTGTTAAGTAGTATGAAAAGTAAGTATGAAAAGTTATTTAAAGCCCGCATTGGGGATAAAAAAATTGAGATAAGAAAGAATAAGCAAGAGTATATATTGATGTATTGTAAATCAACGATTAAAAATTTTAATAAAAAAGCCAAACGTGTTAATGGCAATATTGAATCTATTATAGAATCCTGTAAGGAATTATTTGATTTAAATATCACAAAAAAGCAATTATCATATTCCACCAGTTTTATGGACATTTTATGATAAAAGAATAGAATGGCTCATCAGAATTATAAAAGATGGTGCTTTTATGATATTTGGCGGTGGAATATCATTCTGATATACCCCTTTATTTCAATTTAGGGACCCTTGGTTATCTGCAGATAATTCTAAAAATCCATTTCTCGTACGCGCTAAGTAGCTATATAAAAGAGTATATATAGCTATGTATAGTAGTAGTTATATAAGCTTATGTATAACTACTGATATCAATAGATAAATAAACTACTATTGTTTCTTTGTCTTTTAAGGTAAACAGCTATCATAGCTATGTCATAGCTATGTATAGAGATATTATAACCTAAGACAAACAACCTACTATAGGGTTTACTTGTCTATTATTATAATCTTATAACATAGCAGTAATACATCTATGATTATGTATTACTATAATAAATAAACTATAAATATCCTCTTCATAAAACTCAAATAAATAAATAAAAAACTTGCATTAACAATTTAAACTATAATATATTAATGATGTAGCAATGATGTATTAATGATGTATTAATGATGTATTTATAAATAAAAGGAGTTCAAAGTGAGCAAAATAGAAAAAATGTCGGAGTTTATTAAAAAAAGAAGGGAGAGTTTAGGGTATTCTCAAAAAACTTTAGCTGAAAAGTCTGGCTGCAGCTTCGCATCAATACAAAGAGCCGAAAATGAAAAATCAAACTCAATCTCATCAGAAATGATATCATCAATAAGTTCCGCTCTTAAAGTTGACCCACGTCAATTAATCGCATATATAAAAGAAGATAATATTAAACCTGTTATCTCTTTAAAGAAAATTAAAAAATTTAAAAAATTAGCCGATATGAAAACATGGGAATGGTGCGGAACAGACCATATTCATAAAGTCCCATATCTCAAAATAGATTACAATTTAAATAAAGAGAATATTACAGGGTCATCAGAATTATTGAAATCATTTTTAGATTTTATGGAAAATTTATTTGGATGTGAATTTATTGAAACTCTCAGCTCTCCTGTTTTTAAGCAATTTTCTTACAATGATGTTCGTCAGAGATTAAACTTAGAAACAGAATTTTATGGGCTTATGGAGTCATTAGCAAATGAAGGTATTTCAATTTATGGTATAAGAAATTATTTTTTAAGTATTGAATCATTTAATGCACAATTGCAATATTCTCCAGATGAGTATGATATAAGAAATTTTAAATTTCTTTCAACTATAAGGCATAGCTTTATTTGCATATCAGATATTCCAAACCAATCAGAAAATCAACTTGATTTTTATGACAATTTACCAAAAGATAGAGCCCAGATACCTCCTTATCAAATAATGAATTGTAAGAATGAAGATTTTGTTAACCAAGGGTTAGATAAAGGGCGTGTATTCTTCAGCGCGGAAGAACCAAGCGAGTATATTAGAAAGTATAATTTAAATGATGATTTCCATTCATCATCAATTAATAAATATCTAATTGCTTTTAATGAATGCATAATTAATGGTGAAACAATTACAAAAGATGGCATTGAGATGTGTCAAATAGATAAAATAAAAAAGTATATAAAATCTGACGAAAATAATTAAGGAGAATAAGCTATGGCTAACATGAGTCACAACAAATTAATTGTAATAAAAAAAGATGATGAAAAAAGTCAGTCTGAATTCAATCAATTCATATCTGATAATCTAAGAGATAATGAAGAAGCGCAGAAAACAGATCTTACATTCGAGGGTCTAATACCAATGCCTGAAGAATTAAAAATTACTTCCCCAGCACAAGATGAGAATGAAAAAAAACAAGCTGAAATTAATCTTGAAAAATACGGCGCAAAAGATTGGTATGACTGGGCTTGTAAGAATTGGGGAACGAAATTTGATGCCATTACAAATGGAGTTAAAAAAACAGATAGTATGATAACAATTGACTTCGATAGCGCCTGGGCTCCACCAGAACTCTGGCTAGACAAAATAGCTGCAACTTATCTGAATCTAGAATTTGAATTTTATTGTTCTGAGGAACAAGGGAGTTTTGATGGAAAAGGAATTGTGAAAAATGGTGAATGGGATTGGAAAATAAATAGACCCGCTTCATGGCTAGAAACTGAGTTAAATAAATAATGGAGCTTAATGTCCCTTTATATATAGCTGTTTCAGTTTATTTGACAATTAAAATGATAGCATTTATGATAATTATTTATAAAGAAGAAGAGGATATAGTAGAACTAAAACAGAAATATGAGGATGAAAATGAAGAAGAAAAATAGTTATGGTTGTTCAAATTGCAAATTACTTAACCCCCGCTTAGTATTAATAGAACGGTGGGATAAGTTGCAAGATGAGCCTTATGCAATAGAAATTTTAATCAGAAAAGGATTTGGAGATAAAGAACACTATGATTCAACAAATATAAAACTGCAAAAAAAAATGACAAAAGGAGGATTCAAGTTTGCAGTATGTACTTCTTGTAATCATCCCATTGAAGAGATTCCTCCTGCAATCGCAGAAAGAATAAGAAAAAATTTAAAAAAATCGACAAAGAAAAGAAACACAGGAGAATAAGATGGCCGAATTTAAAAATGAATTTAGTTGGTCTGCATCAAGAGATAATCTGTTTAAAGAGTGTAAAAGAAAATATTATTTTAATTATTACGGATATTGGAATGCATGGAAAGATAATGCTGATGAGAAAACTAAGAAAATCTATATGCTCAAAAAAATGACCAATAGAACAATGTTAGCTGGGAATACGGTCCATGAAGTTATTGAACTAATTATTACTAACCATAGTTTAGGAGCCACATTTACATTTGAAAAAGCAAATACATTCATGATAGAAAAACTCCAGAAAGCTTATATAGAATCAAAAAATAAGAAGTGGAAAACTAAAGTTAAGGGGCATTGCAATCTACAAGAACATTATTTTAATTACAATATCAGTCAAAACAAATGGATTGAGTTTAGAGATAATGCATCTACCTGCCTAAAAGGTTTTTATGATTCAGATGAAAATGAAACTATTAAAAATTCAAGTTCTGATAGTTGGTTAGCTATAGAAAACCTTGATTCTTTCCAATACTATGATACAAAAATATATGCAGCTCCCGATTTTGCATTTACAGATAATGATAAAATAATTATCTATGATTGGAAAACTGGGCAACCTTCTCAAAAAGATGAGACACAATTAGCGATTTATGCATTATATGCACATCATAAATGGGGTGCTGAATATTCTAAAATGGAACTGTCTGATGTATATCTTAAAATTGGGGCATGCGTTTACGCTAAAGACCTTGAAGAAAAAATTTCAGAAACTAAGAACTATATTAAAGCAAGTATTGATGAGATGAAGGGATTACTTGTCAATGTTGAAGATAATACAGCTGTAGAATCAGATTTTCCAATGACAAATGATTCAAATAAATGTAAGTGGTGCAACTTCAGAGAAATTTGTCATCCAAATAATTGGGAAGAGTTATAAATTAATACTATGAAAACTATGCTGTCTAAAATAAAATCTTGGGATGAGCTAAAAAGAAAATTATCAAAACTTGATAATAAACAAAAAGGTGATGCCTTTGAATTATTATCAAAATACTATCTCTTACTTGACCCAAAATATAAATCGATACTATCAGATGTTTGGCTACTAGATGAAGTCCCATTAGCAGTATCTAAGAAACTACATCTTCCATCAAGTGACCAAGGAATTGATTTAATTGCTAAAACCAAGCAAGGTGAATATTGGGCAGTACAATGTAAATATAGACAAGAAGATTCCTCATCTCTAAGATGGAAAGAAATATCAACTTTCCTTGGTTTAGTCCATTCAAGATGTAAGAATATTTCATACTCACTAATTACAACGACAAAGGATAGACTTGCCAGAGTCTTAGATGATGCTGATAATCTTGGCCTTTTAGCTGGTGATACTTGGAGAGGTTTAGATGATGATTTCTTCAAAAGATTAAGAGCTGCTTTAAAAAATAAAAAGGTTAAGATTAAACCTTATAAACCTTTCAAACATCAAAAAAGAGCAATCAAAAATGCAGTAAATCACTTTATCGCTGAAAAAGAATCCAGAGGGAAGATGATAATGCCATGTGGCGCTGGTAAAAGTTTAACTGCTTATTGGATGGCAGAAAGCCTTCAAGCTAAATCAATACTTATAGCTGTGCCAAGCCTGTCCTTAGTTAGACAAACATTAAATGCATGGCTTAGAGAAGTTGAAGCTAATAATATTAACGCTGAATGGATCTGCGTGTGCAGTGATAAAACGGTTGGTAATTTAAAGGCTGATGAAATCGAGTATCTAAATCATGACCTTGCTGTACCTGCTTTAACTGATGTTAATTACATTGCCAAATGGCTTAGAAAAAGAAGGAATGGTTTGTCTATTGTATTTACTACCTATCAAAGTGGTAAAGTGATTTCAAAGGCAACTAAAATAGCTAAGAAATCATTTGATTTAGGTATCATGGATGAAGCGCATAAGACAGTTGGAAATAAAGATAAAAACTTTGCTCATTTGCTATTTGACAAAAATATTAAAATCAAAAAAAGATGCTTTATGACTGCTACTGAAAGAAGGTTTCAAGGTAGTAAAGATGATATTATCAGTATGGATGATATAGATGTTTATGGTGACACCTTCGACCTTTTATCATTTAAAGAGGCTTTAGAGCAAAAGCCACCCATACTTTCTGATTATAAGATAATTACCATTGGTGTTAGTGAAGATAGCATAAAAGAAATGATAAAGAAAAATTTCTTTATAAAGCCAGATAAAGGAGCTTGGACAAACAAAATGGAAGCTGAAATGATGGCTGCTTTAATTGCACTTAGAAAAGCAATTAGGGGCAATAATATCAAGCATGCTTTATCATTTCATTCAAGTATTCAAAAGGCAAAAATATTTGCTAATAATCAATCTGCTTTTACTGAAGTATTTCCAAATTACTGGAATCTTGATGCCTTTCATGTATCAGGTAAAATGAATACATCTGAAAGAGATAAAATTATAAAGGAAGATTTTATTAATTCCAAAAGAGCATTAATTACGAATGCTAGATGCTTAACAGAAGGTGTTGATGTGCCTGATATAGATTGTGTGTTATTTGCTGACCCTAAAAAATCAACAATTGATATAGTGCAAGCTGTAGGTAGAGCTTTAAGAATAAAAGAGGATAAAAAGTTTGGCTATGTAATAGTTCCTGTAATACTTGAAAAAGAAAAAGATTTCAAAGATACCAAAGCCTATGAATCTATCTTGATGGTATTAAGAGCTTTAGCTGCTAATGATGATAGAATTATTGAATACTTTAAAGCTAAAAACAATAATCAACGAACAAATGTGAAAATAGATATTCAAATTGATGAAAGAATTGCTAAAGGGATAAACACTAAAGAATTTAAAAAAGATATTCATATTCATATGTGGCATCGTTTGGCAAAACTTTCATGGATGCCATTTGAAGAAGCCAGGGCATTTGTAAATAAATTGAATTTGAAAAATACTGAAGAATGGAAGGCTTATTGTAAATCAGAGGGAAAACCTATTGATATCCCAAATATTCCAAGAGTTGCATATAAAGATAAAGGTTGGATTGGTATGAGTGATTGGTTAGGTACTGGTAATAAAATTCCGGGTCTACCTTATAGAGATTTTAAAAAAGCCAGAGCATTTGCACATTCTCTAAATCTTCAAAATGAAGAAGAATGGAATAAATATTGTAAATCAGGCCAAAAGCCTCAGGATATACCAAGCAGTCCTTGGAAAGCTTATAAAAATAAGGGCTATACATATATGGGTGATTGGCTTGGAACAGGTAAAATCCCAGATAGGTTTAAATTATATAAATCATTTGAAAAAGGACGAGCCTTTGTACATAAACTTCAATTGAATAGTATGACTGAATTTATAAAATATAGTAAATCAGGTAAAATACCTGAAGATATTCCAAGATATCCAGCTAGATATTATAAAAATAAGGGCTGGATTAGCTCAAAAGATTGGCTAGGTCAAATGAAAGACTACAAAGGACCTTGGCAAGACTTTGAAAAAGTAAAAGCATTTGTGCAGTCTCTAAATATAAGGAGTCACAAGGAATGGAAACAATATTGTGAATCAGGAAATAAGCCCATTGATATTCCGTCTAATCCATACGGTGTTTATAAAAATAAAGGATGGATTGATGCTAAAGATTTTTTTGGATACAAAAAAATAAAGAAAAGGCCAGATGGAAAATTTAGAACTTTTAAACAAGCACGTAAATATGTACATAAATTAAACATTCGAGGTCAAATAAAATGGCTAGAATATTGTAAATCAGGAAATAAGCCTAAAGATATACCAGTAACTCCATGGACAGTATACAAAAATAAAGGCTGGAAAGGTTTAGCTGATTTCTTAGGCTATGATAAATAATGCTATCTGAACTAATAAAATTACTAGGCATTTTCGAAAAATCAAGCAGAAATCAATCAGATTCTACATTATGGGTTGATGATATAGATTGGGGAATTAAAGAAAAAACATTAGAAGAAATAAAATTAAACAATGAGCATATTAATAAAAATTTATATATAAAAATGTTAAAATTAGGAGAATCTGGATATAATATGAGAGTAGCTGATATTAAAAGTCCTGCATTTGATAAAAACAATGACCCTTATCGAGAAAAAACAATAAAAGATATTAATGGAAATATAATATCTGATAAAAAAGAGCCAAAAAATAAGCCCATATATTCAGAAAAAAACTTAGCTTTAAAAGATGCGAAAAAGATGGCCACCTATTACAAAACTAATATCATTAAAATAGTAACTTGGAATTAATTTATACCCACTTTTCAAGTTCTTTAGTTTTAACCCAATTCGCATAAATCTCTGTTGTTTTAATACTACGATGACCAAGTAATGTTTGCAGTACTTCTTTTGGAACTCCCTTATCTAACATATTATGCGCATAGGTATGCCTAAAGGTATGCAGAGTGATATTATTTTCTCTAACAAACTGCGGATTAAACACTTTTTGAACCTCTTTTAAACACTGTCTTTTTTGCCTATCTGATTGCACTTCTGGAAAGATAAAATCATGCTTAAATCTTGGTCTGATTAGCTCTAAAATTGGCTTTGATAATGGGATGCTTAAAAAATCATCTGTTTTATTCATTAAAATGCCTAAATAAGAGCCTTGTATGTGCTTCTTTCTTAATTTGTACGCATCGGTACTGCGGAGACCTGTTTTAAGTAAAAAAGTGTAGAAATCAATGAATTTAGAGCGTTTTTCAAATATCAATTTTAGGTGCTTTTTTGTAAAATAAAAGCGTTGTTTTTTACTATCAATTTTGAATGGTTTTACAACTCTAAATGGATTCCTATCAAGCCACTGCATATCAATGCAATAATTAAAAAAACGCTTAATGAAATTGATTTCTCTATTTAAAGTTGAAGCACTTATTTTTTTACAGATTGATTCATTTGCGCTATTATACTCTGATTGAACTTTTACCTGTGAACGTTTAGATATATAACCAAGCGCATGTTCTGATTTGACATCTTTTAATAGCTCTATCCCCTGCCTCCTGCAATAATCTTTAAACTTCGTATTCTTAGATTGAATAACCTTCACCTGCTTAGGTTTAATATTAGTGGTTTTAATATAATCCAGATACGATGTGAGTGATTTGTCAAATAATTTAGAACTTCGCTCACCTATCTGATTAAAGGTTAAATCATATTCAAGTTTCTTGAGGTTTGCTTTAGCTACATCCAGGGAATAACCTGCAAAGCGTCTGATTCGTTTCTTTCCAACTACAATGTTGATATAATAGCGCTTACCATTGATTTCATTACGAGTGTAAATAGTTGCCATAGTGACCTTCCTTTCGTCACTATTACGTCACTGAAGCCTTGAGCTCAGTCGGTAGAGCAGAGGACTGAAAATCCTCGTGTCGGGGGTTCAATTCCCTCTCTGACCACTTAAAACCCCTTCGGAAACGTTGGGGTTTTTTGTTTATTCTGATTATTTATCTTTTTTAGGAGAATGAAAAATAAAGAAACCAAATAAACAAAAGTATACTAAAAATTTGACAAATCTAGCATCTGATAAATGTATATATGTTAAAGATTTATTCTCAAATATATATCCACCACAAGCAAGGAGAAATACTAAGCAAAACTTTTGTATGCTGTTAAGACCAACAACAAATCTTCTAATCTTTCATGTATATTTTTTAATAAATTTTATCATATTTATTTATCTTTATTCTTCCAAAAAGAATAGATTCTCTTTCTAAAAAGATAAATGATTAAAAAAGAAATAATATATAATGCAGGAAATAAATAATATGGATTTACAACATCTCCAAAAATATAAGTAATTATTAATATTAAAGTAGTTCGCATAGCTTAATATAAAAAACGCTCATACCTATTCCAATTATATATATATATTGTAAATTTATTAATTATGAGAAGCCTAATTATATTTCGTCATGCAAGCACTAATCTAGCAACTCAATATCAGAGGGACTATGATCGTGAGCTCACACCAAGAGGAGTAAAAGATGCAGAGAAAATGGGTTGCTATTTATCAGATCAAAACTGCAAACCAGATTTAGTATTATGCTCATCTGCTATACGTGCTAAACAAACAGCTGAAATTGCTCACAGTAAAGGAAATTGGAAAAGTGTATTTTTTCTTGAGCCTAATATTTATGGTGGAGATCCATACTACCTTATAAACCTAATCAAAGAGCAAGATAAACGCTATAGTTCTATTTGTTTAGTCGGTCATGAGCCTAATTTTTCAGCATTTATTTCAAAAGCTATTAATACAACTTCATATATTGAGTTTACAACAGCCGCAATGGCAAAAATTGATTTTGACATTAAAGAATGGTCAAAAATAGATTTTGGAACAGGTAGACTTGATTGGCTGACTAATCCAAAACAGATCATATAAAATCTCATTCTACTTTAAATTTACTGAAATTATGATTAAGTTATAGGACTCTAACGTTTAAGGAATATTATGAAAAGATTTTTGATTACACTTTTTATATCAGGGCTATTTTCCCTTGAAATCAGCTCTATTGAACTAACATATGGACAACCATTTGAAGATGGTAATACACAAAACGATATCGGATTATTCTTATTAAATTGCGATACAAAAGCTTCTGTTGGACTAAGCTTTAAAATGCCTTTGAATGAAAAATCTTCATTAAAATATTTTATCCAATATGCAACATATACTAAGGATGTATGGGAAAACGATAACAACTATTATCATAATGTTAATTTAAACTTCTATAATACAGGATTAAAATATCATAGAGATTTTAGACTAAAGGGTAGACTTGTACTACACGCTGCTCCATTTCTAGGGATAATGGATACAAGAACAAAATCAGAGGATTTAATAGCGGCATTAGTTGATTTAAAAGAACAAGAAGAAATGAGATTATTTTGGGGATATGACTTAGGAGCATCAATTGATATGACTGAAAAATTATCCTTAATATTCAACTACAGTACTATACTTACAAATCTTGAAGATAAGAATTTACTCTATCAAGACGTAGCATTAGGTTTAGGATTTAATTTCTAATATTTTGAATTTATATCTTATTTATAATGCTATTCTTTTACCTTGGCTTGGAGTAGCTCTATTTATTTTTGTTTTACTATTTTTCATTACAGCCCCATATGGAAGATTCTCAAAAAAGAATTGGGGACCAACAATATCAAATACAGCTGGATGGATTATACAAGAAGCTGTATCTCCAATAGTTTTTGCTTATTTTTTTATTACGGGTCCATCAATAAAGAACCCTACAATGTGGGTGTTTTTCATAATATGGGTTGGACATTATTTTAATCGTAGTTTTATCTATCCATTTAGACAACATAAATCAAAAAAGTATATGCCTATTACTATTATGCTATCAGCTGTTTTCTTTAATATTATTAATGGATTTACAAATGGATACTATTTAGGTTCAATAGTTAGTAATGAATATAATAATTATTTACTTCAATCTAATTTCATACTAGGAATACTAGTTTTTCTAATAGGGTTAACTATCAATCTTAAATCTGACAATATATTAATTAAGCTTAAAAAACAAAACAAGGGATACCAAATTCCAGATGGCTTTTTATACCCCTACATCTCATGCCCTAATTATTTTGGGGAAATATTAGAATGGGTAGGTTTTGCTATTATGACATGGTCTTTACCTGGATTTATTTTTGCAGTTTGGACCATGGCCAATCTTATTCCAAGAGCATTTGCTCATCATAAATGGTACAACAATAAATTCAAAGAATATCCTAAAGATAGAAAAGTAATTATTCCTTTTATATTTTAAACTTTAGAATCCTCAAATTGTTCTTCTTCTGTGCTTCCTTTCATTGCAACAGTAGCACTCTTACCTTGAGTAATAGTATTTTGAACTTTATCAAAATAACCTGTTCCAACAAAACCCTGATGTTTAGCACATCTTAATCCATATTTTTCATTTTCGAATTCTTTTTCCTGCATATTTGAATAAGCAAGCATACCTGTTTCTAAATAATTTCTACTTAAAGTAAACATTCCAAGATTAAGATTATGCCATCCTGCTAAAGTAATAAATTGATATTTATATCCCATTTCAAATAATTGTTCTCTAAAGGTTCTCATTGTTTCTTCATCAAGATTTTCTTTCCAATTAAATGAAGGAGAACAATTATAACATAATAATTTACCTGGGAATTTTTCATGTATAGCATCTGCAAATCTTTTAGCTTCTTCTAAGTTAGGCTTAGCAGTTTCACACCATAATACATCTGCATATGGAGCATATGATAAGCCTCTATCAATAGCTTGATCTAAACCATTATTAACATAGTAAAAGCCTTCATTGGATCTCTCTCCTGTTAAAAATCTCTGATCTCTTGAATCAATATCATTAGTAATCAAATTTGCTGCGTTTGCATCAGTTCTTGCAATAATAACACTTGGAACATTCATAACATCAGATGCTAATCGTGCTGCAACAAGCTTACTTACTGCTTCTGGCGTAGAGACAAGAACCTTACCACCCATATGACCACATTTTTTTGCTGAAGATAATTGATCTTCCCAATGGACAGAAGCAGCTCCAGCTTTAATCATAGCTTTCATTAATTCAAAAGCATTCAAATTTCCACCAAATCCAGCTTCTGCATCTGCTATAATTGGAACCATCCAATCTATATCATTTTTTCCATCAGCCCAATGTATTTGATCTGTTCTTAATAAAGAATTATTGATTTTTTGAACAAGCTTAGGAACTGAATCTACAGGATACAAACTTTGATCTGGATACATTGCTCCTGCAGTATTATTATCACCTGCAACCTGCCACCCTGAACAATAAATCGCTTTCATACCCGCTTGTACCTCTTGAATAGCTTGGTTACCAGTTAAAGCACCGAGTGCACATACAGGAGAATCTTCTTCTTGCAATAAATTCCAAAATTTTTCTGCACCTAATTTAGCAAGCGTATTCTCAACTGTTACAGAACCTTTCAAATCTACAACTTCTTCTGCAGAATAAGGTCTTTCAATCCCTTTCCATCTAGGATTATTTTCCCAATCATGCTCATACTGCTTAATCAATTCTTCTCTATTATTCATTATTATTATATCTCCTTATATATGGTTGTATGCAGGCAGTGTTAAAAATTCATCAAATTCTTCTTTTAATATCATTTCTTTAAATAGACTCATAGCAAGATTAAATTTTCCAGAATCAAATCTATCTTGTCCAATTTCATTTTCAATATTTTTCAACTCTTCATCAAATATTTTTACAATTAAATCTTGATTAATTTTTCTTCCATCATCTAATTCAGATTCATGTTTTAGCCATTGCCATAATTGAGATCGTGATATTTCTGCTGTTGCTGCATCTTCCATTAAATTATATAAAGGAACACAACCATTCCCTGATAACCAGGCTTCAACATATTGTAGACCAACTTTTATATTATCACGCAATCCTAATTCTGTTATTTGGCCATCTGGAACTTTCAATAAATCTTTTTGAATTATATTAGGATTATCAATCATTTTATTAATTTGATTAGCTTCTGGCATAACACTCTTAAATGCATCAAGCGCTATAGGAGCAAGTCCAGGATGAGCAATCCAGGTTCCATCATGTCCTGCATCTGCTTCTCTTTGTTTATCATTTTTAACAAGCAACATTGCTCTTTGATTTGCATCTAAATCATTTTTAATTGGAATTTGAGCAGCCATACCTCCCATTGCATGGGCCCCTCTTTTATGACACACATACACTAACTGTTTAACATAAGAATTTAAAAAATGTCTTTTCATCGTTACCTGTGAACGATCAGGAAGAACATAATTTGAATGATTTTTAAATTTCTTTATAAAACTAAATATATAATCCCAACGTCCGCAATTAAGTCCTGCAGAATGATCTTTTAATTCATAAAGAATTTCTTCCATTTCAAAAGCAGCTAATATGGTTTCTATAAGAACCGTTGCTTTAATAGTTCCAATTGGAATATTCAAAAGATTTTGAGATTCAACAAAAATATCATTCCATAGACGTGCCTCTAAATGACTTTCTAATTTAGGTAAATAAAAATATGGACCTGTTCCAGAGTTAATAAGTTGATGTGCATTATGAAAAAAATATAATCCGAAATCAAAAATTGAAGCAGAAATAGACTTCCCATCCAATAAAACATTTTTCTCTTCAAGATGCCAACCTCTAGGTCTGACCATTAAAGTTGCAATCTTATCATTTAAAGAATAAAACTTCTGATTTTTTGGATTAGTATAACTTATTGTTTTATTATTTGCATCTAAGAGATTTAATTGCCCATTAATAATATTTGACCAAGTAGGAGAATTAGAGTCTTCAAAATCAGCCATAAACACTTTGACTCCACTATTTAAAGCATTAATAATCATTTTCCTATCTACAGGCCCTGTAATTTCAACTCTTCTATCTTCTAAATCCTTAGGGATTGGAGAAACTTTCCAATCAGAAGTTCTAATAGATTCTGTAGAGTTTAAAAAATCAGGAAGATTACCATTATCAATAGATAACTGCCTTACTTTTCTTTGATTTAATAAATCTTTTCTTCTATTTGAAAATTGATGTTCTAACTTAAAAATAAAATCTAAAGCCTCTTTTGTTAAAATCTCATCTATACGAGCAACATCTTTAGAGTTATTAACTATAAGAGATTGATTAAGAGCAATATTTGACTCCATAAATTATCTCCAAGAATATATAATTAGGGTGATTCCGCTTTTATAAATTATGCGACTATAACTTAATAGTCAAATCAAAAATCTATTTTATAAATTTTCCCATGGACCTGTAATAGCAAAAGTCATAGTAGGATTATAAATATTTACAAATAAAGTAGAGCCATTAGGGGAGAAAGTTAATCCTGCAAACTCTTGATTATTTAAAGCATTATTTGCTAAATAATAAATAGAACCATCAGATTTTATGCAAACTAAACGATCTGTGCCTTTCCCATCTTCACATAAAATAATATCTCCCTTTGGTGAAATAATAATATTATCAGGCATATTTAAAACATCTGAATTTTTAGACTCATAAAAAAGCTCAATGCTCCCATTAGATGCATCATAAGGAATATAACGCCATATCTGACCACATTTTTTCTCTCCTCCTGTAGTAGCTGTAAAATAAATAATATTATTTGAACAGAATATACCTTCTCCTCTTGCAAAGGTTGCAGCTCCCTTATTTTTTCCTCTGTATCTTAAATCATCATTAGGAGAATTCACATTATTAATATCAATCCATTTAACATCATACTTTTTTCCAACTTTAATATTATCATTTTTCCAATTAGAGGTATCAACTCCTCTGAAGCCTTTAAAGGATAGTACCTGAAGCTTTCCTCCTTTTGATAATTTATTTTTCACATTAGGAATGAATCTATAAAACAAACCATCAGACCTATCTTCTGTTTGATATACATAGCCATTAGTTTTATCAAAAGCAATACCTTCATGTCTAAACCGTCCCATATCCTTTAAAGGAATTGCGCGTGTTAAACTTGGTTCTAACGAAGGCAAAACTTCAAAATTATAACCATGACTTTTTGTTATCCCTTCTCCTTCTTTTCGTACTGTTTCTTCACAAGATATCCACGTATTCCAAGGTGTTTTGCCACCACTGCAATTCACCAATGTGCCTGCTAGACTTAAATATTCACTTTCTTTTTTTTGAGTTTTTAAATTATACACAATACTTGTTGTTCCTCCAAAACAATGGGTTTTTTTATTATCAATATCATAAAACTTATCAGCATTTTTATCCTTATATGATTGATAATTTTCACCATAATAATTATTTTTAAAAAAAGTTGAAAGTATTGGGACATGACCAATTTCATGATTACGAATAAGAACAACTCTATCTTTTGATAATTCAAGACAAGTCATCCCATCAGCACTAGGAGGAACTAATAAACCATCATTCATTATATCTCCTTCTTGAGATATAATAGAATATGTAAATCCTGGAGGTAAATCTAAAATGCCATTAGAATCTTCAACTAGTCCTTTAAGATTATTTTTATTACGATTATCGGCATATAGATTAGGAATAGAAGAAAGTCCAAAGGCTAATAAAGAGAATTTTTTAATAAATTCTTTTCTATTCATAGATTATCAAGAATCTAAAATATTATTAATAATTGCTATAACATCAACAACATCAACAAAACCATCTATATTAGTATCATTAGCATACATTTGATATGGAGACATCATAATATCATCTATAATAAAATTTATAACAGCAACTACATCTACAATATCAATACTACCATTATTATTACTATCACCAATAGCGGGAACATCTTTTTTAGTGATACAAATTCCACCCAACATAGACATTCCTCCTGTATATATTGCATCAATATATTCTCCAGTATTATTAAAAATATGAATACTTCCATCTCCTCTACCTGAAACATAAATATTTTCGCCATCATGAGATACATCAACACCGTGTAAAGTGTCAAAAGAAGGATCGGTAGTAACCCACTCTAGCTGGAGGTTGTTATTATTAAAGCGTATTGCAGCTAAGCCTTCTGTTTCATATAAATTATCACCACTCAAAGCAACATAGACAATATCATCTACAGGTGACTCTTTTATATGCCAAGGACCACTATAATCACCTAACTCAATCGAGTCAATTAATAACATGGAATCACTATCCCACATTTGCAATTCACCAGGGAGAACACTACTTTCACCCGTAAATGGATTATACCATGTGCCTGCTGAACATGAAACGAATAACTTATTTCCAACTGATAAGCATTGAATAGGTTTTAATCTTTGAGTTACCTGGTCTTGCGGGTTACCTATAGATGGATCCATAGATACACCTTCAACTAAATTATCATGAACATTAATTTTATATAACCAATCAGCTGTATTACTTGCTGTATATACCTCTGTACCATCTTCATTTATTGCTAATCCATGTGGTGCAGGTGAGGCTATTTCATATTCACTAATACCTGAAGCTGTTAAACCCATAGGAGAATAATTTAATGAATGAATTATTTGTGAATTTGAACTAGGCATCATATCACCCATTCCATTCATAGGCATCATTCTTGAAGAATAAATTCTTTGCATCTCTGTATCTATTGCAAGAATAGCTGGCGCATCACCAATAAAATAAGAATCTATTAATGTATTATCAATTAATGAATATTGTGCTATATAGCCACTAGCTATTGTTGTTGTAAACCAATACCCTAACTGCTCATCCATAACAATAAAATGAGGCGTATTAACATCATTATCATTCATATTATCCATACACATATCCATCATCCACATACAGCCAGCCATTTCACAATCCATAGAATTCTCATAGTCCATACAATCTGAAACAGATGTTTCCATACACATACCCATCATCCACTCACATCCCTCCATCATATCACACATAGTCGAATCTTCATAATCCATACAATTATCATTAGATTCCATACAATGATCATCCATCCACATACAACCAGCCATTTCACAATCCATAGAATCCTCATATTCCATACAATCTAAATCAGATGTTTCCATACACATACCCATCATCCACTCACATCCATCCATCATATCACACATAGCCGAATCTTGATAATCCATACAATCCATATTTTGAGAATTTTGCATCTCAGTTGCGATGAGCATATCAATCTCATTAGTTTCGGTATTAATAATACCAATCTGATCTTGCATTTGAATTGTGATATATAATCTTTCGCTAGGAATCTGACAAATCAGATAGCCTAAAAACATTAGAAATATTTTTGGTGTACAATTCTTAATCATTTCTCTCTCTATTATATTTATAAATATACATAAAAAATATTAAAGTTAATAAAACTAGAATGTAAAATTTTGTTATTAATGCAGTACCTCAAATCCATCTGAAAAATCAATAGTTTCTATCTTAATTTTATGATTATATAAACTTAAAAAATCTGATGTTACATTTTTAATAAATAAATCTCTCTTAGAACTGTCAACTAAATTAATTGTGCATCCACCAAATCCACCTCCCATAATACGACCGCCATAAAACCCTTCTTGCTTATTTGAAAGTTTAATAATTGCTTCAATTTCATTACAGCTAACCTCATAATATTTTGATAAACTTTCATGTGAATTATTTAAAAGATTACCAGCACCTATTAAATCTCCTTTTTCAAAACAACCCTTCATCAATAAAACTCTTTTATTTTCAGAAGCAACATGGTATAAACGATTATATAAAGTTTTATCACTTTTTATACTCTCTAATAATTCAACTGTTATTTCATTCATAGATATACTTTTTGATAAAGTTTGATTAAGCTTTTTTAAACCGAGCTTACATTCATCAACTCTTTCATTATATTTTGATTCAACAAGTTCTCGCTTTACCATACTATTAATAATTACCCAACTAACACCTTCAATATTCATATTACAATAACTATGATTTAGATTATAAAAATCAATTATCAACGGTTGAGATTTTTTAGAAAAGATAGAAGCGTATTGATCTAAAACACCACTTTGGATTTGTAAATAATTATTTTCGACTCTATTTGATAATTTTAAAATTAAATAAAAATCAATTTTAAAATCATATATATGCAATAAAGCTCCAATTAAAGATACCTCAAGAGCAGCTGAACTAGAAAAACCAAAACCAATCGGGATGTTCCCTTTAATTAATATATCTGCTCCATTTTGTATATTAAATTCATCTTTAATAACCTGGATACACCCTAACGTATATTTTTCCCACAAATCTAATGATTCTAAATCACTTAATGTAGTAGATATAGTCTCATTAAAGTTAGATGAGTATATATTAATTTTTTTATCAGTTCTTTTTTTTGCAACTGTACAAATCCATCTATTAATTCCAATAGGCATAGCAAAACCTAAATTATAGTCAGTATGCTCACCTATAAAATTAATTCTTCCTGGGGCAATAACCACTGCATTACCTTTAGCATTAAATTGCTCTTTGAATTCTCTTTGGGCTACTTCTGCTAAATTATATTTTGATATTCTATCCATTCTAATTCTTGTTTTGTATTTAATCCTACCAATCTTCTCCAATCAGATATACATAATGAAGATACATTTTTGTTATTATCAATAAGTAAATTAATAATATCCGTAAAATAAATTTCTTTAGTTTTAGGGTTTGATTTTATATCTTTTATATAATGCTGCAGGATTGAAGATTTAAAAAGATAATGAGAACAAAATAATTCTGGAATTGATTTTTCTTCTTTTGTAGCATCCATTTCTTCAATACATTTAATTATAGTACCACTATCATCACGAATAATTCTAGCATAAGGGAATTTTTTTTCTTTAAAAATAGAAGTCAAAATTGTTAAATCACTATCATGTTTAATGTGTTCATCATACATTCTAGATATATTATCATAGCCAACAAAAGGACAATCTCCAACAAAAACATAAATATATTTATATTTTTTAATTTGTGTTAGGGCCTGTATAACAGCATGCCCTGTCCCTTTAGGATTATTTTGAAAAATAAATTCTACTAAGTGATTATATTTATTAAAAAAAGCTATATCTAGAGGATTTACAATAAGGTTAACATCAATGTTTTTTTTTCTAAAATCATCTATAAGCCAAGATATAATAGGGCGTTTTTTTACTTTAACTAAGGGCTTTGGAATTCCCATATTCATTCTAGTTCCTTTACCTGCTGCTAAAATAATAGCTAAAGTTTTATTGTTGGCCATTAATAATATTTATAAAAGTTTCTGACCCTTTTCTAAGAGTTCTTTCTTGAGTTTTAAAATCAACTTCATAAAGACCAAATTTCATATCATATCCTTCTGCCCATTCAAAATTATCCATTAGTGACCAATAAAAATAACCTTGAATATCAGTCCCTTCTTGAATTGCTTTATGCATAGCATAAATATAACGTTCTATAAATAAACTACGCCTATTATCTTTATAGTCCGCTATACCATTTTCAGTAATTATAATAGGTTTACCTATTTTTTCAGCTTCTTTAATAGCTCTATAAAAACCTTCTGCATAAATAGGGTATGGCATATCTGTCATAATATCATCTTCCATATATTTATTTTCAAAAAATTCATATTTATCAAATTTGAATTTTAGATAATTATGAGAATAATAATTAAGCCCAAAAAAATCAGTTGCTAAAGCGGCTTTATTTGATGAATAATAAAGTTTTACAAGAAAGGGGTAATTAATATTTATTGTACCTGTTTTTAAATAAGAAAGAGCAATACCATTATAAATTTTATTAGTTACTATACAAACAATCCAATCTAATAAATGCCATTTTCTATATGGATCAAATTGCATAATATTTTTTACTAAACCTATCTGACAATTAAGTCCATTAGGCATATTTTTTAATTTATGATAAACAGAAGTATGAGCAATTAATAAATTTTTAAGGACTTCAACTGTCAATTGAGGAGATTTAGAACCAGGAGGAAAAACACCTGCAAAATAACCCATTACTGAATACACCTCAGGCTCATTAATAGTACACCAAATCTTTACTTTATCACTAAATATGGGAAAAATTTTCTCGCAAAAAGATACAAAAAAATCAATATTATCCTCTTTTTCAAAACCACCCAACTGATCAAACCAAATAGGATTTGTAAAATGGTGTAAAGTTATAACAGGAGTAATATTTTTCTCTAACAGCGAATCAACTACATCAACATAATGGTTAATTGCTTCTTGATTGTATTCATCTTTATCTGGTTGTATCTTACTCCATTCTAAAGATATTCTATAATGTGTAAGACCTAAATTTGTTATAAGCTTAATATCATCTTTATATCTATTCCAATGATCGCATGCAAGATTTGCTTTTTGATTATCTTTAATTCTAGGAGCATTATTTTCATCCTTACTATTTTCCCAATTATACCAATTATTATTTTTACAATTACCTTCAACCTGATGAGATGCAGTTGCCGTTCCCCAATAAAAAGAATTTGAAAATTTCATATTAGAAGTATCAATTTTATCCCAATTCCATTTTAATTCAGAATGCCAAAACAACATATGAAAAATAAATAATAAATAAATAATACATACTATAATAAGAATTATCATCATATTTCTTGATCCTTAGGATATGTTTTAATCATAAACAATATAGAAAGTCCACATAAAAACCAAATACCATTAGCAATGTTAAAACCCATCTGTCGTCCAAAATTTAAAATAAGAAAGCTAATAATAAAGGGGCCTAAACCACGTCCAAGATCATCTGCTAAATTATATAATGCAAATGCAGTCCCTCTATTATTTGATTGATTTACATTCATTAAAACAGCTTTCATATTAGGAGCTGTGATAGTGATAAAAAAACCAGAAAAAACGCCTAAAACAATAGGGTATGCTATACTTAAATCAGTCATAGATAAAGGCTTCATATTAATTAAAAAACCCGTTGGAATCATACCTAAAAATGTACAAGTAGCAGATAATAATGGCTGATACTTAGGATTAATATTATATAGTTTATTACCTAAAAGCCCACCTATAAATCCACCCATCATTGCAGATAAACCAATAACAGATACAACAAGTGTTGCTGCTTGAATAGAATACCCAATATCTTGAGAAAGATAGTCTGCTAAATAAACAAAAAAAACTGCCCAAGGAACCGTACCAAACATGCCTTGTAGAAAAACTAGCATATTTGTTTTTTTTGAAAGTAACTTTTTTAATGAAATGAAATTAATAGCTGATAATTTAGAATGATTAAAATCTGATTGTCCTCTTTCAGGTTCAGTGCCAAATATAATATATAAAAAAAGGATAATAAAATTAGGGATAGCTACAATAACAAAACAAATCTTCCACCCTAATACAGGACCAGTCATTCCAGCAAGAAGCTGACCACCTGCAATACCAAGCCCAACAACTAAGCCAAGATAACCTGTAATAGCAGAACGCTTACTAGCAGGAAAATAATCTCCTATAAGGGAATAAGTAATTGGAATAATAGCACCAATTCCAATGCCAGTTAAAGCTCTTAACCAAAAAAATTGAGAATAAGTAGTCACAAAACCAGTTAATAGACATGGAATTTCTCCAAATAAAATGGCAATAATTAATAGCTTTTTTCTTGAAACTATATCCGTTAAATAGCCAAAAAACAATGTTACAAATCCACCAATAAGCCAAAAAACAAGTGAAATTTCACCCCCTAACTTTATGTCTCTTTGAATATCATTAAAGCCAAAATCCAATGCAATTTGTGTTAAATTTGGACCCATTAAATTCTGATCAGCAAATAAAAAGAAAGAGAGTAAAAATAAAAGCGCTAAACTTAAATAATCAGAAAAACTAAGGGATGATACATGATTATCTTTAGTCATAAAAAATGGTTACCATTGATTATTATCAAGTCCTTTTTTAATAATAGAACTAGCCATTTTTAAACTCCATTTTTGTGGAATAATAGAAGTAAACAACTTTACAAAACGATTAATTTTTCCATTAATAATAATAAATTTTCCTTTATCATATGCTTTAAGAGATTCTTGGACCACAGCCTTAGAAGTCATCAAATAGCCGGGAACAGTCTGAGAACTCATATGAGCTCTTTTATTAAAATTTGTTTTTGTATATCCTGGGCATACTCCTAATACATGTATATTTTTATGCCTATATTCTTCATATAAACTCAATGTAAAGGATGTAACAAATGCTTTTGTTGCTGCATAGATACCAAAATACGGGATAGGCTGGAATGAAGCAAGAGAAGAAATATTAATAATGCCGCCCTTTTTATTTTGAACCATATCTTTTAAAAATAAATGACTTAAATGAACTAAAGAGCAAATATTAAGATTTATCATTTCTTCATAATTTTCCATTGAACTATCAAGAAATTTTCCAGAATAACCAAAACCAGCATTATTAATTAAAATATCTACATTTAATCTTTTCTTTTTTACTTGATTATATAATTGTTCAGAAAAATCCTTTGTTGATAAATCTCCTGCAATAACATGTGTATTATTCATTTTAGAAGCCATTTCAATTAATTTTTCTTCACTTCTTGCAGTTAAAATTAATATAGCACCCAGCTTATCTAATTGATATGCAAATTCTTCACCAATTCCAGATGAAGCTCCTGTAATTAGAATAGTTTTACCTTTATATCTTTCCATTTTATTATTATTGAATTTTGTTTAATATACGTTATATATGAGCAATACTAAATTTACATCGTTCAAAGATTTTTATCCATATTATTTATCTGAGCATAAATCGAAAATTAATAAAATTTTACATGGGATTGGTACAATAATAGGATTATGTTTTTTATTCTATACTATATATACTGAACAATACAGACTTTCCCCTTTATCTTTGCTTTTTGGTTATACATTTGCATGGATTGGACATTTTATTTTTGAAAAAAATAAACCTGCAACATTTAAACATCCTATATATAGTTTTATAGGAGACTGGGTAATGCTAAAGGATATTATAATTAGAAAAATTAAATTATGAAAAAAATCATTTTATATATCATACTATCTTTTATGTTACAAAACTGCGCTGTAATGATTCCTTTTAAAGACTTACCTAGGCCTGATGGAAAATTTTTAGTGGGTACGGATGTTTTTGTTTTAAAAGATGTTAATAGAGAGGAAATATTCACAGAAGCAACAAATGATTCGAGAAAAATAGTAGTTCAAGTATGGTATCCATCATCAGAAGAAGGGGATTCAATTTACCCTTATCTAGATTATCCTGATATTAGAATACCATATATTGCAAAACGTTTAGGTGTAAAAGAACGTCTTATTGAACATATCAATAAAGTAGAAGCAAACGCATATTACAAATCAAAACCTATACAACAAGAATTTCCAGTAATTATTTTTTCACATGGACTTGGAGGAAATAGAACTCAAAACACTGCGAACATAGAATCCTTAGCTAGTAATGGATATGTTGTATTTGCTATAGAACACACATATGATGCTAATATTACAATATTTAATGATTCAACATATATAGAATTTAATTCATATTTATCAGAAGATGTTAGCATAGAAGAATTTTACAAAATTAGAATCCCCCAAATTAAAACAAGAGCAGATGATATATCCTTTATGATTGACCAAATCGTTCAATTTAAAGAACAAGGCTTTTATATTGGAGAAATATGTAATATTAATAATATTGGAATATTTGGGCATTCTTTTGGAGGGGGAACAACTATTGTAAGCTCTTTTTTAGATTCTAGAATCGATGCATGTTTAAATTTAGATGGATGGCTTGAGCCTATCACAAAAAATATAATTAATTCAGGTATAAACATTCCTTTTTGCTATATTGGACAAGAACAAAAACAATGGAATGGAGCCCCTTATAATGAAGAATTATTATTAGATTTTCATGCTAATAACAAAAATGACTCTTATATTATAGAAATAAAAAAATCTCATCATTTTGATTTTGCAGATATCCCATACCTTACTAGGACTACAAGATTAATGGGGTTATCAGGCAAACCTGGGAAAACTCTTACTCTAGACTTAAATAAAACTATCACTAATTTTTTCAATTTTTATCTTAAAGGACAAAAAACAAATTGGTATGATAACCTTGAAAACAACTATAATACTAAAATACATTCAAAATGAAATACTTAAAAATATTTTTCACACTAATTTTATTTTCATGTAATGAACCAGAGGTATTTTCATGCCCTGGAGGACAAACAGAAGATATATGTGGTGCTTGTTGTAATAATTCTAGTATTGAATGTAGTACTGGACCAAATAAAGGAGTTATGGATGCATGCGGAACATGCTTTGGAGAAGTTGAAAATGAAGCTCAATGCTTAGTGGCATGTGAAGATGACAACCAAGATCAATGTTCTTCTGTATTATGTGAAGATGAAACAGCCGGTAATTACAATCTCCCAATAGAAAATATCGAATGTCCTTGTAATTATAATTATAGCTTATTAGAAGTTGAATGTTGCGAACAAAATGATTGTAATTATATAGTTGATTGGAACTATAATGGGACATGCTATATATTTATTGATAACCCAGTACTAGAAATAGATTTGCAATTTTTATTAGAAGATGATTTTTGTCATGGTGATTCTGGTTGCAATAATTATACCAATAGAGAGTGCTGTGAAAATATTACAGATTCTTCTTGCGTTGATTCTCATGAATTATCATGTGAGTGGATTGCCACATTTACTACTCAACGCTGTAGACCAATATATTTTGTAAATACATCTGAACAGGATATTACCATAACAACAATTAATACAGGTATAGATCAATGCATTGGGATTAATAATTGCGAAGGACTTAATAATAATACATGTAATTTCACCACAGGATGTGAATGGGAAGAGTTTGAAAACTACAACCCTATATGGAACAACTTCTTAGAAGGAGATATAATCCCAGCAGGAACTATTTTTGATCCAATAGCTCATACCTATTATCAGCAAAATGTATGTAGTAAAATCAATCATGATATTGATACTAATTGTTCATATGATAATAAAGATGAATGCAATGCAAACCAAAATTGCAATTGGTATGAAAGCTATGATTATATCATAGGGAATACTACTCCATATGGAGCTTTTCAAACAGCTTCTGAGTATTCATTTTGTATTGAAGGAACTGAAAAATGCGGCACAATTATAATTGAATAAAAATGTCAAATAGCCAAATCAGACCATTTCATTTAGCATTCCCTGTAACTAGTATTACAAAAACAATCAATTGGTATGTTCAAGTTTTAGGCTGTACAATAGGACGTAAATCTGAAAATTGGGTTGATTTTAATTTCTTTGGACACCAAATATCAGCACATAAAGTTGAAAATAAAATAAAATCATCTACTACAAATCCTGTTGATGGTCATAATATTCCTTCTAGACATTTTGGAATTATTTTAAAAATGAATCAATGGGACCAATTGTGTGATAAATTAACAAATTTAAATATACACTTTATTATTGAACCAAATACTAGATTTAAAGGGGAAAAAGGGGAGCAAGCAACTTTCTTTATTCAGGATCCTTCTGGAAACGTTCTAGAGTTTAAGACATTTAAAAATGATAACATGATTTTTGAGCATCAATAATTATTAATGAAAAAAATATCTCAATCTGATTTAAAAAAAATATTTAAAAGAGAATTACAATTCCTTTTAGATGGAATTTCAAATATATCAAACCCATACCATTTTTTTTCTTTATCAACTATATATAATAATAAAACTACATCTAGGACAATCGTTTTACGTAATATAGAAAAAAAACCTCTTTCAATATATTTTAATGCTGATTATAGAAGTCCAAAAGTCAAACAATTATTATCTAATCCTAATTGTTCTATTTTATTTTATGATAATAAAAGAAAAACACAATTAAGAGCTGATTGTAATGCTATTATCAATTATAATAATTCTATATCAAAAAAAATTTGGAAATCCACTCCTTTGCAAAGTAGAAAATGTTATATGGGAAATTATAAACCTAGCGATTTATTAAAAGAATGGAATCCTAACATTCCATTAAAATATCTAAAAAAAGATCCTGAAAAAAAAGATAGTGAATCTGGTTATACTAATTTTACGGTAATCCAGCTTACTATTAATGATTTAGATATTTTAGAGCTACATCATGATGGTCATATAAGATTCAAATTAGATTCATCAAAAAAAATAAATTTTATAGCGCCTTAAAAATAATTTTACTATTACTTTATAGTGATTAACAACACTCCCATAATAGCTACTAACATAGTTATTATTCTTAATTTTGAAATCTTTTCTTTAAGTATTAACCATGAAAAAAATGCAATAAAAATTACAGAAGTTTGTCCTATTATACTTGCAACTGGAGGTTTATCAATATTTGCATAACCTACAATCCAAAAACTTAATGCTATAAAAGTTCCAAGACCTGAACTCAACAAAATTTTCCATAATAATTTTGTCTTTTTTTTGATTTTAAACAATTCAGAATAACTATTTTTTTGTAAAAAGAATATAACCCAAGCAACAATAAAACCAGGGAATAATCTAAAGGCTGTCACCCATAGTTGAAGATGTATTGTATCATTCACTTGTGATAATAAAGGTTTAATCAGAACTATTCCAAAACTACTAAATAATACAGCTGAAATTTGCATTATTAAACCACTTTTTTTTATTCTACTATCTAAACCATCATAATCCTTTTCGTAAGCAATTATTAATAATGATACTATTACAATTATAAAACCTATTAATTGCTGTATAGTCAATATCGTACCAAGAAGAATAATAGAAAAAAAATAAATTACAGCTGGTTCAAAACAATTTACAATTGCCACTCTATTTGCTCCAATTTTACTTAATGCATAAATAAAGAGTATATCTCCAATACCCATTCCAAGAGATCCGCTTATGATAATTTTAAAATAATCTATATTTGTAAAACCATCATACCATATTGGAATATCAAATAATAGAAATAAAATAATAAAGCAGAATAAAGCAATTGTATTTTTTAAACTAACAATTAAAAAAGGGGATATATCTTTGCTTGCTGATTTGAATATAATAACAGCAATGCTCCAACAAAATGCTGCTGATAGAGCGGATATTTCTCCAAAATATGAATAATTTATTATTGATTGCAATTTAGCTCTATCTTAATAAGAAATTACAATATAAGAACTAAATGCCATTTCAGGACAATATTCACCACTATTACCAGCGCATGTTGGTGGTGTTACACAATTATTTCCACTAACTCTACATGCAGAATAATCAATAATATTGTCTTCTCCTACGATTATATAATCTGTAATATCTATGATATAAGGGTGAACATCCATCCCAGGGCACCATCCTGCTCTACCATAGCCCCATGTTCCTCCTTGATTTGGAATAACTCCTTGTACAATTGTTTCTGGTTGCATACAATAAGTAGAACCTCCAGCAGTAGGAAAATCTTTGTTAAATGTATAAACACCCCCGTTGACTTCAAAAATATGTCTTGAATTACAAAACTCACAGCAATTAAAACAACCTGCTGCACCCCAACCATGACCTGTTATATAAGCGACAAATTCAACCTTTGTTGCATTTTCAGGAACAGCAAAAACTTGCGGAGGTCTGTTATCACTATAACTTGGATTAAATTGTACTGTTCCATTCCAGATAGGATATATTTCTTTTGGAGAATCTTGTTCCAAGGTTCCATGATGTAATCTAAGTTTTAAAGTAATCAAACTATTTGGCCAACCAGATTCTTGAAATTTAAAAGTTTTATTTCCTCCAGGCCTTAAACTTGAAATAAAAGGTGTAATATCAGTTAAATGATGAGGTTGACGATCAAAAGGAGTAATCCAACGTGCAATTTCTAAACAATTTGAGCCATCTTCATCGCATAAATATAAATGAGCCTGTCTATCATAATCATCGCATCCATCATCGCTATAATTCCCATCTACATCAGGACATCCTCTTAATAATTCAACTTCTAATTTAGAATAACTATCTAAAATATCATTTGAAGGTAACTCAACAACTGTAGGAAGCGTTGCCGCCCATCCACCTGTATACACTGTTTCATCAAATATAACAATTTCATCATAGCTACTCTGATTTGAATTATTAAAAACATTGCGTTCATAATTAAAATATAATGCTTCATGTGCAAGATAATGTATATATGTTCCAGTAAAGTTTGCAGGATTTCCTAAATATCCTACTTCTCTTATTCTTTGGAAGCAATCAATAGATAAAGCTTTTTTACCTGGCAATGCATCAGACAACCAATTATCTAATTCGGAAGCACGTGCATTGATGAAATGTAAATGATTTTTCCAATGATTCTGTTCTTCTTCAGATAAATCCATTAAAATTTCATCGAATGTTGATTTCAAATATTCAATATCTGATGCATACTGCGAACGATTTGATATAAAGAAATAATGAGCATTAGATGGTGAAATTTCTAAAAGTTGATCTTTAGTATTAGAACCCCATAAAGCTGTAGAATAACTTGCTGAGGGTTCATAATTTATAAAGATATAAGAATCATTACCTGTCCATTCATCTTGAAAAATCCAAAGAGGATCTTCAGCATTTAATATTCCGTTAACTACTTCTACAATATCTAGTATATCAATAATTCCATCACTGTTTGCATCAGCTTGAGTTGATTGATCCTCAGTAAAACTATTATTACCTAAAATATTACCAACAAGTAAAATTACATCTTGTATATTAATAATTCCATCAATATTAGCATCTCCATATAATTCCAAATTTAAATCAGGTAAAGAAAATGGACCCGCAATATCAAAATATTGATAACCATAAGGGCCATCTGAAAAATCTTCAGATAGAGCAATTGTAAAAATAAATAAAAATAATAACTTTTTGAACATATTCAAACCTCCTTGGTAACACGTAATATAATAAAAGAATAAATTCTATACCATTGAATAAATGTATGCATAAATTATTTATATAAAAAATTTATGAATTATAGAATTATAATATTATTAATTATTGCCTTACTATCAGTAAGCACGTCCCCTATTGTTGCTAAATCACTTTATGGAGTTCCAGCTGTTTCAATATCTTTTTGGCGTATGCTTATTGGTTCTGTTCTACTATGGATTTATAGTTACTTTTATAGAAATGGAAAGATGAAAAATAAGGATAATTATTTTAAAACCATATTAGCAGGAATATTATTAGGATTACATTTTGCCTTATTTTTTGGTGCTATAAAATTAACTCTAATATCTAATGCGACATTTTTAGGTACATTAGCTCCATTATTTACATTAATATTTGAAATTTTTATTCTAAAAAGAAAATTTAATTATAAAGTTTTATTTGGATTAGGACTATCTTTTATTGGAGCATATATGATATTTGGAAATGACTTTAAT
This sequence comes from Fidelibacterota bacterium, assembly GCA_002717625.1. Classification (GTDB taxonomy): domain Bacteria; phylum Fidelibacterota; class Marinisomatia; order SCGC-AAA003-L08; family D37C17. The sequence continues at coordinate 27,313 of PBEF01000022.1, read as the reverse complement.
TTATCAGAAAAGTATGTTCTAGGAAATTTATTAGCAATAATATGTTCATTATGTTTAGCATTATGCTTTATGATTGCTGAAAAAGTTAGACAAATTGAAAATACTATAGTATATACTCGCTTATTATATTTATCCGCTGCTTCAACTCTTTTTATTATAGCACTAATAAACAATACTCCTTTATTAGGCTTTAACAACTATGAATACTTAGGCTTAATATTCTTAGGAATTGTACCTACAATTATAGGTCATAATGCTATTTATTATTCTGTAAAATATGTTTCTCCTACTATTGTATCTGCCTTTCCTCTTGGAGAACCTATTATAGCTACAATTTTAGCTTTCTTTATATTTGGAGAATCTATAGGACTAAATATTTATATCGGAGGTTCAATCACTTTCTTAGGTTTAATATTAATAACAATGCAAAAACAATTATTCAATGCAGATAATTAAAAAAATATCAATTATATCAATGTCATGTTTTTATATATATGTAGGTATTAAACATTTTATAGATCCTAATTGGTTTATTAATATTATACCTCCTTATTTGCCATGGCATCTTGAGCTGGTTTATCTAAGTGGTCTATTTGAAATTATTTTAGGATTATTACTGCTTATACCTAAAACACGTAAACTAGCTGCTTATGGATTGATTGCGCTATTAATTGCTGTTTATCCTGCAAATATATATTTAGCTTTTAATGAATTACCTCAAAAAATGATGGGTATTTCATCCTTTGCTGCATCATGGATTCGTCTTCCTATTCAATTTATTTTTATAGGATTAGCATATTGGCACTCAAAATAATTCATTTATTAAATGAAAAAAAATAATATGAATTAATCTTTTTTAAACTTAAATTAAAACGTGCAAAACGTGTAGTATGAATAAAATTAAATACGATGGATTTTTCAAGACCTAAAATTATAGTTAGCAAATGCTTAGAATTCGATGCCTGTAGATATGACGGCCAAATTATTAACAATAAATATATTAAAAAATTAAAAAAATATATTGATTTTAAACCAATATGCCCTGAAGTTGAAATAGGAATGGGAACACCTAGAGATACAATTAGAATTATTGAGAATAAAGAAGAAAGACTTTTATTTCAACCTGAGACAGGAAAAGATTTTAGCAAAAAAATGAATGCTTTTTCTGTAAAATATCTAAAAAATATAATTGATATTGATGGATTTATAGTAAAGGCAGATTCTCCTTCATGCGGATTAAAATCAGCTAAAATATATCCTAAAAAAAATAATTGTCCTGCAAAAAAAAGAGATAATGGTTTTTTTACAGGCCATATTTTATCAATGTTTCCTAACTATCCAATTGAAGAAGAAAAAAGACTAAATAATGTATTTATAAGAGAACACTTTTATACATCTATTTTCACTATTGCTGACTTTAGAACAGTGGACAATATAGATTCTCTTTATAAATATCATGCAAAACATAAATATTTATTTATGGCTTATAACCAAACATTAATGAGGAAAATGGGTAATGTTGCTGCAAATAAAAATCAAAAAAACATAGATTGCATTAAAAAAGATTACTACGATTTATTGCTACTCTTATTATCTAAAAGAGCAAGGTATCCATCAAATATTAATACTCAAATGCACGTTATGGGATACTTTAAAAAATTATTAACATCTAAAGAAAAAAAACATTTTTTAGATACTATTGAATTATACCGAAATAAAAAAACACCTGTTTCTACAGTAAACAGTATACTAGTGTCATGGATTAATAGATTTGATAATAATTATTTAAAAAACCAAAGCTTCTTTCATCCATTTCCAATAGATCTTTTAAATAATGAAGAATCAAGATTTTTATAATTATGAATTTTTATCAAGAAGTGAAAATCAAGACATCTACATTTGATAATATTGTTAAAAATTTCCATGATATTCGTTTAGTTCAATTTTTAACATACCTACAGCCTATTAAAATTATTCATTGGGGTGGTATTGAAAATAATAAAATAGCATTTTTTAAATTATGGTTTTTAGGTTGGAGAAACTTTAAAGTAACACATACTAATTATAAAAAAAAATCTAATCAACTTTCTTTTATTGATAAAGGTATCGAGTTACCATTAGGTCTTAAGTCTTGGTCTCATAAACATACAATTAAAAAAAATCAAAGTGATGTTTTAATAATAGACTCTTTAAATATTAAACATTCAAATAAATTATTTGGTTATATTTTATATCCTATTTTAATTTTTCCAATTATTATTAGAATTTTTCTATATAAAATTTATTTTAAAAAATGAATATTATAAAAAATATTATCATATTAATATTAATCAACACATCTTTATATTCGCACCCTGTTGTTAACAATCTAGAGATAGAAAAATTTATGGGAAGATGGTATGTAATTGCACTGATTCCAAATTGGATTGAAGAAAATAGTACCGATTCTTTTGATGACTATATATTAAATAAAGATGGTACAATTGATATTACATACAAGGCAATCAAAGATGGAAAATTAAGAACAATAAAACAAAAAGCTACTATTTTAGATCAAAACACACCTGCTAGATGGGAAATTCAATTTATAAAACCTTGGATTCCCTTTTACAGAGCTCCATATGAAGTAATATTATTAAATAAAGATTATGAATATATGGTAGTTGGATATCCTGATAATAAATTTGGATGGATTATGTCTAGAACAAAAAAATTAGATGATAATACATATAAAAATATACTCAATAATCTTGAACAAAACTTTGGCTACGATAATACCAAATTCAAAAAAGTAGTTCATAATAACTAATTATTTAAGCAAACTTTATTTTTTAAAAAGTTAAATTAATCTTGAATCATAAGCCCAATGCAAAAGAGCTTGCCTTTGTTTTCGTCTACAATCTAAATCTCCTGGCTTACAATTCTTTTTTATTGCTCCAATATGTCTACGTATTGCCTTCCAACGCTTTATCTGTCTTAAATCTTCAATTTCTATTCTTCTACCCATATAATACCTGCAGTACCATTGAAACCAACCCCTAGGATCATATTCATAAATCCATCCTTTATTAAACCAATGAGATAAAGGAAGAGATGCATCAACTTTAAAATAATTAATATCAATATTTTTATAATTAGGAGATAACTTTGCATTGATAAACCAATCTGGAGGAAATTCATTTTTACAATCAGTCAAATACTTACCTCCAAAAATTCCAAGCTCAAGCATTTTTTTAGGAGTTAAATCTGGTTTAAAATCCACATGAAAATTTTGCCCTATCTCTTCTTGTAAAAAATAAGTATAATCCGATTGCATATTATCATTTACTATAATTTTTTTTAACATAATTAGCCTAAATTAAAATAAAAAATCAAACTACATATTACAAACATTGTAACAGATGCTATATATTTTCTAAATGTGCTTCTATTTCTAATATGAGTAAATACAGCTCCAATCATAAGAGTTAATATTCCAAATGAACCAATCAATACAACTTCACTATCATTTGAATGAAGCATTAAAGAACACGATATTTTTAAAATACCAATAAAATCTCTAAACCATGATGCAAATTTATAATCAATAAATTCTTTTTTAATATTATCATATCTTACAATCCAGACAAATAATATAGCTACTGTAACTACAATTTTTAAAGCTTCAATATAATTATTAAAATTTTCCATATTTTAAATCTCCATATATTTTACAATGTCTAATAGTGCACGTTTTGCACGATTAATGCGCTCAATATTATCAATAAATTTAAAAATAAACAAGTATTTCGTGTATTTCGTGCAAAAATTCTGTAATTTAGAGCATGGATAATAAAGGCTTAAATACAAAACAAGTTGGTAATTTATTTGGGGTTGATGAATCAACTGTTCGAAGATGGTCATTAGCAGGAAAAATAAAATGCTCATCTTCTGCTGGAGGACATAGAAAATTCTCCTATAAAGATATAATTGATTTTTCAAAAACAAGAGGATTAAAATTAAATCAAAGTAAAGAAACTCTAGATAAAACAATAATCATAAATGAAATTTTAAACCATAGCTTAAATAATAATAGTTCATTAATTGAGCTGATACTTATCAAACTCTATTTAAATGGAACTGAACTAACTAATATAATGGACGATGTAGTTGAAAGCACTTTAATAAATTTACAAAGTAAGCTTGATAAAAAAGAGATATCTATCGCTGAAGAACATATTGCCAGAAAAATAATTTCAAAATCTCTAAATGGCTTCAAATTATCTATTATTAATGATAATTCAAAAAATAAAAAAAATATTTTATGCTTAAATCTTGAGAATGATATCCCTGATTTACCAATTGATATGATACAAATATTATTAGAAAATATTAATTATAACGTTTACAACTGTGGATCACATACATCAATTAAAGATGTAAAAAAATTACTTGAAAAACAAACATACAAAGCTATTTTTATCTATCTATGTGATAGGCAATGTTGCACTTCTACTATTGAAGATAATATTAAAAAAACAAATAAAGATTTAAAAGCTATAAGTATTTTAGCAAAAAAATATAATATTAAACTTTTCTTAGGAGGACCTTCATTTAAAAATATTAATGAGAATGTATTAAAAAATTTCAATAAATTTACTAAATACTCAGAAGTATTATCTCTAATATAAATTATTTCACTTATTTGTCTGACAATTAGGACAATAATGAGTCCCTCTTTGAGCAACTTTAATCTTTAATATTATACTTTTACATCGCAAACACTTTTTCCCAGACCTATTAAAAACTTTTAGATTTAACGCATAATTACCTACGTATGAAAAGTCGTATGTATAGTCGCGTATCGTAGTTCCACCTCTTTTTATAGACTCACTTAACACTTTCACAATACTCGTTTGCAACTTTATCAATTTATTGTTAGGGATTGCACTACTTATTGATAGAGGATGAATCTTAGCAAACCAAAGAGATTCATCAGCATAAATATTACCAATGCCACAAATAAAAGATTGATCTAAAAGTAATGACTTTATTTGTCTATTTTTAGATTTAATATTTTCCAGAATCCACTCCTTAGAAAAATTATTTGATAATGGCTCAATACCAAGCTTATTATTTAAATAATCTAAATTATCAAATAAATAGAACCTGCCAAACTTACGAGTATCTTCAAAAATCAAATATTTATTATCAAATTTTAAAAATAAGGAAATATGCTTTTGATCAGGCTTTATACTATTTACCACATATAGCTTTCCTGTCATTCTAAGATGTACAGCTAAGAGAACTTCATTAAAATCAATTATAATATATTTTGCCCTTCTATAAACACGTGCAACAGAAAGACCTTTAACTTTATGCTTAAAATCAGATAAACTAAAATTATCAAGTGTTTTTATCCAATTAACATGAATAGATTTAAAAGATTTAGCAATTAAATGCTTTTCTATAGATTTAGCTACTGTTTCGACTTCTGGAAGTTCTGGCATATTTTTTTTAAATTATTTTCTTCTATAAATAAAAACCAAAAATATACAGATAACATTTAAAAGCATTATATATGGATTAGACCAAGGAATTCCATCAAACCTATAATCTGAAATTGGCCAAAATATTGGGGTGGGAAAATATTGTATACTATGTGTAAAAAAGTCTAACATAATATGAAAAGGCCATGCTAGCATAGGAAAACAAAAGTCCTTATTGATTTTATAAACAATAAGGATAAATATTATTGCAACGATTAAACTGTGTGAAAAATCATATGATAAAAACACCCAATCAGGAAGTTCTGAAAGCTCTGGCTTACCAAATTTCATTCCAAATGGATTAGTTATAAGATTAAATATAAAATAGAGCCCAAATGAAAGAAGGTCTGGGATTACTCCAAAAACGAAAGAGAACCATCTGTATTTTCTATAACCGAAAAGAGCCTTACCCCATAATGCGTGACTAAATGTATCCATATTAATTTATTTAACTAAAATTTATTGGTTTTAATTTACTTGATAGATAAAGAGGATGAGATGGATGCCCTTCTTTAGTAACCTTAAGACAATAAAGATTATCAAGTAAATTAACTATTTCTTCACCTCTATCAAGTAATTTCCCATGGTTTCCCCATGCTCCAATAGTTAACGCTGCTTCTTTATGTAATTTTTTCAACCAATAATTATTATCTATACCAACAGGATCATCAATAAGCTTTAATTTTTTAGGATCTGTAGAACGATAACCAAAAATATTACCCATAATATATCCACCATAACCCCAATCTTGAGCATATCTAATACATCTTCTAATTGTAGGATCATCTTGAACTTCATCTGCAGTAGAAGGATTTAATCCTACGAATAAAACTTTAGGAAGACTATCATCCCAAGTTCTCCACAGAGCATAACGATAGATTCTATCTTCTGAAAATAAGGCATCTGAAAATAATATCTTCTTCATAATCAAGATTATTTAAATATTTTCTTTATTACTGTTATCTCAGGAAATAGTATACTTACTTCTTTTTGATATTCTTTATATTCTGGCCTAGTACGCAATATCTTATCCTCAATCCAAGGAATGCTAATATATACAAACATCAAAGTCATAGAGACAGGATAAAAAATTAACGGAGTATAATTAGTATTATTTACAGCATAAATAAATAGTCCCCACCAAAATAAAATTTCACCATAATAATTTGGATGCCTTGAATACTTCCATAGACCAGACTGAATAATACTCTTAGGGCTATGTTTTTTAAAATTATATAACTGCTGATCACTAATAATTTCATATAAAACACCTATAAAACAAATAATAAATCCTAATACTATATTAAAATTTAAAGCTTGATTCTGAATAATATGCTTAAATGGTAAACAGCAAACAAATACTATAACTGTAGGGAATAAATGAATTCCTGAAAAATTAACTAATTGGTAATATCCCCCTGATTTATTATTAAGGTCTATATACCTCCAATCTTCCTGATTAAGGCCTTTCCAACCTCTTATCCAATTATAGGTTAACCTTACAGCCCAAAATAAAACACTAAATGCAAGCAACAATGTATTTAGTATGTTTATATGATCAATTTTAATAATCCAAAATAATAAAAGAAATGGAGGAACAACACTCCAATAAGGATCATAAATTGATGAATTTCTAAATATATAACTGGCAATATAAATAATAATTGTAGCAATAATATCTGCATATAATAATGTATAGACTAAATCTTGATTTTTATACATTACTATAAAAGCAGAACTACAAATTAAAGCTATAGTATAAGATAAAAACACAATAAATAAGCTTTTATTTTTAGACATATGATCCTTTGAAATTAAAGTTATAAGCTAGCCCTAAATGCATCTAGTAGTTTGTTAATATTTTCATCTCTTGCAGAATGTCCCATCAGTCCAATTCTCCAAACTTTTCCAGCAAACGGACCAAGACCTCCTCCAATTTCAATATGGTATTCATTTAATAATTTATTTCTTACATCTAAATCATTGAGACCTTCTGGAATTTTTACAGCATTAAGAGATGGAAGCCTAGCGTCTTTTTTTACCAATAATTCTAAGCCTAATTCACTAAGACCATTCTCCAATAATAAGTGTGAATTATAATGTCTTTGTATTACATTATCAATACCTTCTTCTAATACATCATATAAACTTTGATATAAAGCATACATCATATTAATAGGGGCTGTATGATGGTATACCCTTTGACTACCATCCCAATATTTAATAATTTCAGTCATATCCAGATACCAATTAGGGACCATTTTCTGCCTTTGCTTCATTTTATTTAATGCTTTTTCTGAAAAAGATATAGGAGATGCTCCAGGAGGACAAGATAATCCTTTTTGTGAACAACTATATATAGCATCAATATTCCAATTATCAACTTGTATATCAATTGTACCTAAACTTGTTACAGCATCTACAATAAAAATTGTATTATCAGGTATAAAACGAGATATTTGTTGAACTGAATTTTGTACACCTGTTGATGTTTCTGCATGTACAATCGCAATAATATCATATACATTATCCTTTAAATGCTCTTCTACCTCATCAACATCTACAGGCTCACCCCAATCAAATTTCAATAATGAAATATCAGCTCCTAATCGTTGAGACATATTTTCCATTCGAAGCCCAAAATAACCATTTTGTATAATTAAGACTCTATCATTTGGCTCTATCATATTAACAAAACAAGATTCCATTGCTGCAGAACCTGTTCCTGATACAGGAACACAAAAATCATTTTCCGTTTTAAAAACAACTTTTAACATTTTTTTAATCTCATCCATAATATCTATAAATCTAGGATCTAAATGGCCAATAGTATTAGTTGATAAAGCATTATAAACATTAGGAGACACTGTTGATGGGCCAGGTCCTAATAGAAGCGTATTTTTAATATTTGATAATTTATTCATTATTTAGTCTAAAATAATGTTCACTAAAGCAATAATATCTAAAATATTAATAATTGAATCCAAATTTATATCAGATAACCATAACTGATTGTGATTTGGTACTTCAATTTCTAAAATATAATTTAATAATAAGATAACATCTAAAATATCTAAGGTAGAATCTAGATTAACATCACCTATCTGTCCAATTCCAACAAAACCACTATCACAAGACCATACAGAAGGTCCACAATCGTTAACAGCTTCAACACAATATTCATAACTTTCTTCAGAATCAACAAATTGATCTTCATAATACAAATCTTGATTATTAGACATTAAAGCTAATTGCACATTATCCCTATATAATTTATAAACAATATTACCAGGAATAGCATCCCAATGAATAACAATAAATTCAGATGAATCGCCATCAGAAGCATACATATTATTAACGGGTGGTGGAACCTCTTTTCGTCTGCCATTAGAACAAGCTCCCTCTGATTGGCCACATTCATTTGATGAATAAATACAATATTGATGTTGTACACCAGACTCTGCCTGATAATCAAGATATTGAGTAATCTCTTGTGTAAATTGATTTAATAACTCTCCATCTCTATATAAATAATATGATTCTGCAGAAGAATCAACCTCCCAAGATAAATCAACATAATCACAAAAATCTGCATTAGATGCTTCAAAACCATCTATTCCATTTGGAATGTCACATGAATAATAAAATTCCATCCTTACAAAATCAACACTATAGTTATCTTCAGAACCTACAATAGGTTGTAAATTTCCTTCACACCAAATATTATTTAACTGATCTGGAGGGATAACATAAGGACCATTTAATGTATAATCAAGACTTAGCGTTGCCTGAAAACTCCCATTTGATGAACAATTATTATCTTTAATCGATAAATTAGTTTCAGACCAAAGAGGAAGATTATCACATTGAGCACCTTGAACATAAACACGTACCTCAGTTACATCTTGAAATTCAGGAGGTTGAAAATTCCACCATGCTTCACCGTAATAGTCAAGAGGATTATACCAACTATCATTAAAACCAACAACAACACATCCATCAGTATTTAAGCACATACATGTATTTCCTATCTCACCACTACTTCCATAATAATTATCACCATGTATTGTATGAATCCAATAATTTCTATAAGAAGGAAGATTGTAATTATCATCTAATATAGATAAATAATCTTCAGAAAGAGCCAAGGATAAACGTTCATATTGATTTACTGTTATAATACGATGGTAGGATGATGGTCCTGCTAATAAATCTAAATTAGAAATAGCTGTATCTGCAAGAGCAAATAGACTATCATTAATAACATCAAGCTGTATTAGCATTAAATTATCTGTATCAGAGCCTAAACTTGCATCAATTTTTCCATTCTGCACATAATATCTATTAGAAATATTAGGATTGCTATCTGCAAGTAAGAATGTAAAGAAGATAAATATAAAGTATTTTTTTAACATGTAAAGTTTATTTCATATAAAGATTTAATGTATGTAATATAAAGATAATGAACAACCCTTATAAATCACTATTTTTATTAGACCAAAAATTGATTCACTTAAACCATGGATCATTTGGAGCGTGTCCTAGACCTATTTTTGATTCTTTAATATCTTGGCAAAAAAAATTAGAATTAAACCCTGTAAAACATCTGGCATTTGATATTTTTAAATATTTAGAAAATTCAAGATATGAATTATCAAAATATATCAATTGCAATAAAGAGGATATTGTTTTTTTCCCAAATCCAAGCACTGCTCTTAATACCGTAATAAAAAGCTTAGAGTTAAAACCAGAAGATGAAATTTTAACTACAAATCATGAATATGGGGCTCTAGATAAAACTTGGAATTTTATATGTAAAAAAACAGGAGCAAAATATATCAAGCAGAATATTAAGCTGCCTCTTAAATCAAAAAAAGATTTTATTAATACATTTATTAATGGCATTAATAAAAAAACTAAAGTGATTTTTATTAGTCATATCACAAGTCCAACAGGCCTAATTTTTCCTGTAAAGGAGATATGTGAAATTGCTAAAGAAAATAATATATTTTGCATTATAGATGGAGCTCATGTTCCTGGACATATTAATTTAGATATTAAAGAATTAGATCCAGATATATATACAGGAGCATGCCATAAGTGGATGTGCGCACCAAAAGGAACATCTTTTTTATATGCAAAAAAAGAAATACAGGATTTTATTGATCCATTAGTAATCAGCTGGGGATACGATAATGATAAGCCAATTGATTTATTATCAGATATATCTAGCTATTCAAAATATTTAAATTATCATCAATGGCAAGGAACTAACGATCCATCATCATATCTTACAATTCCAGATGTTATAAAATTTTTAGATGAAAATAATTGGTACAAAGTAAGTGAAAAGTGTAAAAAAATAAATATCGAAGCAAGAGAGATGGTAAATAAACATTTAAATCAAGACCCTATATCATCAGAGGAATTCATTGGGCAAATGTCAAGTATAAAAATTAAATGTAAGGATACCTTTGAATTACAAAAAATATTTTATGAAAATTACAAAATGATAATTCCTGTTATAGAATGGGAGAATAGTACTTTACTAAGATTTTCAATTCAAGCTTATAACTCAATGGAAGATATTGAAAAACTAATTTTTGCCCTTAAAAAAATAAAATATATCTAAACTAAGTCTAGAAATTTTTTGATGAATAACAGCAGATGGAAAGTCAAACGAGCCATCTTCATATGCAGACATATCTGCCTCCGCATTAAAAACAGAATAACCTAATCCAACACCTGTATGCTCCGTTGTTCTAAAATTAAATCCTATTCCATACTGCAAACCTGATTTAAGAGTATAATTCGAATAATTTGTTCTTAATGATGCATGTCCTAAATTTGTCCAAAAATTAATTTTATCTGTTATCTGAAAATTAGGCATAATATAAAGAGAATAAAATTTTGTTTTTGTTTGATATTCCTCAACAACTTGAGGGTCATTTGGATGATTCACAAATAGCACTTTATCAGATGAAGAGATTGCAAAAGAACAACCAATATCTAATCTGAATTGTTCAAATTGATAAACATTTTTATTATAGCCTAGAATAACAGAACCTCTATCAAAGCTATTTTTTGTATCTATATCTAAGAAATCAGAATGATAATCATAAGCTCCTTGAATATCTATACTCATATAAACATTTCCAGATGAAAACAAACATGTGTTAAGTAAAATAATAAATAATAGTTTTTTCATTGATTTAACCCTAATAGAATTATAGATAGTTTAATAATTATTTTAGTCTATTAAAATTTAATTTTTTTCCAATGTCCATTTTTAAATCTAATAAATAAAAAAGGAGCTAACCCTGTAAGCATCAATCCAAAGCTAAACCAAGCACCCCAATATCCATATCCACAATAAATACCTAAAAAATAACAAAAAGGTACAAATATCAACCAATGATTTAAAATGTCAGCTATCGCAAGTATTTTAGTATCTCCCGCACCAGTTAAAGCAAACCATAAAGTAAAACAAAAAGCATCTATAGCTTGGAGACAACCAACAAATCGTAAACCAGGGATAGCAAGTTCTATAACATTGGGATCTTTTATAAAAACAGGAATTATATAAGGAGCAAAAACAATAAAACAAATACCAACACTAACCATCATATACAAAGATCCTCTTAAACTTTCTTTAATAGCTAATTCTGCTCTATCTGGTTTTTTTTCTCCAAGAAATTTACCAACTAAAGTTGCACATGCTTGACCTACTCCAATTGCAGGCATAAAAGATGCATGCATGATTTTAAATATAATTTGAGTTGCAGCTAACTGAACAATTCCAATTATTGCAATAATTTTATAAAATATTGTAATAGCAAACATATTAAGAAATTCTTGAATAGCTATAGGGTATGCAATAATAAGTTGTCTCTTAAGCATTTTTATATCAAAATTTTTATCAAATATTTTATATTGATTACCTATTTTCCCTTTAAAAAGATAAAAAGAGTAATGAATACAACCCCAAATTGTTGCAATTAATGTCCCTATGGCAGCACCCTTAACACCTAATTCTGGAAAATTAAAAGGAATCCATAAAAAAGATAAAAAATAAAATATAGTTTCAGATAAAAATGCTTCAATTTTATTTGAGCCAAAAATTAAACCTGCATTTAAATAAAAATTTAATATATTAGATGATAAAACTACATTCATATGAATTTTAGTTTTTTCAACACCTGTATAAAACCCTTGAAATACAAAGCTTACATAAACAAAATAAATACTTAAAAATATATAAGATGAATACTGAATACATAAATTAAGTGTAAGTTCATCAGTTAAAAAAAATGATATAATTTGAGCTGTATTTAAATAGAACAAATAGCTTAATGGAATCCCTACTAAAAATACAAATAAAAGCATATTACGCAGTGCCACACCACATTCTGAATATTTTTTTTGTCCAAGCCTTCTTGATACAACAGTTTGAGTCCCTGTTCTAAACGCAATTCCTATACTCATAGCAGTCCATGTTACCATAGAAGCCATTCCAACTCCCGCTATTGCATTTGCTCCTAAATGGCCAACCATTATAGTATCAATAAGCCCCATTAATACTCTACTAATGTTACTTACTATAACTGGAATAGCTAAGGTGAATATATAACGAAATAACTCTTTATCTTTAGGGTAGATAGAGTTTAATAATTTAGGCACTAATAGCCCATATCCATGCCACCACCGCCTTCTCCATCATAACCTTGGCGCTGCTGTTCTTCACGAATATATTTTTTCTTTTGATATGCTCCAAATGTATATTCAAAAGCAATCTTAAATTGTCTTTTACTTCTTCGAAAATTTGCATCTGTAGATGTAAGATAAAAATCATTATTATTACCAAAAACTTTTTCATATCGTTCAACTTTAAACTCTCTAGAATCTAGAGCATCCTTAATAGTTGCTATAAAACTAAGTTTTTTACTAATTTCTTTTTTATAAGAAATATCAACTTTAAGCATAGGTTTAATTTCGCCTCCTGTTATTTTCATAGGAGTACTACCACCTATTGTAAAATCAAGCTTTTGCGTCTTATCAATTGTAAATTTTGACATTAATTGAGCATATATTCCACTTTCCTTGCCTACAACACCATTGATACCAGGATTAACAATTTTATTAGACCAATAGGTTGCCCACAATATTAAGTTCCAATATTTTTTAGGCTGTGTCATCATCTGTATTTCAGCTCCTGTTGATTCTACTCTATTTTGATTAATCCAAGTAAATATTTGAACAATATCTCCATCTCTTTCTTCTGTATACATATGCCTATCAATTTGATTTGTTACAGTACTTGAGAAAAATGAAGTTCCTAAATATCCAATAGGAGTCATCGCAGAATAACTAAGTTCCCATTTATAAATATCCTCTGGAATAAGATTTGGATTTCCAACATTTATAAAAGGATATTCAGAATTATCTTCAAATGGATTCAAAGCACCTCGCCATGGACGATTTATACGCCTTGCAAATCCAAATTTAATACTACCTTTAGATTCCATATCATATAAAAAATGAAGACTTGGATACACTCTAGAATATTTATAATCATAATTCATATCATTGATATCAAAATCTCTTTTAGATTTCTCAAATCTAGTTCCAAACTGAATACCAAATGATTCATTTAAATAATATCCAAAATTCAGATATGAAGATTTCCTTTTTTTAATATAATCAGAATCATATTCAATCAAATTTTCATTATTATCATACATATAATCTGCAAAATCATTGCTTTTAAAATACTGAAAACCAGCTTCTATTTGAGATATTTTATTATCACCATAAGAGATTCCCAAAGGATAAGTATAATCTATCGATAATGTTTGTTCCTTACCCTTATCTTTTGAATGTTGCATATTATTCAACCATACCTTAGCTTCAGAATTATCATAATCATCAGAATCAAACTCAACACTTAAAGCATGATTTTTACCAACATCATTAAAATAACCAAAACCATAATTCAAACTATTACCTTCATCTTCTTCATGAATCATAAAAGACTCTTCTTCTCCATCTAAATATACCATATTTTGGAATTCACTGCTTCTGCCTTTAGAATTAATTTGCGTTATATCAAATGCATAAGTTGTCGTTGTATTTGGATAATGTTCAATTCCTAATTTGAAATTTGTATTTTTTGGATAGCTATCTCCTGTAGACTCAAGCTCATAAGATTCTTCCTGTAGAACATTTGTATCAAGAAAGATATCATAATTCATACAAATATCTTCTTTCCATTCACACTTAGGATCTAATGTACAAGATGGCTCATTATCATAATATAAACAATCATCTGGATCATCATAATAAGTTGTTTTTCTTGAGCTATAAGGGTATCTATGCTTTGCTTTAAAACCAAAACTTGAAAATACATTCCAATCCTTTTTTAATATACTAAAAGAGCCAGAAGCTCCATAATCATGCCACTTATTATATTCAGGGAAAAGTTCCCCTATATTCATTCCAAGTTTACCATTAGTTCCTTCATATTCATTTCTCTTTAATACAATATTAATAATTCCAGCTGTACCTTCAGGATCATATTTTGCAGATGGAGTTGTTATAACCTCAACTTTTTCAACCATTTCAGCTGCAATCATATCTACATTTGATCCAAAAGTTGATTTACGTCCATCAATAAGAATTGTAACATTTCCATCACCTCTTAACTCAACATTACCGTCAACATCTAAAGTAACTGAAGGAATTTGTTCTAATATATCTGTAGCATCTCCACCTTTTGTATTGGTTAAGACTTCTGCATTATAAACTTTTTTATCTATCTTATCCTCTATAAAATCCTTTTCTTCTGCAATTTCAACATCTTCCATAATTAATGTTTTTGGAACAAGCATTAAAAGACCTGCCTCTTTTTGCATATTAGGAGGAACAATTAATTGATCTGGAAGAAGCATTTTTTCATATCCAGTACTTTCAATTAATAAGTCATATTTTCCTGGAGCTACATTCTCAATCTTAAATCCTCCAATTTCATTACTCATTGTTCCATTAGAAATTTCATTAGTTTTTTTACTAATGAGAGAAACAATAGCATATTGCACAGGCAAACCTGTATCTTCAGATAAAATTTGGCCCGTAATATAGCCTTGATTAGAAGAACCAGAATCTCCTTGTGATAGGAGAATAGAAAATAGTGCTAATATAAATATATATGTTAACCGCATAATTAGTACAAATTTGAATAGAGTTTAATTTATTAAAATTGGTAGAATTTTACACGTAATAAAATCGTAGAATATTAAGAGTTTTTATTTGATTCTGGTAATACAAAGCTTGAGCACATAACAGATAAGACAATAATAAGTCCTCCTAACCAACCATAAAACCCAAGAATCTCTCCTGCAAAAAACACAGAAAACAATGCTGCAAAAACTGGTTCTAAACTTAAAAGTATTGCTGTTCTAGTTGCACTTAAAATTGTTTGAGCCCATATCATAAGAATAATAGCAATAAATGTTGCAAGAGCACCTGTAACCAAAATAGCAATCAATAAACGTTGTGAAAATATAACTATACTGTAATCTTCAAATATCAAACTGCTTAAAAATGAAAATAAAAATACAAAAAAAACTTGTACTGTAAAGAATCTAGTAACATCAACTTTTTGATTAACATATATATCTTGATAAATAACATGTAAGGCAAATGAAAGTGCGCAACCAAACGTTAATATATCTCCTAGATTAACACCTCCTCCCATTGGGTTTAATAAAATATATAATCCTAAAGTTGTAAAAATAACAATAAGCCATATCTGATTAGCAACTTTCTGCAATCGAAGTAAGACTAATAAAATAGGAACAAAAATAACACTAACACTTGTTATAAATGCAGATTTACTAGGAGTGGTTAATATTAATCCAAAATTTTGGAAACCATAGCCGCAAAAAAGTAAAAAACCACATATCAATCCACCTGAAAATTCTATTTTATTAATATATTTTATTTTATAATTCAAATAAAGCAAACCTAAAATAAAAGCAAGTCCAAATCGTAGTGTGGCAAAAATAAAAGGAGGAGCATCATTTAAGGCATCCTTAACCATAACAAAAGTAATACCCCAAATCATGGTTGTTATAATCATGCCAAACTGAGCAATAAGACTATAACTATTCACTTTTTTCTCCAATATATAATGTTGCTACGCCAAAAGTATAATCTATATAAGATATATTTTTAAAACCTGCAGTTTTTAATTTAGAGCAAACATCCTGTCTAGTTAAAAAATAATCTACTGATTCAGGTAAATATAAATAGGCATCTTTTCTAGATAGTAAGGAACCAATAAGCGGAATAACTTTATTAAAATAAAAATTAAATATAGGTGCAAACCAAAAAGATTTAGGTTTAGAAAATTCAAGTATTGCAATCTTTCCATTTTGATTTAGCACTCTATAAAACTCAGATAAAGCGGTATCATAAGAGCCTAAATTCCGAAAACCAAAAGATATTGTTAGAGCATCAAATGAATCATTAGAAAAAGTTAATTTTTCAGCATCTCCTTCAAAAAAATCAATGTTCCCATTGTATTTATTAGCTTTTATTTTTGCAAGTTCAATCATATTTTTTGCAATATCAACTCCTACAATAGAACAATTATACTTTTTAAAAAATCCAAAAGCGACATCTCCTGTTCCGGTTGCTACATCTAATAATTTACTATTATGAGAAAGGTTAATATGTCTAATTAATGACCTGCGCCAATATCGATCAATTCCAAAACTAGATAATATATTAATCAAATCATATGTTTTAGAAATATCATTAAACATCTGCTTAACATATTTCTTCTTTTCTTCACCCTTATGTATAAATTGTGCCATCTATCTATTTTTAAATATTATTCTAATGCTAAAATATACATTCTATACATGTTTAATTTTCAATAGATTTAACATAAGATTATTAAATAATTATTGTGGATATTATAAACGATATAAAAGCAGCATTTAAAAAAAACTCATCTTATAAAGAGTGTTTATTTAGATATACCACTAAAATCAATCTAAAAAGTGATTTTGAAAATTTCTTGTTAAATACAAAAAACAATCTTTTTTATATCAGCTATCCAAATAATATTACTTACATAGCAATCGATAGATGCAAGGAATACATGCTCCAATCAAGCATAGAATTAATTAATCTTAAAGATATCAAATACAATCTTAATTCTTATGGTGAAAAGAAAAATAGTCCTTTAAAAATTTTTGGAGGTTGCTCATTTAATATAGAAAAAAAAGGGGAAGATATATGGGATGATATTCCTAAATCATTATTTTTTATTCCTAAATTTTTAATTATAAAAAATAATAATGAATACTATGTATCATACCACAAATTTATCGATAAATCTTCTAATCCTGATAAAATTAATTCAGAATTTAATTTATTTTTAAAAAATTTAATTAATCCCTTTAATATAAAAGAAAAAACAAAACTTAGTATTGATTTAAATATACCTGATAAAAAAATGTATTCTAATATATTTACCAATTTATCAGCATCAATAAAAAATCAAGATATTGAAAAAATTGTTTTATCTAGATTGAAAAAAATTTCGATTAATAATAAAGTCATCCTTAAAAAAACATCATCTACAAATTTTTATATTGATTTAACAAAAAACAAAAGATTTCTTGGGACAACCCCAGAGCTACTTATTAAAGTTAAAAACAAAAAAGTTAAGACATCTGCAATTGCAGGAACATTAAAAAAACACTCTACTAAAAGTAACTTAAATAATTTTTTAAATGATAAAAAAGAACGTTCTGAACATCAATATGTAGTTGATGATTTAAAAACTAAAATTAATAACTATTGTAAAAAAATTAATATATCCGAAAATCCAAAAGTTTTAGAATTAGAATATTTATACCATTTATATACATCGATTAATGGAACCTTAAATGATAATACACATATTCTAGAATTAGCTAATATTCTACATCCTACACCTGCAGTTTTAGGAACACCTAAAGATAAAGTACTTAATATTATAGAAAAAAATGAACCTTTTGATAGAGGTTGGTATAGTGGTTATATTGGATGGTATGATACAAATGGGGATGGTAGATTCGATGTAGCAATACGATCAGGATTACAAACAAATTCACACTTATACTGCTATGCTGGAGGAGGACTTGTAAAAGAGTCTAAAGAAAACCATGAATGGGATGAAACTGAATTAAAATTTCAGAACTTATTATTAGCAATCAAATAAAAATTACAATGCTTTTTCTAAAGCTCTATTCATTCTATTAACAAATTCAATAGGATTATCCAGTTTCATATTTTCTGCTAACATAGCTTGTTCATAAACAAGAAAAACAGAATCAGTAAATTGCTTTGTCTTAGACATTTTATTCATCTTTTTAACAATTTTATGTTTAGGATTTATCTCAAGTATAGGCTTTGCCTCAGGCATATTCATTTGGCCCATTTGCTGAAACATTTTTTGCATTTGAGCAGATGGATCATTACTATCAGCAACAATACAAGATGGAGAATCTGTTAAACGCTGAGAAACAATAACATCTTTGACCTTATCACCTAATACAGCTTTCATCTTTTTAATAAGTGGTTTACAGGCATCGCTATCTTTTTTATCATCATCTGTTTGAATTTCTTCCATTGCATCAGAATGATTAATTGACTTAAATGTATAGTCTTTATATTTTGTTACAGATGAAAATACAAATTCATCTATTTCATTATCCATAATCAATACTTCTATTCCTTTTTTATTGCATGTTTCTAAAAGTGGAGAAGCTTTAATTGATCCATAGCTTTCTCCTACAATATAAAAAATTGATTTTTGATCTTTAGACATATTTGAGACATAATCAGATAAAGAAATGTAATTTTCATTTTTATTTGTTCTAAACCTAACAAGTTCTAAAAGTAATTCTCTATTTTCAAAATCTTGGTATAATCCTTCTTTTAAAGCAATTCCATATTGCTTATAAAATTCATTATATTTATTTTGATCTTTTTTAGCAAGATTATCAATAGCTTTTAAAACTTTTTTAACACTATTTCTTTTGATTTTATCTAAGATTTTATTTTTCTGAAGGATTTCACGACTTACATTAAGTGGTAAATCTTCTGTATCTATAACACCTCTTAAAAAACGTAAATATACAGGCATTAATTCTTTATCATCATCTGTAATAAACACACGCTTAACATACAATTTAACCCCTGGTTTATAGTCTGCATTGAACATATCAAATGGAGCCACTTTAGGAACATAAAATAAAGTTGTATAATCTAAAGTTCCTTCTGCTGTTGTATGTACATGAAACATAGGATCTTCATTATCATTTGCAAAAGTTTTATAAAACTCATTATAATCTTTTTTCTTTAAACTTGATTTATTACGCTTCCAAAATGCTGAAGCTGAATTCACCTGATCTATAACATCTTCTGTTTTTTTATCTTCTTTAGTTTCTGTATAATGTAAATAAATAGGAAAGGCAATATGATCTGAATATTTTTTAACAATCGTTTCTATTGACCATTTATTAGTATATTCTTTTCCTTCATCATTTAAAAATAGTTTTATAGTTGTTCCACATGATTCTTTTTCTACTTCTTTAATAGTAAAACCTGTTTTACCATCACTTTTCCATAGATAAGCAACTTTTTCACCTGCTTTTTTAGTTGTTACCTCAACTTTATCAGCAACCATAAAACAAGAATAAAAACCTACTCCAAATTGACCAATAAGATTACTATCTTTCTTTGAATCTCCTGATAAAGTCTCAATAAATTTCTTTGTACCACTTCTTGCAATAGTTCCTAAGTTTTCGATAAGATCCTCTTTATTCATTCCAATTCCGTTATCCGTAATCGTTAAACTTTTTTCTTTATCCTCAAATTCTATATCAATTTTTGGAGAAAACTCCATAGATTTATATTTACTATCAGATAAAGTTAAATATCTTAATTTATCCATTGCATCTGAAGCATTAGATATTAATTCTCTTAAAAATATTTCTTTATTAGAATATAATGAATGAACAATTAAATGTAATAATTGAGAAACTTCTGTACGAAACTTTTGCTTTGCCATATAAAAAATTCCTAACTTTTTAAAAAATAACAGGGAAATTTAAAAAAGAAATATAATACTAAGCAATTAGAAGGAGAAAAGCTGAAATAATTTAATTATCAAGAATAATATTTAATAATAGAATAATATCCTGAACATTAACGGCATTATCATTATTTATATCTGCTAATACATAATTAGGAGAAGTTACACCTAAAACCATATTAACAACTAAAACAACGTCTAATACATCAACAACATCATCGCTATTAATATCACCAACAATACCCGAATTTGAAGAAATATATTCAATTAGAAAATCATCTAAAGCTGCTTCAACTAATGAGCCACCACTACCATTATCACCAGCATAGGATAAGTCTTCTGCAATAAATTTAAATTGCATCTCATCTGTTAACTCTAAATAATCAGATAATATAAAGCGTGATTTTGCCCAACTATTTGTAGAATTTGATGTAACATTAAGGTCTTGCCAGTTACCACCTGAATTATTAGATACAAGAACACGCCACAGATCATTGCCTCCATTATCTCCAATATTATTTGTATACCAATACCAATATGATAAAACAACTTCATCAAAAGAAGCTAAAGCAAATATGGGGCTAATAAGAGTTGTTTGGCCAGCATCAACATCATCAAAACCACCATTACCATCTTCATAACCATTCCCAGTAATGAAGCAATAAGATCCTGAAACGGTATGATCCTCTCCAGGCTGAACTTGATTGCCTTGGTCATTATATGTTGCGATAGGTTGTGCGAGTTCCCATATGCCAGCAGATGCATTATCTAATAAAGGATCTCCAATAATCCAATCTCCTGGACCATCCTCATAATCATTACTATAAAAATCAGGTAAATCTCCTATAATAAACAATATAGAACTACTAGGAGCATTAGATGGAAATGTCTGTACAATTCCTTCAGAGTTTACAGCTTGTATATAATATTCTATAATCATTCCATTATATATATTATCTAACATAGCAGAATAATATCCTCCTAATCCTTGCTGTTGCATCTCCAGTGCCGTAAACCCATCGCCTATATCATAATAAAGTTCAACTGCCTCAATAACACCTGTATATGCTGTAACATTAGCTGCAAAATTAATTGATGCTGAATTTGTATAAACATCTACCATAATAGCAGGGTCCTCAAAAGACATATCTTCATAAGGATCATGATTAATACTTAAGCCACTAATACTAATTCCATCAATTCCATTGATTCCACTATTAAGAGGATCAAGGTAAGTATCAAGACCCATATTCATAGCTGAATCAAATCTTCCATATCCATGTGTATACTGCTGATCACAATAACAATCAGGTGAAGGATCACAATAATTAGTATAAATAAAACTAGCTATACCAACTTGACGTTTATTACTATCAAACAATGGAGAACCTGAAGAACCTGGAATAACTCTTCCATCATTATATTGAAATTCCCAATAATATCCATTACCGTTAACATTTGTTCCATCTTGTGTGATTTTTTTAATTCCAGCTCCTGGATGATGAACACCAAAAACACCTTGTGGAGGCAATGTAGCTCTTGACCAACCTACGTAAAAAGGATTATAACTATCTGGAATAGTAGAGGTCATCTCTAATAGCGCAAAATCTGGGCCACTATTAATATCTTCACTAACTAATAAATTTGAACCACTCACACTTTGATTTTCAGGTGCAGAAGTTCCTGTACATGTTGCAGCCTGATAATTAAAGAGAAACACATAACCACTAGCGCTACCACTAACACAATGATCAGCAAATAGAACATAAGGAGTTCTATCGTTTAAAGTATTATTAATGATAGATGCAGAGCAAAGTCCTCCACCCATACTCACCCGAATTGTTCCATTTATTTGATCTTCAAAATTATCTCCTTCTGGACAGGCGACATTAATATTACAATCTTCACGATTAGATCCAGAAGATTCACTAAAATAACCCATAATATCTTCATAGTCATGTATAATTGTTCCAATATTAAGTCTTACCAGATCTAATTCATCTTCAGGAACATTTAACTCTATAATAATATGATCTCCCTTTGCAACACTCGTTGGGAAAACAAAAGAGTCTTTATTATTATTTGATGTAAAGGAACCTAAAAACATTGTTTGGTCTTGATCATAAATAAATAAAGTTGAATTATCAGATAAATAAAAATCATCAAATATAATTCCAATGCCATAAGCACCTGGAGATTTAATTCCAAAAAGATACGTATATACACCATTATCATTTATAGGATTAACAGATTCTAAAATATCAATATCCATTTGATATTCATCCCCAAATTGAAATACCATGGGATTAAAGTTCCTATCAACTAAATCCATTCTATTAGGCTCTACAAAATCAATAGAAATATCCCTATCATAATACCTAGGAATTCCTCCTTGTGATATTTGAGCGAATGAATTGGACAATAATAGTATAAAAAGAATAACCATTCTCATGCTTTAAATATATTAAATTTTAACAATAGCTAATTGCTAATTAAATGTAATGAAATGTAAACAATGACTCAAAACATATCAAATACGACACTATCAAATCTTATTATCAGTATATTAAATAAATATAAAATTGATAATGTTTGTATTTGTCCAGGATCAAGAAACACACCCTTAAATCTTGCTTTTCTTAATGAAACATCATTTAAATGTACAAGCCATATTGATGAGAGAGCAGCGGCTTTTTTTTCATTGGGACTATCTAAAGCATCTTCAAAGCCTAGTATTATACTAACAACATCAGGTACGGCAGCAGCTAACCTGCTTCCTGCTGTTATTGAATCAGATTTAAGTTCAACACCACTGATTGTTATTACAGCGGATAGACCAAAAGCTTTAATTAATACAGGTGAAAATCAAACAATTAAGCAAGATGAACTTTTTAAAGATTTCACAAGAGGATCAATACATATTGATACTGCAGATAAGAATTCATTAGAAAGTATTAAAGATAATATCCAAGCTATCATTGAAAAAGCTATTGGTGTAATAGGTGGAGATGCTCCTGGACCAGTCCATTTAAATATATCTTTTGATGAACCTTTAATTGATGAATTTAATGCATATGATATAGAAATTAATGCTAATAAAGAGCAAATGAGCCTGTATGAGCATTTCCTGTTTCCAAAATTCAAATATCCGCTTATTGTATGCGGTCAACTTAATAATTCAAAATATAATAGTCTCATTATTGAATTATCAGAAAAACTAAATTGTCCTATTTTTGCAGATCCTTTATCTCAATTACGCTATGATAAAAAACATCCTAATATTTTTTCATACTATGATTATTATGCTGACCAATTAACAATTAAACCAGATTACATTATCCGATTTGGTAAAAAACCTGTATCAAAAAAACTTAATGTCCTTCTTGAAAAATTTGGAAAGCATAACATGGTTTTGTTTTCAGATTATAAACATTATAATGAAAATATTTATTCAATTACAATTAAAGATATTGACTCTATAGATAATATACATAGAGGAAATTATATTGATTCTATATCTGAATTAGAACATAAAACAAAAAAAATTGTTGCTAATCGCTTAAATAATAAAGATTTTTTTGAGGGTAATATTTTAAATCACTGTATCAATCAATTTGCTAATGATGATAATCTTTTTATAGGGAATTCACTTCCAGTTAGAACTCTTGAAAAATTTTGTCCAAATAAAGATAAAAAAATAAATATCTATTCTAATAGAGGGGCTAGTGGAATTGATGGACTTATTGCAACAGCTCTTGGAACAGCATATCAAAATCAATCAAAAAGGAATATATTAATTTTAGGAGATGTTAGCTTTTTTTATGATATGACATCTCTTTTAATTGGTAATAATTATTCAATTAATTTAAATATTATTATCATTAATAATAATGGAGGACAGATTTTTAATACTCTGAGATATAAAGATAAAATAAAACAAAAATATAACAAATTCTGGACAACTCCCATAGATATAGATATTGAGCAAGTATGCAAAACATATAAGCAAACCTACTATAACCTAAGCTCTATTAATGATATCGATCAAAATCTTAATAAAATACTAGATACAAAGGGGATTAATATTATAGAAATTAAAACAGATTTTGAGATCACAAAGAATATAGAAGAAAAAATACAAAAGAATATTTAATACAATTTTTCTCCTTCTGATTTGGCAATTACTGCTGCTCCTACACTATCACTTGAAATATTTACCATCGTTCTAAACATATCAAGAGGTCTATCAATTGCAAGCATTGAGCCAACCCAGAGCGCTACAGCATCACTTTGTAGACCAACTGCATCTGTAACAATAAAAAGCATTACAAGCCCGGCACTTGGAATACCTGCCGCTCCAATAGAAGCAAGTAATGCTGTTATCACAACAATAAATTGCTGACTTGCATCAAGAGGGATTCCAAGTGCTTGAGCAATAAACAAAACTCCAACACATTCATAAAGTGCAGTTCCGTCCATATTAATTGTTGCTCCCATAGGAAGCACAAAACTAGATGTCTGATTTGATACCTTTACATTATCTTTAACACATTTCATAGTAACAGGAAGCGTTGCACTAGACGAACTTGTTGAAAATGCTGTAACCATAGCAGAAGCCATCGCTCTAAAATGTGTTAGAGGGTTAACTCTTACAAAAATAATTAAAATAAGTGGAAGAATAATGAATAGATGAATCGATAAACCCGATGCAATTGTTGCCGCATATAAACCTAAATCCTGAAATATCGAAAATCCCGATTTAGAAACGGCCTTAACCATTAAACCAAATACTCCAATAGGAGCACAGGCAATGATAATCTGTGTCATTTTAATTATAATATTATAGATAGATTCAACCCCACTACGTATTGAAGTTGAATATTTTGAACTCACTAGATTTAATACAATCCCAAAAAATACTGCAAAAAATATAATTGATAGCATATCATTATTAGCAAAAGCAGATATAGGGTTCTCTGGAATCATTGTTTTTAAAATATCTAAAAGAGATGAAGGTGAATCTAGCTGACTAGTATCGTAGGCTTCAACATCAGATATTTTAGAAGCTCCTAATCCAGGCTGAATAGTATTTGCAAGCGCAAGCCCAATTAAAATAGCAATTAAACTTGTTGATATATAATATAAAAAAGTTTTAAAGCCTAACCGTCCAATCTTAGCGCGATCTTTTATTGATGATATTCCTATAATAATTGATGTAAGAATAAGAGGAGCTATAACCATTTTCAATAACCTGATAAATATATCACCTAAAAGTATAATTATATCATACACATAAGTATATCCATCAGACATCGTTGCAGATGAACACATGTATTCATTCAAAAAGTTATGATAGAAAAACCCAACCATAACACCCAAGATCATAGATAGTATTATTTTCCAGTGTAGTTTCATAGACTAAAGTTAATTAATTGCCTAGAAATAAGAAAGGCTCCAAATTGGAGCCTTTCTTTTCGACGAAAACGAACTTCTTAAAAACTTAAGTTCTTACCAAGAATATGATAATGTCCAGCTAGCAGCTAATCCATTAGTATTTCTACCAGTTGCGTATAGCAAAGGATTAGATACTACGTCATCTAATGTATCTGAACTAATTGTCATATCTAAACTTGTTGAACCATAATCAAAACCAAGACCAGCTGAATAAGCCTCAACACTTGTTGACTCTCCATCAGCAGCAGCCATATTGAAATGTTTAGCATAACCAACTCTGATATCACACCAGTCAGCTAATTCAGTTTCAAGGCTAAAGTTAGTTTTAACTAATGTTGCAGGATCTACCCAATTATCATTAGGCATATCATCAGTACCTACACCCATACCAAACATAAAGTTAGTATTAGCGCCTACTGAATTTACTTTATACATGCCAATATTTAATTGAGTATAGTCAGTACCAGTATCAGCAGTAGTAGCTGCGTGGTAGCCAAAAGTCATTGTATCAAATAACCATAGATTGCATTTTCCTCTTGCATTCAATGACATTGGACCATTTTCAGCAGTATCCATACTAAAACCAACATCGTAACCCATTAACTCCATTCCAAATCCAAAGTCAAATGTTGTATCACCACCTGCAGGCATATTTAAACCAGCAGATACTCCGTATGTACCATTGCTCCATACCATGTTAACTAACTCGTCATCACCACCACTTGAGAAACCCCAAGTTGTACCATCTACATTCCATACAGCAGTGAAGTCATCACCTGCCGTATATGCAACATTATAATTAGCTGCTTTATGAGCAAATGTATGGTAATCAGTATAGTCACCTTCTGTATAACCAATAACACCTGTTCTATCAGTACTTGCAAACATCATACCTGCAGCAGCCACTGTTATTAAAATGTTTCTTAACTTCATAGTTGTTTTTCTCCTATTTAGTTTTTATTTGTGTCCCGAAAATGCCAGGACAATTTATTAAGTCTCGACTTTTTTCGCGCGCTATATACTTAAGCAAAAGACGCTTAAGCGCTAGCTGGCAGCTATTTTACAAATAAATAAAGAATACTACAAAGTATTTAATGTATTACTTTAAGTGTTTTTTTTACTAAATCTTTATAAGTTGAATAAAATCAATTACTTACAAGTACTGAAAAAAACTTAATAT
>PBEF01000021.1 GCA_002717625.1 Fidelibacterota bacterium | reverse complement strand
CTTCATCAAGAGTATATTGTCCATCTATAGCAACAGGGAAACAATCATTACTTCCATTACAGTCACCACATTCATCTAGTTCTGATGAGCCACCACATATACCATCACAATCTTCTTCGTATTCGCAACTACCATCATCAAACATAGCATCAGAATTATAATTACAAGCTGTTGAGTTAGTACATCCATTGACAACAATTTCACTTATGTTAGCACTACCCCAATTACCACCATCAGATATTGTTAAAAGCATATCCCCTGTCACTGTAAAAGTTATATAAAATGGTTCATAGCAATCACCCCAACACAAAACTGGATGAATTCTAGCCATAACTTCTTGTCCATTAATTAATACATCGGAATGAATTTCAGCACCATTCTCAGATATGTAATTACTATTTCCTGGATACAAATCTAGAAACAACTCATCTGTAAAACCCCATCTAAATAGTTTTACATCAACAGGTGCAGGACCACCACCAGCTGTATAATTATTATCAACCATAAAGGAATATGTATTTTCATCATAGACGCAAGAACCATCATCTTCTCTTGCATATGGATAAAAATTTGAGGCTTCGGTATCTGTACAGCCAGTTATAGTGATAGGATTTACTTCAGCATATTCACTTGTAGTTGAGCCTGATATAGTTAATTCCATATCTCCAGTAACAGTAAATTCTAAAAATACTGGACTATTATCATGGTCCCAATCCCATGCTTCAACCTTAGCTAGCACATCCATTCCCAAGGTCAATACATTAGGTGTAATTTCTAAACCATTACTTCCAATGCCTTCTTCTAAAATTTCCTGATTAGTTAAACCCCATGGATACAGGTTTACAACTATAGAGTCATTTGCCCCCCACCCATTACTATTATAATTATTATCAATTATAAGATGATAATCTTGACTATATCCTAGGGCAAGTAATATTATAAAAATTAATTTTCTCATTAATATGAATTTAACACAAACTATTGATTTTTTTCAAAAATATATTCAAGAATGTGTGTGCCTCTTATATATCATTGCCCACCCCCTTCGTTTTAGCCCCTATGGGGGTTGGTTTTGGTTGAAAATTGGACTCTAATATCAAATGTTGTGGAAGTTTTTAAGTGCTTGTGGAAGTTTTCATTGTGGAACTATGGATACTTATGATTATTTATGATTAGATTTGAACAAATTAACAGATAATAAAAATCCCCTTTTTTTAGGAGGGGATTTATTATCATCATTCAATGTCGAGGTGGCAGGATTCGAACCTGCGACCCCCTGCTCCCAAAGCAGGTGCGCTAACCGGACTGCGCTACACCTCGAAATAATCTTGTATTAATCAACTTTAAGCCCGATAATTTATTACCTTTTTTTATAATTTCATTGTTTTAATTATTTACAACAAATAATTTGCAACATTATAATAAATGTATTAAAATACTATCGAAGGGATATTCATTTAATATGGCTATTATACTATATATATTATTTTTTTACTTAAGTATGATTTCAGCTAATGAAACAACAGGAAATAATATTTACTATTTCCCCCCAGGTCCAAATCTTGTTAGCTTTAACATATTACCTGATGATGCAAGTATAAATAATATATTTTCAGATATAAACAATAACTTAATTTCTATTATTTCTGAAGGTGAAATAAGCCATCAAGTAAATAATCAATGGGTTGGCAGTCTAAATAATATTGAGCATAATAAAGGATACTGGATAATAGCATCTAGTGTTTCTATATTAGATATTCATGGAAATACTGAATCCTCTCCAACATATGTATTATATCCTGGAGCAAATTTAATATCATACCCACATAATTCTTATCAAGAAATTGAAGATGCCATGCCATTTTATATGTATAATAATTTACATGCTATTATAGGGCAAAATTCAGCGGCACTATTACATCAAGGTGAAGTATTTGGTACACTTACACACTTTGAACCTAATAAAGGTTATTGGTTTTTAATGGATCAACTAACTCCATTTGAATACAATATGCCTATAGAAGGATCTGAACAAAATACAAATTATAGAAATGATGATTTTGATATCACATATAATCAGTCAACAATGCAATCAGCATTTTTTATTAAAGAGGCTTATTACAATGGAGAAATATTAAATAGCAATGACAATATTTTAGCTTATTGCAATGATATAAATGTTGGTGGGCGCTATTGGTCTGGAATAATGACTGATATTATTGCTATGGGTAATGATGGATACAGTGAAACTGAAAATTACTGTGAAGAAATGCAAAATATTTCAATATCAATCAATAATGAAAATGAATCTTCTGCAATGCATATAATTGGTAATAACAATTGGCAAAATAATCAAATTTCAATTATATCAATATCAAATATACCATTGGGTGATATTAACTTTAATAACACTATTAATGTTACTGATATAATTATCATTATAGATCATATAATTGAAAATAATATAATAGCAAATGAACATAAATTATTTTTAGCTGATATAAACTCTGATAATGCTATTAATATTACTGATATAATACTATTAATAGATTTAATTATTGAATAGTTGAAAATAATAAATAGATATATATTCAAGGAATTAATCTCCCCTTTTATCCTTTCACTATTTATTCTTGTATTTGTTTTATTAACACAATTTATGATTAAACATTTAGATAAATTTTTAGGTAAAGGGTTATCATTTGGAGTAATATTTAAATTTATCATATACCAATCAGCGTCTATACTATCACTTGCAGCTCCAATGGCTATACTTGTTGCAACAATGATGGCTTTTGGAAGGCTATCATCAGATAATGAAATTACAGGGTTTAAAGCATCAGGAGTTAATTATTTTGATTTTTTAAAGCCTAGTCTATTATTTGGATTTATAATTGTTCTTAGTATGATTCCATTTAACTTATGGATTTTACCTGATATGAATCACAATATGAGGAAACTATCTTATCAGGTAAGCAAAGACAGGCCCGATATAGAAATTAAAGAAAACATGATTAATATTTTATATGAGAAAATAATATATGTAGGAGATAGGATTGGGGAAAAATCATTTAGTAACATTATAATATTTAATAAAGAGAGTATAAGAAATAAAACAACAATTTTAGCAGAACAAGGGACATTCAAATCTCTTTCTGATGGGATTATACTTAACCTATATAATGGATCAATACATGAAAATATTAAATCATCTAATGATGAATATAGAAAGACGTATTTTGAAAAATATAAAATATTAATTCCTTTTAATAAAATAAATTTAGATAAAAATAGAGTACTAATCAAAAATGACAGAGAAATGAATCTAAATACTATACTTTCTGAAATAAGATTAAAAGAGGTTGAAATTAATGATTTAAATGATAATAACTATAAAAGCTTAATTAAAATAAATAATCTTGAAATTGAAAAAGAGCAACTTAATACAGAATCAAATATCCAAAATAAAAAAAATAATATTCGATTAAATCAAATACAAACATCCATAAATAACATAAAAAATAATATAAGAAAAAATGATAAAATCATACCTTTATTTAAAAATGATTTAAATAAATATAAAGTAGAACTCCATAAACGATTTTCTATCCCAATTGCATGCATAATATTTATTTTACTTGGAATCCCACTTGGCATAGTATCTAAAAAAGGAAATTTCAGTATAAGTATTGCGATAAGCTTAGGATTTTTTATTATATATTGGGCACTATTAACAATAGGAGAATTTTTAGGTGATGAGGGAACACTGCATCCAGCTCTTTCAATGTGGATAGGCAATATTTTTATAGGTATTTTATCAATTTATTTACTTTATATTTCATCTAATGAAAATTTTACCATAAATAATAAATTAATAAGTATAAAAAAAATTTTAAAAAAATGGGGAAATAAATGAAAAACTTCATAATACATGTTTTTGGAATAGATAGAATAGGGATGACATTCGATATCACTAAAGAAATTAAGCTTTTAAATGGGAATATTGAAACAAGTAAGATGATTAAACTTGGAGAAGATTTTAATATGCTTATATTAATTTCTTTAAATCCAAAAAAAATAAGTATTCTTAAAGAAGCTTTAAAAGAATATACCGATTTATCATTCACAATAAAAGAAACATCGAAAGATAATTTTAATAATGGGAATAAATTTATTTTCAGACTAAAAGGAGCTGACAATGAAGGAATTGTTCATTATTGTACAAAACTATTTTCTAAGCTAAATATTAATATCTTAGATTTAGAAACAAAAATTATGAATGCACCAAATACAGGGAGTCCTCTTTTTTATATAAAAGCAGTGTTATTAATTCCTGATGATAGTAATATAAAAAATCAATTAGAAGATAATATAATCAAAATTGAAAACGATAAAAATGTTGTTATCAAATTTTCTAACTATGATAGTACACTTAATCATTAAATCTGGTTAAAGGATTAGAATCTTGACAACGTTCTAATGGTGGGTGATCTGAATTAAAATATTCCTTATAACTATCACACCATTCTGTTTTAAGACAACAAGAATCATTACATATATCTATTTCTATAATATCATTTGGCATTTTCCAATCTGCCTTATTATCTAAAATAATATTTTGATTTAAATAAGTATAACTTCCTTTATCATATATAGATTTAATTGATTTTGCAAAAATAGGAAGCGCTGCAGATGAACCATATTGCTTATTTCCTAAAGTCATTGAGGGATCATCAAGCCCAACCCAAACACCAATGGCTATCTGTGGGGTAAATCCTACAAACCAAGCATCAGTTTTACTATTTGTTGTGCCTGTTTTACCTGCTGCTGGAGCATAAAATTTATACCTCCATCGTATTGAACCTCCTGTTCCACTATCTATAA
This sequence comes from Fidelibacterota bacterium, assembly GCA_002717625.1. Classification (GTDB taxonomy): domain Bacteria; phylum Fidelibacterota; class Marinisomatia; order SCGC-AAA003-L08; family D37C17. Next base: position 11,210 of record PBEF01000021.1, on the reverse strand, counting down.
CAGATTTCATCATATCTCTTAATATAAAAATATCACTTTCATCAGCAATCTCAACTGAATTATTTAAAAACTGTTTTATTTCTCTACCCTCATTATCTCTAATAGAAATAATTGATAAGGGTTCAGTTAATATGCCATTATTAGCAATAGCAGAATATGCAGATGTTATTTCTATTGGGATAACTTCGGATACTCCAAGAGCAATAGCATCTACAGCTCTTATTGAGGTTGATAAATCAAATCTATTTGCTGTAGATTGCACTAATTTTGGAGAGACTAGCTCTTGTACAATTCTTACAGAAATCAAATTCAAAGATCTCCTTAATCCATCTCTTAAGGTTGTCAATAACCCTGTAGAACCATCATGATTTTGAGGATTCCACCTAGTAGTATCATCTATAAAAAATACTAAAGGCTGATTAAGTAATTGCGTGCATGGGCTATAACCTTGTTCTAAAGTAGTAAGATAAATAAAAGGTTTAAATACAGAGCCTGGTTGCCTTTTAGCTTGAGTAGCTCTATTAAAATGGTCTAGATATTCAGGTTCATTTCTACCTCCAATCATAGATAGTATATGACCATGTACAGGATCCATCGCAACCACAGCACCTTGTACTAATAATTTGCTTCTAAATGATTCTGGAATAATTATAGTATCATTACTTAATAAATATTTTAAGGAATCTATAGTGATTTCAAACTGATCAGATAATTTTTGAAGTTTTTTATTATTATTCAATAAATCTTTATTAAAAATTTTCTGATTTTTAATCATAACTTCATTGAATACATCTTGTACTATACTATGTATTCCCATATCTAAAGTTGTATTGATATTTAATCCATCTTCATAAATATTAATATCTAAAGTTTCATCTAAAACTTCCATTTCTCTTCTTATATGTTCTGAAAAATAAGAAGCTAAACTATTATCATAATCAATATCTTTTATTGACAATGATTTTGATTTTTCTATCGCAAATACTTTTTCACTAATATAATTTTGACTTAACATAACACGTAAGACTAAATCTCTTTTTTTAATTGCTCTCTGAGGATGATTAACAGGCGTATATTTTGCAGGTGCAGGTAATAATCCAATTAACATTGCGGCCTCATCCAATGTTACCTCTGATACATCTTTACCAAAATAATATGCAGAGGCAGCTTGTACTCCATATGTTCCATGACCAAAATAGACAGAATTAAAGTATAGTTCTAAAATTTCTGCCTTTGTATATGTTTGTTCTATTTTTATAGCTGTAATTAATTCTTTAATTTTTCTAGTAATCTTTTTTGATTGTCCTATATAATATTTAGCACTCTTATTTTTATACATTGTTCTTGCAAGTTGTTGAGTAAGTGTACTAGCACCTTGTTTAGAGCTAAAGGATAAAATATCAACTAACAATGCACGAAAAGTAGATTTAATATTAATACCATTATGTTTATAAAAATCTCTATCTTCCATAACAATTAATGCATCAATAAGATGCTGAGGGATATTACTTATATCAACCATATCTCTTTTATGAGTATACAATTTTTTAATAACAACATTATCAGCTGATAATATTTTAGAAACCTGCTCAGGATTATATTTGTTTAATTCATCTATTGATGGAAGATTGTTTGATAAATATAATAAATAAAAAATAATAGAAATTGCTACTATAAAAGATAATAAGAATGTATGTTTAAAAATATTATACCAAGTAATGTGATTCAACTTATCTTCATTACTATTTTCTTGTATTTCCAAAATAAATACCTACTGCGGATTAATCATATTCTGAGGATTTAGAACTCTATTTAACACTTTTTTATCAATAATATTTTTTTCTTCTACAACTTCTCTTATAGTTTTACCTGTATTAAAAGATTCATAAGCAATATCTGCAGCAGCGTCATAACCAATAATTGGAGCAAGTGAAGTACACATAGCTAAACTACCTTCTATATAATTTTCACATTTAATTTTATTAGCGGATATACCTTTCATAAGTTTATCATTAAATATATATATTGAATTAGACAAAATTGATACAGAATAAAGAAGATTATGAGCAATAAGAGGTAACATTAAATTTAATTCCAATACACTGCCTAATGCTCCTAAAGTAACAGCTAAATCATTAGCTATAACTTGTGCAGAAACTTGCAGTATAGATTCACATATAACAGGATTTACTTTCCCAGGCATAATTGATGAACCAGGTTGAACTGAAGGGATATTAAGTTCCCCTAAACCTGACCTAGGTCCAGAAGCAAGCCACCTAATATCATTTGCTATCTTAGATAAAGACACAGCTAAGCCTTTTAAAATACCTGCAACTTCAACGGAACAATCTTGTGCAGACTGAGCTTCAAAGTGATTAGGTGATTCAATAAAATCAATTTTGGTATAATCAGATATTTCTTTTGCTATTAATTTTCCAAAATCTTTATGAGTATTAATTCCCGTACCAACAGCAGTTCCACCTTGAGGAAGCCTCTTTAAAGTATTATGCACATCAATCAATCTATTTTTACTTTTAATGAGTAATTCTCTGTAACCTGAAAATTCTTGTGATAAACCAATAGGAGTTGCATCTTGCAAATGCGTTCTTCCTAATTTTAAAACATCTTTAAATTCTTTTTCCTTAGATTGAATTGAATTTATCAATTTATTAAGATTAGGAACTAATTGTTTAATAATCATTAAAGCTACAGAAATATTAATCGCTGTAGGAATTGTATCATTACTTGATTGTCCCATATTAACATGATCATTAGGATGGACATTAATATCTTTACTATTATTATTTGCCAATGAAGAAATCACTTCATTTACATTCATATTTGTAGAGGTACCAGATCCTGTTTGAAAAACATCAAGTGGAAAATGTGCTGTATTTGATTCTTTTAATAATTGATTTGAAGCATTAATAATTGAATCAGAAATCTTTTTATCAAGCAAACCTAATTTACAATTAACAATAGCAGCAGATCTCTTAATAATAATAATTGCATTAATAAAATCAATAAAAAATCTTGTATTACTTATAGGAAAGTTTTCAACAGCTCGTTGAGTTTGTGCACCATACAAAGCATCTACAGGGACTTTCATAGAACCCATAGAATCTTTTTCAACTCTATACTTATTATTTTTCATAGTTTACTATATTTAAGCTTATATAATATTATAAATATATAATTAAATAAGGTTTCAAACTATTTGACATTCCAAGAATTAGAGCCCTTAATAATTGATTGCAAATCAATATCTTTTTCTTTTGCCTTATTAATCTGATCTATCATCATACTATCATAGGTAGGCTTATCTTCTTTATAGAATATTCCAATAGGGACAGGAAGGTTCTCATCATATGTCATCTCACTTATAAGTAAGCCTAAATTACGGTCCTTAGGATTATGAACAATAAGATCATCAATAGAATAATCACTCCCTATATTAACAACTTTAAAATTTGGGCCATCCAAAATTAGGCCCTTATCTTTTTCTTTACCAAACAACATAGGCAAACCCTCTTCTAATGCTATGACATTATCTGATTTCACTTCTCTATCTGTTAAGTTAGAAAAAGCGCCATCATTAAATATATTACAATTTTGATATATTTCTACAAAAGATGTACCTATATGTTTAGCAGATTCTGCAACAATATTACCCATATGTTTCAATTCTTTATCTATTGTCCTAGCTATAAAAGTACCTGAAGCACCAAAAGCTAAAGCTGGTGGATTAAAAGGATGATCAAGAGAACCCATAGGTGTCGATTTTGTAATTTTACCTACTTCAGATGTTGGAGAATATTGTCCCTTTGTTAATCCATATATTCTATTATTAAATAATAAAATATTCATATCAATATTTCTTCTTAATACATGTATGAAATGATTTCCACCAATACTCATAGCATCACCATCTCCTGTTATGACCCATACTGATAAATCTGGATTAGATAATTTTACACCAGAAGCAACTGCAGGGGCTCTTCCATGAATAGAATGAAAACCATAAGTATTCATATAATAAGGGAATCTACTAGAACAACCTATCCCTGATACAACAACAATATTTTCTTTTGAAATTCCAAGATTAGGGAATGTTTTTTGAACTTGAGCTAAAATTACATAATCTCCACAACCAGGACACCATCTAACATCTTGATCAGAAGAAAAATCTTTTTTTGTAAGCTGTATTGTTTCTGTCATCTTAATCCTCTAAATGTTTCTTAATTACTTCAAAAATCTCATTTGAACTAAAAGGCTTACCTTTGATGCTATTATAGCCTTGAGCATCAACCAAATATTTAGCTCTTATTACAGTTAATAATTGCCCCATATTTAATTCAGGAATTAAAATCTTATCATAATTTAATATAATTTCTCCTAAATTTTTAGGGAAAGGGTTAATATATTTTAAATGTAAATGTGAAACAGACAAACCTTCTTCTTGAGCTTTTACAACAGCTGATTTAATAGATCCAAATGTACCTCCCCACCCTATCACTAATAATTTTCCGCTTGTCTTACCTAAAACTGTAGCATCAGGAATAAAATTAGCAATTATATCTACTTTTTCTTGTCGTTTTTGCGTCATCAAATGATGATTGTCTGGATCATAACTTACATTTCCTGTCTTATCAGCTTTTTCTAAACCCCCTATTCTGTGTTCTAAACCTTTAAATCCTGGAATAGCCCATTTTCTAGCCAAAGTTTCAGGATTTCTTTCATATGGATTAAAATCTTCCGAATTTTCAACAGCATAATTAAATTTAAATTTTGGTAACTCTTTTACATCAGGATATTTCCAAGGTTCAGAGCCATTTGCGATGTATCCATCAGATAATAATAGAACCGGAATCATATGTTCAACCGCTATTCTTGATGCTTCATATGCCATCTCAAAACAATCTGACGGTGATGTTGCAGATACAACAACACAAGGGCATTCACCATTTCTTCCATACATAGCTTGAAACAAATCAGACTGTTCCGTTTTGGTTGGTAATCCAGTTGAGGGTCCTCCTCTTTGAATATTAATTATAACTAATGGCAACTCTGTAATTATAGCTAAACCTATTGCTTCACCCTTAAGAGCAATTCCAGGACCACTACTAGCAGTAACTCCAAGCCTACCAGAAAATGCAGCCCCAATAGCACTTGTTATCCCTGCAATTTCATCCTCTGCTTGAAATGTTTTAACACCAAAAGACTTATAGTTTGACAACATATGCAATATATCACTTGCTGGTGTTATAGGATAGCCTCCAAAAAACAATCCTATATCATTACAATGTGAGGCAGCAAGCAAACCAAGTGCTATACCTTGATTACCCATAATATTTCTATATTCACCTGATTCATATTTAGCTCTATCAACTCTATATGTAGTTTTAACTACCTCTATAGTTTCACCATAATAAAAACCTGTTTTTAGAGCTTTTACATTACCATCAATTATAAGAGGCTTATTTTTAAATTTTTTATTTAAAAAATTTATTGTTGTTTGCATATCTCTTTCATATAACCAATATAATAATCCAAGAGCGAACATATTTGTACTTCTAGCTTTTTCCTTAGCAGTTAATTCTAAATCTTTTAGAGCTTCTGTAACTAAACTAGTCATTCCAACTTTAATAACTCTATATTTTTTATCTAAGGCAGAATCATCTAATGGGTTTTCTTCATATTTTGCTAACTTTAAATTTTTTGGAGTAAAATTATCTGTATTAATAATTAACAAACCATGCTCTTTAAGATCATCAACATGGACTTTTAGAGCTGCTGGATTCATGGCTACCAGAACATCTAAATCATCACCTGCTGTATATATATTACGACTACCAAATTGCATTTGAAATGAGCTTACGCCATATAATGTACCTTGAGGAGCTCTAATTTCTGCGGGAAAATCTGGCAAAGTATTTAAATCATTACCAAAAATAGCTGTATTATCAGAGAACTGACCTCCAGTTAATTGCATACCATCGCCTGAATCACCTGAAAATCTAATTGTTACGACTTCACTGCTTGATGAATTTTTACTCATATAATTTAGTTTTAAAGATTATAAAAATATTAATTACCAACTTCTAAATTTACCTAGATATATTTATTTCAACAAAATGAAATTATTTATTAATTTAAATTACTTTAAACTAGCTTAAGTTTGACATATGAAAGATAATCAAAATATAAAGTTAACTCAATATAGTCCTGGAGCTGGCTGAGCTTGCAAATTAGGCGCTAGCGAACTTACTCAAGTGTTGAGTAAATTAAAAAACCCCGAAATAAATTCACCTATTGGAGGATTTGCTACATTTGATGATTGCGGCATACATCAAATAAATGATACACAATCTATTATCCAAACATTAGATTTTTTTACCCCAATAGTAGATGACCCCTATCTTTTTGGTCAAATAGCAGCTACCAATGCACTCTCTGATATTTATGCAATGGGAGGAACACCTATATTTGCATTAAACATAGCAGCTTTTCCTTCCAATAAATTATCTTTAAATATTCTATCAGAGATATTACAAGGAGGCATTGATAAATGTAATGAAGCTAATATATCAATACTAGGTGGGCATACAATCAAAGATGATATTCCTAAATATGGATTAGCTGTTACAGGATTAATTAATAATAATGATATTATTAAAAATAATACTGCTAAAGAAAATGATGATATTATTTTAACTAAACCAATAGGTAGTGGAATTATATCGACCGCTATAAAAAAAGGACTTGTAAAAAAAGAAATTGAAAAACAAGCTACATCTATTATGAATACTCTAAATAATAAAGCAGCTAAAATAATGTTAAAACACAATGCTAATGCCTGTACTGATGTGACTGGTTTTGGATTATTAGGCCATCTTAATGAAATATGCAAGGGGAGCAATTTAAGTGCAATAATAAATTATAAAAATATTCCGCTAATATCAGATGTAGAAAAGTTTGCTAAAAATAAAATTGTTCCAGGAGGAACAAAAAATAATTTCCTTTTTTTAAAAGATGATTTATATTTCTCAGAATCAATACAAGAATATAAAAAATTAATTTTAGCTGATGCTCAAACTTCAGGGGGATTAATTATAGCGTGCAATAAATCAAATACAAAAAATATACTCCTAGAATTAAACCAAAAATCAAGCTTTAAATCAAAATTAATTGGAGAATTCAAGAGCAAACAAGAATACAATATATATTGTAAAAGATAATGAATAAAATTTATCTTGATAATAATTCAACTACACAAATAGATCCTAAAGTATTAAAAGAAATGATTCCATATTTCAGTGAAAAATATGGAAATCCTTCAAGCCAATCACATGCATTTGGATGGGAAGCCAATGCAGCTATTGATATTGCAAGAGAAAAAATATCAAAACTTATTAATTCAAAGCCTAATGAAATTATTTTTACAAGCGGTGCTACTGAATCAAATAATCTTGCAATTAATGGTTTATTAAAGAATCAAAAATATAAAAACTCTAATATAATCACTTCTACTATAGAACATAAAGCTGTATTAGATGTTCTTCAGCCAATAAAAAATCAAGTTACATTTATTGCTCCTAATAAAGATGGAATAATTAATATTAAGGATATAGAGCAATCTATTAATGAACAAACTATTTTGATTAGTATAATGCATGCAAATAATGAAATAGGCACAATTCAACCAATAAAACAAATTGGGAACTTATGCAAAAAACATAATATTATATTTCATGTAGATGCTGCGCAATCTTTAGGAAAAAGTGATATTGATGTAATTGATATGAATATAGATTTGTTATCAATATCAGCGCATAAAATTTATGGGCCTAAAGGCATTGGAGCATTATATATCAATGATAAAAAAGAAAAATTTAATATTCATCCTCTCATAGTTGGAGGAGGTCAAGAAAACAATTATAGATCTGGAACATTAGCTACTCCACTTATTGTTGGATTTGGGAAAGCTTGTGATATCTTATTAAATCAAATGAATTCAGATAATAAAAGAATTTTAAAATTAACATCTAAACTAAAGTCAGAAATTATATCTAAATATCCATCCACTGTAATCAATGGATCAATGGAAGATAGAATACCAGGTAATATTAATCTTAGCTTTCCATTTTTAAATGGATTATCTATTTTAAGGTCTATGCCTAGAATTGCTATATCAAGTGGTTCTGCATGCAGTTCATCTAGTCCTAAGCCCTCTCATGTTTTAACTCAAATAGGAAGAAGTAAATTAGAAGCAAATACATCAATAAGGATTGGAATAGGAAGATTTAATAAAGAAGAAGATATTGATATAGCTATAAGAACTATTTTAAATGCAATAGAAAAAAAGATATAATTATTTTATAAAAATACAATCTAGCTTGATGTAAAAAGATTGATCATAATAATGCTCTGCCCTCACATTGCTATTTACATTTATATCATATTTTATAAACTCATTTAAAGAATTAAATCTCTTACCATATATACCTTTAAATCCACTGTAAATAATATAAAAATTTATTCTTTGATTCAATTCCCATTGAAAAATGAAATTTAACTCTAATGATACAAATTTTGAATTGTATAATATTGCATCAGTTTCTTTTTGTTCTAAAGAAATTTCTTGAATTTGATTGGGATAATCATAATTATGGTTTTCATCCAAATAATAATAATAATCTGGATAACTATTAATGAACGTAAAATATCTACTATATGACTTAACACTAAAACGATCAGAAATATAAGATGAAATGAGAATAGCTATTTCTCTTTCAAAAATTTTAGAGTTAGAAAAATAATAATCTTCTATAGGATTAAATCTAATCAAATTATTATTTGATGGATCTGGAATATTTGTATAAGGTTCTATTTTCAAAAAATGATATTTCTCACGATATAAATCTAAATCATAATTAATATCAATAAATAGCCAGTCTAAAGGTGAATAAATAAGATTAAGGCTATAACCACCACCATAATCATTAATTTTATTAGTAAAATATTCTAAACTATATATAAAAGACCATTTCTTTAAAGGATCACTCGAGAAAGTTAAACTAAAATTATTAGATTCAGGTTTTTTAACAACAATTAAATCTCTTTCAGATTTGTCATAATCACTAAGCTTAAGCCAATCATTATAATGAGCAAATGATTTTATATAGCTAAAATCAAATGAAGTATTATTTATATAAGATGTTAATAAATTGAAAGAAAAATCCTTATCAATTAATATACCTTTAATATTTTTAGAAGTTATATTCTGAATATTAAAAGAATAATTTTTAATATGCTTGCCATTTATTTGCTTACTAAAAGCAATCCCATAGTGATAACTTTTAAAATCATTTCTTCTTAAATAACCCAAGTAGTTTATATCTAATAAACGACTATATTTTTCATGATTAACCCAAATATCAACAATATTATTATCTAAAAAACCTCTAGAAATTTTATCAGTATAACTCATCTCATATGAATAACCTTTTTCTAGATTAGAAGTCTGAATTTCAGATAAAACGACTTGCCCATCAATTTTAAATTTATTATCTAATAAGCCAAGCATTCCATCAAATGATAAAACATTAGATTCATCGTGAAAATCTTTATAAAAAGTATTCATAAATCCAATATATGAACTTTCATTGAAAATATTTTTACGCAATCTACTTACGATTGCATCAATTTGCTTATCATCAACTATATTATCATTAATATCAATTGATGATTGCGCCATTAAAAAACCATATAGAAATCCTTTAGGGCTAGCCCCTGAAAACTTTAATGCATAATCAATATTTGTTTCATAATTATAATTATTTAAATAAATATTATCACCTATTCTTTTTGAATAAAAAATTTCAATCGGCGTATCAAAAAGCAACTGATTATTATTAAAAAAAGTACGTTTTTCATCATAATATATTTCAAACCCTGAAAAATTAATCTGTGAAGGGTCTTGTTCAACTTGTCCAAAGTCAGGATTTAAAGTATATTCTAATGATAAATAATTATTGGGATGATAGGCAATATCAAACCCAAAAGTACTTTTCAAATTATTATATCCATACTCAAATAAGCCTGCGTCAAAATCAAGAGCGCCAAAAGAATTATATTCATAATACAAATTATTATATTCTGTATTACCGTATGTAATATATGGTTGAATACTTAAATTTTTCTGCTGTGGAATTTCAAGACCTTCCAAATGTCCATAATGTGATATGATTCCATTTAATTCAATAGGTAATAAAGACCAATATAATGTTTCATTGCTACTATAAATAAATCTACTAAAATTAATACCAATAATATCTCCTTTATAATAGCGCAAAATTTTCCATGGAATTCTATATTCTATAAACCATCCTTGTTCATTTATAGATACAAATGAAGTCCAATCTGCATTCCAATCATCATTAATATCTCCTTGATCATTAAGAATTTGATAATCTGCTTCTACTCCTGCACTATTGACAGCAAAACAATAACTAGAGCTGTGATTATGCTCACTATCAATTTCTACAACAAAATAATCAGATTTTTTTTCAAATCCCTCGTACCAATCATCATGATTAGTTTTTTTACCTACTATATTACTTTTATCATCTTCTAAGAATACTCCAATATATAAAAAATAATCATCATAGATAATTCTGACATCTGTATTTTTTGTAGGCTGACTTCCAAAAAATGGTTCTGCTTGAATAAAATCATTTAGTATAATAGATTGGGACCACTCATACTCACTTAATAATCCATCAATAGAAATAGATAATTTATCATATTTTAAGGGATTATAAGTTTTGCCTATTTTATAATTTTCAAAAGGCTCAGATAATAATAAGTTTATAAATAATAATATATATATACCGAATTGCATAATATGATTTTTTAGCTGCTTTAGTTTAACACTTAAAATTATCAAAAATATTTATTATTATAAAATTCTATTTTAGAATAGATAATTTTATATCATTGATTTAAATATATGTATTAAATTAAGCTCTCAGTTATTTTTATAAAATTTATTAGGATAAAAATAATTATGAAAATTTGCGTTTTAATGAAACAAGTAGCATCAGAAGATTCACCTTTTAAAAATATTTATTATTATAAAATTCTATTTTAGAATAGATAATTTTATATCATTGATTTAAATATATGTATTAAATTAAGCTCTCAGTTTT
>PBEF01000020.1 GCA_002717625.1 Fidelibacterota bacterium | reverse complement strand
TTATCTAGTTGTTCTAATGGTTGTAATGATCATGGTGTTTGGGACTATGCTGATAATGTAACATTTGATGCAGGAACAATGGTTGCAGCAGGTGATGTTTATGTAGTATGTCATCAATCTTCAGATGATGCAATTTTAGCTGAATGTGATCAAACATTTACTTATTTAAGTAACGGTGATGATGTTTTTGCTTTAACTCAAGTTGGTAGTGGTGATGTACTTGATGTTATTGGTGTTGTTGGTGAAGATCCAGGTTCAGGATGGGATGTGGCTGGTGTTTCAAATGCTACTAAAGATCATACTTTAGTTAGAAAAGCATCAGTAACAACAGGTAACCCAAGATGGCTTGATAATCCAGATACTGGAGAGCCAGGTTCAGCTGGAACAGATGCTGATAATTCTGAGTGGGTTGTATTTGATCAAAATACGTGGGATTATATTGGTTTTCACCCACATGATTTTTCAGCTGATGTATTAGGTTGCATGGATGTAGATGCATGTAATTATAATGCAGATGCAACAGTTGATGATGGCTCATGTGCTTCATTAGATTGTCAAGGAGAGTGTGGTGGTTCTGCTGTTTGTGGAGTTGATGTGACATTCTCTGTTGATATGTCCATTCAAGGTGTATCTGGAGATGTTAAAGTAAGAACTTCTACAGTAAATGGTGATTATGCACCAAGTGATTGGTTCGTTATGGATGACAGTGATGGCGATATGGTTTATACATATACTATGACGCTTGAAACAGGCGTGACTTATGGCTATAACTTTAATGATGGTGGTTATGAATCAGGTTCTGGATTAGGTGATTGTGCTGGTGGTAGTTATGGTAATGATCGTTATGTTACACCAGGCGATGCCGATATGACTCTTGATACGGTATGTTTTGGTTCATGTGAAGCATGTCCTGATATCGTTTATGGATGTACTGATGAAACAGCAATAAATTATAATGCTGATGCAACAGTTAGTGATGATTCATGTGAATATGGTGAATTAACATCGGCAAATTTATTTATTTCAGAAGCAGCAGAAGGGTCTTCAAATAATAAATATATTGAGATCTTCAATGCGTCTGATTCAGATGTAGACTTATCATCTTATGCATATCCTACAGTTGGAAATGCCCCAACTGTTCCAGGAGAATATGAATATTGGAATACATTTCCTGAAGGAGCAGTTGTAGCTGCAGGTGATGTGTTTGTTATATGTCATCAAAGTGCTGATGAAACTATTTTAGCAGAATGTGATGCAAACTATACTTACCTAAGTAATGGTGATGATGGTTTATGTCTAGTATATGGTTCTGAAGGTAACTTTGAAATATTAGACTGTGTTGGTGATTGGAATGGAGATCCAGGTTCAGGATGGGATGTAGCTGGCGTATCGTCTGCAACAAAAGATCATACTCTAGTTAGAAAAGCTTCAGTAGCTCAAGGAAATGGTGGCTATTGGGAAGCATCAGCTGGAACTGAGCCAGATGATTCAGAGTGGGTTGTTTTAGACCAAAATGATTGGACTTACTTAGGTTCACATCCACATGATTTTGATACTGCTGTTGATGTTGAAGGTTGTATGGATTCAAATGCTACAAACTATAATCCAGATGCAACAGTACAGTCTTACAATGAATTTGATACATCTACTTGTACTTATGCAAGTTGTTCAGATATTCCTACTGAAATGGGCTGTCTATGGGAAGATGGAACATCCTCAATGTGGTGGGATGGTTGGTGGAACTGTGAAGGTGGCGAAGTTTGTGGTTTAGCTAAAGTAACATTTGAGTTAAATCTACCTGATGGTGTAACTGGAACACCTCATGTTAATGGCTCTTATAATGGTTGGTGTGGCACTTGTTATAATGATATGGCTTTAAATGAAGTAACAGGAACATGGACACATACACAATACTTTAGTGAAGGTGAAACCCATGATTATAAATTCACAATTGATGGCTGGAATGATCAAGAAGATCTAACAGGTCTTGAGTGTGCTGTTGAAGTAGATGGTTATTGGAATCGTCAGTTTACAGCAGGCGCACCAAACACATCTCAAACATTAGCATATTGCTGGAATTCTTGTGAAGCAGCATGCGAAGTTGCTCCATCATGTGGAGATGGTGTTTGTGATGAATCAGAAGATTGTGGCTCATGTGCATCTGATTGTGGAGGATGCCCTGAATATGCTGTGACATTTGATCTTAGTGGTGTAGAAGATTGTGGCTTTGTGAGCGTAACAGGTTCATTTGATGGATGGTCGGGTTGGGGAGCTCATACTGATAATGGTATGACAGTAACTCTTCTAGATGGGCAATATGAATATACAATCTTATGTGTTGATACTTCAGTTCCTGAATGGTGGAATGATATTTGGGGTGCATCAACTCAATATTCAGCTCCTTGGGGATCTGAGTGTGATGCTGTTCAAGGTGATGATTATCCAAACTATGGATTCACAGTATCAGGTGCAGACTTAACTGTATCTCAATGCGCAGGTACTTGTGATGAGGTATGTGTTCCTGATTGTGCTTATAGTGGTGATGCTAATGGTGATGGAAACTTAAATGTTACAGATATTGTTTTAGTTGTAGGTTTTATCATTAATGGTGAAACTTCAGATGATTTAGTTTGCACATCAGATGTAAATATGGATGGTGTAGTTAATGTTACAGATATCGTCCAAATGGTTAGTACTATTATTAATGATTAATTAATAGAGTAGTACTTAAAATATATTATGTGTTTTAAATAGGCTGCATATAAAAACTTATATGTAGCCTATTTAGATTAAAGACTTAAAATATTAATTTTTTAAACTTACTTAATGTTGGAGACTTTTATGAATAAAACTTTCAATTCTATTACCGTGATTTTTCTTATTAGTGTTTCTTATGCTCAGATCTTTTTTTCTGAGTATGCGGAAGGGTCTAGTAATAATAAATATTTAGAAATTTATAATGGAACAGGTCAAATTTTAGATTTATTTGGATATGCATATCCTAGTGCAGCAAATAGTCCAGATGTTCCAGGAGAACATGAATATTGGAATACATTTGAAGATGGAGCATCAATATCTCCAGGAGATGTATATGTTATATGTCATGGTAGCGCTGATGAGTTTATTCAAAATGAGTGCGATGAACAACATACATATTTAAGTAATGGTGATGATGGTTATTGCTTAGTTCAAGGAGAAGAATCATCATTTACAGTGTTAGATTGTGTCGGTGATTGGTGGGCTGATCCTGGTGATGGATGGGATGTAGCTGGTGTTTCTAATGGGACAAAAGATCATACGCTTGTTCGTAAGTCTAGTGTTCAGGATGGTAATTATGGAGATTGGACTACATCTGCAGGTACAAACTCAGATGATTCTGAGTGGTTGGTTTTCGACCAAAACACTTGGGATTATTTAGGTTATCATGAAGGAGGAAATCCGGATGACGTTTATGGATGCATGGATGCGTCTGCATGTAATTATAATCCAGATGCCACAATAGATAATGGTAGTTGTGCTCAAGAAGATTGTTCTGGTGAGTGTGGCGGAGATGCTGTAGTTGATGATTGCGGAATATGTGATGGACAAAATGATACAATGGACTGTGCCGGTGTTTGTGATGGTGATGCGACACTTGATGATTGCGGAATATGTAATGGTGATGGTGAGTGTGATATAACAGACTTGTTTTTTTCAGAATACGCAGAAGGTTCAAGTAATCATAAATATTTAGAAATTTATAATGGAACAAGTCAAACTATTGATTTATCAGGATATGCATTTCCAAATGCAACAAATGGAGCAAACAATGAAGGGAGTTATGATTATTGGAATGCATTTGATGCGGGAGCATCTGTTTCTCCTGGAGATGTTTATGTTATTTGTCATGGTAGTTCTGATCAAATTATAATGGATGAATGTGATCAAACGCATACATATTTAAGTAATGGGGATGATGGGTTTTGTTTAGTTAAGGGAACAGAAAATGAATTTGAAATTTTAGATTGTATAGGGACATGGAGCGCAACAGATCCTGGAAATGGCTGGGATGTTGCTGGTGTTAATGATGCAACAAAAGATCATACATTGGTTAGATTTGGATCTGTTGTATCAGGAAATTTTGGAGATTGGAATAGTTCTGCAGGAACAAGTGCATCAGATTCAGAATGGGCTGTTTTTGATCAAAATACTTGGGATTATTTAGGGTATCATCCACATGATTTTGGTAATATTTCTGGTTGTACAGATCCTGCAGCAGGTAATTATAATCCAAATGCAACTGATGATGATGGAACATGTGTATATGCAGATGTTGTAACTATACAACAGATTCAAGGCACAGGAGATGCATCTCCTATAGAAGGATCATTAGTTGTAACATCTGGTATTGTTACTGGAGTATCTTATTCTGGATTTTTCATTCAAGATGGTGTTGGCCCATGGAGTGGTCTTTGGGTATATATAAATTCTCCAGCTGTTGTTGTTGGTAATTTAGTTGAAGTATTGGGTACTGTGGCAGAGTACAATGGATTGACTGAAATTATTGGTGCAAATGTTACAGTCCTATCATCTGATAATTCTCTTCCTGAACCTATTCAATTATTAACAGGAGATGTTGGTGAACAATATGAAGGTGTAAGAGTTAGTTTTATAAATGCGACATGTACTGAAATACCTAATGAATATGGTGAATGGCAAATCAATGATGGCTCTGGTCATGTTCTTATAGATGATCGTTTGTCAGAACTTGAAATAAGTTTGATGCTAGAATTAGGTTATGATGTGATTGGGATTGTAGATTCTTATAATGGTTTTAAAGTACAGGCAACTGATGTTTCTGTGCATTATGTTGAAGGTGCTCCTATAGCTGTAGCTGGAGATGATTTACTAGTTAACTATGGTGATGTTGTAATTTTGGATGGTAATCAAAGTTATGATAGTGATTCAGGTAGTGTGGTATCATATTTTTGGAACCAAGTATCAGGGATAGATGTATTTTTTGGAGAACCTGAATCTTCTAGCCTTAGTTTTGTTGCACCAGATCAATTTACTACTCTTGTATTTTCTCTTGAAGTTACAGATAATGATGGATTAACCTCATTGCCAGATTATGTATCTATTACCGTTGGAGAAGCAGGAGAGATACCTCTTATTGATATTGTTAATAATTGTTCGTTTAGTGAAGGAGAGATGATTCCTTGCGATGGTCCATACGATCTTAGTGAGAGCTCTGCATCTCAATGTCCTTTATATGCTCAGTCATTGATAACATCAGGTGTTATTATTGATTATTTTGATATTACTCCATTTGGAGGTCCTCATTCATTTACATTACAAGATGCAGGTGGAAATCAGCTTGATTTTGTCGTTTGGCCGGAAAGCAGTCAGTATCAAGATGGTTTTGATATAACAGCAACAGATTTAAATGTTTTAACTCAAGAGCCTTTTGGCTTAAATGAAGTTCAAATAGCAGGTAGTCTTGATGTATATTGTGGTAATGATGAGCAGTTAGACATTAATAGTGAGTGGCAAATCACAGTAGAATATGAATCAGATATTACAATTCTTAATTCAAGTCAAAATGTATCTCCAACAGCTGTTGCAGGAGACGATTTATTTGTTAATTATGGAGATGTTGTTACTCTGGACGGTACTTCTAGTTATGATTTTGATGGTTCTGTACAAAGTTATTTTTGGGTTCAAGAAGCAGGGATAGATGTGTTTTTTGGAGAACCTGAATCTCCAGTTATTAGTTTTGTAGCACCTAACGAATTTTCTGCTATGTCATTTTCACTTCAAGTTACAGATGATTTAGGAGCAACATCTACTGATTATGTGACAATTATAGTTGGTGAAATTGGAGAGGTTCCTATTTTTGATATTGTTAATAATTGTTCATTTGAAGCAGAAGAAATTATTTCTTGTGATGGCCAATATAATCTTAGTGAAAGTTCAGCAGGTCAATGTCCTTTATATGAACAGTCTCTTACAACAACAGGGATTATTATTGATTATTTTGATATTACTCCATTTGGAGGACCTCATTCATTTACTATTCAGGATGAAAATGAAAACCAAATAGATTTTGTTGTATGGCCAGAGAGCAGTCAATATCAAGATGGTTTTGATATAACAGCAACAGATTTAAATGTTTTAACTCAAGAGCCATTTGGGTTATATGAAGTTCAAATAACAGGTGAGCTTGGTGCTTATTGTGATGATGACCAGCAGTTAGATATTAATAATGAGTGGCAGATTACAGTTGAGTATGAAACAGATATTATAATAAATGGTGATACAGAAACTTGTACCTCTAATGGTGATGTTAATGAAGATGGTGTAATCAATGTTGTTGATATTGTTCAGATGGTTAATACTATTTTAGGTTCAGGTTCTGATAACTTAAGTGATTATGAACTGTGCTTGTTAGATTTAAATGGTGATGGTGTTATTAATGTTGTTGATATTGTTTCATTAGTCAATACAATTCTTGGTAATTAATGCAAAAACATACTGTCTTAACCTTGCTATGTGTCAGTTTCTTATTATCTTTAGAAGCTAATCATATTATTTTTAATAAAATTGTTACTTCTCCTGATCAAGCAGAATTAGTTTCAATATATAATCCTACAAATTCATCTATAGATTTATCAGACTATTATCTTTCGGATGCAGAGTATGAATATTCAATTGATCAGAATATTATTCAGAGTAGTCATTATTACAATCTTCCATCTGAAAGCAATTTTTGGTCTGGATTTTCAGGCGATTTTATTGTCAGATTTCCTTTAAATACAATAATTGATTCAAATGAAACTATTATTATAGCATTAAAGGATCAGGAATCATTTCATAATTATTATGGTGATTATTATTCTGAATTTACAGTATTGTATCTTCAGTCTGATATGCTTGATGCTATTGATACTGAGAATACAATAGGAGCATCAGCAAATCTTGATGATAGTTATGAGCCGTTAATTTTATTTAAATGGGATGGAAACTCTAATTCTCTTATTCAAGATGTTGACTATTTTTATTGGGGTATTGCTATTGAGCAGCAAGTGGGCCCAATGACATATTCTTATGGAGTAAACAAAACGGGGGTTTCTAATTATGAAGATGATACTTCATTTGAAATCCAGGAAAGCAATATTTTGGGTGCACATCAAACAGGTGAAGCATATGTCAGGAAATCAAATATTGAAAATGGAGAAAGTAACCCTATAGATGATTTAGGTTTTTTAGGAAATGGTATTACTGGACATGATGAAACTAGTGAAGTATTTAAAGAATCTTGGGAAATTGTATCACAAGCAGGATGTACAGTAGAACAAGATCCTAACTATAATCCTAATGCAATAGTTGATGACGGTTCATGTCTTACCGGTGATATTACCCATACTATTAATGATATTGTTTCTGTACCAACAGAGGGTTGGACTGATGCTGATGATTATGAAGCTACTATTATGGGACTTATAGTAGATTATGATGATATTAGACCTTCTAATGGTCCTGAGATAATTGTATTACAAGAGGGGACTGATAGAATTGATATTGTTATTTGGGATTGGGATGTTTTGTCATCTGATATAGGTTATATGGTAGCTCCCGGGAATTTATCTGAATATGTCATTATAGCAAAGGGGACTGTTGGAGTATATAATGGTTCTTATCAATTTACTGTAGCTTCTGCAGGTAATATAAGTTTGTATGATGTATATCATGTTGGTGGAAAATCTATATTAAATAAATGGTATTGTGAAGGTGATGATAAATATGAACAATGGTATGATTCAATAGAAGATTGTAACCAAGAATGTTTTGGAGATTGTAATCAAATTACAAGGCCTAGCATAGATCCTGCTCCTTATGTTATTATTCCAACTCTTGGAGAAAGATTAGATTACAATTTTTCATTTCCTTCTAACTCAAAAGTTGTAGTTAGGATATTTGATCTTAATGGGACTTTAGTTACAAGTTTGCTTGAAAAATATTATGAACTCCCAGGTTCTATTAAACGTATGGAAGATAATTCTGATTGGGATGGAAGAAATCATCTTGGACAGATTGTTTCTCCAGGAACATATTTAATGCATATTGAAACAACTAATATTTTATCTGGACAATCATATTATGATGTTGCTCCTATTGTTGTGGGAGTCTATTAAAGTGATAAAAAAAGTATTTATTTTATTGATATTTAATTGTTTAGTTGCTCAAATAACTACTAATAACTCTTTTAATAATTCAAAAGCTGTAGCTTTAGCAGGATCTGCTGTTTCAACTCCAGGAGGTATAGAAAATATTGTTAATAATCCTGCTAATTTATCATTTAATTCAACAGCTTCTATTTCAGCTGGTTCTGTTATATTTTATGAGATGGATGAATTACTTGAATATCAGTATTGTTCTATTTTATATAAACCTAATAAAAATACGAATTTATCATTGACGATGCAGCATTTAGGAGTAGATGCAAAGCCTCATGATGGATTCACAACTCGAGATATAACTCTTTCATCAGAAAGAGCTATTATGTTTAGCCATGGGTTTACATTGTTTAGAGATAGAAACTCTAGCCTTAGAATGGGTTATAATGCAAATTATTTTTTATTAAAACAAGGTCAATCTGCAGGTGTTAGTGGCGATGGTACAGATGGAATTCCTGCTATAAAAAGAAGTAAAGTTGGTCTTGATGTTGGGATCTGGGCTTCTTTAAGAGGCAAGGTGTTTTTGGGTGCATTTATTAAAAATATTAATTCTCCTTCTATAGGTACAGGCTCATTTGCTAATTTTCTTCCAAAAAAAATAAATATTGGTTTTAGTTATATTCCAATTAAGAAACTTATAACTAGTTTTAGTTATGAAAGATTAGCAGGATCTACAACTAATCATTTTCGTTTTGGTATAGAGTATGAAATACATAAATATTTTACTTTAAGAACTGGAATACAAATGAAACCTAATAGATTAGGAGTAGGTTTTTTAACACCTATAAATGATAATTCATCGTTTAGTTATAGCTTCCTTAGCCATCCTACGTTGCCTTTAACTCATAGTATTCAAATAGGACTTTATTTTTAATGTTGAATAGAATATCTATATTATTATTGGCTTCAATTATATATACTGCATCTATTGATAAAATTGATATTAATTTTTCTTCTTTTGATGATTTAAAGGAGTTACCACTATCTACTACAAAAATTGAACTGATTGCAGAATATTTATCTATACAGAAAATAAATACTATTTATGATTTACTGAATATAGAAGGTATTGGCATTGATGATGTAGCTAATATTAAATCTTTTGTGAAAATTAGTTATGGAAGGACTAAAGGTTCTGCTCAAGTTATTCCATCTGAATTTAAATCAAATTTTCCAAGAGAAATACTAATGTATCCAAAGCAATATGACCCTAATCTAATTACCTATGATCAGTTGAATGAGATTCCAAATGTTAGTCCTATAGATGCGGTAGCTGTTTTAAAACAGCAAAAAAGAGGTAATATTTCAGGAACTTTTCAGCTTAAAAATTCACCTGGAATTTCATATTATGGATATAAAAATGTTCTGAAAAGAGTTTTATTTGATCAAGATCGGATGGATAAAATTAATTTTAGATATGAATCAATTATTAATACATATTCTATGACTAATTTTGATGAAGAAGATGAAGTCTTAATATATTCAAATGAATCAACTCCTTCTACATTTTATAGATTTCATGTAAGTAATAGTAAGTTTAGTGCCAGCCATTTACGATATAATAATGCAGGAGATTCCTATAATATTTATACAAATAAGATGCATCTTGGAATTAATGATGTCCCATTATCTGAAAAATCAGATGGTTTTAAAATAGATGATTTGATTATAGGTAATTTTACTGCAACATATGGTCAGGGTCTTGTTTTTGCATCAGGAGATTATAGAAGATCAAGGTTTACAGGTTATAAATTTAATAAACGAAAATCTGGAATTTCTCCAGATATATCGACATCTGAAGAATTAACTTTAAATGGACTTGGTTTACAAATGTCAAATAAAAGGTTGCGTTTATCTATGTTCTTTTCAAATGATAAGAGAGATGCAATAATTAATCAAGATGGTAGCTTTACTTCTTTGATTTTTATGAGACCTCGCTTAGGGTTAGGCTATAACGGAAATAAAGATTATGATTTTATTTTTGAAAATATGATAGACGCTTTAACAGAAAGAACATTTGGAGGTAACTTTAGATTTTCAATTAATGAGGGGACTAATATAGGTGTAACATATTATGAGAGTTTATATGATAGAGTTCTTGATCCTCAAATAGTTAATACTATTACTGGAGGTGGAGGTGATGTTACTCCTGAATTAGATATCTTTAATTGTGATGAAAATAATTTAGCATTTGATTCTAATGGAGACGGCTGTATTTGCTGTGAAGGAGATCAGTATATTAATGATTATGATGAATACTCTGGCGATGTATTTTATTTAAATTATCCATCTAGTAATTCTGCAGACCCTGAGTTAGAAGCAATGTATTCTAATAGTTCAGATTTAAAAAGATTTCGTCATTTGCCTACTAGTTGGCATTGGAAAGATGCAAAAGCATCAAGGCGTGTATGGGGTTTTAACTTTAATACAGTAATAGAAAATATTGCATTTCAATTTGAATATGCGGTACTTAATAAAATAGATCAAAATATAATAAGTGATAGTAAAAGTCATCCAAGAGCTTTAATCCTTAATGGCTTTTTACAGTTTGATAATTTTAATTTTTTGATTTTGCATAGAAATTATGATCTTGAATTTGATAATCCCTATCAGAAATCTTTTTCTAACTATTCACGTTATAAAGGTACAATAGTGGAGGACTCATATTGGCTTGCAGATCCAATATATACCAGTTTAAGTATGTATAATCCTCAGCCTCAAGCTGAGAAGGGAACTTATATAGAATCAAGATATCAGTTTCATCAAAATTTTGTATTAGGATTACAATGGGATTTTTGGACTAGGAAGGCTGATAGTGCTAAGTATTATAGAATGGTTACAAATCTTGAATGGAGACCATTGTTTAATTATCGTATCTATTTTAGATATAAAATACAATCAAGAGATCCCTATACACTTAGCCATCATACTTATTTAATTAAGGAGGCACGTGTTCGTTTTAAATTAAGATTATCAGATTATAATCATTTAGAATTACTTTATTCATGGAATAGTGCACAATTTTCTCCAAGGCCAAGATTGATTGATTCTATTAATCCATATATTACATTAATGAATGTAGGGAATACAGGCTTTCCAGATGAATCTATAGGTTTTAACCTTCAACATCATTTTAATAATGGTAGCCCTATAAGGTTGAAACTAAATGCAGGAGCTATATATGCACATGGCTTCTTATGGTATATGGACTCTAATGATTTTAAAATATTTGATGCAGAATTTGGTTTAATTAATACATGGCTTTCATTTGCTTTAAATCCTATAGAGAATATGAGTGTAAGTTTAAAAATGAGTCATACTTGGTCAGCTCCTAATACTGGGGTGCAAGGTGTAAATAGTTCAGGTAGTTATATACAGGATGCTTTTGTTTTGGATGAAAAACTCGATTTAAGATTACAAATAGATTATGAAATTTAAAAAAATGCTTATTAGAATCTCTTATATTATTATTGCACTATCATCATTGATTTTTTCTCAATCTTACTTTAATAGAATACTTGGTGGAGATATACAATTTGGAGATGCTAGATCGATGAGTTTAGCAAATACTCATGTCTCAACAGGAATATCAAGTAGTATTACAGCGGTTAATCCAGCACGATTATCTTATCTCTTAGGTGGAAAGGAAGGGTTCTCTTTTGATTTTCAGATTATGTCTAATTTACTTTTTGAGAGACGAAGTATAGGTGCTTTTGATACATTTGGAGATTATAATGTAGATACAGATTATGTTTCTAATCAAAGCTCTAATTTTTATAATTCTTTAGGTTTTATTATGAGTGGTAATCAATTACAAAAATCAAATTTTGCAATTGGTTTCTCTTTTATGCCACTAGCTTCATTTAATTATATATATGAAGAGGAAGTCAGAGGAAAGGAGTCGTTTTCTGATGGAGAACTTATAGGAAGCAAAGATCCTCTTATAGGCTTTCAAAGATATCAAAATAAAGGTGAAATTAATTTAGTTTCTCTAGGATTTGGCTACTCTCATGCTGTTCCTTTTAATGATGGATTAGTTTCTTTTGGCTATTCTATTAATAGAGTATTAAAATCTAAAGTAGAAGATAGTATTATGATTATTGAGTATCCTAATACATTAGATTATAGTGTATATACAAATTTATCAAATTTAGAAGATATGGATCATAAATCTCATACACCATATGATACATATGAAACTTTTAGTATAGAAATTCCTTTTCCTTATAGTAAAAAAAGTTCTGTTATTATATCTGTTGAAACAGATGCAATGATTAAATCTGATAATTATTTAGAGTATAGTAACTCTGAATTATCAGGTTTGCCTTACTTTTTAAATTATAATGCTGATAGTGACCCTTCATTTAACCCTGAATATAATTTCGTTTTAAAAGGAGTTGAATTTTATAAGCCTAAAAAGATGACTTTTGGGTTAAGATTAGATAATTATAGAACTTTATTTGTTTTTGAAGTAGATAGAGAATTTTATAATCAGCAAGATGAGAACAATTATGATAATTTATTAAATGATATAAGTCATTATCGCTTTGCATTTGAGCATAGATTTAAATTAGGTTCTAGTATCAGAATGGGATTGTTATATAAAGAACCTATAATAAATGGTTTTGATCCTATTGCTAAGTTAACTTTAGGAAGTAATAAATCATTTAATAAAAATTTAAATTTAGATTTTGCTTTATCATATTACATAACTGATTATAAATATGATGATATTTTCCCTGTTTTATTACCTAGCACTACGTTAGATTGCAGTATAGACTGTGAAACTGTTACTGAGAGTAATTTATCAATTTCAACAACACTTAAATGGAAATTTTAAATATGTATACTTATAGAAAAAATATTATTTCAACTCTTTTTATTAGCGTAATCTTAATTTTATTTCTAATATTTTTTAACCCAAGTTTTTTTCAGAATTCAGTAGAACAAAAAGTAGAGAAGCTTCCTAATGATATTAGATGGGTTGTTGAATCAAATGAGTACAAGGCATTATGTGAAAAAGTATATGCTGAATTAGCTTTAAAAACTAAAAAATTACATTCTAATGATAGACAAGCGATTATTATGGATTTAGATGAAACTGTTTTAGATAATTCAAAATATCAAGTTGAAAATTTTTATAAAGGTGAAACTTTTAATATGAGTTCGTGGGCAGTATGGGTTAATAGAGAGGAAGCAGGTTTAGTTCCAGGAGCTAAAGAGTATATTTCTTTAGTTAGGGATTTAGGAATTCAATTAATTTTTCTAAGCAATAGAATGGATGAAAGATTAGAATCTACAAAAAATAATATGAAGAAATTAGGTATTTATGATGAAAAAGATATCTATTTATTAAGACTCGATAAAAAAGATAAAAAACATATTAGAAGACAAGAGGTATATGAAGGTATAAACCGTATGGCTAAGCATGGCTCTTTTGATGTTATTTTATATGTAGGTGATGCAATGGGAGATTTTCCTAAAAATGTTACTTCTGATAAAACATATATTTTACCTAATCCAATGTACGGGAAATGGTAAAGGTCTTTAAATATATTATAATATATTATTTATTGGTTTCATTCTTATTCTCATATAATAAATCTGTAGATGTTCTTACAACAAATGATTTGCATGGTTTCTTAGATTTACAAAAGGCTTATTTTATCAATCCTTCAAACCCTCCTGATATTATAGGAATGTCTGGTTTTACTCATTATGTTAATAACTTAAGATATGAATTGGTTGATAGTCCCATTTTATTATTAGATGGAGGTAATTTTTTTCAAGGCCATCCTTTAGGAATTGCTGATAGCGGAAGAACTGTTATAGAATGGATGAATAAAGTTGAATATGATGCTTTAGTTCCAGGTAATTATGACTTTTTATTTGGATTAGATAATTTATTAGATTTAGCTAAGAAGGCAAATTTTAGTTTTCTTGCTGCTAATTTATATTATGCTGATAATAAGAGTTTAATTTTTAAGCCTTATGAAATTATTGATTATAAAGATGTAAAAATTGGTATTATAGGAATTGTTAATCCTGATTTAAGTAATATAGTCCTATCTAAAAATTTAAAAAATATTTTTCTTAAGGACCCCGTAGAATCATTACAAACTACAGTAAAAGATTTAGAAGATAAAGCGGATATCATTATTTTATTAACAAGTGCAGGGATTCCATGGGATAGAGAAAAAGTTTATAAAAATTTTGTTCTAAGTGATAATAATACTCCATTAAATGCTATTGAGTTAGGATATTATGCTGAAGGTGTAGATGTTGTCGTATCTGGTGGAATAAGTAAAGGTTATCCTACTGCTTGGTATGATCCTAATAGCCATGTTTATGCATTCCAAAATTATGGAGGAGGTACTAGTTTTGGTCATTTTATTTTAAAGTATGATTCTAAGCATAAATTATTTACAGGTTATGAGTCTGGAGTGATTAATCAAAATTCTCAAACATTATTTATACATGATTTTAGATATGATGAAGAAGTTTTTGATTGGATTCATCAAAAATCAAGTTCAGCAATTAATAATATATATAAACAGACTGATTGGAATAGTATTGTATTAAATGATAGTGATGAGATAAAAGAAAGTAAAAAACAGGTTTCTATTGATAATTGGAATATTCCTAGTTTAAATATTAATGAGAACCTTGACATTATTACATGGAATTGTGAATTTTTTCCTACCGCTAATGATTCAACTATAGATGCTCTATCAGAATCTATAAAGGATTTAGACTCTGACATTATTGCATTTCAAGAAATTAAAAATAGAGGATGGTTTAGTAAATTAATGCATTTTTTACCACAATATAATTATATTATATCGCAACAATCATCATTTATGGATCAGGCTATAATTTATAAAAAAGATGAATTTGAATTAGTTAATAGAATTGAATTATTTGCTGAAAATGATTATAATTTTGCAGGTAGACCTCCATTAAAGGCAGATTTTGTATCATTAGAAAAAGGACTACAGTTTTCTGTTATTAATTTGCATATGAAATGTTGTGACTCTGGCCTTGAAAGAAGAAAAAAAGCTGCTAAAATGTTATATGATTATGTTAGCGAAGAAATAAATAGAAATAGTAATTTAATTATTTTAGGTGATTGGAATGATGATTTAAAAGATGATGATGAACAGCATTGTTTTGATCCATTTTTTGATGATCCTAGATTTTATTTTCCAACAATGGATATCACATATGATATTACTAAAGCATCTTATCCTAAAGAGCCTTGGGTAAGTTTTCTTGATCATATATTAGTATCTAGTGATTTTGTAGATAAGTCTAATTATATTGTTGATACTATACCAATGGATGAATATATGGGTTCTTATAGTATGTATGAAACCTATATATCAGATCATATGCCTGTATATCTTTCTTTCCCTTATTAAAGAATATGATTATTATATAATAAATAATATTATTAATATATAGTAGTATTCTATGAAAAAAAAAATTGCGATATTATTTATAGCTTTATCTTTTTTGTTTGCTCAAAGCGAACAGCCTTATCCTCCTATTAATTTAATTTCTATTCCAACTGCAGGAACTATGCCTAAAGGTTTTTTTTCCTTTGAAAGTACCTTTATGAAAGATGGTGGTATACTCCCTAAATTTTCAATTGGGATTACAGATAACTTTACATTAGGGGTATCGTTTGGAGTATCAAATTTTATAGGTGACGGAGATATGAAAAAAAATAAATCATATCCAGAAGTTCAAGTTAAATATAGAATATTTGATGAGACTGATAGAATGCCTGCTATGCTTATTGGTATTGATACACAAGGAAGAGGAAAGTTTTTTGAAGAGTATTTAAATGAAGATCTATCTATATCCTTAAATAGATATGAACAAAAATCATATGGAGCTTATTTTGTTATAAGTAGAAATTGGCAAGCTTTTGGTAATCTTGGTTTTCATTTTGGTCTAAATAAGAATTTAACAGAAACAGATGATGGTGATGATGACATTAATATTTTTGTAGGATTTGATAAAGAATTAAATAAAAGTTTTTCAATTTATGGGGAATATAGCTTTGCTAGAGATGATGATCAATATAGCGATGATAATCCATTAGATGATATTATTATTAGAAAAGGAAATGGTTATCTTAATGCTGGATTAAGATGGTCTGCTACTAATAATATAATGTTAGAGATTAATGCTAATGATATCTCTAAAAATAATGGCATTTCAAGTTCAATCAATAGAGAATTAAAAGTTATATATTTCGAACAATTTTAATTTTTGAATAAAACAGAATTCACTAATAATATTAAAGAAGTTTCTTATGATGTAGGTTTTGACCTCATTGGCATTACTTCTCCAAATACAAATAATTTCACTTCTAATATTTTTTTTCAAGAATGGTTAGATAGAGGAAACCATGCTTCAATGAAATGGCTCGATAATAAAAAAGAGGAAAGGAAGAATATATTTAAATATTTTCCTGGTGTTAAGTCAGTACTTTCATTTGGTTTAAACTATTATTCTGGAGATAATGCTTCTAATAATAATTATAAAATATCTAATTATGCATGGGGTGATGACTACCATATAGTTGTAAAACAAAAGTTATATGAAGTTTTAAGTTTTATTAAATCATATAATGAAAATATAAATTATAGAGTATGTGTAGATACATCTCCAATTATGGAAAAGAATTGGGCACAAAAGGCAGGTTTAGGTTGGATTGGGAAACATACAAATTTAATTAATAGAAAAAAGGGTTCTTGGTTTTTTTTGGGTGAAATATTAATTGATATAAATTTATCTTATGATGAACCCTTCATTGATGATTTGTGTGGAACATGCGTTAAATGTATAGAAGCCTGTCCAACTGAAGCATTATCTCCATATTTGTTAGATTCAAATAAATGTTTATCTTATTTAACAATTGAGCATAGAGGCAAAATACATGAAGATTATTCAGATAAGTTAGAGGGTTGGATTTATGGATGCGATATATGTCAAGAAGTATGCCCCTGGAATATCACTTTTTCAGAGTTATCTAATGAAAAATCTTTTTATAAGAAAAAAGAAATTCAATCTATGAAAGATAGTGATTGGGAAAAAATAGATAAAGAGCAATATAGAAAAATATTTAAAAAGAGTGCCGTGAAAAGAACTAAATATGAAGGTTTAATTAGAAATATAAAATTAAATAAAAAATAATTACTCAGCTAGTATGCTGACTTGTTTTTTATTTTTACCTTTTCTTTGAAATTTAACATACCCATCCATTAAAGCAAATAAAGTATCATCCTTACCTTTCCCTACGTTTAGACCCGGATGAAATTTTGTTCCCCTTTGTCTTACTATTATACTTCCTGTTGATACAAATTGACCATCTGCACTTTTAACTCCAAGATATTGGGGATTACTATCTCTACCATTTTTAGAACTTCCCATTCCTTTTTTATGTGCCATATCTATTAGTCCTTATTTTTTATCAACTTTTTTAGTAGTTCTGGGTTTTGCTTTAGTAGCTTTAGGTTTTGCTTTGCTGCTAGCTTTTTTAGTAGAAAATTTATCTATCATAACATATGTAAACTTTTGGACGTGCCCATTTTTTTTCTGATGTCCTTTTCTTCGTTTCTTTTTAAAAACAATAATTTTTTTCTCTTTTCCATGAGATTCTATTTTTCCAGAAAAGGATACAGACTTAAGATAAGGATTCCCAACCTTCCTGTCCTTATCATTATCAAAATATAGTACATTTTCAAATACTACTTTTGAGCCAACCTTTTGATCTAAGAAAGGAATTTTTACCTTTTCTCCCTCTTTAATCAATATTTGATTTCCTATATAATCCACTAATGCATACATAAATTAATTTTCCTTAAAAATTAAAGCCCGTTAATTTATCTAATTTTTAGATAAATAAACAAGGTTAAACTTCATCTGTTACTTCTTTTTTTCTTTTCTTTGAAAAAACTTTAAATTCATTAACGTTTAAAGTAGGATCAGTTTTTATTTCTATCCACATTAGTTTTTTAAACATCAATTTATTTAAGTTACTTTTTTTATTGGTGTATACGTATTCTTCTATTTTTTTATGAGTATAAATAATTAATCGTCTATCTTTGTTTTTAACTCTAAACTTATTAATCCAATTTTCAATTGTCGTTAAGGTGTTATCAGGAGATGATATTCTACCTAAGCCATTACAAGCCTTACATTTATTGGTTAGTGTATGTAATATGCTTAATCCTACTCTTTGTCTAGTCATTTGCAGTAATCCAAAATCAGAAAATTCTGATAGAGATGCCTTTGAACCATCTATTTTGATTTCTCGTCTTAATGTGTCATATACTTTTTTTCTATTTTTTTCTTCTGCTAAATCAATAAAGTCAATTACAATTAAACCACCTATATCTCTTAATCTTAATTGTCTTACTATTTCTTTTGCAGCTTCAATGTTAATTTTTAATGAATTATCTTCATGTTCTTTTTTTCCAATAAATCTTCCGCTATTTACATCTATAACAACCATTGCCTCAGTATGCTCAATTATTAAATGTGCTCCACTTTTTAACCATACTTTAGGTCTGATTATTTTATTTATTTGCTCATCTAATCCATAATATTGATCAAATATTGGAACTTTTGATTTATGCAGTATTATTTTATTTGCGGCATTGGGATTAATTTCTTTAACTAATTTATAGATTCTTTTATATAGAGGTTTTGAATCAATTACAAGTTTTTTAATAGATTCTGTAAATAAATCTCTTATAACTAAATCTGAAATTGTAAAATCTTGATATATCAATTGTATGGTTTTTGAAGATTTTACTTTATGTTTTACTTCGTGCCATATTTTAAATAATCGATCAAAATCATTTTTTATATTTACTTCATCTTGTTCGCAGCATATTGTTCGTGCAATAATGCCAATATTTTTTGGTTTAAAATTCGAGATAATTTTTTTAATTCTATTTTTCTCATATCTATTAGATATTTTTTTTGATATTCCTATATAATCTGAATTAGGCACAAGAACCATAAAGCTACCAGGAATAGATATTTCTGTTGTTACTCTAGCTCCTTTACCACTAAAAGGTTCTTTTATAACTTGAACAATGATATCATCTCCTACGACTAGATTTATTTTTTTATTATTAGTTTTAGATTTTTTATTTTTGTCTTTAGAATCAACTATAAATGATTCATTATTTATAGGATTCACATCGCCAATTTCTGCAAATGGAAGAAATGCATTTACAGGTTGGCCTATATCTATAAAAGCAGCTTGCATACCAGGGATTACATTTTGAACCTTCCCTTTGTAAATATTGCCAACGGTTCTTTGGTGTTCGGGTCGTTCAACAAATAAATTATCAAGTACTTGATTCTTAACTAAGGCAATTCTTGTATTCCCCATAGTAGAATTAAGTATTATTTCATTAATACTTTCTGACATATAGAATCCTTATCTTACGTATATATTTTTTAGATAAGTTTATTATATTGGATTCTGTATTGTTGAAGAAATTAGAAGTAAATAAATTTTCATCAAAAAACTTTGCCTTATAATTATCATAAGAGATGAAAAATAAAAAAATGTAATTAAATCTTAAATATTATAAAATAAACATGCAATCTAATCTGACCTTACAGTATCATATATAAAAAACTTGTTCATATATTATTATATTTGAATAATTATTACTAGAATTATATTTACTTTTTATGTTTGTTAGGTGTTAAACAAAAGTGATAAATTATATCTGTTTTAATTGGTAAAAAAGAGGAAAGGAAGCAAATGGCTTATACTATAGCAGATCCATGTGTTAGTACTTGTGATACAGCGTGTGTTGAAGTTTGTCCTGTTGATTGTATTCATGGGCCAGATAATAAAGAAGGTGCTGGTGCTGAAGCTAAAGAGGATGGTTTTGACCCTACGGATAAGCAGTTGTACATTGATCCAGAAGAATGTATTGATTGTGGTGCATGTGAGCCAGAATGTCCAGTAGAAGCTATTTTTGAGGAAGATGCAGTCCCTGAAGAATGGAAGAAATTTATTAAAATAAATTATGATTATTTTGGCAGAGAATACGAAGGATAAAAGCTTCATTTTTAAAAAAAATAGCAATTTCAGTATAATTGATTAATTAAAAATGGAGAATTTAATTGATAATATAACAGATGTTTTAAAAGAAATTAAGTATCCTGGTTTTTCTAGAGATATTGTATCATTTGGCATAGTTAAAAAAATAAATTTAGACCCAAATAAAAATCTTATTATTCAAATTTCTTTAACTACAGATAATCAAGAAAATAAAGATATAATATCTGATAGTATCAAAAGTAAAATATCAGAAAAATTTAATTTTAATGCAATTCAAGTTATATTTGAAAATTCTTCTGATTCACTTATTCAAGATGAATCTGAATCAAAAAATAGTATTAAAAAGATTGTTGCAATTTCTAGTTGTAAAGGTGGTGTTGGAAAATCTACTGCTGCATTAAATATAGCATGTGAACTATCAAATAAATATAAAGTAGGCTTATTAGATTTAGATATTTATGGTCCAAGCCTTCCAACTTTGATTAACTATTACGAACAACCTGAAATATCTAATGATATAATGTCCCCTATTGAAAAGTTTGGTGTTAAGTTTATGTCTTTTGGATTTATTAATAATGAAAATTCTCCTACTATTTGGAGAGGTCCTATGGTTTCAAGAATGACTCAACAGTTTTTTGATAATGTTGCGTGGGGTGAATTAGATTATTTGATATTAGACTTACCCCCTGGAACAGGTGATATTCAGCTGACATTAGTTCAAAAAATAAAATTATTTGGTGCTGTAATTATTACCACCCCTCAAGACTTATCTAATGTAGATGTCAGAAAAGGTTCCGATATGTTTAAAAAAGTAAATACTCCAATTATTGGAGTGATTGAAAATATGTCAGGATTAAGTTTTAGTGGTAAAATTGAATCTGATTTAGATGTTAAGCATATAATTATTAATGATAAGATAGTAGAAATGCAGAATAATAAATTTGAATTTATTTATGATGTTTTTAAAGGTAAATCTGGAGAAAAAGAGAGTTCTAGATTAAATTTACCTTTACTAGGAAAAATAAATATTGATTCAAGATTATCTGAATCATGTGATAAAGGAATACCTTTTGTAAAAGAACATAAAGGCTCTTTAATACATAAAGAATTTCAAAAAATATCTAATAAAATAGAAGCTGTATGATAGTAGACAAGAATATTCCAAGCCATATTGCTATTATAATGGATGGTAATGGAAGATGGGCTAAAGATAAAGGGTTGAATAGAATACGCGGACATGAAAAAGGAGTCCGCTCTGTTCAAAATATTATACGTTATAGTAGCAGAATTGGTATTAAATATCTTACTTTATTTACATTTTCTGAAGAAAATTGGAATAGACCTAAAGCAGAAGTATTAGCTTTGATGAAATTATTAGTTCATTCTCTAAAAAAAGAGCTAGATGATTTGATGAAAAATAATATTAAATTTAAAGTGATAGGTGATTTGAATAAATTAGATTCTATAACACAAACTGAAGTTAAAGCGGCGCAGAACCTTACAATTTCAAATACAGGATTAAACTTAAATTTAGCTATAAGTTATGGAGGCCGTCATGAAATTGTTAATGCTTGTAATAAAATTATTAAACATAAAAAAGAATTTATAACTGTAGATGAATTTTCAAATTTTCTCTATACATCAGGAATGCCAGATCCTGATTTATTAATTCGTACAGCAGGTGAAAATAGAATTTCAAATTTTTTGTTATGGCAAATTGCATATACAGAAATTTATGTTTCACAGCTTTATTGGCCTGATTTTGATGAAAATGAATTAGAGAATGCATTGCAAGATTATAATTTAAGAGAACGAAAATTTGGAAGGGTTAGTAGAGATGTTTAGATATGTAGTGGCAATATTTTTAGGATTCATTTTTTCTCAAAACATCGAAATAGTAGATATTAAAGTTGAAGGACTTGATAGACTTAATAAAGAAGATATATATCGAATCAGTAAGTTGTATCCAGGTATGTACTTAGATAGAGGAGATGAAATCAATAAGGGGATTAATAAGTTATGGTCTTTAGGAAGATTTTCAGATATTCAATTTTATTTAGAAGATGAGAGTGATAATGGTATTACATTAAAAATTATAATAGATGAATTACCTGTTATTGGTGATGTTAAGTATATTGGAAATAAAAAGAAAAAAGATAAAACTCTTAATGAATTAATAGAATTATCTAGTGGACAGATTATATCTGGGAATACATTATTCAATGCTGAGCAAAAAATAGTTAATGATTATATAGGTGATCGATTTTATAGTGTTACAGTCAGCCATGAAATAGAGGATACAGATGTAGATTATATCAAGAATTTAAATTTTTATATATACGAGGGTTCGAAGAGCAGGATAAAAAATATTAATATTAGGGGTAATGAAAATTTCCCGTTTTATAGTTTTTTAAATAAAAATCAATTATCTAAAATTTTTGGAAATACTAAAGAATTTAAATGGTATTTCCCTTGGAGAGGAAAATTTAATCAGTCAGATTTTGATATGGATATAAAAAATCTTGAAATTTTTTATAAAAACAAAGGATATAGAGATTTTAAAATTTTATCAAAGGATATTGCTTATTTTGATAAAAAAATTGAAATTAATATAGATTTATATGAAGGAGAAAAATACTTTTACAAAGAATTTAATTTTATTAATAATGAAATATTTCCAGATGAAGAATTATTAAAAGAATTAGCTCTTAAGCCTGGAGAACAGTATAATAAAGAAAAATTAGATATTGCAATTTTTGATAATATTAATTCTTTATATATGGATCAAGGTTATTATTTTTTTAATGTGACTGAAGAAATTGTTCCTTATGGTAAAGATTCTTTGATAGTTAATCTTATACTAAATGAAAATGAGAAAGTTAGAATTAGAAAGATTCACATTAAAGGTAATGATAAAACAGCTGAAAATGTTATCAGGAGAGAATTGAAGATTTATCCAGGCAATATTTTTGATAGAGAAAAAATTATAGAAAGTATGAAGTCTTTATATATGTTGAATTATTTTGAAACTGTTGACCCTCAAATATCAGTCGTTTCTGATAAAGAAATTGATATATCTATGAATGTTGTTGAAAAAGAAACTGGTAGAGCTAATTTTAGCATGGGATATAATGAGTATAGTGGTTTCTCAGGAGGAGGTGGATTTGAATTTATTAATTTTTTAGGTAAGGGTTTAAAATTACAGGTTGATTATCAAAAAGGTTTACAGAATCAAATAAATTCAGGTTTTAATCAGTCTACTAGTAGTGGTAGTGCTGATTTTGAATCATTTTCTATTTCTTTTACTGAGCCGCGAATTTTTGATTCAAGAAATTCCATAGGATTTTCTTTGTATAAAGCTGAACAGGGAGCTCGTAGTGGTTATAGTGATTATGATATTGAAAATATTGGAGGTTCTATATCCTTTGGTCGAAGATTTAAATGGCCAGATTATTATACAGGGGGAAGTTGGTCTATCGGTATTAGAAATTCAAAATATTTTGGTAATTTAGAAGATCTTGAAAATCATTTTCCAGATGATCTAATACATGGTAGAAATAGCATCCCATATGCAAATCGAAAAGGTTTAAAATTAACTCAAACTATTAGTAGAACTAATATTGATAATGCCGAGTTTGCTACTACTGGATCAAAATTAGTTTGGACCAGTATATTATCAGGTGGTTTTTTAGGTGGAAATGAAAATTATCATAAACATGTATTTAATTTTAAATGGTATACACCTATTACTAATAAAATTGTATTTTATCAAAACTATACTTTTGGTGCGATAAAAGCTTTAGTTAAAGATGAATATATTAGTTCTAGAACTCGTTTTGCTCTTGGGGGCACGGGTATTCCCTATGGCGAAATGTTACGAGGTTATACTGATAGTGATTTAGGTCCTAGAATTCCGGGTACATATTCTCATGGTGGAAATATTTTATTTAAATATTCTTCAGAATTAAGATTTTTATTATCTCCATCACCAACGGTATATTTTATCTTATTTGCAGATGCAGGAGGTATATGGGAAGATTTTAATAATGTTGATATATTTCATTTAAAAAGATCAGCAGGTTTTGGAGTAAGACTTAATATGCCAATGTTAGGTATGATAGGTTATGATATAGCTTATGGCTTTGATAAATATGATGATCCTTTATTTACAGATCCACCTAGATGGGAACAACATTTAATCTTTGGCGTACCATTAAATTGATAACAAAATAAGGAGTAAACGTGAAAAAACTAATTTTAACTATTTTTATATTAAATTTTTCTATTCTTTTTTCTCAGACTCAAAAGATAGGTTATGTTAATACACAGGCTATTTTCGCTCAAAATGAAGATGCAAGATTAGCTCATGCTGATGTTGAAAAAGAAGCAAAACGTTTGCAGGTAGAGTATGAAAATAAAGCAATGGCTCTTGATAGTTTAATGAGAGACTACCAAAAATTAGAGCTGATGCTTACAGAAGATATGAAGGTAGAAAGACAGAAAGAAATGCAAACATTAAATGCTGAATTAGAGAATTTTCAAATGAAATATTTTGGTCAGCCAGATGGAGAAATATTTCTTATGTTGCAAGAAAGAATGGCTCCTATTAATGCATTAATGCAAAGCGCGATAGATAAAGTAGCTGCTGAGAATTCATATGATTATATTTTAGATTTTTCTCAAGGCTTTATTCTTTATAAATTAGATTCACATGATTTAACTCAGCTAGTTATAGATAAAATGAGTAGGATGTCTACAGAAAAAACTGAATAAATTATTTAATGATTCATATAAAAAAAATTAATGAAATTATTAATGGAGAATTATTTGGTTCAGATGATTATTATATTGAAGGTCCTTGTAGTATTATTAATGGGAAAGAAAATTTTCTTACATATATAAAACATACTAAATATATAAAATATATAAATACGACATCTGCATCAGCCATTATTGTTGATAAATCTATAGATATACCAGAAAATAATAAAAAAACTATATTAAAAGTTGATAATCCTTCCATTGCATTTTTATGTTTTTTAAAATATTTTGAAAATACAATTAATACTGATAAGACAAATATAATTTCTGATACATCGCAAATTAGTAAAACAGCTAGAATAGGTCTAGATGTTTTTATTGGTCAAAATGTAGTTGTATCAGATAATGTGCAAATTTCAGATAATGTCAGGATTGAATCAAATAGTGTTATTGATGAAAATGTTGTGATAGCAGATAATGCTATTATAAAATCAAATGTTGTGATTCATAAAAATTCAATTATAGGTAAATATACTAAAATTAAATCAGGTGCAATTATTGGTTCTATTGGATTTGGTTTAGTTACAGATAATCATAAGAAACATCATCATATTCCACATTTAGGAAAAGTTGTTATTGGTGATGATGTCTTAATTGGATCTAATTGTACAATTGATAGGGGTACTATTGATGATACTAAAATAGGGAATGGTACAAAATTTGATAATCAAGTACATATTGGTCATAATGTGAATATTGGAGAAAATTGTATTATTGGAGCACAGGTAGGAATTGGTGGTAGTACTAAAATTATGAATAATGTTATTATTGCAGGTCAAGTTGGAGTTATAGATAATTTGATTATTGAAGATAATGTTATTGTTGGGCCAACATCGTATGTTGTAAAATCAATTAAAAAAGATTCTTACGTATCAGGCAATCCTGCAAGAAATCACAAAGATCATGTTCGTCAGGATATTTTAATTTCAAAGCTTCCTGAAATATATAAAAAATTATTTAAATAATGTATCAGACAACAATTAATAATAATATAAATTTTAAAGGGATTGGTTTACATACAGGTGTTAATACTAATTTAAAAATTATTCCTTCAGAGGCAAATACAGGAATTGTATTTAGAATTAATAATCAAGATATTAAGGCTAATATAGATAATCTTTATGAATCATCAAAAAGAGGAACGACTTTAAAATTTAATGATGAAAAAATTTATACTGTTGAACATATTTTATCTGCATTATATGGTTTAGAAATAGATAATGCAATAATTGAAGTTGATAATGTTGAAATTCCAATTTTAGATGGTAGTAATAAGGAATATACTAAAAAAATTTTAGATGTTGGTATTAAACAATTAACTGAAAAAAAGAAATTTTTAGTTATTGATCAACCAATAGAAATTAAGAATGAAAATTCAAGCGTTGGTATTTATCCTTATGATGGCTTTAAAATAACTTTTGAAATAGATTTTAAAAATGAAAATATTGGTAAACAGAGCTTTACTCTTGAATCTCTTGAAGATTATGAAAAGAAAATTGCTACAGCAAGGACTTTTTGTACTTTTAATGAAATCATACAACTAAAAGAAATGGGATTAATCTTAGGTGGAAATTTAGATAATGCTATTATTTATACAGATCATAGTTTATCAATAGATAAAATTAAAAGTTTTAATAATTCAAATTCATTTAAAATAGAAGAATCTCTAGATAGGCATAAAACTAATGTTAATAATAAAAAATTATTATTTGATAATGAGGCTGTTAGACATAAAATTTTAGATTTGATAGGTGATTTTGCGTTATTGGGTAAAAATATTAAAGGACATATTATATCACATAAAGGCGGACATGAAATTAATACACAGTTAGTTAAGAAAATAAATTTGTTTTATAAATATCAGCAAAGCGTTAAGTATGATAGGATTGAAATTGAAAAAATTATTCCACATAGAGATCCTTTTTTATTGATAGATCAAATTGTAGATTTTAGAGAAGGAGAATATGTTCATGCTATTAAATATGTAGATGAAAAAGAGAGTTACTTCCAAGGTCATTTTCCAGGAAATCCTGTTTTGCCGGGGGTTCTTATTATAGAGTGTATGGCTCAAGCAAGTTGCTTTTTATCTTTGTCTACAGTTGATAAACCAGATCAAAAGTTAATGTTATTATCTGTTATTAGAAGTGCTAAATTTTTTAAAAAGGTTATACCTGGAGATATATTAAGTTTAGAAGTAAATTTACTTAAATTTAGAATGAATAATGCATTGATAAAAGGTATAGGATTTGTAAATGGGGAAAAAGTTGCTGAGGCTGAATGGATGGCTACAGTAGTAGATAAATAATAATGAAAATACATAAAACAGCTATTATTAATCCAAAAGCAGAAATAGATACTGATGTAGAAATAGGTCCATTCTGCATTGTAGATGAAGATGTTAGAATAGGGAGTGGAACAAAAATTATGCCATATGTGCATATCCTTTCTCATACAACTATTGGAAAAAATAATGTAATATTTCAAGGATCAACTATTGGAGGTCTTCCACAAGATTTAAAATTTAATAATGAAAAAACATCTCTAATAATCGGTGATAATAATATAATTAGAGAAAATTGTACTATTAACAGAGGAACTGAAGCTGCTAATCAAACAGTCATTGGTAATGATTGCTTATTTATGGCTTATGTTCATATAGCACATGATTGCATTATTAAGGATAAAGTTATTCTAGCCAATGGTGTGCAATTAGGAGGACATAGTGAAATACATTATCATGCAACTGTTGGAGGAATTACTCCCGTTCATCAATTTTGTAAAGTAGGGGAGCATGCATTTGTTGGAGGAGGAAGATTAGTCCTCCAAGATGTTCCTCCATTTATATTGGCTAATGGTGAACCATTGCAATATGCAGGGATTAACTCTGTTGGTCTAACAAGAAGAGGATTTGATTTAGAAACACGTAATTTAATAAAACGAGCATATAAACTTTTATATAGATCTGATTCTAATATTTCTCAAGCCATAGTTAGAATGAACACTGAAATTGAAAATACTAAAGAAATAAAAATAATTTTAGATTTTGTTGAGCATAGTGAAAGAGGACTTATTTAAAGTATTAATTTTATTTTTATCATTTACAGGTATATTATTATCTAGTAATATGGTAAATAATGAATATGAATATATATCTATAGATTTTGTTCCATATAGTACATCTAAAACTTCTATAGGTATTAATCTATATGAAAATTCATATTCTAATTATGAATTTAATGTTCACAATTGGTTCTCTGATAATTTGTGTTTTTCTGGTTCATTTAGGCCTATTTTAATTGAAGATGATATGTATTTAAAACATAATTTAGCTATTAAATATTCATCTAATTTCAAGTCTGAAATTTTTAAAAGTTTAGTTCTAGGCCTTAATTATCAAAAAATAAAGTATAAAGATGATATTAATTATAATTATAAAGGTATATTATATTTTTTATTAGCTTCTATTAAAATAAAATCTATATGGATTTTACCATCATATGGTAAAGTTGATGATCAACATAAGACTAATCAATATGGTTTTAGTATTTTAAAATCATTTAATAATAAATGGCTATTTACTTTTGGTGTAAATGGATATTTAAATAATTACATAGATCTAGCTTTACCATATATTTCATTAAGGTATAGTATATGAAAAAAATTGGAATATTAGGCTCAACTGGTTCTGTAGGTAGTCAAACATTAGAGATAATAGATGACTATAAGGAACAATTTGAATTAGTTTTTATTTCAGGACATTCTAATATTGATAAGCTTAGTAAACAAATAGATAGGTATAATCCCAAATATGCTTGTATTTCTAATGATGATATTTTAGCTAAGCTTAGTAATCAAACTAAATTTAATAAATTATATAAAGGGAGTCAGGGTTTATCAGATTTATGTAGTATGGATGTTGATTTAGTTGTGAATGCTATATCTGGATATAAAGGTTTATATCTATCAGTAAAGTTATTAGAAAATAATATTAACATTGCATTATCTAATAAAGAAAGCATAGTTCAGGCAGGCTCTATATTAACAAAAATGGCTAAAGACAGAAATTTAAATATTTTCCCGGTTGATAGTGAACATAGTGCATTGTGGCAATGTCTTATGGGTGAGAATCAAGATTCTATAGATAAATTAATATTAACTGGATCAGGAGGTCCTTTTAGAAAATTAGATAAAGAAAATTTTTATCAAATAACTAAAGAACAAGCCCTGAAGCATCCTAATTGGAGTATGGGCAATAAAATTACAATTGATTCTGCAACTATGATGAATAAAGGTTTTGAGGTAATTGAAGCTCATCATTTATTCGAAATTGATTATAATGATATAAATATAGTTATTCATCCAGAGTCTATTATACATTCTATGGTAAAATTTATAGATGGTTCAATTAAAGCTCAATTAAGTATTCCTACAATGAGAATCCCTATTCAGTTTGCTCTATCTTACCCTGAAAGAATTCAAAATAAGAATATTGATTTTGATTTTACAGAAAATAATAATTTTACATTTGAAAAAGTTGATTATGATAAATTTAAATGTATAAAATTAGCATATGATGCTGGTAAAAAATCTGGTACATATCCTGCCGTATTAAATGTTGCAAATGATATGGCAGTTGATATGTTCTTAAAAGATTCTATCAATTTCATTGATATTCCTGAACTCATTGAAGAATCTTTAAATTCACATTCTAGTATTAGTGAGCCTACTATTGATGATATTAAAGAAACAATTTTAGAAACAGAAAATTTTATTAATAATTATAAGAGTAAAAGAGTATGTTAGATATTTTAATTTCATTTTTATCAATTATTTTCATTATATCAATTCCAATTTTTTTACATGAGTTAGGACATTTTTTAGCTGCTAGATCCGTTGGTATTAAAGTAGAAAAATTTTATGTAGGTATTAATTTATTTGGTTTAGGAATCCAGAAAAAAATTGGTGATACTGAATATGGGATAGGATTATTCCCCCTTGGTGGTTATGTTAAAGTAGCAGGTATTATTGATGAGAGTTTAGAAGAACAAGGCTCAAATGAAATAAAAGATTATGAATTCAGAGCTAAAAATACATTTCAGAAATTATGGTTTTTATCAGCTGGTGTTATTATGAATTTTATATTATCTATTGTGATTTATACTTTTTTAACTTTTTTTATGGGTACATATGAATTAGCAAGTGATCAGCCAATTGTAAGTAGTGTGCAAGAGAATATTACAATATTAAATCAATCTAATGATACATTAGCTGTAAAATCTCCTGCATTTTTATTAGGACTTAATAAAAATGATACTATATTAAAAATCAATAATAACAAGATAGATAATTGGAGTGATATTAGTTCTAATGTTATAAATAAAGTAGATTCATTAGTAGTAGTTGAATGGAAAACCGTAAATGGTAAAATTAATAAAAGTCAAATTCAAATTCCAGGAAGAATAGGTTTAGATAAAGGACAAATTGTTAGAGTTGGTGTATTGGGAATATCTGCAGAAACTATAAAAAAAGAAGTTAGTATTTTTGAAGCATTCAAAATTTCAGTTATACAAACTTATACTATAATCGTATCTTCATTTTATGGATTTGTTGGAATTATTTCAGGTAATTTAGATTTAAAATATGTATCTGGAATATTAGGTATTGCTAAACAAGCAGGAGATGTTGCTCAATCAGCAGGATTTTTAAGCTTACTTGCTCTTATGGCATTTATTAGTTCTAATTTAGGCTTAATTAACATCCTCCCAATACCAGGTCTTGATGGTGGCCATGCATTAATTGCTATAATTGAAGGCGTTATCAGAAGAGAAATACCTGTAAAAATTAAGTATGGTATTCAATTTTTAGGATTTATGATTA
The DNA here is from genome assembly GCA_002717625.1 of Fidelibacterota bacterium. Classification (GTDB taxonomy): domain Bacteria; phylum Fidelibacterota; class Marinisomatia; order SCGC-AAA003-L08; family D37C17. The sequence goes on along the minus strand of PBEF01000020.1, from coordinate 5,876 downwards.
TTATGTCACTATTATTTTTAACAATTTTTAATGATATTAAAAATATTTTCTTATAATTGCTATTAATATGGTCTTTGAATAAAATAATTATTAAGGATAAAAATGGAATATAGAAATCTTGGAAATTCAGGATTGAAAATAAGTGAATTGTCTTTTGGATCTTGGGTTACTTTTGTAAATCAATTAACTGAAAAAAATGCTATGAATTGTATGGCTTATGCATACGATCAAGGTGTTAATTTTTTTGATAATGCTGAAGCATATGCCTCTGGTAAATCAGAAATTTTAATGGGGAATATACTTAAAAAACTTAAATGGGATAGAGATACTTATATAGTTTCTAGTAAAGTGTTTTGGGGTGGAGAGCTTCCTACACAGAGAGGTTTATCTAAAAAACATATTCATGATGCATGTAATGCTGCTTTAAAAAGACTTAGAGTTGATTATTTAGATCTTTTTTTCTGTCACAGACCTGATCCGGATACCCCTATTATTGAAACAGTGTATGCCATGAATGATTTATTGCATCAAGGTAAAATAATGTATTGGGGAACATCTGAATGGAGCGCAGATGAAATTAAAAAAGCATTTTCATATGCTAAAAAGTATAATTTAAGAGGTCCTGTAATGGAGCAACCTCAATACAATATATTATGTAGAGAAAGATTTGAAATAGAGTATAAAAGTATTTTTAAAAAATATAAAATTGGTTCTACTATATGGTCTCCTTTAGCTTCTGGTTTATTAACAGGTAAATATAATGATGGAATTCCTGAAAAATCGAGATTTAAAGTAAAGGGCTATGAATGGCTTGCAGACTCTATGAGTGAAGTTGATTTTAATAAGATTAAAAAGATAATAAAATTATCTAAAAAATTAAATATTACACCTTCTCAGTTAGCAATTTTATGGTGTTTGAAAAATAAAAATGTTTCTACAGTTATTATTGGAGCATCAAAATTATCTCAATTAAAAGAGAATTTAAAATCTATTGATTATTCTAAATTAATCACAGATAAAGTAGTAGAAGAAATTAATAGTTATTAATTTGTTTTTCTTTTTTTTTCTTATTTGAGACTCTTTTTTTAAATGTATCTTTAGAATCAAAAGCAGCTCCAAAGATTAAGCCCATTGCTACCCACCAACCAATATTATCTGTCATAGTTCCAATTATTATTCCAATGATTAATCCTGTCCCAACGCTATCCCAATTAGTATATTTTTTTGTTGATTTCATATTTAGTTATCTATTAGTAGGCTAAATGCAGTTGTTAATTTTAGGACTTGATGATTTGTATCTATTAATTTTTTTGTAATAATACCTGTTATGTTTTTTAAAACTTTATAACCCACTTCATTATTAGAATTACAAATATTAAAAAAATCTTTTTTATTTATAGCTCCTATTTCACAATTTTCTAATGCTTTTGCAGATGCTGTTCTTTTATGGTTATTTCCAAATAATGATACTTCTCCAATAATAATATTATCTTGAGCTTTACATCTAATGAACTCTTTTTCTCTATTATCTTTAGTCCCATTTTTATTTGTAGATAATGTTAAGGATTTAGTTATGTTGATTTCTCCAGATAATAAAAATAAAATAGAATCTCCAGGTTCTCCTTCTTTCATTATCATTTCATTTTTAGCATAAGACTTTGGCTCTATTTTTTTTGTAAATAAATCTATTTCTTTATTACTTAAATCATCAAAAATATTAAATTTTTTTAAATTTTCTGTATTCATGTTATAATTAAAGCTCCTTGACCTTTATTAATAATATCATCTTTATTTGGGTTTAGATTGACGTTCAATTTATTTTTTTCATCTAGAGAATGTCCATGTTCTTTTAATTTGCTTTCTATAAATTTGTCTAATGCGGATGTATCAGATGATAAAAATGCTGATATTCCCATATTTTCTTCTTCATAGAATGTCCCAATACAAATTTCATTTTTTTCATTATAAAAATAATTAAATAATTCAGAGAATTTCTTTCCAATATATTCTTGAGGGATACGTCTATTTTTAACATTATTTGCAGAATTTTTATCAATAATATTTTCAATTGCATGCGCAACACTTGGATTTGTAATATGGAACGTTGTCATAAATGATTCAAAACTATGGTTTGTTAATACAACATCAACATTGGCCCTCTTAAGAAAAGATATTTTCTCTTGATCATTAAGTTGCGCTACAACTTTAATTTTAGGTGATATTTTCTTTAATGATAATGTTGCTAAAATAATTTTTTCATCATTGATAAATTTTTCATCATTTATTATCACTGCATTTTTAGCTTCAGATGCATTAGCATTATTTAATGTTGAGTCTAAGGTGAAGTCTCCTTTAATAAATTTGATATTATGATTATTATATGTTGATATAATATTATTAATATTATCTTCAGTTTGATTATTTACTAAAACAATATCTATAGTTTTATCAATCTTCATTAAAGAATCAATTACATTATTAATGTTATCACTCCATCCACAAATTAATGTGTGATTTTTTGATGTTATATTACCCAAACCTTTTCCCTCCATTATTCTTCTTGTAGTAAAGATTGATGAAATTGTTCCTGTCACAACAGCTATTAGGCTAATACCAATAAACATAATTATTATAGCAAGAAAACGACCCAATCCAGTTGTAGGAGCCATATCTCCATATCCAACTGTAGTCATTGTAACTATTGTCCACCATAAAGAATTAGTAAAATTACTAAATTCTCCAGATTCAATAATTGATATTATAAAAGCACCTATCATCCATGTAGATGCTATGCCTAAAATAACTATTAGAAGATAATTTCTTTTAAATGTATCTATCATCTATCTAAATGTAAAAATTTTTATTATAATGTGATAGAGAATATTTATAACTATGATTTTATTTTATATCCTGTTTTAAATAGATAGCTAGCTATAATTGTAAAAAGAGTTGAAAAGCTTAAGCATATAACAAGAGAGGTTACATTTGAAATCTCCTCTATGCTTAGTGTAGAATATCTAAGCCCGCTAATCATCCAGTAAATAGGATTTATAAGAGAAATATTTTGTGCCCAGTTAGGTAGCATTTCTAATGAATAGAAAACTCCTCCTAGAAATGTCATTGGCATAAATATAAAATTAGAAAAACTTCCAATCTCATCCCATGATTTAGCAATAACTCCAATGATAACTCCAAATGCAGAGAATGTCCACGAAACCGTTAGAAGATATAACATTGTTAAAAACCAATTATCTACATTGAAATCTGTATTTGGCATGATAATACACATAACTAAAATAGCCCATCCGCATATTAATCCTCTCATTGCTCCACCAATAATGTAACCTAAGCTAACTTGAAGTCCACTTAAAGGAGCAATTAATATATCCTCAATAAATCTTAAGTATTTTGCTTGCATAATACTTGAGGCACTATTTTGATAGGATTGTGTAATAACAGACATCATAGCTAGGCCAGGTACAATAAAACTCATATAACTTGTTGCAAAATATTCTTTTGGTATTTTATTACCTAATGTTTCTCCAAATACAAGGATATATAATAAAGAAGATAATAATGCGGGTACAATGGTTTGCTTATAGAGCACCATGAATCTATAAATTTCTCTACGTAAAAATGTTAAAAATTCTATATTCATTTATTTGTTAGTTTAAGGAAAGCATCTTCTAGTGAACTGTTGATAATATTGATATTACTAATAGTCGTTGTTTGCTCAATTTCCTTAATAATTTTTGTTATTTCTTTATTTACTTCCTTAGTTTGAATTTTTATAATGTTATCAATTATTGAAAAATCAAAATCATCTGATAGTTTAATATTACTTGGTTTGTCTACTTCAACTTCAATTGTATTTAAACTTACTTCTTTAATAATAGATTTTGTTTCACCTTGTTTAATAATTTCTCCATTATTGATAATTGCAATTTCATCACATAGTTTTTCAGCTTCTTCAATATAATGAGTTGTTAGTAAAATCGTTTTACCTGAATTGTTTAATTCTTTTAGATAGTCCCAAAGCATGTGTCTTAATTCAATATCAACACCTGCAGTTGGTTCATCTAGGATTAGAATTGGAGGATCATGAACAAGAGATTTTGCAATTTGGATTCGTCTTTTCATTCCACCTGATAGATGCCTTGAAGTTTCATCTTTTTTATGATATAAATCTAATTTTTTTAATATAGTATCAACTCTCTTTTCAGCAAGTTTTTGAGTAACACCATAATATCCCGCTTGGAAAAGTAGAATTTGACGTATCGAAAAGAATACGTCTAAATTAATTTCTTGAGGAGATAATCCAATTGATTTTCGAGCAAGTTTAAAATCATTTATTATATCATACCCTAGAATTTTAGCATTTCCAGATGTTTTATTTACAAGACCTGTTAAAATACCAATCGTTGTTGTTTTACCTGCTCCATTTGGACCAAGCAGGCCAAAAAAGGAACCCTTCTTAATATTTAAGTCTATCCCTTTTAGTGCCTCGTCACCTGTATCATAAGTTTTCTTTAAAGATGATATTTCTATAGCATTCATTCTATAAATTTACTCCAAATTAATATATAAGATTAAACTATTAATTAAGAATTAAAGTAGTAACGCATTCAATATGTGGGGTATGTGGGAACATATCAATAGGTTGCAGGTCTTTAATTGAGTAATTCTCACTTATTAATATTTCTATATCTCGTGCCATAGTTGCAGGATTACATGAAACATAAATAATTTTTTCAGGTGATAGCTTTATTAAATTTTTAACCGTATTTGGGTGCAATCCCGGTCGTGGTGGATCTACGATTACTGTTGTGGGTTTTTTAATATTATCCATCGTATCGCTCCCTAATACATCCTTTAAATCACCACAATAAAAATCAATGTTATCTATGCTATTAAGTTCTGCATTTATTTTTGCATCTTTAATAGCATCTTCTACAATTTCAATACCGTAAACATGCTTAACATTTTTAGCTAGATAAATTCCAATCGTACCAGTACCACAATATAAATCATAAACGATATCACTCTTTTTAAATTCTGCTGTTTTAATGATATAATCATATAATTCTTTAACTTGATATGAGTTTGTTTGGAAAAATGAATTTGCAGAAATTTTAAAAGTGTACTCTCCAATTTTTTCATTAATACACTCATCGCCATAAAGTAGTTTAGATGTGCCAGATACAATATTACTTTTTTTGGTATTAATGGTATTAACAATACTTTTAATATTGGGTATTTTATCTACCAGTTCATCTACAAGTGGTTTTATAATTTCAGGTTTATAACCAGCTGTGACTAGGTTCACCATCACCTCATTTGTATGCACACCAATTCTAATAACTAAGAATCTTAAAAATCCAGTATGTTTTCTAACATCATAGGGAACCATCTTTTCTTTAATAGATACTTCTTTTGAGATTTGAAGAATATCATTAAATACATCATGATTAATATGACATTTATTAATATTTAATATTTTATCAAATCGTTTAGGTACGTGAAGACCAATCACAACATCATCATAGGATTCATCTCCAATATACCAAGGTACACCAGAGAATGTATATTCCATTTTATTTCTATAAAAAAAAGTTTGTTCACAGCCTATGATGGGATTGATATCTATATCTTTTTCACCTGCAATTTTATTTAAAATATCAGATATTTGTTTTTGTTTAAAGTACAGTTGTTTTTGATAGTCAAGTTGCTGTGTCGTGCATCCACCGCACCACTCAAAATGTTCACATGGTGGATCTACCTGATCTTTTGATTTTTTGATTGTTTCTATGCTGTATGCTTCAACATAGTTTTTTTTAATTTTACTTATTTTAGCAATGACATCTTGATTTGGAATA
>PBEF01000019.1 GCA_002717625.1 Fidelibacterota bacterium | reverse complement strand
ATAGTCCTTTAGAAAAACCATATTGATCAATACACTCAAACTCAGGGCCTGGACCATCACATACACCACACTCATCTATAACTGCTGTACCTCCGCAGTCTCCATTACAATCTAGAATTTCATCACTACAACAACCATATTCATTTAAACCAGGACCATCACATACACCACAGTCATCAAGTTCAGTACTGCCACCGCACTCACCAGTACAGTCTAATGTGTTGCCATCACAGTCACATGCACCATCTGCAATACCAGTACCATCACACACACCACACTCATCTATAACTGCTGTCCCTCCACAGTTTCCGGTACAATCTATAGTTTCATTATTACAGCAACCATATTCATTTAAACCAGGACCATCACATACACCACAGTCATCATAAGTATTACAGTTACCGCATATTCCCTCTAAGGATGTTACTCCTAAATTAGCAGGATCCAGCCATTGACTTACATCATTAAATGCATGTGAAAATTTACCATAAAAATCAGTGGTTGTTGCTAGTACGCACTGATTATTATACCATTCACAACCTACTATTTCATAGCAGCTATTTGAATTAGATGCTATTTGACAGTCTGATAGCGTAGTAGGATCGACACAATCATTGTTTCCTCCTGATAACTGTCCTACTAATAAACCATTATCATTAAATAATCCTGATCCAGAAGAACCTCCAGCTGTACCACCTGTATCCCAAGTAACTTTTCTATGAGTTCCAGCAGGAGATTGTTCATAATTAGATACAATACCATCTTCATTAATATCTCCCCAATTAATAGCTCCACTATATGTAATAGCTAAATCATCATCAAAATTAATTTTTTTAGGTAAACCTGCAGGATGATGTATGCCTAATTCAATTGTAGGAGTAGAACTACTCGCATCCCATCCAGAAAAACATAAATCCTCTACAGAGGATATATTTGAAGAATCAGTTAGTAAAATTAATGCATAATCTGGATTCATTCCACCAGAATCAGATAGTAGTACCCCACCTGTTAAATAGTCTCCATACACTGCGGATGTATTATCGCAGTTTTGAGTTTCATAATTAAAATAAAATCTAATATTACTAATATTATTTTCATCTACATTGGCAATACAATGCCATGCAGTCCATAGTAAAGGAGCATAATTTTCTAATGTATTATTAAGTAGCGTTCCACTACACACATGGGTTCCCGTACTCATAAAACTTATTGAGTTAATTTGAAGCTCATAGCTTGTTGCTTCATCACAACATACATTATATCCACAGGATTCATCTCTACTGCTTTTATATAAATTGAATACATCTTTATAATTGTGAATAACAGTATCTATTTGTATAAGTCCTTGATTATACACACTAGAGGGTTCATAATATTCTATATAGATGATATCTCCTTTAATTGAAGATGTAGAAAAATACATATCAGGTTGATTATTAGCGTTTGTATAGGCACCTAAAATCATTGAATGATCTTCATTATATATAAATAGGTGTGCATCCTCAGGTATAAAAAATTGATTAAATTCTAATGAGATTGCAAGAGCATCTTTACTTTCTACTGATAATCTCCATAATCTATCACCAGTATCTAATTCTATCCATTCTCCTGAATTGTTTAAAGTTAAATTAACATTAATTTTATATCCATAGCGAAGAGAAGATGCTAAAGGAGCATTTTTATCTTCTTCTAAGAGTTGTTCTGTGCTGATATTAGGAAGAGTAACGTTATTTAGTAAGTTTGGAAGGCGATGTGTTATACTATAAGGAAAACCTCCCATGTTTTTTTGAGCAATTGCAAAGCTCAAAATTATAAAAATGATTAGAATTGTTTTTTTCAGTTTTTACCCTAGTATGATATTTACAATAGTTACTACATCAATAATATTAATATTATTATCTTGATTGATATCGGCTGCGTCTTGCGCATTATCACTTAAAATATCAACCCCCATAATATGGCTAACAACTACGACAACATCCAATATATTAATAACACCATCCATGCTTGCATCACCTGCAATAAACTCTCCTTGATTACATATTCCATCATTATCATCATCTAAGCCGTCATTATTAGTATTGTATGATCCACTTGAGCAATCATCACATGTATCTAAGTCATTATCTGAGCATATATATGGATTATTATCATTACTATCTTCTGTATCAATAGAGCCATCATTATCATCATCTATATCTCCAGCATCACATAAACCATCACCATCATAATCCCAGCCATCATCATTTAAATTAAAACTTCCAGTTGTACAATCATCGCAACTATCATTATCTAAATCTGAGCAAACATATGGATCATTATCATCCCAATCTTCAGATTGAGCTACACCATCATTATCAGTATCAGTATTATTAGTTCCATCATAGGTACCTACTATTTGCATTAATCCACTATTAATAGGATCTAACCATTGGCTTACATCATTAAATGAACGTGAAAATTTTCCATAATAGTCTTCTGTATCTCCTGAATAACAATTTCCAGATCCTCCTGATAATTGACCGACTAATAAACCTTCATTATTAAAAACAGGAGAGCCAGATGAACCTCCATATGTTCCGCCATCATCCCAATAAACTCTCCAATGGGAACCAGCAGGAGAAGAACCTTGCCCTTGCCAATTAATGGCACCTGAACTATATGCTGTATCATTATCAAAATTAATTTTTTTAGGGTCCCCATTTGGATGATGAACTCCACATGAGATTGTTGGATTTGACGTAGATTTATCCCATCCAGAATAAAAAATATTATTAGAAATTGTATTATCTGTAATTAAAATTAATGCATAGTCAGGATCCATCCCATTAGAATCAGATAATAATGTTCCTCCATATTCATAGGAGCCTGTATTTGCCCAACTTCCACTGCAGGAGCTAGTTTCATAATTAAAATAAAATCTAAATGTACTAGGATTATCTCCCTCAACACAATGCCATGCAGTCCAATAATATGGAGTTAAATCAAAGCTGGTATTATTAATCATTGCTCCAGAGCATATATACCCTCCCATATCAAGCCATGAAGTAGCATTAATTTGATTTTCATATCCATTTGCACTATTACATACGACATTATCTCCACAGCTTCTTGAATTACGAGTATTTGAAAAATTTAATATATCTTTATAATCATGGATGACACTAGATATATTAATAATTCCTTGTCCATATTGATTTGCTGGTTCATAATATTCTAAATACATGATATCTCCTTTTATTAAGGGAGATGCAAATAGCATATCAGGCTGATTATTATTATTAGTATACCCTCCTTTAATCATTGAACCATCATTATTAGATATAAACAATATTGAATTTTCTGGAAGAAAGAATTGGTTGTATTCTATCGATATAGCGAATGCTCCCTGGCTTTCAATAGATAGCCTCCATATTCTGTCTCCATTATTTAATTGAATCCATTCTCCAGAATTATCTAAGGATATATTGGTTTCAAAAATATATCCATATCTAAAAGGAGTAGCAGGTAAAGCCTTCTGATCTTCTAATAATAGTTGATCAATATCTAAATTAGGTAAAACTATTTTTTCTGATGTTTGTTTAAAATTATTTTTTATGCTATATGGAAGCCCGCTAATACTCTGTTGTGCTAAACCTAGATTTAGAATTAAAAGTATTATTAATATTTTTTTCATTATTGAAGAATTAGACTAACTATATTAATAATATCTAAAACATCAATAACTCCATCTTCATTCACATCAGCTGATTGATTATATTCAAGAGACGATAAAATAATATTTACTGTTAGTATAACATCTTGAATATTAATAGCTCCATCTAAATTTATATCTCCTAACATTATGGCAGAGTAAAAAGAAGGAGGGAATATAATATTGTCAATCCAGGCAGCATCATCACCAGATGTTACACCTCCATCTTTAGTATATCTCCATAGAAATGTATGTTCTCCTGATGATACATTAAATGAATGTTGTGACCAATTCATTTCTCCTGCCCATTTAGCTTGTTCAATACCATCAATATAAAAAGCTAAATAATCATAGTAATTGCCTGTTTGAGAACCAACATCTTCACAAGATACTTTTTTATCAAATTTAATTTGCCCATCTTCTACAATTTCCATATTTATGGCAAGATCTGATATCATATTTTCACTAATAGAGCCTGATCGAGCTGATGTAGATTCTCCAATAAATTGACCATTTTGGATAGTCCACATTGCATTTCCTGAAGATTCCCATGCAAAATCATTAAATGTTTCACTGTCAAATGATTCAATTAATGACTCAACAGTTAAAGAGTAATTTGATTCCCATGTATTTTCTTCAGATGTCATTATTAAATTAATAGAAAACTGATGACCATATGGTGCATTTTGAGAAATACGAAAAGCTAAGTTTGCAATCGCTGTTTGATTAATAGATAAATTAGATATAGTTGTATTACTAGTTATTAACTCAATATATGGCGAGTCTATAGCAGATAATGATAATTCTATATTTGATGCAGTTTCTGAACCAATATTCTCTACTTCAATCTCTAAGTTAATTGTTTCACCAATTGAAATTAAGTTATCATTACCATAATCTAATTCTACAGAATTAATAGTTGTATATGCTCCATCAGGCGAAGCTACAAAAATTTCAGAAAAATAAGGAATTTTGTTTTGTGCTGTTACTGTAATATCTAAAGTCCCAGCATTATCAAGAGGATTAAAAACAAGAACAACAAAGCCGGATGCATCAATAGTCCCGCTACTAATTAAATTTCCATTTTGAGATAGTCCAACATAAGAATGAGGGCTTGCTTGAATTTCAATTGCTTCTGTTCCAATAGGTACAAATATATCATGGCTTACATTGTTTATAGTAGGTATACCTTGATATGTGGATAATGATGGATCTCCCATTAAATGATAAATTTCCCAGTAATAGTCATCCATCCCATTTCCTTGTGCAACAGCAAGATTTCCAGCTATAATCATAGCGCTGTTTACAACGGCCCAATTTTCTTCATTTTGTAAATGAAACATACAATCATATACGCCCTCTCCTGTATTGTTATATGATGGATTAGAACTAATATTCCCAGATCCTACTCCCCACCAAAAATCTTCATCCCAATATGTTACATCTGAACCACCTATATAGCCAATTGCTCCACCATTAGCTTTTCTTAATAAAGCTTCTCCAAAACAGGTCCCAGAATCGAATGCATTAGTTAAACAGCAATTTCCAATCATTGTTGGGTATTGACTAGTATTTGACATATTATTAGCATCATTAACATCAAATTCAGGATCTGCCCAGCCATCTTCCCATCCATGTGCAGTGTAATTAATAAGTGACATTCCTTGATTTGCAAGATTTAAGATTTGATTGGCAGAATTTCCTGATGCAGGATAAAGAAATGTATTTGAATTAATACCATTATCACTATTAAAATAGTAATTATTCCCATAATTTATTTGACCATTACCATATGTTGGAGCAAAACTAGCATCAACTCCAGAAATCATTAATACTTCACTTAAAAAACTTGGATCAGGCATAGTGTATTGTTCATATTCTATAGTTTTATTTACTTGAGCGCTAACATGAATCGCACTTTGTGCTGAGAATCTACCACATAAAACATCTGGAAGATTATCGTTAGTATAGTCACAATAGTCTAAGTCAGATACATGCCCTCCACTAGAATATGATGCTGGAATTTGAGGTGTATCTCCAACAAGTAATACGAATGTAGGTGTTGCAATACTAGGGTTATTATATTCATTTTGAAGATAATTTTTTATTGCATTTGCTGAAGATCCAATTTGATTTGTATATGCGACATCAACATGAAACCCTTTTTGTGTTTTCCAATCAATGAAGGGTTGTAAACTATTAGCAAATGATTGATCTGTAATAATTATATAGTTTACTACGTCTTCTATAAAATCATCTCTTATATTTGCAGGTGGCATATAATTAGCAATAGCATTATGAAAAATAGGTTCAAAATAGGGTGAATAGCCCTTTATTTTTTTGGTATTAGTTAAATCCATATTTGCATTTTCAAAATGCAGTTTAAATTTTAAATTTTTATGCAGTATAATTTTATTTTCTATTGGATTATATTCAATAGGACTAATCATTAAATTAGCGATTCTAACTTCCCGCATTAAACCTTTTTCATCAATTTTGATAAGTTCATTTTTGAATAGATCTGAATTATAATGTTCTTCATTAATAATAAAGTTGCTTATTGGGCCGCTTTTAGGTATAGATGGCTGTACTGGAGATAGTAAATTATTAATGTTGTGATTTTTAATATTATATATTTCTATTTCATCTTCTATAATTTCTACTCTTATAGAACCTCCTCTTGGTATTTCAATTATTTTATTTAGCATTGGAAGATTAGGAGACCCTATATTTTTTGAAGGATAACTATTATTTAAAGAAAGTGTAACATAATCTGTTTCATTAATATTAATTGGATTAAATGTTAATTCACCAATTGAGATATCAATTTCAACTGTATATGAATCTATATTTTTAATTTTAAATGTATCAAATTGATCAGTATATATTTTATCTAATCCATATATTGCAGTAATAGTAAATATGATAAATAAATATTTTTTTAGCATTTTTATTCCTTTTCTCCCTTTTTAGAATAGACTACTGAAAATTATACTTTATAATGGTAATTGTATAGATAATATTCATAACAATATGTAACTACTTATTTAAGTAAATAAAAAAATACTTAGTATTTATATCATAATGAAATATTATGTAAATTTACAAAACAATTTTACATCTATTATAATTAATCTAAAGTATAATGTTTATTTCTTAATGAAAAGGATATTTTTACTTCAAATATTTTGCTGCATTTTATCATCTGTTTTGTTTACTCAAAATAAGCTTAAATTTTCTGCTAATAGTGTTGAAAGCATGAAAGATAATAATATATCTATGAATTTATTTAAGGATAATGTGCAAATTCAAGATAATAATAGAATATTATATGCCGATTTAGCTAAACAAATTCCCGATTCTAATAAAGTTATTTTATCAGGGAGTGTACGAATGTATGAAGAAAGTGATTCTTTAGAATGTGATAAATTGATTATTCATAAATATGAAGATGATACTTATTACGCAATAGGGAATGTTATATTAAGGGATTCAATTAGAACAATTTATGGTGATACCTTATTCATAGAATATCAAAATAATCTTTTAAAACGATTAAATATTAAATCAAATGCAATTATATATAGCAAACAATATTGGGATAAAGATGGTGAAAAAAAAGTATTTCAAGATGAAATGAGAGGGCAGTCTATATTTATTAATTTTGATATAAATGAACAAATTGATTTTATTGAGATTTCAGGTATGGCTTCTGCAAATTTTAATATATTAAAAAATGATATTATTAAAGGCATTAATGAAGTTTCAGGGGACTCTATGTTAATTTATTTTATTAATAATAATATTAATATTATGGAAGTCTTAGGTGGAGTAATAGGTGAATTTGTTCCAGATCAAGAAAACCATAATATATCTTACCCTATATTATATACTGCTAATCATATTAATTATAATTTAAAATCAGAGAAGACCATTTTAACTAATAATGCTAAAGTTATATATGGTCAGACTATATTAACAGGAGGAGAAATTGAAGCTGATTTAGATTTAAATCTTGTTGAAAGTAAATTGATGGATTCTATATTGCCTTCAGTTTCATCAGGATCAGAATCACCAACGTATGGAAATTATATGATATTTGATTTAGAAACAGAAACGGGTAATATAGAAGATGGATATAATCAAATTGATCTGGGTGTTTTTAGAGGGGATGATTTTTTAACAGATAAGGATGATAATGTATACATTAATAATGCTATGTTTACTTCGTGTGATTTAGAAGAGCCTCATTATCATTTTGGAAGTCAAAAAATGAAAATTATTAATAGCAAGGAACAAATTATAGGTCGTCCTATGATTCTTTATATACAAGATTTTCCTGCGCTTAGTTTACCGTTAACCATTTTACCTAATTCTAATAGAGAAAGTAAGAGTGGTTTTATTATGCCTTCATTTGGTCACAGTCGCAAGCATGGTACATGGATTCAAGATTTTGGATATTATTATGCACCTAATGATTATTATGATTTTTTAACTTATATTGATTTTTATGATAAAAGTAAATTTAGAATGGAGACTATTATTAATTATAAAAAATTATATGGTCCAAAATGGTATAATTATAAAATTTCTGGCGGTTTGAAATTAAAAAACTATAATAGGGAATTAAGTTCAAGCAATGATTTTACAGATTTGGGAGATAAATCAAAAAGCTCAGAAGATTATTCTATTCATTTTCATCACAATCAAGATTTTGATACTATGCAATATATTAGAATCAATTATAATTATCATAGCTATTATAGTGTTAATGATATTAATAATATTGAGAATAATTATGATGCTTATTTATCACAACAAAAAGAAGATTCACAGCTATTTTATTCAAAAAACAGTTTATATGGTTCGTTATCTATAGGTGCATCAGCTAATAGGAATCTAAATATTCCAACCCCAAATAATGCAGATCAAGTATATAGTTATAAACATCAATATTATCCTGAAATAAAATATGATTATCGTAAATCAAAATTATTTGGTAAGGGTGATAAATGGTATCATAATATGTCATTGTCATATGATATATCATTTTTAAATAAATATAAATCTTTTTCTAAAATTTCTAATTCAGATGGAACAGATTGGTTAGATGATGATTTAATTGATATTACTAGCCCTGGTTTACAACAAGCTGTAAAATTAGCCCTCCCAATTAATTTATTCTTTTTTAATCTTACTCCAAATCTAAATTTTAATGAAAAATGGGCAATTGATAATGACTTAACTAATATTCAGGCAAGATCATTAGACTATAATTTATCATTAGATTTAGAAACTGTAATATTTGGTTTATTACCTGTAAATATGAAAAAATTATCTGCTATTCATCATACAATGACTCCTTCATTAAGCTTTTTGTATAATCCAAAATCAAATATAATTAAGGGTCATATTGAAGATTTTGATAATCATAGAGTAAATGTGAATTTTAATTCATCATCAACAGCTAGATTTGCATTAAGAAATTTATTTCAAGTTAAAATATTAAACTCTAATAATGAGTATATTAAACGTAGTATTTTAGGATTGAACTTTAATACTTCTTATGATTTTGAAAAGCAAACATTTGGAGATTTATTTTCAAAAATTAGTTTAAAGAATAAAGATGGAAGTGAATATTTGCGAATTAATATGCAACATGATGTGAGAAATATTTTTAAAGGAAGATCTTTAGAACTTAAATCATTAACAACAAGTATTTCTAGACAATTTGGACATAAATTATCTGGAGAATCTACACTTTCAGAAACAGATTCATTATCTAGTTATAATAGTCAAAATAATGATATATGGGATGCCCAATTTAATATTAGTTTAACAGCTAGCTATACCTTACAAGATAAGTGGGATGTAACTTATACTAATTTAGATTTACGATCTAGTATTAGATTATCTGAAAATTGGAAGTTGGAAAACAGAATGTATTTAAATTTAGAAGATATGAATATGGAATATTATAAGTTACAACTTAAACGTTCATTGCATTGTTGGAATTTTGAATTTTTTATGGTTCCTATTGGTTACAATAAAGGTTTTGGATTAAGAATAAATATTAGTGATCCAGGATTACAATCTTTACGAATTACTCAATCAACAGTTAAAGGATGGTCTTGAAATTATCAGACAAAATATATGCAGAGACAATTTTATTTCCATTAAACGCTATATCGCGTGATGATGTATTACATGAATTATTAGATCATTGTATTAAATTAAAATATCTTACATCATCTATAAAATTATTTGAATATTTAAAAAATGATGCTAATGCTTTTAATTCTGCTTCTGGAAGAGGAATTGCATATCATTATCATACATCTATTGAAATCAATGATACCGTTTTAATTTTAGGTGTTTCCAAAGATGGAATTGATTATCATGCTATGGATGGTTTGCCTTGCCACTTTATTTTATTAATTTTAGAACCTATGAATGAACCTAATAAGCATAGGACATTTATTAATTTATTTCAAGATTTAATTAAAAAATCAAATATAAAATCAAGTCTTTTAGAGGTAAATTCTAATATTGAAATTGCAGATATTATTTTTGATTGGGAAAATTCTAATGAACAGGATGAATTAATTTAGAATGAAAGAAACTATACAAAATATTAAAGGGACTAAGGATATTTTGCCAAAAGAGTCATATCTATGGCTTTATATAGAAAATTATATTCATAATCATTTTAGTAAGTTTGGATATCAGGAAATTAGAACACCATCATTTGAAAAGACAGATTTATTTTTACGGTCTATTGGCCAAGAAACTGATATTGTTTCAAAAGAAATGTATAGTTGGATTGATCAGGGTAATAATAAACTTACTTTAAGGCCTGAATTAACGGCATCTGTTGTCAGAAGCTATATACAGCATCAAATGGGCAAACAAAATAAACTACATAAATTATATTATTTGGGTTCATCTTATAGAAGAGAAAGGCCTCAAAAGGGTAGATTTAGACAGTTTAAGCAGTTTGGCTTAGAGGCTTTTGGTTCATCTTTGCCAGAACAAGATGCCGAAATTATTTATATGGCTTATTCTTTATATAAATCACTACAGATTAAAAATTTAAGATTAAAAATTAATAGTATTGGGAATCGTAATAGTCGTAAACAATATAAGATAGAATTGCAGAAATACTTTACAAAATTTAAAAACGAATTAACAGAAGCAAGTCAAAAACGATTAAAAATTAATCCGCTTAGAATATTAGATACTAAGGTTGATTTTGAAGTTGAATTAGTAAAAAATGCTCCCAAAATTATTGATTATTTAGATTTAGATGATCAAAAGCATCTAGAGAGTGTTTTATATTTTTTAAAAGATATGAATGTTCCTTATATATTAGATCCTTATTTAGTAAGAGGTTTAGATTATTATTCTCGCACAGTTTTTGAAATTCAAACTAATACACTAGGGGCGCAAAGTGCATTATGCGGTGGTGGAAGATATGATTATTTAGTTAAGGATTTAGGCGGACAAGATACACCCGCTATTGGTTTTGCTGCTGGATTAGAAAGGCTAATTATGGCACTTGATATGGATATAGGTAATAAGAATCCTGATATATATATTGTATCAATAGGAGATTCTGCGCTTTCATATTCCTTTAATTTAGCTAATTCTTTAAGAGAAAAAGATTTAATTGTATTAACCGAAACAATTGGAAGAAGTTTAAAATCTCAAATGAAAGATGCTAATAGATTAAATGCATCACATGTGATTATTATAGGAGATGATGAGATCAAAAGTCAAATGGCCTCTGTTAAAAACATGACTACCGGACATCAAGAAGATGTTTCTCTATCTAAAATCATAGATTATTTCTAATTATAATGTTAAACAAAACCCCTCAATTTTCTGCTCTTATTCATTATAGTGAAATTGGTTTAAAAAAGAATAATAGAAAATTTTTTGAACAACAATTTATTCAAAATATTTCTAGACATTTAATTGATTTAGAACACACAAAAGTACGTTTAGTATCAGCACGTATAATAGTAGAAGGTATTAATCCCATGCAATGGGATGCATTGAAGCAAAGATTAAATAATGTTATGGGTCTTAGTAGTGCTACTTTAATGATGAAAATTAATAGTGATATTGATAGCATGAAATTAGCAATTGATTATTTAATTCAAGATACAATATTTGATTCTTTTAGATTAACAACTAAACGTCATTATAAAGAATTTCAAAAGACATCCATTGAATTAAATATTGAATTGGGATCTTATATACAGCAGAAAACAAATAAGAAGGTTCAACTATCTAATGCAGATTTAAATATTATTATCGAAGTTTTAAAAAATAAAACATATATAGGCTATAAAAAAATTATTGGATTTGCTGGGCTCCCTGCCTGTTCTCAGGAAAAAGCTATCAGTTTATTATCATCAGGTATAGATTCACCAGTCTCTTCATTTGAAATGATTAAAAGAGGCGTTAATTTAAGTTTTATACATTTTCATAGTTATCCAGCTATTAGTCGACAATCAATAGAAAATGTTAAGGAATTAGTCCAAGTATTGACTAGATATCAACTACAGTCAACATTATATTGTGTCCCTCTTCTTAATATACAAGAAAAAATTATGGAAAGTATTCCAGATAAATTTTGGGTTATTTTTTTTAGAAGAGCAATGTTAACAATTACAAATAAGTTAGCAGAACAAACCAATCAAGTTGCCATTATAACTGGAGATAATATAGGTCAAGTTGCTTCACAAACTTTGTCAAATATTAGAGCAATATCTGAAGTAAGTAGTTTGCCTATTATTAGACCTTTATCAGGAATGAATAAAAATGATATTGTTAATCGAGCTAAGCAGATTGGAACATATGATATATCTGTAAAGCCTTACCAAGATTGTTGTTCTTACTTTGTACCCCTTCATCCTGAAACTAAGGCAAAAATGGATGAAGTTTTAGCTATTGATTCAATGCTTAATTTAGATCAAGAATATGATGAAGTATTTAATAATATTGAAAAACATAAAATAAAATTTGTAGGAGAATAATATGAAGTTAATTTCTTGGAATGTTAATGGTATCCGAGCAGTAATAAAAAAAGGATTTTATAATTTTGTAGATACTTATAAACCTGATATTCTATGTATTCAAGAAACTAAAGCACATCCTGAACAAGTTGATTTACAATTATTAGATTATCCATATCAGTATTGGAATTCTGCAGAAAAAAAAGGATATTCTGGTACAGCCATTTTTTCTAAAATAGAGCCGCTAGCTATTAAATATGGGATAGGTATCAAAAAGCATGATTTAGAAGGAAGAGTTATTACAGCAGAATTTAATGATTACTTTTTAGTTACAGTCTATACGCCTAATTCTAAAAGAGAATTATTAAGACTAAAATATAGGCAAAAAGAATGGGATGTTGATTTTTTAAAATATCTAAAAGAATTAGAAAATAATAAACCTGTAGTTTTTTGTGGAGACTTAAATGTAGCACATAAAGAGATTGATTTAAAAAACCCTAAAACAAATCATAGAAATGCAGGATTTACGGATGAAGAAAGAATGGGATTTGATAATTATATAAATGCAGGATTTATAGATACTTTTAGAGAATTTGAAAAAGGAGAAGGGTATTATACCTGGTGGAGCTATATGTTCCAGGCAAGATCTAGAAATGTAGGTTGGAGAATTGATTATTTTTGTATTTCTAAAGTATTACGCTCTATATTAAAGAACGCATATATTTTAAAAGATGTAATGGGATCAGATCACGCTCCTATTGTTATGGAAATTAATGATTAGTAAAAATAAAATAAAATTATTACGCTCTTTAAGGCTTAAAAAATACAGAGAGCAAAATAAAAAAACAATTCTTGAAGGAACACGCTTAATTGATGAGGCAATTAATGCTAGTGCGCAAATTGATTCAGTCTTTGCAACAAAAGAAATATTACATGCTAATCAGAGCTTAGCAGAAAAAATACAATCACATCATATTCCACTAGATATGATTAATCAATATGATTTAAATGGAATATCAGATACCCAACATTCTCAGGGTATCATAGCAGTGGTTAAAACTAGCTCTTTTACTATTGCAGATTTACCAAATGGATTAACTGATCATATTATTATTTTGGATAATATCTCAGACCCAGGTAATCTAGGTACAATATTTAGAACATGTGCTTGGTATGGAATTAAATCTATAGTTATAGCATCTGGAACTGTTGATCCTTTTAACTTTAAATCTATGCGAGCAGGAATGGGCGCTCATTTTTATTTTAATCATATTATTATTGATAACAATCAATCGATTATAGATTTTTTAGATGCAGATAAATTTAATATGTATTGTGCTGATCTTAAGGGAAAGGATATCTCAAAAGTTAATGTTAATCAAAAATGGGCTATTATATTAGGTTCAGAAGCACATGGAATTAGTTCATCATTTCAAAACTATGATAAAATTACAATTAAGAGGTCAGAAAAAATTGAAAGTTTAAATGTATCTGTAGCTTGTGGAATTATTTTAGAGCAATTAAAAAAATAAATTTAAAATTTTCCACTTTTAAGTGGATAATATGCAAGCCTAGAATCAATCATTCCATTCTTTAAAATTATTTTTTTCTTTGTACGTAGACCTACATGTTTAAGTAATTCTAAATTTCCAGTGAAGATATAGCCGCTAAATCCTTGAAAGTTAGTTTTTAGATGATCACCTAAATTTTTATATAATATTTGTAGTCTTTCTGTATCTCCAATACGATATCCATATGGAGGATTAGTAACCACAATACCTTTATTTTCACAAGGTATAATTTTTTTAAAATCACTGATTTTAAAATTAATATATTTATTAAGATTTAGTTTCTTAATACTATCATTTGCAATTTTAATATTATTACTGAGAAAATCAGACCCATAAATTTTTACATCAGAATAGTTAATCTTATTATTTTCTTCTTTGATAACTTTATTCCATAAAGACTCATCAAAATTTTCCCATTTTTTAAATGCATAATATTCTCTTAAAATCCTAGGGGGGATATTAAATGCTAGCATTGCTCCTTCAATTAAAAATGTTCCAGATCCACACATAAAATCATATAAAGGTTCTTTTTTATTCCAATCTGTCAGCATTAGAATTCCTGATGCTAAAGATTCATTAAGTGCTGCTTTATGAATTTTTGTTCTATATCCTCTCATAAATAAAGGCCATCCAGAACTATTTAAAAATACCTTCATTTTCTTATTTTTAATATATACAAAAACATAAAAATCAGGATTTCTTTTATCAATAGAAGGTCGTTTATTAGTTTTTTTTCTTATTTTATCAACAATTCCATCTTTAATACGCATGGTACAAAAATTTTGTTTTTGAATAATTGTTGAATTTATTTTTGTTCTAACTGCAAAAGTACTGTTGGTATTAATTATTTCATCCCATTTAAAGCGATAAATTGTTTTATAAATATCATTATAGTTTGAAATTGTTCCATCAAAAAGCTCCATATGAAGATTCATTCCAACTCGAGTTTTATAATTAATTCTGTACATATCTTCAAGTGTACCTTTAAAGTGAATTCCACCATGATCTATATGAGTTGATTGTGTAATATAGGAATTTATTTCTTTTTGTAGTACATCTTCTAGTCCTCGTGGACATGTTAGATAGAATTTATACATATTTATAATTAGAGATTTGTAGTATCCTTTTTATATCCTAGAATTTCTTCTAATGGAACAAATTTATTAACACCTATAGATACTTCAATATCCTGCCCTGTGAATTCACTTGGATGCTGATAACCACTAGCATGAGTTAACTGTAATAATTCTTTTCTAAATCCTTTAATATATTGTGAACATCGTTCTGATTTACTTGTAATATTCAGACCTCTTTGTAGCCATTTACTCTGTGTTGCAACGCCAGTAGGACAGTCTCCTTTATGACATTTTTGTGCTTGTATACATCCTATAGAAAGCATCATTTCTCTTGCAACATTAATCATATCGCAGCCCATGGAAAAAGCAATAATAGCTCGATCTGGAAATCCTAATTTAGCACTACCTATCCAAGTTATTTTATTTGTTAATTGTTTGTTTTTAAATATCATATATACACGTTTAAAGCCAATTTTAAATGGTAGAGATACATGATCAGAAAAAGCAAGAGGAGCAGCTCCTGTTCCTCCTTCTCCTCCATCAATTGTTATAAAATCAGGTCCTTGATTCCTAGTTTGCATTTTATTTGCTAATTCTTTCCAAAAATCTAATTTTCCAATTGCACTTTTAATCCCAATTGGTAAGCCTGATGAGTTAGCTAACAATTCAATAAAATCAATTAATTCATCTACTGTTGAAAAAGCAGTATGATTACTTGGAGAAATACAGTCTTTAAATGGTTGAATTCCACGAATATTAGCGATTTCTTTTGTTACTTTTTGACTAGGTAATACCCCTCCTTTTCCAGGTTTAGCTCCTTGTGATAATTTTATTTCAATCATTCTAATATTAGAATTATTTTTAACTGTATTTTTAAATTGATTTAATGAAAAGTCTCCATTTTCATTTCTTGCTCCAAAATATCCTGTTCCTATTTGCCAAACAATATCTGCTCCTTTGCAATGATAAGGACTAATTCCGCCTTCACCTGTATTATGATAACAATTGGCTTTCATTGCTCCCATATTTAAAGATGTAATTGCATTTTCTCCTAGGGAACCGAAAGACATTGCAGAAATATTAATAATTGATTTTGGTTGATATGGTTTTTTCCTATTATGTGATTGTCCAATAATTTTTTACATGGAATTAAATGATCAGTATTATTTTTATTTTGAATAGCTGGAAAAGTAGAATGTTTAATAATAGGGTATCCAATTTCATATAATTGTTCTGTTGTTCCAAATCCAAATGTGTTTTTTTGTTTTTTGGCTATTGCATATATCCAAGATCGTTCAGCTCTATTAAAAGGCATTTCTTCCTTATCGTTTGTAACCCAGTATTGCCTGATTTCAGGACCAATAATTTCACCTAAATATCGAAGATGTCCAATAAGAGGAAAATTGCGCAATATAGCATGTTCTTTTTGAAATAAATCATATAGAACAATTAAACATAGTAGGGCTAAAATGATATATACAATGATTGTACTATCCATATCATTAAAATTTAAGCAAATAAAGAGTTTAAAATTATATTTTTAATTAATTGTATTATGAAAATTGCAATAATAGGAGAAATATCAATTCCACCTATGGGTGATATAGTATTGCGTATTGGATTTAATATATAATTTGAAATTTGATAGATTAATTGAATTACAGGTTGATATGTATTATGAGGGAACCATGATAGTATCACTCGTATAAAAATAATATAAGTTAAAATTTCAAATGCTATGCTTATAATAGATATCATTTGTAAGAAATTTGATTGATTCTTTTATCTAAATCAACTTTGTTGATTTTACATAATTCTTCCAATCCAAAACCAGATACAGTATATGATGCAATAGCTGTACCATGTATCACAGCTTCTATGGGATTATTTAAGCCATGATTAGAAATATAGCCTAACACACCCCCTGCAAAGCTATCTCCCGCTCCAGTTGGATCATATACAGTAGTATTGGGTACAACAGATACATAAGAGATATGATTATTATAGGCTATCAGTGAGCCGTGACTTCCTTTTTTAATAATGACAATTTGAGGTCCTTGATCTAAAAATTCTCTAGCAATATCTTCTAAATTATTTTTTCTTGTTAATTGTATTGCTTCTTCATCATTTAACATGAAAATATCAACTTTTGATATTAGTTCCCAGACTTTTTGAGGAAATAGATCAATCCATAAATTCATTGAATCAGCAGCAATTAAATGAGGCGCTTTAACTTTATTTATAACATCTAATTGCAATTCAGGTTGGATATTTCCAAGGTATAAAATTGGCTGATTAAAATGTTGTTTAATAATAGGTTTAAAATTTTCAAATACTCCTAAATTAGTAAATAAAGTTTCTCTATGTGAGTAATCATGATTATACTCTCCACCCCAGCTAAATGTTTTTCCATTCTCAATAGTTATTGATTGTGTATTAATAGTATATTTTTTAAATAAATCCCAATGTTCTTCTTGAAAATCATTTCCAACAACTCCAATAATTGATACATTAGTATAGTGTGATGCAGCAACACTAAAGTATGTACATGAACCACCTATAATATTATCTCTATTACCCCTTGGAGTTTTTATAGAATCAAATGCTATTGAACCAACAGCTAATATTTCCTTTGAATCTTGCATGTATGTATGTAATGTATATTCTAAACTTAATTTATTATATTCATAAATTAATTCTTTATATGGATATAATCAGAGTGATAATATGAAAAAATTACATTATTGTTCTAATTGTGGAGAAAAAAACAGTTTTGGAAGGAAAGATGGTAATATTAGATATTATTGTTTGAAATGCGAAACGATACATTATCAAAATCCAAAACCAACAGCTACTTTAATTTGTACCAAAAATGATGAAATTTTATTGGTAAAACGTGCATTTAATCCAGGGAAAGGAGAGTGGAGTTTACCTGGAGGTTTTTTAGAGTTAGGAGAAACTTTAGAAGAAGGAGCAGAAAGGGAATTAAAAGAAGAAACTAATTTAAATGGAAAAGTAGTAAAATTAATTGGGAATTGTTCATATTTTAACTCTATTTTTGGGGATATTTTACTATTGGGTTTAGAGGTGAAAGTTGACGATTGGAAAGACTTGGTTGCAGGAGATGATGCTCTTGATGCTAAATTATTTAAAGTTAATAAATGTCCTAAGTTAGTCTTTGAATGCCATCAAAAAATATTTGATATGTATATTAAAAATAAAATATAATAATGAAATTACTAATTTTACATGGACCTAATATGAATTTATTTGGAATTCGTTCTTCAAAAAAAGGAGAAAGAATTACTTTAGATAAAATCAATAGATTTATTAGGCATTATGTTAGAAATACAAATTTAGATGTTAAAATTATGCAGACACATAATGAATCTAAAGCTGTATCATATATACAAAAAAATAGAAAAAAAATTGATGCTATTATTATAACTCCTGGTCCTTGGATTTATTCAGGGTATATATTATTAGATTTATTATATATACTTAATATTCCTTATACAGTTATTAGTTTAGATGCTGGGATTCCTAATAGTATTTTTAATAATAATAAAATCATTTATCATTCTGATATTTTAAAATCATTCCAGGAGGCAATTGAAAAGTATGCTAATAAATAATAAAACTTTATCTTTCCCTTTATATATTATTGGATTAAGTATGATTATATGTGGTATTAGATGGTTGATACATCCAGAACCCTGGATGCTTGATGAGGCTGCAAATGTTGAACGTTTAGGCATGACGTTTCAGGATTTATTTAATGAAGAAATTAATAGTACATTACCTGATTATTTAATACAAATTTATAGGTTTTTTGGATTTTGGGTTTTAATTATTGGATTTTTTATAACTAGTTTATCCCGCAATATTATTGCTAATAATATAGGAACTCCTCTTCTAGCTATTATTGGTTTTATGATGTTTTTTGGTATGTATTTAGGGTATACTTTTATTCCAAGCTCACATTTTATTGATTTAATGTGGATATTATTTGCATGCTATGCAGTTAGTTTGTATTCTTATTTAAAATTGACAAAATAGATTATTGAATAAATTATATAAAATAGACGATTTTTATTTTAAGCATTATTTAAATACAAGATGGAAAGATTTAGATGCATTTAATCATATTAATAATGCAGTGTTTTTATCTTATATTGAAGATGCAAGGGTTGTGTTTTTTAAAAGATGGAAGATCAATTATGCTGAAAAATCATTAATTGTAGCATCTGTAAAAATAGATTATTTAGAGCAAGTTAAGCATCCCTCTGAATTAATTATTGGGCAAAAAGTTTCACGTTTAGGAACTAAAAGTTTTGATATTACATCTGCTGTATTTGTTAAAGATAGGCCAAATCCTGTGTGTGTTTCTGTGATTACAAGTGTAGCTTTTGATTTTACAAAAAATCAAACAATAAAAGTTTTTCAAGAAATTATTGACGATTATCAAAAATAAGTATAAATTTGGACGACTGGAAGAAAGGGAAATGATATTATGAGAATATTAACTATTTTACTATTACCATTATTATTTATTGTGACATCTTGTGATAGTGGTGGAGAAGGTTCTGCTTGTGCTATTGATCCTACAGGAACGTGGGAATTTACTCAATTTGATTTAGCTTTTTCAGAAGAATGTGATTGTGGAGATGGAACTACCTGTAACGAGGCATTAGAGACTGATACTATTTTAGAAAGCTTAGAATGTGTTGATGTTTTGATTAATGCAGGTTATATATTAACTGATACATGTGAATGTGAAAGCGATGGAAGAGACGTTGAATGTGAAGATGTTTCTACTTATACATGTAGTGATAATATTATAGCTAGTGATGGAGATGTTTGGCTTATTACTGGTAATACAGCAACTACTGGAAGTATACAAACTATGGCTGAATTTTTATCAGAATGGGATATAGAGTCTGATTGGGATTTTGGTATAGGGTGTACTGTAACAACAACGGTTTCTTTGACACGAGAATAAAAAAATAAAAATTAATCAGAGTATATTGAAAATATACTCTGATTATAAACTTTATACTAACTCTCCTACTCCACCTCTTCTCTTATCACCAATAGCATTATTTATACTTACGCAATTTACTCCTCCAAAAAATAAACTCTTTTTCTCAAATGGTATTTTTTTAATATGCTTAAAATATTGATTTGTTGGAATTTGAATTTGAGGTTCAAAATAAAGCTCTTTTCCTTCTAGATGTATTCTGGATGCATCAATTGCATCTTCAAGAGGCATATTTTTAATTATAAGATTTAGAATAACTTGTATAATAGCAGATCTTATCCTATTGCTTCCACCACTTCCTAGAGCATATATAGGTTTATTATTTTTAAAAATAATTGTAGGGCAAATCATTGTAGGTAATCTTCTTTGATTCTTCCAATTATGAAATCCATAAGGATTTAGATCTTGTTCTCCTAACATATTGTTCATCATAATTCCAAATTCTGGAATAAAGTGACCGCATCCTTCACCATTTGTAGTAGTTACGCTAACAATATTATTCCACTTATCAATAATACTAATATGAGTTGTTGATCCTAATCCAGATAATTTAGAGGTATTCCCAATAAAATTATTATCATTAAATAAGTCTAAATACTCGGAAAATATTTTTTTATTTAAAACATTATTAATTTCCATTTCATTATTAGGATTAGAACAAACTGAGTTGCGTGCCATCGAAGTTAGCTCCATTGATTTAACTAATTGAGTGATATTCGCATTGAGTTTATTTGATTTTTTTAAAAGTTTTAACATAAAAATCATTAATGTGCCACCATATGAAGGAGCTGGATTTGTAAAAATTTTATATTCTCCAATATTGATTATATTGGGTTTGCGAATTTTCATTTGATAGTTTTTTAATTCTTTTTTATTAATATACCCTTCTGATGAATAAAACTTATTTACTATATCAGCACCATCACCCTCATAAAAAAACTTTTTTCCATATCTTGAAATAGAATAAAGAAAATCTGAAAAATTAGGATTTTTAAAGGTGTCTCCTTGTTGTAAAAATTTATTATTAGTATGAAATAATTTATAACCTTCTTGAGAGTGTAGTAATATAGGTTTGATTAATTTATTAATATATGCTTGATATTTAGATAGTTTCACACCCTCTTTTGCAATCTTAATAGCAGGTTCTAATACTATGTTTAAAGGTAAAACTCCCTTTTCCTGATGGATATCTAACAATCCTGCAATATTACCAGGAGTTGCTGTTGATCCTTTCCCTATATGAAAATCTTGAGATGTATTACCAAAATCAACGTTAATTTTTTGAAAATCAATTTTTTTATTATTATTTGAAGGGCAATCAACAAAGAAATCATATACAACAGGAATATCATTATTGGACATTCCAAGCATAATTCCACCGCCACCAGCACCAGTTAATGAAAATTCAGATGTCATACTTGTGAATATTGCTCCAATTGCTGCATCAAAGGCATTTCCGCCATTATAGAATATTTGTTTTGCTGCTTCTACAGCTTCTTTTGATCCACCAGAAATTGACCCATATTTCATAAAATAAATTCTTTCAATTAATTATATAACTTTTTATTAAAGATGTAGAATAAATTATTAATTTATAATATATATTTATAACTAAAAGAGTAAGGTTGCATTGAAAAAAGAATTATCTAAAATATATAGTCCTTCTGATATAGAGAAGAGATGGTATGATAGTTGGATTAAAAATAATGTTTTTTCTCCCTTAGAAAATACTGATAATGAATCTTTTACTGTTATGATTCCTCCCCCAAATGTTACAGGAATTTTACATCTTGGTCATGTTCTTAATAATTCTATTCAGGATGTTCTTGTTAGAAGAGCAAGAATGAAGGGTAAAAATACTTTATGGTTACCTGGTACAGATCATGCTTCTATTGCTACAGAAGCAAAGGTAACAAAATTACTTAAAAAGCAAGGTATTGATAAAAAATCTATTGGTAGAGAAAAATTTCTTAATCATTGCTGGGAGTGGACTGATAAATATGGTGGCATTATTATAGAACAGCTTAAACGTTTAGGATGTTCTCTTGATTGGAGCAGACAACGTTTTACTATGGATGATGAATATTATAAATCTGTAATGACTACATTTGTGAAACTATATAATGATGGATTAATTTATCAAGGTAAACGAATGATTAATTGGGATCCTGTTGGTAAAACTGCTTTATCTAATGAAGAAGTTATATATAAAGAAGAACAAGGACATTTATGGCATATTAAGTACCCAGTGCATAATACTAAAGATTATTTAATTGTTGCAACCACAAGACCCGAAACAATGTTGGGAGATACTGGAGTTGCTGTAAATCCAAATGATAAAAGGTACCAAAAGTTTATTGGTAAATCTATTTTGCTTCCAATTTTGAATAAAGAAATTCCAATCTTTGCAGATGAATATGTTGATATGGAATTTGGTACGGGCTGTGTTAAAGTAACACCTGCTCATGATATGAATGATTATCAAATGGCACAACGTAATAATTTGGAAATAATTAATATTATGCATGATAATGCTAGCTTTAATGAAAATGTTCCAAGTATCTACCATAATAAAGACCGTTTTGAAGTTAGGGAGATGGTACTAGATCAATTGCAATCAGAAGACTATTTATTAAAAACAGAAGATTATATGCATAAGGTAGGACACTCAGAGAGAACAGATGCTGTTATTGAACCGCGTTTATCAAAACAGTGGTTTTTAAAAATGGATGATTTTGCAAAACCAGCTTTAGATGTTGTTAAAAATAAAGATATTCAATTTCATCCAAAACGTTGGGAAAAAATTTATAATCATTGGCTTAATAATATACAAGATTGGTGTATTTCAAGACAATTATGGTGGGGGCATAGAATTCCTGTTTGGTATAAAGGTAACGAGGTTTATTGTGATATTATTCCTCCTGAAGGAGACGGTTGGACTCAAGAGCAGGATGTTTTAGATACATGGTTTAGCTCATGGGTTTGGCCAATTGCAACATTAGGTTGGCCAAATGAATCTAAAGATTTAAATAAATTTTATCCAACTCAAGATTTAGTAACTGGCCCTGATATAATTTTTTTCTGGGTAGCACGTATGATTATGTCAGGTATATATTTTAAACAGAAAATTCCATTTTCAAATGTTTATTTCACAAGTATTATTAGAGATTCTCAAGGTAGAAAAATGAGTAAGTCATTAGGGAATTCCCCTGACCCTTTAGAATTATTTGATAAATATGGAGTAGATGCTGTTAGAGTTAGCGTATTAATGATGGCTCCACAAGGCTTAGATATTCATTTTCAAGAGGAACGTTTAGAACAAGGTCGAAATTTTATGAATAAATTATGGAATTGTTCTCGTTTCATTATGATGAATATAGATGAAAAAACAAATCTAGATATTTCAGAATTGAATTTTGAAATGTTAGATGAAACTGATCAATGGATTTTAGATAAATTAAATCATATTATAGATGATGTTGAAAATGCATTTGATGAATATAAACTTAATGATGCAATTAAGAAAATTTATAATTTTGTTTGGGGTGATTATTGTGATTGGTATATAGAATTTTCAAAATCAAAAATTTATGGTACTTCAGATAGTGATAGAGAACAGGTATTATCTATTGCTGTTTATGTGTTAAAAAATATTTTAAAATTATTACACCCTTTTGCCCCATTTATTACGGAAGAAATATGGTCTTTATTAAATTCAGAAGAAAACTTTTTAGCACAAGCTCAATATCCTCAAGTTAAATCTAAATTTACATTTTCAAAACAGAAACAAAATATTGAGTTTTTAATGTCTGTTATATCTTCAATCCGTAATATTAAAACTAGCTTGGGCGTATCTCCTAAAAATGAAGTTAAAATATTATGCCGAGGGAATCAGGGTAAAATTGATATTTTAGTAAATAATAAGCATCATTTATTTCAGTTACTTAACATTACAAATATAGATTTTGGAGAAAATATTGATAAGCCAGAACAAGCAGCAACTGCTGTTGTTGATAATCTGGAAATATTCTTACCATTACAGGGACTAATAAATATTGAAAAAGAAATAGAAAGATTGCAATCTAAAATTGCAGATATTAAGGCTAGAATGGATAATGTAAAGAAAAAATTAGATAATAAAAATTTTATTAGTAGAGCTCCAGAAAAAATTGTTAAGCATGAACAAAAAAAATATGATTCTTATTTAGAAGACTATAATAAACTGGTAGAAAATTATACTGCTATAGCTTCAAAATAAACTTGAATAATAAAACTAAAATTCATCTTGGCACTGATATTCAATATTTAAAAGGAGTTGGTCCTAAGCGTGGGACATTTTTAAATAGTATAGGTATCAAAAATGTTCATGATTTACTCCGTACATTTCCTCGAAAGTATTTAGATAGAACAAATATAAAAACAATTGATCAAATTAAAGTAAATGAAAAAGTAGTTGTTATAGGTACTATTGAATCATTTGGAGTGCAGCGTTTAAAAAAGGGAAAATATTTTAAATTAACTGTAGTTGACCAAACAGGATTTATTAATTGCATTTGGTTTCATGGTATATCTTGGATAGTAGATAAATTTCAAGTAGGTGATAGTATTGCTATTTATGGTAAAATTGAATTTTATAGAGGATATAGAATTATTCATCCTGAATTTGATATTTTAGGAGGTAACGATAATCCATTAAATACGGGAACTATAATCCCTATTTATTCAACTAGTAGCTTATTAAAAAAAGTGAGTTTAGATAGTCGTGGAATTAGAAGACTTATAGATAAAGCTTTATTACATATTACTTCTATTGAAGATCATTTTAGTTTTACTTTTTTAAAGAATGAAGGTTTATATGATTATTATAAATCTTTACATGAAGTGCATAATCCTAGTAGTAATGATGCACTTAAAAGTGCTTATTATAGGTTGAAGTTTGATGAATATTTTTTTTTACAACTTGTTTTAGCTATGAATAAACATCAAATAAAAAATTATAAAGGTAAAAAATTTGTTGAGCTTGGAGAATATGCTGTTAAAATGTATAAAAATTTAGGATTTACTTTGACTAATTCGCAGATTAAAGTAATGAGAGAAATCAGATCTGATTTATCTTCTAATAAGCCAATGAATAGATTAGTTCAGGGAGATGTTGGTTGTGGTAAAACAGTGATTGCAATGTTAACAGCTGCTATTATTGTAGGTAATTCATCACAAGTAGCTGTTATGGCTCCTACTGAAATATTAGCAGAGCAGCATTATGGCAGTTTTAAAGAGTATTGCGATATACTTGGTATTCAATGCAAATTATTAATTAGCAATATTAATGATGCTGATAAAAAAAAAATATATAAAGATTTAAAAGAAGGTGCTATACAAATTATTGTAGGCACCCATGCTCTTATTCAAGATAAAGTAGAGTTTAGTGATTTAGCATTAGTGGTAATAGATGAACAACATCGTTTTGGTGTAGAGCAAAGGAAAAATTTAATCAATAAAGGTAGGCATGTTAATATGTTATCTATGACAGCTACGCCGATTCCAAGAACTTTAACATTTGCAATACATGGAGATATGGATTTATCTTGGATTGATGAAATGCCTAAGAACAGGATTCCAATTAAAACTTCTATTGTTCAACGTAATCAAATTGATTCTGTTTATCAAACTATGAAAAAAGAAATGGATAAAGGTCGCTTTTGTTTTATTGTATTTCCTATTATACAGGAATCAGATAAAATAGATGCTGAAGCTGCAGAAAGTGCATATCAAAAATTTAGTAATGATGTTTTTAAAGATTATACTCTAGGTTTTTTACATGGCAAATTAAATAAAGATGATAAAAAAAATATTATGGATCAAGTTAATAATGGTGATATTCAGTGCTTAGTTTCTACAACTGTTGTAGAAGTTGGAATTAATAATCCAAATGCAACTATTATGGTTATCGAAAATGCAGAGAGATTTGGATTAACTCAATTACATCAATTAAGGGGACGAGTTGGTCGAGGAAAATATCAGTCATATTGTTATATGATACAACGTAAAATTACAGAAAATTCTAGTAAACGATTAGATATATTAGAAAAATATTTAGATGGTTTTAAAATATCAGATGAAGACTTAAAATTACGTGGTCCTGGAGAGTTTTTAGGAACAAAACAACATGGATATGTATCCTCTAAATTACTTGATATTGCTAATGATGGTGAAATTATTAGGCATGCAAGAACTAGAGCCTTTGAAATTATAGAAAATGACCCTAAACTTATAAGTAATCAAAATTTAAAATTGAAGCTTTTAAGAGATTACAAGCATATGCTGGAATTTATTAATATCGGATAATTTATGTATAATCAAGTTAATAAAATCTTTGGATTATTAGCCTTTCTATTGCCATTTATTGTTTATTTTTCTACAATGGCTCCAACCACTTCATTTTGGGATTGTGGAGAATTTATTGCTACTTCGTATATTTTAGGAGTCCCACATCCTCCAGGTTCACCTTTATTTTTACTGTTAGGTAATGTCTTTAGTCACATTCCTATTCTTAGTGATATTGGAGCAAGGGTTAATTTGATTTCTCCTATATCTAGCGCCCTTTCTGTTATGTTTTTATATCATATTATTGTTTATTTAATTACAGAGTTTAACGGAAAGCCAAAAGACCTTTCTGATATTATTATTAATAATGTTAGTGCGATGATTGCAGCTTTAACTTTTGCTGTAACAGATTCCCATTGGTTTAATGCAGTCGAATCAGAGGTCTATGCATTATCTACATTTTTTACGGCCATAGTGCTTTGGATGATTTTAAAATGGTCTCATTATTCTAATGAAAAATGGGATATTCGATATTTATTATTAATAGCATATATGTTAGGTCTAGCAATAGGAATTCATATATTGAATCTTTTAGCATTACCATTTATTATTCTTATTATTTATTTCAAAAAATATAATTTTAATATTATAGGTTTAATTTGTTCAATGATTATTACTGTTTTAATTTTTGTTATAATTTATTCGGGCGTTATTCTTGGGCTCCCAGATATTGTAAGTAAATTTAATAGTCTTAATATTATTGTTTTTAGTATTGCTACTATTGTTGCAGCAATCATATTATTGCATATTAGTCAATACAACACTTCATTTTCTAAGTTAGCGAAAGTATTATCCGTAGTATCTTTACTATTTATTAGCTTAATTGTTTATAATAAACTTTTTATTAAAAGCTCTTCTAATCTCTTAGATTCTTATGATAATCAGATTCGTATGATTGATGACACATTTTACCATTATATCAATCAACAAGAAATTGGAGAACAAAGTATGAATAATGTTGATTATGAATACTTGGAGAGATTGAAGAAAGATAGGGCCCTATTATTAAAAGATCAGCAAATTTTAGATAGAAAAAAAGATACTTTGGGCTTTTTTCAATTATTGTTTTGGCAGTCAGCCTGGGTGCTTTTTGGTCTTTTATTATTAGTTATTTTGATATCAATATTATCGTATATGCTTTTATGGGATGAACAGAAAAATAACACATTATCAGTAAAGGTGTTTTTATCTTGTTTTATATTGATTTTTATTGGCTATTCATCTTATACAACAATATTTATTAGGGCAAATCAACACCCTAGAATTAATGAAAATAACCCAGATAATTTAGATCGAGCATTATCTTATATTAATAGGGATCAATATGGAGCAATTACATCGTTTAATCCTGCAGCAGCTATAAAAAGTAGTAATAGTGGGCATTGGAAAAGATGGACTACTGATAAGCATAATCCAACATTTAAAGAAAAATTAAATTTTGTTTGGGATTATCAAATTAAAGAGATGTATCTACGTTATTTTGCATGGCAGTTTATTGGACGTTCTGATAAAAATGAAAAACCTTGGCTTATTAATGATTTGAATGGTCAACCAGTAGGTAATAGAAAATTAGATGGTATCGATTTTTTCAGATACGGACTTCCATTAGCATTTATATTTGGATTAATTGGACTTTATTATCACTTTAGAAGAGATTGGAAAAGAGCCTTAGCAGTATTGAGTGTATTTTTAGCTACTGGCATAATGCTCGTGATTTATTTAAATCAATATGATCCTCAGCCTAGGGAAAGAGACTATTCTTATGTTGGCAGTTTTTTTGCTTTTTCAATTTGGATTGGAATTGGCATTAGCTTTATTCAAAAGAAAATAAAAGAATTTTTTGAAGATTCAAACATAGCCTCTTTTATATCTATATCAGTTTCAGCTTTGATATTTATGTTAATGACATTTACAATGCTAGTTGCTGATTATAAAGAACATTCTAGAAAAGGTAATTATGTTGCCTGGGATTATGGTTACAATCTTCTTAATTCATGCGAACCAAATGCGATTATATTTACTAATGGAGATAATGATACATTTCCTTTATGGTATTTACAAGAAGTTGAAAATATTCGAAGAGATGTTAAGGTAGTCAATTTAAGTTTATTAAATACCCCTTGGTATATAGAGCAATTGATTAATGATAACCCTAAATTAAACCTTGAATTTGATAATGCAGCATTACGTGATGATATATATAATATTGAGAGTGATTATTTAATTAGCACTGAGGAAGGTTATAAATTATGTTCTCAAGAGTTTAAAGGAGTGGTACCATGGGATGTGATTGATTGCGCTTTATACATAGATAAAAATACATTATTTAGATTTAATGTGCCATCATATCACAAGCAAGTTTTAAGAATACAGGATTATATGATATTAGAGATTATTCAAGATTTGTATAATGAAAAACCTATTTATTTTGCCGCTACTGTTTCTGAAAATAATCAATTAGGATTAGGTGATTACTTGCAAATGGAAGGCATGACATATCGTTTAGTTTCAGAAGAATTACCTGAAAATCCTATTGAAGCTCTTAATTATAAAAAAATGAAAATTAATCTTACGCAAGCAGCATTAACAGATACCATTAGAACAGCTGAAGATTACACGCAGGCTGTTAAGAATAATAAAGGAATTTATCGTTATAATAATTTGAATAATTCTGAAATGTTTTTTAGCGATAATATTAAACGATTAGTTCAAAATTATAGAATTGGTTATTTAAGAATGATGCAATCTCAACTACAAAAAAATAATTTAGAAGAAGTAGACTTACTAATTAAACAGTTAAATGATTATTTCCCTAATAATGTACTTCCTCTTGATCCTTGGTTGGGATTTGAAATGCTTGATAAAGTATTTAAACCTTTAGATGATAAAGAAAACCAAAAAAGAATATTAAAAGATTTAGTTAGTGTTAATACTGATGTAAATGTCAAATTAATTGCAATTATTAGAGCATTAGAATTAGGTCATTATGAGCTAACAGAGCAAATGCTATCAGAGCATATTATTAATGGTAAAATGAGTTTAGATAGCAAATTAGCTTTATTCTTTGAAACAGTAAATAGTATTGGGTATCATAGTAGTATGGATCCTTTAGTTAATAATATTTTGAACAAATATGACATTGATCAGTTCTCTGTTGGTGATAAGTATTCAATCTTTGGAGTATTATATCAAATTGGTAATATTGATGGCATGATTCAGATGGGAACTAGCTTATTATTAGGACACTATGATAATGATTTACAAGACGTTGATATGCAAAAATATATTGCTGATATTTTATTAGAAACTATGGGCCGTCAAGAATATATTGATTTTGCTATTGAAACATTTAAAAATGATAAAATTGAAGGCATGTTATATACCTTAGTCAATGCGTATAAGGCTAATACTAACTATGATGCGGCACTCCAAGAACTGGATATATGGATTAATGCTAATCCTTCTAATCAGAGAATGATTAATAAACGTAAAAAAATCATAGAACAAATATCTATACAATAATAATGAATCAGGACGAATTTCCAATACTGGTTTCAATCATTATTCCCCATCATAACAATAAAGATATTTTATTAGATTGCCTTAAGTCCATCTATCAATCTTCATATCAAAATTTTGAAATTATTATTGTTGATAATGCAAGTTCAGATGATAGTATTAATCATGTACATATTAATTATCCTGAAGTTGTTATTATTAAATCATTAAAAAATTTAGGGTATGCTGGTGGTTGTAATCTTGGAGCAAAAGATGCTAAAGGGGACTATTTATTTTTTCTTAATAATGATACTGTTCTTGATCAAAATTGTATTTCTAAATTGGTTGATAAATTAAGATCTGATTCTAAAATAAGTTCTGTACAACCTAAGATTTTAAATTTAGATGATAAATCTTCATTTGATTACGCTGGAGCAAGTGGTGGTTTTATGGATTATTTAGTTTTTCCATTTACTCGAGGAAGAATATTTAATAGAGTTGAAACAGATCAAGGTCAGTATGATGATTCAGTTAAAATATTTTGGGCATCAGGAGCTGGTTTTTTAACTAGGAAAAGTAATTTTGATAAAATAGAAGGTTTTGATGAAGATTTATTTGCTCATATGGAGGAGATTGATTATCACTGGAAGTCATATTTATCAGATTCAGAGGTATGGGTAGAACCTAGTGCTGTTTTATATCATTTGGGTGGAGCAACATTACCTATGCAGTCTGCAAAAAAAGTATATTATAACCACAGAAACAGTTTAGTATTATTGCTTAGTAATTATTGTATGTGGCGTTCTTTGTGTTATTTTACTTTACGCTTACCACTTGAGATTATATCTTCATTAAAGGAGCTTGTGAGTTTAAGACCTTTGCATTTTTTATATCATTATTTAGCACTTTTATGGATTGTATTTAATTTTTCAATCATTTTAAAAAGAAGAAGAAAAATAAAATCTATTAAGACTGTAAATAATAAAAAATTGTTTGCTCAAAAGATGATTGCTAGCTTTAGTCTTCTTATTAAATATTATGTATTTAATAAGAAGACATATAATAAGCTATAAAATTAAAACAATTAATCGGGTATATTGTAGTCCATATTTTGAAAACATTCATATGATCCAAAATCAACAATTAATCTATAATAATTAGAACCTCGATCAGTTATACAATCACTCATATTTAAAACTAATGAATGTACACCCATATCAAAGTATTCATTATTTACTATATCGCATACCTTTTCATTATTATTATCAATCACAAAAACACTAAGAGTATCAGCTTCAGATAATTCTATAGGTAAAGTAGTTACAGGATTAAATGGGTTAGGATAGATTGGACCAAGCATAGTAGTTAGTGGTTCTATATCCCAATTTATACTAGTAGAAGGTCGATTGTTATTAATATTATACAAATCAGCATCCCAACAGCCAGCATAGTGATCGCCTGTAATTCCTAAATCATGTCCGAATTCATCTGTCATCTTAATTATTGTAATATCTGGAAATAGGGTAAAAGATGTAGTGTCATCATTATCATCATCATAAACATTTTTACATTCGTCTGATTCTGGATTTTCAGATTCAAGACATGCTTGACATAATTCATAATATTCATTTACCTCATCTAAACCATTCCCTTGACAGTCTGTAGTGCAGTCATTGTTATCAACTATATCAGTTAGCCATGTGCACATCCCAATAGGATCATCTTGATCACTTTCATGCCAATCACAAATTTCAGGGCAGTCCCATACACAACTTGGAGGTCCTTCGCTTCTACATTCTCCTGCAGTACTATCTCCTTCCCAATGACATTCATCAAAGCTATCGCAATCTTCTGGACTAGTAAGGGTATAACACTCATCTATATGAGTATCATGCATCCATTCTAAACACCAGTCATCAGTGGCGTATTCTTCACACCACCAATCACAGCCATAGTCTACACAGGCATTAAAATTATCAAAGTTATCACAGTCTTCTTGTCCTTCTTCCATATGTCCAGGACCATGGCACCAGCAATTATCAGACTCACACCATCCATTTATAGCATTTCCATTTTGATCAAATGTTTCAACATAATTACATCCTTCAGTTGCATTACATTCATATGGGTCTGAAAACTGAGAACAGTCACCATCTGCAAGCCAATCATCTATGTGATCAAGCTCATCTATTGCATCTTGGCATCCATTATTTGTATCTAAACATGCAAGGCAGGCATTATGATAAGCAGTAATCATATCTGCATCTTCATCATCTACACAATCATTTGTACAATCTGAACTTACAAAAGATTCTGTTAGCCAATAACAGAATGCATCAGGACTATCGCTAATATCAACATGCGCCCAATCATTAAATCCTGTACAATCTTCTAAACATGCAGGGGCATCCCCATATTCACTGAAAATACATTCTATATCACATTCTTGATTACATTCTTCTGATGAAGTATACCAGTCCATCCCATTCTCATGTTCACAATACCATTGTTCCATTTCATAATCATCCCCATAATCATAATCATCGTCATAACAGCTTTCAGGACATTCTTGATTACATTCTTCTAGTGAAGTATACCAATCCATCCCATTCTCATGCTCGCAATACCATTGTTCCATATATCCATCATCATCGAATAC
The DNA here is from genome assembly GCA_002717625.1 of Fidelibacterota bacterium. Taxonomy (GTDB): domain Bacteria; phylum Fidelibacterota; class Marinisomatia; order SCGC-AAA003-L08; family D37C17. The sequence goes on along the minus strand of PBEF01000019.1, from coordinate 12,367 downwards.
ATCGTAACATGCATCTGATTCTGGGTTTCCAGAATCAAGACATGCTTGGCAGTCAACTGTTTTTTGTTCAATTTCTAAAGTGTCATCTCCTTCACAATCTGATGTACAACCATTATTTGTTGCATCCATTAACCATTCACAGAATCCAATAGGATCATCATCATTATTTGTTCCTTCCCATTGACAAATTCCTTCACAATCCCATACGCAAGTTGGGGGGCCTTCAATTTGACATTCTCCTGTACCATCCCCATTATCAGAGTATTCCCAGTGACATTCATCATAAGAATTACAAATATCGGGACTTGTATAGCTATAACAGCTATCTGCAATATCAAAATCCATCCATTCAAAACAGTCATCATCATCATCAGATCCTAATGCTTCACATGCACCAGAGTCTGGATCTTCAACACATATTGTGCATATATAAAGTACTTCTTGTGCATCTAATAAATCATCACCTATACAATCATTAGAGCAATCATCAGTCCCATTTAATGTTCCAACGACCCATTCACAAAAACCTAAAGGATTACTTTCTAGTGGATCTGATTGGTCATCTCCAATCCAGTCACAAAGTCTTTCACAATCCCATACACATTCAGGGGGTCCATCAAAGTGACAATATCCATATATAATATTTCCATCATCATCATATAATTCATTCCAATGACAAGCATCATTTAATTCGCATGCATCTGGATTATCATATGTTTCACAATTGTTACTAGCATCATCAAAACAATTACCATTACAACTCATATTATTTCCGCCACATTCTCCAGAACAATCAGGAACAGCATCTCCACAACAGCCAGCATCATTTTTCCCATTTCCACCACAAATACCACATTCATCTATTTCTAAAGGACATTCTGACTCTTCATCTAAATTTTCAATAAAGACATCTTCAATAGGAGTTACTGTGTAATCTGCAATAGTAAGATCTGTTTCTTCTTCAATTGCAGTAACAATTAAATCTATAAAGCCAGCAACACATTCATCTACTGTAATTGTTACTACACTATTTGGAATTTCAACAAATTTAAATGAAATGATAAAGCCATCATTTCTAGTATTAATAGGCTTAATATCTGTTATTACAATTTGATCTTTATCTACACCACTAACATCATCTGTATTATTCAGATTATCTGCAATTCCTTGCTTAAAACTTTCTGCAGCATCAGAGGTTTGATCAATTGCTCCGCTATCATCTAAAAAGCTAGCACTACTTCCATTTAGAGATAGAACAAATTCTGTAAATGCTTCTTCTAATTCATCTGTAAATCCGCTAGGATCATCACTACAGGTAATAATTAAAAGAGGTAAGAGAAAAACAAATAACATCTTGATATATTTGTACATAAGTACTCCCATATTTGTTTATAAATGTGTGCCGCGAGAGGGAGTCGAACCCCCACGCCATAAGCACTGGTTCCTAAGACCAGCGTGTCTACCAATTCCACCATCGCGGCAAATACTTAATACTACAGCTCTAAAATTAAAATATATTTGGTCATAATATAAAGCATTAAAATTTTTAATCTAAGGGTATGAATATATTAAATAAAAATTGTCCTAACCCATAATTAACCATATTATTAAAATCAGGTTTTTCTGGGTCATCTTCGATCCATTTATAAATTTTAATTGGAATATTTTGATAAAATTTCATATTAAATATTATTTTTTTAAATTGGATTGAATCTTCAAATCCAAATATGACAGCTGTTTTTCTCTTATATTGTAAAAAATCATATGTTATATCAAATGGAGCAATAAAAAAAGATGATGCTGTATATAGAGAATTACGAATATCAATGTTATACCTATCAATTGTATATCCAATATGAAATTTGAATGTATGATTATTTATATTTTTTTTATAGTTAATAAACAATTTATCAATAGTAATATGTCCTTCATCAAGATTATTAACAAAAGCAGCCCCTAAAATTGTTTCTAGTGAATTCCCTATCATAGATGCTTTAATTCTAGATGATAAAATTAAATCACTCTCTCTATGTAAAAATCCTAATTCAACTTGGTTATTATGAATACTTAATTTTGTTTGAGATGATAAAAAATATACTTTATTCAATTTCAAAAAGGGATTATTATTTTGAATAAAGTGTAATGCAAAATCTTTTTTTCTGCGTTTATGCTCTATAAATATTTTTGATTTATTTTGATTATTTATGATTAATTGTATAGAACTTAAATCATCTTTGTAATATGGGCTATCTATCTTATCATTATTGCTATCTTGTTGATTAATATTATAAAAACTACTTTGGTCATTTATAGTAATAGCTACATTATTGATTTTATGTTTTAATCTAAATGTATGTAAGTGCTGAATTTTTTCTACATTATTTACATTATATAAAAAATCTTCATATGCTATTTTTGTATCAAAAGCCTTCTTGTGAATGAAATATCCTGTTTGTATTGCTATGCCATTTCTGAGCAAAAAATTAACATCAGAGCCTATTGATTGTGTTAAGGGAGATAAGAATAAAGAAGGAATAAACGATTTATTTTTTTTATATATTAAATGATAATTGAGTCCTTTATAATGTTCATGTGCATCAATTTGTAGTAATTCATGAACAAATCTAGTTCTGTATTTTTTATGATAAATATCCATTTTTAATTCTAATGATTCATTCATTGGGAAATATATTTTTAATCCAGATAAGGATGTATATACTTTTGTTGAGTCACTTTTGCTGATGAAATTGATATCATTATTTGTGTAAAAATGAATTTGATTAATTTTAGTTGTATCCGATACAAGGATTCCTGGATGTGTCCAATGTGATATTTGAAATTGAGAAAGTCCTAATGAATAAAATAGGATGACGAATAAAAAGGGGGAAATAGATTTCCCCCCTTTACTTATTAGAATATTATTATAAAGTTTTTGAAACAGATTAATCATCATCCTCTGAACATGAACTTTGCTCCCACCAGTCATCATCTTCTTGAGATATTCCAGTTAAATCAAGAAATTTATTTAGAGTCATGTTAGGAAATAATCCGCTCATTGTAACATCTGGCCATGCAGATTGCCATTGTGAATAACTGTTTTGATTCCATGTGAAACAGGGGTCAGCAACATATTCTTTGTACATAATGTTATAGCACCATTGTTGTTCTTGATTCCAATAACTCTCACTGTATGCAATATCTATATATAGTAAATCAGATATACCGATGTCATCAATGATATTGGTTAACATTTGCTCGGCATATGTGTGTGCATAGGAACAGTCACAATTATCTGTAGACCCACAATTTGTTTGCATTGGTATCATATTAGAATATTCATTTGGATAGCTCTCACTTTGAGGATTGCATTGATAATGCCAATCATTCCACTCATAATCATCTTCAACTCCTGCCCAACATTGATTACTTTTCCATTCATAATTCATCCATAAGTATGAATCTCCAGCCTCTAAACAGGTTTCGTTAGAATCAAACCATTCACAATTGTTATCCCATCCTATTTCCATTTCTTGGTTATCTAAATCACTAATTGTATAAGATGGAAGAAGATCTTTAAAATCATTAATAGGTGTTTCCATTACATTCTTAAGATTAACATTAATATCATAGCATATTTCATCATTATAATCATTTTGATAATATTCTCCATCATACCCCCAATATGAGTGTGATTCACCACCAACACAAACATCTTCTACTGTATGCGTATTATTTAGAATGTTTGGTCCATCTATAAATAATGCATCATATACATCTTGACCAGAAACATCATCCCATGATAATACCCCATTTGGATGAACATGATTACCTAAAAAGGTATAAGCAGATTGCAGTGATGTGAAAATATCATTTAAATCATCAAATGCATTAGGAAGATTATTTTGAGATCCATTACGTATAGAAAGATAATCTCCATTTTGTTGCAATTGTGTAAAATCAAAACCATCTGCAGGTCCATCATCAAAATTATCTGAATTGATAAAATCTAAATTATATGTAGAAATAGCATATAAAAGAGCTCTTAGGCTGTGCATATAAGCTTTCATTACATAAATTTCAGCATCATCAATTTCGATATTATCTGCATACGAGTCATCTTGCATTGCAGGAGTTATTGTAAACATAAAATCATTTCCAACAACATTTTCAAAATGGCTAATTGCATCATTTAATTTTGTAATAAACACATCTTCAATCATATCTTGCATATCAGAGAAATATATTGTTTCATTATTATCTCTTGAATTACGATTTACTATAGAATTAAATAGATGCTTAATTGGAATATAGTTTAAGTAGTTAATATTTGATAATGTGGTAAAGTCTGATGTTCCCTTAGGAAGACCAGATTTGATTTTAGATTGAGAGTTTCTATCATTTGAGATTATGATATCATCTTCGCCACTATCCCATGTGTCAATTATATCAATCAGTTCTTGATCTTGAGTAACTCTAAACATTGATGTGATACCCATACCAAAATAAGCAGCACTATTAGAACAAGTTCCATTACCTAAAGCAGATTGATATTTATCATAAATAACATCAAAATCCCAATCTGATAGTTCATCGCTACAATCATAGTGGTCAGTATGTTCATAATAATAATAATCATCATCATAATGGTTATCATTACACCAAGATATACGTTGAATCATTTCTGTTAGCATCATATTTGCATCATTTATTGTGCTATTAGTGTTACCACAGTTTCCACAGTCATCTAAGACTTCTTCACCGCAGCAACCATCTTGGTTTAAACCAGGGCCATTGCATACGCCGCATTGATCCGTTGTAAATGGACAGGAAATATCTTCATCAAGATTATCAATTATAATTTCTTCAATATCTGCACTATAATCTCCAATGGTTAAAGAGGTGTCATCTAATATCGCTGTACTAATAATATCCATTAATTCTTCTACTAATGTATCAACAGCAATAAGACCTTCACTATCCTCTTTAAAAATAAAAGATAAAATAAATAATTCATTTCTAGAATTGATATTTTCTACTCCTGTGATTTCAATTTGATCTGGATTTGCTCCAACTTGAGCAGCTACACTTGTTTTAAAGTTTAGTGCAGCCTGTGAATTTTGATCAATGTCTCCTGAATCACTAAGAAAATCATCAGCGCTACCACCGCTTAATTCAAATGTAAATTCAGTTGCAGATTCTGCATCATCAAATACACCACTACCACTACTACCACAAGTAGTAATAAAAATTGATAATAATGAGATGAAAAATAATTTAATATATGTAGTTATATTCATAACCTCCCCTTTATGATAATAAAAAATGTGAAACTACAATAATTTACAGATTATAAATGAACTCCAAAATTAAAATAAAATATATTAGTTCTTTTACTTTTTTCATTCATTATCGTATCATAGCCTCGTCCCCATATAAAGTTAATTGGACCTAATAAGGATCTAATTTTAATACCAAAGCCATAATTAATAGGATCTTTAATTTCAGGGCCATCAAATAATAGGTTGTTATATTTACCAATATGGTTGATAATAAATCTTAATGTGGTGCTATTCTTATAGTGAAATTGATATTCAAAACCTAGTAATGATAATTCATAAGATGTCAACTCAAACTCATCATATCCTATAGCCCAATTATATCCTCCATATGTACTAGTTAAATTTATAGGCGTATTTTCACTGGCATCTTTATACATTCCAAATAGTCTAATAGTATGATTATGATAAAATGTTTTAAAGTATTCAGATTTAATATTTAAATAATTAAATGTTTTCTGATGATCATCTGATTTTTGATAATCAGCTATTAGAAGATAGCCACTCCTAGGATTTAGTAAATCATCAATTTGGTCTATATCTAATATCATTTGAGAATAGTTTACATTATATATATCAGAGTTAAATTTATTGTTTGATTGATTAGATTTAAATGTGATAGAGCCATATTGCATCATAGAAAAAATAATTCCATATGAAAAATTATCTAAATCATGCTTTACATCATTTATAGTATTAGCTATTATATACTGAGTATCAGGATTCATATTATATATATAGTCTGATATACCAAATGTTTTGATTTGATTGATTTTTTCTAAAAATGGGATAATATTTATTTTTCTATTACTCATTGTTAGATAATATAGATTAAACTTATTTTGTTTAAACCCTGAAAAAGTTAGTTCATTTTGTATTCTTAATCTTCGTAATGGTTTATTAAAAATATCTAATTTTACTTTTCCTAAAAGTTTATAATGGTTATCCCATATTATTCCCAATTTGATTTTTTTATTTTTTGTTTCCTTACAATTAATAATGAGATCTGAATATGTAGCATCTACAGGTAGTAACTCATAGTGTAAATATTCAAAATATCCTGTGTTATATGCCTGATGAATTTCTTCATTAAACATATTAATATCAATTTGTTTGTTTTCTTGAACATTAAAGAGTCTAATAATATCTTTATCAGGAATTTTATTATTTCCTTCTATTTTAATTTTATTGATTATGATAGGATTGTTTTTTGATCCTTCTATCTTAGCTATAAATGTATTATCATCTACTTGCTTAAATTTATATGATAAGTTATTATACTGTTGATTTCTGCGAACTTCTAATATTTTAAGAGCAAAATCATCTTTTGTGATTATTGAATTATCTGTAAATAATTTTTTTATTAATATATCGTTTTTTAAATCAGGACTTAATTCAATAGATTGTAGTTTAAATTTATTATTCTTGATGGCTGATAATTTGATATATGGTTGTTTTAAATTTGTATTTTTTAATTTTAAAAATTCATCAATATGTTGATAAGCTTCTTTTTTACCTGCTTTTGTAATACGTTCTATTGTTTTTGGATTAGCTCCAATGACACTAATGTTATTTAATTTTGGATTAATAAGGATATCTGATTTAAGTATATTAGATTGTTTGTTTTCATAACCATATAAATCAATGATAGTACCTATAATATTAAAAACATCGACAATTTGTTCTTTTGATTTTTCAGAAGATAATACACTAGATGAAATAATAAAATTTGCGCCCATATCTTCTGCGATGTTAGATGGTAAATTATTAATTAATCCACCATCAACAAGTAAACGATTCTTATCTTCAATAGGAGTAAATACAGTTGGTATAGATGTTGAAATTCGTAAAGCTTTAGCAATTGATCCATTATTAAAAATAATTTCTTTTCCATTGATAATATCTGTTCCATTACATCTAAATGGAATTAATAAGTCATCGTAGTTATTAACATGCGAATAGCTATTAAATAATTTCAAAAGATGCTCATATGCATATTGTCCATTAGATAGCGAAATAGGTGATGTGGGTTTAAATCCATCTATTCCAAATGTAATATTAAATCTACCTGCATCTAACTTTTGAAAATAATACAATTTATCTCTTCTTGGAGATTGTCCAAATATTCTATCCCAATCAGAATTTTTTCCTATTTGTTCTATTTCCTCAGGTGAGTGTCCGGTAGCGTATAAGGCAGCTGATATAGCTCCAATAGATGAACCCACAACATAGTCAATGGGCACATTAAGAGAATCAATTAGATATAATGTTCCTAGATGGCCAAAACCTTTAATACCGCCACCAGATAAAACAAGTCCAATCTTTCTTTCCTTATTATCTGCGAATAATAAAGTAATAATAAATAAAGCTATAGTAATTCTTGTAACAATCTTTTTCATAAAAATATTTACTAAAGTATATTGAATTGTATAAATTAGCGATTAGTATATGTAATAAACAATCTATAAAGAGAGAGGTCCATTTGGAATTACAAGATAAAATAAAAAAAGATATTGCTGATAATAAAATTATGCTTTATATGAAAGGAACAAAAGAAATGCCTATGTGTGGTTTTTCATCTACAGTTGTTAATATTTTAAATACGCATAATGTTGATTATAAGGCAACTAATGTTTTAGAAGATCATAATATTAGACATGAATTAGCTAAAGTTTCTAATTGGCCTACAATACCACAATTATTTTTCAATGGTGAATTTATAGGGGGGTGTGATATTGCTGTTGAATTACACAACTCTGGAGAATTAGCAAATTTATTAAAAAAATAAATTATTTTAATATTGTAATAACTTTTAATAGGTGTTCAATAAAATAATCAATTTCTTTTTTAGAATTATATATAAATAAGCTAATCCTATTAGTATAATTAATTTTTAAACTTTCCATAAGAATTTGAGCACAATGATGACCTGCTCTAATACATATATTTTTTCCATCAAGTAGTTTGGCAATATCATAAGGATGGCATCCTGGTATATTAAAAGAGACAATTGGTCCTGAACTATTATGGTGAGCTAATATATCAATATCATGTATATTTTTTAGGTTCAATAATAAATAGTTTAGTAAATCTTGCTCATAAATTTTGATATTATCTAATCCTAATTCATTAATATATTCAATACTTTTAGATAAACCTATAACTTGTGCTATATTAGGTGTTCCTGCTTCAAATTTCCATGGAAAATCGTTCCATGTTGTATTATTTTTTGTTACTTCTTTAATCATCTGCCCTCCACGCAAAAAGGGCTCCATGCTATCTGCATGTTTTGCCTTCATATATAGTACCCCAACACCAGTAGGACCCATAATTTTATGACCTGAGAATACTAAAAAGTCACAGTTTAATTCTTGTACATTAATTTTTTCATGTGATATACTTTGAGCTGCATCAATAAGTGTTAGAATATTATTTTGTTTAGCTAGATTAATGATTTGATCTAAAGAATTAATGCTACCTAATACATTAGACATATGTATAACAGATATAAGTTTTGTATTAGTTGTAATTAATGATTCTAATTGTTTTATATCTATTTCACCCTGATTATTAATGGGAGCATATTTAATAGAAATATTATTTTTTTGTAGCATTTGCCATGGTATAATATTGCTATGATGTTCCATTTCTGAAATTATGATTTCATCTCCAGGTTTGAGTTTAGATTCTAAGCTATAAGCAATTAAATTAATCGATTCAGTTGTACCCTTTGTAAAAATGATTTCATTTTCATTGGCATTAAGAAATTTTGCAATAATTTGTCTTGAATTTTCAAATTGAGCAGTTGCTTGCTCAGCAATTTTATATGCTCCTCTATGCACATTTGCATTACATGAGCTATAAAAATTAACCATAGCATCAATAACACACTGCGGTTTTTGAGTTGTTGATGCGTTATCAAAATAAATTAAATCAGGATTATTTTTAAATATTGGAAATTGATTTTTAATATCCATTTTAAAGCATTCCTAATTTTAATTTTGCTTCTTCAGTCATCATATCTTGATTCCACACAGGATCCCATACTAATTCAATTAATACATCATCAACAAAGGATAACCCTTTTATTTTATTTTCTGCATCTGAAGCAATAACTGGACCCATTCCACATCCAGGAGCTGTTAGAGTCATTTTAATATTAATATAGTATTTTCCACTATCATTTTTTGTGTAGTCAAGATTGTAAATTAATCCTAAATCAACAATATTCACTGGAATCTCTGGATCATAACAGGTTTTGAGCTGATCCCATATAAGTGTTTCATTGAATTCCTTTACATCTAAATAGTCATCGTTTAGATTAACTGTTTGATTAATAGCATCAGCATCTTTTCCATCTAATTTCACTAAATTTCCATTCACATATAATGTAAAGTAACCACCTAAAGATTGTGTTATTTTAACAGGAGTTCCCTGTGAAATTTTAATATGATCTCCAGATGGAATTAAAACTCCATCACAATCACGTGAAATTTTTATAAAATTATTTTCACTCATATTTTTTTATTTGTGTTTTAATCATTTCTAAGGCATTTAAAAAGCCATTTGTTCTTTGGCTAGTAATAGATTCTTCAAGTCCAATATCACTTAATATAGATTGTATATTCAATGTTTCAATTTGTTTTGCTTCAGATCCATCAATAATATATTTAATAATACTTAAAAGGCCTTTAACAATAAATGTATCTGAATCAATAAATATCGTATATGTGTTATTTTCTTTAGTGACCCGAACCCATGCTAATGATGTACATCCATAAATTCTATTTTCTTCATTCTTATATTTATTTTGTAAAGGGATATTTTTTTTGCCCAGTTCTATAATTTGAGTATATTTATCCATAGGGTCGTCAAATAATTCAAACATATCTTTAATTTCATTTATTTTTGAACTAATTAACATTTTTTAAATAATTCTCAATTTTATTATTCAGCTTTGTCTTTAAATTTTTTAAAGAAATTTTATTAATAATATCAGCTAAAAAAGAATGCAGGATAAGCTGTTTAGCAAGTATTTCATTAATTCCCCTGGTCCTCATATAATGAACTGCTTCTTCATCAATTTGCCCTGTCGTAGACCCATGAGCACATTTAACATCATCGTTATATATTTCTAGTTGTGGATTAGACTGAATAAGAGCTTTTTCTGATAAAATAATATTTTTATTATTTTGGTATGCTTCACAGCTAGAACTTTTTTCATTTATAATTGTTTTAGCAAAAAAAATACTTTGAGACTTATCTTGAGCTATAATATTGTAATTGATATCGCTAAATGTATGGTTTGTATTATGGCGAATTTCAATATAATTATCTGTATAATTTTTTTGAGAAGCAATATTTAAGCCATTAAAATAGCAATTTGCTCCCGCTTTATTTAAATTAATATTATAATTATTTTTTATAAGCTTTCCAGAAATATCCATTGCATGGTAGGTCATTTTTGAATTTGCCTGTATATTTATATCATAATTATTGATTGCTTTAGAGCCATCTATACGATTATTTATATTTGTAAATTCTAATTCTGAATTATTTCCAACATATAATTGATATGAATTATAAATGCATGATGAGCAAGTTGTTTCTTCATTATAGGTAATATTGGATTTTGAATTTTCATCTATATAAATATAATTTTTTAAGTTTAAAAATCTTTTTTCATGCCCCTGGTCTATAATGTTTTTAATAGATATGTTTTCATTTATATTTTTAGGTATGTATAAAAAAAGTCCAGTGTAAAAATTTATATTTTTATTATTAAACTTCACATCCTCATTAATTGAAAGTTTATTTTGGATATTTTGTGCATGATTATTACTATCATTTATATTAGAAATTATAATTTGTTTATCTACTAGATTTAATCCAATATTATTAAGTATCCCATTTTGTAATATAATTTCATTATTTTCACAATGAATTTTTACTTTACTATTGGTAGGCTTAAAATCAAAACTATATGAATCAAATTGATTTATTTTTGTGTATTTCCATTTTTCTGTATTAGGGGTATAATATTTTTTTTGTTTCATTTGATTAACCAATCATAACCTTTGGTCTCTAGATCTATAGCTAATTGTTCTTGTCCTGATTTAACAATTGTTCCATTTAGCATTACATGGACATAGTCAGGAGATAGGTATTGTACAATTCTATGATAATGAGTTATTAAAATGAATGATTTATCTTTAGTACGGAAACTATTAATTCCATCTGCAACAATTTTCAATGCATCAATATCTAGTCCTGAATCTGTCTCATCTAATATAACTAAATCTGGATTAAGCATTAACATTTGAATGATTTCAAAACGCTTTTTTTCTCCTCCTGAGAAGCCATCATTAACGCCTCTTTTTGAAAAATCATCATCTAAACCTAAGAGGTTTAATTTATCTTTAAACTCTTTAATAAAATCAGCAGGAGCAATTTCATCTTTATTTTGATGTTTCCTGATTGAATTAACAGCTGTTCGTAAAAAATGCATAGAATTAACACCAGGAATTGATACTGGATATTGGAATGACATAAACATCCCTTTACACGCACGCTCTTCTGGACTTAATGTTGTAATATCATTACCTTTAAAAGTTATAGTTCCATTATCAATTATATAATTTTCTTTGCCAGTTAATATATTACCGAGAGTACTTTTACCTGTTCCATTTTTTCCCATGATAACATGGAATTCACCCTTTTTGATTTTAAGATTTACATTATTTATAATTTTTTTATTTTCTATTCCTGCAGATAAGTTGTTTATTTCTAACATATTGATAATAATCTCCTAATATTTCTATCCAACTGCACCTTCTAAACTAACTTCCATTAATTTTTGAGCTTCAACAGCAAATTCCATTGGCAATTCTTTAAATACTTCTTTACAAAAACCATTTACTATCATAGAAACAGCATCTTCAGTTAAAATACCTCTTTGATTACAATAAAATAATTGATCTTCACCTATGCTTGAAGTACTTGCTTCATGCTCCATTTGAGCAGAGTTATTT
>PBEF01000018.1 GCA_002717625.1 Fidelibacterota bacterium | reverse complement strand
AGGTTTAGAAGTAGCCCGTAGGAGAATCGAACTCCTGTTGCCAGGATGAAAACCTGGAGTCCTAACCACTAGACGAACGGGCCAAAAATATATGCACAATTTAAATTAATTATTAGATTCCTTACAATACTATTTTATATCTTATATAAAAATAAAAACAATAAATCTTGTGCGTAACAATTTAATTTTTAATAATACATACTTAGAATTAGTCAAAAATAATATTAATGAGTTCTCTAATAATTGGGATATGCATCAAATTCAACAATTTCTATCTTGTAAATGTGGTATTGATGCACAGATTGATATAGATATTATTCAGCCCTATACAAGAGATTGGTCTAATATTCCAGGTGGCTATGCAGATCTTCTTGTAAGGCCAAATTCTAATGAACAATGCGCGTTGTTATTTTCATTATCTAGTTTTTATAAAATACCTATCACTATCTCTGCAGGGCAAACTAATTTAACAGGTAGCGCAACACCAAACGGAGGCATTGTATTGTCAACATCTAATCTTAATAGTCCTTCACCTGCTGTTGATATAGATCAGAAAATTGTCAAAACCCCTATTGGTATATATTTAGAGGATATGCGAATAGAAGTTTTACAACAAAGTCAAAATACTTTGTATTATCCTGTAGATCCAACTAGTCGTCATGATGCATATGTAGGGGGGACATTATCTTGTAATGCTTCAGGTTTTATTCCAGGTGAAAAAGGAGCTACGCGTTATTGGGTAGAAGAAATTGAATTAATGCTTATTAATGGTTATAGTTTAAATATTAGAAGAGGAGATTATATATCATTAGATGGATTTTTTAATATACAGTGTGGGAATCAAACAATTCGGCTCCCTATCCCTAAATATGATCGTCCAAAAATTAAAAATGCTAGTGGTCCATATTCAGCAATTAATCAAGAAATTGATTTTATTGATTTAATTATTGGCAGCGAAGGTATTTTTGGTATGATTTTAAATTGTACATTTAATTTAGCAAAAAGACCAAAGGATTATTTAGAACTTTTTATACGCTTAAAAAATGAAAATCATGCAGTATCTTTTTATAATTATTTATATGAATATTTTAATAATGATATGAGCCAAATTACAGCGCTAGAGTATTTTGGATATAATTGTCAAGCTTACATGAAGCACAAAGATTTTTTATTTCAAAATGAATCTGAGGTAGGTGTTTATTTACAAATTCCTATTTATAAAGGATCTGTAGAAAACAAAACAGAATTATGGGCAGAAATTTTAAATGCTTTTGATGATTCAATTAATTTGAATAATATTATTATTCTTAATGATCCTTTAAATTGGAAGCGGTTTTTTGAGGCAAGGCATTCAATTCCAGATAATGCATTAACTAAAACAAGGCAACTGGGAGGAATTAGCATTATAACAGATACAATTGTTCCTCCTAATCAGTTTGAAATGTATTTAAATAAAATACATGCAAAACTACAGGCTGAAAATATAGAATATTTATTATTTGGTCATCTTGGAGATTGCCATTTGCATTTTCATTTAATTCCTAATAAAAATCAGCATAAAAAAAGTTTTAAGGTGTATGATTATATGATTGATTTATCATCTAAAATGGGAGGAGTGTATTCTGCAGAGCATGGTACAGGGAAACGAAAGCGTAATGATTTTAAAAAGTGTTACGGTGATGCTGCAGTTATGATGGTTAAAAAATCTAAATTAGCAGTTGATCCAGATTTATTATTAAATAAAGGTAATATTTTTATCTAAATTATATTATGGATAAAAAACAACATCATAAAATTGAGTGGTTTGATAAACTTAGATTAAATAGCTGGGAAGTAGAAATATTAATTGTTGGTTTCGTTCTTGTTATGTTATTTCAAGTTCCTGAAACAATTAGTTTTAAGCTCTCTGAATTAATGAATTCAGTTGCATTAGATACAAAAACAAGTTTTTTTTATATGATAGGACAGGCTTTATCATTACTTTCTTTGCAAATCTCTATTTCCATACTCATATTTTGTTTGACAGTTTATTTAGGCCTTAGAGGATTTTGGGTTGGGATATTAGGCCTTTCATCTGTTTATCCAAATGGTATTAATCTAAAAAAATTAAATTTTAATGATAGGTTTACAAAAGATTTAAAAAAATATAATTTTAATCATTTTATCATTAATATTGATAATATTTGCAGTTCAATTTTTGCATTTACTTTTCTTTTATCTTTTTCAATAATTAGTTTTTTGATATTTGTTTTTGAGTTATTATTAATGATCATTCTTGGACTTGGTGCATCTGAGAAATTTGAAACAACAGGTGGAGCAATGAAGGGTGATATTGAAGGAGTAATAGCGTTTTTTATTATCCTATTTCTTGTTCCAGGGTTACTATACTTTATAGATTATTTTCTTTTTGGAATTTTTAAAAAAATCAAATGGAAGCCATTTTCTTTTTGTTATTATTATCTTGATAAGTTTTATAAATATATAACACTAGTATTCGTTTATGACCATTTATATTATACATTTATTAGTAATATAAAGCGTAGAACTATTTTTGGATTATTCTTTTGTTATATTATTATTAATTTATTTTTTGACCCACTTAATGAAAGGACTTTTTTCCCAGAAAAAAGCTCAAAAAATTTAATGCAATATTATTACTATGAAAATCAATTTGATAAAATTGAAAAACAGGATGATGCTTCATACCCAGAAACAGCTTTTATTAATTCTGAAATTATTGCTTCTAATTATTTAAAACTATATATTCCATATAGCCCTATGTTGAATAAAACATTACAGGATTTATGCCCTGAGATTATGCATATAAATGATCAAGATGTAGAATCTGATCAAGAAAATGAAGTTTTAGACTGTATTAATTTAGCTTATAATGTTTTTATAGATGATGTGCAGGTTGAGAGTGATTTTATTTTTTATTTATATCCCCATAAATTTATTAATCTTCAAACATTTTTTATGATTATTCCATTAAATAATATAGCGGAGGGTAAACATATACTAAAAGTTAATACTTTTGAGCTAGGAGGAGCATCAATTTCAATGGGTGGAGTAGAGGGAAAAATCGAGAAAACTGAAAGAAATTCAATTGAATTAATTCCTTTTTATATACAGCGAGATTAATCAGTAGATTGTAGAAACTTTTCTTTTTGAGATTGATAATATTCACTATTTGGATTAATTCTTAATGCTTCTTCTATTATTAATACCGCATCTTTTATATTTCCCATTTTCCATAGGATCTCAGCCTTAGTATCTAAAATATTAGCATACCCTGTATCTTCTGTTGTTAAAATTAAAAGGGCCATATTGATTTTATTTAAAGCATCTTTTAAATTCTGATTGATTTCAGTCATTCTCCAAGCATATCTATTTAAAAAACGATAGCTTTGGTTAAGTAATGGTAAATATGTTATATATGTTTTTAATTCTTCATCTCTCATTTGATTAGATTTATAATAATCTAGTAAATCATAAACACCATTTTCAAAATTTTGATCTTCTTGATTATAATCTAAATATTTGATCATGTTTTGTATTTGATGATTTCTTAAAGATAATGAAGCAATATTATATTGTGCTGTTTTATAATCTTCTTTTGATATATTAGTTGATGTAATAAGTTGCTTGTATAATTCAAGAGCCATATTCTTATCACCTTGCTCTTTATATTTATTTGCAAGAGGCCGAAGAATTTCAGCACTATGATTATTTTTATTATATTCTTCTAAATAATAGGTGAAAGTATTTTGTTCAGATATGACGTTTTCCATTTTAATTATAAATTCATATGTAGGTAAGTACCCATAAAAGCGATCAACTTCAATACCATCTTTATTAAGAAATATTATTAAGGGATATCCCGTACCATTAAATTTAGAAAATAATTTTTGTCCATAATCTGTTTCTGCATCAATTTTTAAAGCCGTAAAATTTGCTTTAGTTAAATTAATTAAATCAGTATCTTGAAATGTTGATGCATCCAGCATTTTACAAGGACCTCACCATGTCGCATAAAAATAAATCATGATAAATTTATTATTATTTAATAGTACTTCTTCTAATTCTCTATTATCCCATGAAACATGAATTTTTGTACAGGATACAAAAATTAAAATAAGGAATAAATATTTTTTCATTTAATGTGTATGATTTGGATTGCTGTGATCATGACTATGCTTTTCTGGCATAATTTCTAATAGTTCAATTTCAAATATTAAAGTTGCATTAGGTGGAATGGGTCCTATCCCTCGCTCTCCATAAGCTAGATTTGATGGAATGATAAATTTTGCTTTGCTTCCAGTTTTTAATAATTGGACAGCTTCTTCCCATCCTGGGATAACACGTTTTGCTCCTAACATAAATTCAAAAGGCATATTTCTATCATATGATGAGTCAAATTTAGTACCATCAGTTAAAAATCCAGAATAATGAACTTTTACATTTTGCCCAGGATATGGAGTATCTCCCGTTCCATCTGTTAATATAATATATTGTAAACCGCTTGATGTTTTTGTAGTGCCTTCAATTAATTTTTCTAATGCTTTTTTTTGTTCTTCAGCTTTTTTTTCGGCTATTTTTTTTGTTTCTTCTTGTTTATCTTGAAATATTTTTACAGCGTCAAAATTATTTGCTGCGTCTCCCTCTCTGATAATAGTAATATTATTTATAATATCATCTTGTTCAATTAGGTTTACGATGTCTTGTCCTTCTACTACATGACCAAAAACAGAATGTTTATTATCTAGCCAAGGTGTTTCTTTATGTGTGATAAAAAATTGGCTTCCATTTGTCCCAGGCCCACTATTTGCCATAGACAAAATACCTGCTTTATCATGCTTTAAATCAGGATGGAATTCATCAGGGAATTTATATCCAGGACCACCCCTGCCTGTTCCTGTAGGATCACCTCCCTGAATCATGAAATCTTTTATTACTCGATGAAATTTTAAGCCATTAAAATAAGGTGTTCCAGTATCTTTAGCTGTATTTTTTATTTTTCCTTCAGCTAAACCAATAAAATTTGCAACAGTCATAGGCGTTTTTTCAAATTCTAAGTGAATTATAATATCACCTTTAGATGTTTCTAGCTTTGCTTTCATAATGCTCTCCGTTTTTGCTTCCATAGTAGTATTTTTATTTTGCTCATTAGGGTTTTTTTTACATCCCCAGATACATAATAAAATTAATGATGTTATTAAAATATTTTTTTTCATTAGTTATTCTTCTCCTATAATTATACTTATTAAGGCTACAATATCTATAATGTTAATAGTGCCATTTTGATCAATATCTGCAATTTCTATTTGATTATCTGTTAAGGTTTGAGTATTTATTACATAATTTACAATTAATACAATGTCAACGATATTTACTAGTCCATCCTGTGTTACATCTCCAATATTTTCTTCATTAATTTGCTCTTCATAAAAGTACGCTCTATAAATTAATGTTTCATCGATAATAAATGGATTGGGAATATTATTTTGATATGAAGCTATTGACCATGTTCGACTGATTTCTGCATCATTTACAGGGTCATTAAGATGCCATTCGTATAGCACTTCTTTTTGATCATTAAAAAAATTTTCATTTGCTACATTATTATAAATAGTATAGAAATAAAACATAGCTCTAGCAATATCTCCTTTAACATCTTCACGTGGCTCAAAGATATTAGATGTGCTTTCAGAATATTCATCAATATTGTTAGTCGGGATACTCGTTGAAGAGTATTCTAACCAAAACCAAGTATCTGTAATATAGTCATTAATCTCACTAAATGGTTTATTTGACCTTGTAGAATTTACATTATCTTTACAGGGGCGTAAGTGGTGCATATCACTTTTAGCATTACCGTTACTGGCTCCTAATGATTGGGGCCATAGATGTTCACAGTTTATCCCTTGATTATAAAGTTCTCCAATGTTATCTCCTGAACTTCCTCCTGAAGAAAGATAGCCAGAGTAATTAGTATAAATACAGGATACATATCCATTATTATTATCAATTATACCATATAAAATATTTCTAGCATTTGTATAAGAAGAAGTGTTAGATGTAGTATAATTATTTTGTAAATAATTAATTAGATTATCTTCTATTAAGCCACTACCAATTTCTTCTTGAGAGAATAAAAAGGTAAATAAAATAAATATATAAATAAAAAAATTTCTCATTGCTAATTAAATTAACTATACTCCTAGCTAAATTAAAGATAAAGATGATAATAAGAAAAAATATATTTAATAATTTTAAATGGCTTAAGAAAACAAAGCAATCATTTATTATTTCTGCAGATTATGATGGATTGATTTGTGCCGCATTTTTATCACATCATTTAGACTGGAATTTAGCAGGGTATTATAATATGGAAAAAATATGGATTTCAGAAGAAGGTTTACAGAAAAAAAATGATTTAATATGGGTTGATTTAGATATAGTTCCAAAATCAGGTAAAACACTAGGCGGTCATATTGTTATATTAGATCAACAAATGCCTTCTGGTTTAAAGAGTTCATGTAATCCAAATATTATACAAAATATTTCAGGTGATAATTTTAAATCTAAATATCCATTATCAACATTAAGTTTTTTATTGTGGTTATTTCAAGTTTCTATCCCTAAAACTCAAATGGCTCAATTTTTAGTTCTACATAGTGACTCTACGTGGTTGAAATACCAACAATACACAAAAAATTTTAGAGATTGGTTATCTTTATTAGATGATTATGAATGGACACAATTATTTAAAAATATCAATACTGTTGAGTTTGAGAAAAAAGTAGATCAAGAATTTTATCCATTAATGATTCAAATAGGAGCAATTTCTGGTTTTAGTAAGTTGAAAAGTAAACATTTACATATTAAGAGCAGGGATTATCAATTTAATCCTGATTGGGATGAGGATATCATATTAGATTTATTTGATGTATTTGCTCAAAATTTATTATGGTCTCCTCCAAAAATGCCTCAAATTATTAGAAAAATTAATGGGAAGCGACAATCTATTCCAGTGGCAGATGTTGTGAAAATTGGCTTGAATCAATTTATAAAAAAGAATAAAGTGTTTTCATATTCTATTACATCACCTAAAAAAATGAAGTATACAGTTTTTAATCAAATTAAATGAATCAGTCTAAGAAGACAATAGATGAATTAGTTGCATTACATGGGACTCCTGATGCATTGATTGATAATCATAATGATACTCACGGATATGCTATTTGGGGATTTAGGCAAATTTTGTCTTATGATAAAACTGGATTATATTTAGATTACATAAAACAAAATGAAAATATTAATCCATTTAATTTTTTACAATCTTTAATTAATAAATGGATAGATACAAATGATAATGTAGCATCACTTGGTTTTTTAAGTTATGATATAAAAAATATATTATATCCTCATATACAATTCAAAAATAGTAAAAGAAATTTTCCATATATGTGGTTTGCTAAGCCTGCAGTTATTAAATCATATATTATTAATTCTAATAATCGCTCTAAAGAAACAACTTTTTTTTCTAAAATACAGGATATTTTATCTATAGAAGAGTATAAAGTAAAAATTCAGTTAATTAAAGAGGAATTAAAGAAAGGTAATACCTATCAGATTAATTTTACTATGCCTGAATTATTTGCTACAGATATTCATCCATTTGACATTTATTTAGCAATAAGGAAAACTGCAAAGCCTAATTTTGGATATTATCTAAATACTGGAGAGTATCATATATTAAGTTTTTCTCCGGAAGAATTTTTTCATACTACCAATAATATAATTAAAACTTATCCAATGAAAGGAACTAAACCAAGAGGCAGTGAATTAGAAGAAGATATTAGATTGAAACATGCATTAAAAAATAGTGATAAAGATAGAGCAGAGCATGTTATGATTGTTGATTTATTAAGAAACGATTTAGGAAAAATTTGTAAATATGGTACTGTTAAGGTCGATAACTTATTTCAGGTAAATTCATATCCCACAGTACATCAAATGGTGAGCTGTGTATATGGCTTATTAGATGATAAAATTAATCATATAGATATTTTAAAAGCTTTGCATCCAGGGGGTTCTATAACAGGTGCTCCAAAGGAAAGTTCTCTTAAAATTATTGATAAATTAGAAACTTATAATAGGGAAATATATACAGGAAGCATTGGATTTATTAATAGTTCTGGTGATATGCATTTCAATATGGCAATTAGGACACTATCTATTAAAAATAAATTGGCTAAATATGGTGTCGGTGGTGGTATTGTTTGGGAATCTAATGTAATAGATGAATGGAATGAAGCAAAATTAAAAAGTAAAATTTTAAGTAATTATATAGAATAACAAGGGGCTTCAATGTATTATTATATTAATGGAAAATTTAAATTATCGCATGATGCAAAAATTGCATTTGATGACTCCGGTTTTTTATATGGTGATGGATTATTTGAAACATTGAGATTTGATAATCAAAAATTATTTTCTCCTGAAAAACATTTATGTAGATTATTCAAAGGATTAGAAGTTATTAGTTTAAATATAGAACAAACAGCATCTGATTTATTATATCTTTTAAACAAAGTTATCCACAAAAATAAATTAGATTCTGGAATAGTAAGGCTGATGATTACAAGAGGGGCTTCAAATGCAGAGTCCCATAGCTTTAATATTCCTAGAATATACATTAGTATTAAACCATTTTATGATGTCCCCAGTAAACCTGTTAAGGTAATTTATTTAGATGAAACTAAATATCCTATTATTCGTTTTACACCAGCCATTAAATCAATGAATTATATTGGAAATTTACTATCTAAAAGAGAGTGTACGAAACAAGGGGGATATGAACCTGTATTTTATAATAATGATAAAATTATAACAGAATGCGCAATACGTAACATATTTTATATTAAAAATAATACACTATTAACTCCATCTACAGATTTAGGTATTTTATCAGGTGTTATGCGAGATACTATTATTGATATTTCTAAACATATTGGAGTTAAAGTTGTAGAAAAGCATATTGATTATAATAGTGTTAATGATATGCATGAATCATTTATTTCATCTACAGGGATTGGTCTTTTACCATGCTATTGGGAAGGATGGAAATCAAATTATAAAATAACTAAATTAATAAAAAAAGAACTATTTAAAAGGATAAAAAATAGCTAATTTATTGACATGAATCATCCATTATTAACATCTGATACAATGTCCTTGAAAGGACAAAAATTATTAGATAAAGTCAAGAATGATTTTATAGGTTTAGATACTCAATATAAAACTGCTGATGGTAAGCATTCTAAAAGAATTTATTTAGATACAACAGCGTCATCCTTAATGATGGGTATTGCACATAGAGCTTCTAATGAATTTTTAAAACATTATGCCAACACACATTCTTTATTGCATTTTAGTGCTAAAATATCTACAAAAACATATAACTGGATTCATTCTAGAATATTAGATTTTGTACATGCAAATCCTGAAGAGTTTACTTGTTTTTTTATGGGGAGTGGAGTAACTGCTGGTATGAATAGAATGGCAAAAACATTTCAAAGATTACGTCCAGAAAAAGATATTGTATTAGTTTCGATTATGGAGCATCATTCTAATGATCTTCCCCATAGAAAGCATGGAGGGAAAGTACTTCATATACCTATTAGCAATACAAGCCAAAATTTAGGAAGTATTGATTTAGATATATTTGAAAAATATTTACTTCAATTTGAAGGAAGAATTAATTATGTTTCTATTACGGGTTTAAGTAATGTTACTGGTATTGTTACTCCTATTAATAAAATTGCTAAATTAGCACATAAATATGGAGCATATGTTATTGTTGATGCGGCACAAATGGCAGCTCATGTTCCTATTTATATGAGTGGCTTTGAAGACAAAGATATGGAAATCGATGCACTTCTTTTTTCAGGTCATAAAACTTATGCTCCTGGTTCTCCTGGAGTAATTATTGCTCGTAAATCATTTATGTCTGCAATTGAACCAGAAGAAGTTGGTGGAGGCATGGTAGATAAAGTATTTCCTGATAATTATTTTGTATCTAAAAAATTTCCAGATAGAGAAGAAGCTGGAACTCCAAATATATTAGGAGCTATTACATTAGGCGCAGCAATTCATGTTTTAGATAGTATTGGTATGGAGCGCATTTTAAAAAAGGATTTAGAAGTCACACAATATGCAGTTAAAAAAATGCAATCTTATAATGATATTTTTATTTATGGAGAGATTAATAATAAAGATTCAATGCGAGCTGGTACTATTGCTTTTAATATTCTTGATATGGATCATGGGCTTGTTGCCGCAATATTAAATGATTATTTTAATATTGCTGTTAGAAATGAATGTTTTTGTGCCCATCCCTATGTTGAAAAAATGTTACATTCAACACATGAAAAAGAAATTGAGCAACTAGATTGTTTAGATAATCATTTAAATTGGAAAGTAGAACCTTGGATGGGTATGGTTCGTGCTAGTATTGGTTTATATACTACAAAAGAAGATATCGATATTTTAATTAATGCTCTTTCTAGTATTATAAAAAATAAAAATTCATTATCTGCAAAATATATTATAAATACTGATGGAGATTATCAACATAAAGAATTCCAATTTTCTAGTAAAGATTATTTCAGCCTAACTGCAACGATTGATAGAGACATTATATCATAAATTTTAAAAAATATGGAAGTTAAAGACCATATTGATAAGCTTCGATTTATTTTAAATCAACATAATATTGATTATTATGTTAATGATAACCCTACAATTTCAGATTATGAATATGATACACTATTAAGGCAGTTAGAAAAATTAGAAAAAGATAATCCGCAATTTTTAACTAGTGATTCGCCTACACAGAGGATTGGAGGTGTTCCTCTTGATGAGTTTAATTCTATTACACATCGGATTCCTATGCAATCATTAGCCAATGCAATGAATGAAAATGAATTACAGCATTTTGATCAGAAAATGATGAAGTCTTTAGATTTAAAAAATGTTGAATATATTGGTGAACCTAAATTAGATGGATTGGCTGTTGAATTAGTATATGAGAAGGGAAAATTTGTCTATGGTACAACTAGAGGTGATGGTATGACTGGGGAAGATATTACACATAATCTTAAAACTATTAAAGCAATTCCGCTATCTATATTAAAAGAACCTATTCCAAATATTTTAGAAATTAGAGGCGAAGTTTTTATTAATAAATCAGATTTTAAAAATTTGAATAATAATAGATTAAAAGATGGAAAAACTATTTTTTCGAATGCTCGTAATTGTGCTGCAGGTAGCTTAAGACAGTTAGATCCTAAAATCACAATGAAGCGTCCTTTACGTATTTATTGCTACGCTCCAGGTACAATTACAGGAGAAATAAGCTTTGAATCTCAAAGTGAATTTCTACAACATATTCCTAAATGGGGATTTCCTGTTAATCCACATATTAAAACAGGGATTGGTTTTTCTTTTATAAAAAATTATTATAATAATGCTGAGCAATTAAGAAATAATCTAAACTATGATATTGATGGCGTAGTATTTAAAGTAAATTCATATATGCAACAAAACAGCTTAGGAGTCAGAAGTAAATCTCCAAGATGGGCTATTGCTGGAAAATTAAAAGCAGAACAAGCAACAACCATTGTTAATGATATTATATTAAGTGTTGGCAGAACAGGAGCTATTACTCCAGTTGCACAATTAGAACCCATTAAGGTTGGAGGTGTGGTTATTTCTAATGCAACGCTTCATAATCAAGATGAATTAGATCGTAAGGATATTAGAATTGGAGATACGGTTTTAATCCAAAGAGCAGGAGATGTTATCCCTGAAGTTGTTAAGGTTATTCAAGAAAAGCGTACGCATAGTAATAAAAGGTTTCAAATTAGTAATCTTTGCCCTATATGTTCTTATGATGTAATTAGAATGCAAGGTGAAGCTGTTTATCGTTGTACTAATCAAATTTGTCCTGCAAAAATTAAAGGAGCTATTGAACATTATGTATCTAAAAAATGTATGAATATAGATGGTTTGGGAAGCAAATTAGTTGAATCATTAATTGATGAAAAACTCATACATGACATTGGTGATTTATATTTAATTACAGCAAATCAGCTTTTATCTTTAGATAGAATGGGTGAAAAATCAGTTGATAATCTTCTTAATGCTATTGAACAATCTAAAAAAAGTAAATTATCTAGATTTATTCATGGACTTGGAATAAAGCATATAGGTGAAAATGCAGCAAAAATTTTAGAAAAACATTTTAAAGGCAATATTAATAAATTAATGAAATCATCAAAAGATGAATTACTTAGCATTAATGAAATTGGTGATATTATGGCTGATTCGCTTATTGCGTATTTTGCTAATATAAATAATAGAGAACTTATTTTTAAATGTTTAGATAATGGTGTCATTTTTTTAGTGCCAAAAGAATCAAAAGTTTCTAAAATATCTAATAAAACATTCGTTTTTACAGGTAACTTAAGTACCATTAAACGTAAAGAAGCAGTAGCTATGGTTGAAAATTATAATGGTAAAGTATCCAGTTCGGTCAGTGCAAAAACTGATTATGTAGTTGCGGGTGATAAACCTGGTAGTAAGCTTGAAAAAGCTATTAAAAACAATGTAACTATATTAAGTGAAGTAGATTTTTTAGATTTAATTAAAGCATTATAAAAATTAGGAACTTTTACTGATTAATGATTGTATACAATATACAATCGTTAATAACTCCTCCTAAGTTATTGATTGTGTGAAAAGAGCCAGTAATATGGCTCTTTTTTGTTTTAGACTATTAAAAATCAGCTAATTTATTGATAAGCTCAGATGGTTTATGTGCATAATGTAGAGCATTTTCTTTAGTAATTAAATTATCATTATATAATGAAAGAATTGAGTCATCCATTCTTATCATACCATCTTTTGCACCACTAAGAATATAATTATCAATTTGATGAATATTGTTTTCTCTAATTAGTGCTTTAATAGAAGGTGTATTAATTAAAATTTCAATGGCTAGAGATCTATTATTTTCTATATTAGGAATTAATTGTTGAGAAATTACTCCAATTAAAGACATTGATAAATTCATTCTAACAATTTCTTGCTTTTCAGGTGGAAATACATCTACTAATCGTGTAATAGTACCAGCTGCATTATTTGTATGTAGAGTAGCCAATACAAGATGACCAGTTTCAGCAATTGTAAGAGCTGTAGACATAGATTCTGGATCTCTTAATTCACCAATGACGACTAAATCAGGGTCTTGTCTTAATGAGCTTTTTAATGCATGTGCAAATGATGGAGAATCAATACCAATTTCACGCTGATTAATTAATGATTTAGAATGAGAGTATAAGTATTCAATTGGATCTTCAATAGTAATAATATGACCATTTAATTCTTTGGAAATTTTTTGTACCATTGCAGCAAGTGTTGTTGATTTTCCACTTCCAGTACCACCTGTAATTAATATTAGTCCTTTACGTCTATTAGTTAATTGTAATACTGTTTCTGGTAGGCCTAAATGATGAATATTAGGAATTTCAAAAGGCAATCTTCTAAATGCTGCAACTATATTACCTCTTTGTTTAAATGCATTAACTCTATATCGACTTAATCCAGGTACCCCTATTGTAAAATCACATTCAGTGCCTTGTTCAATTTTTTGTAATGTATCATCTGATATATATTCTTGTAAAAGAATTTTAATTTGTTCTAAAGTTAGACTCTCTCCTTCTACAGGAATAAGATCACCATTAATTCTTAATCTTGGTGGAGAACCAATTGATAAATGCAAATCACTTGCATTTTTTTGACCCATTGATTCTAAAAGATTTTTTAAAGAATGCATTATTTAATCAAATATATCCCAATGAATTTCCTTAGTAATATATTCATATTCTATAGAACTAGGGAGTTTGATATTTAAGTTGAAAGTAGCCGTTTCAGCTGGTTCTAACGATGCGTCAGATACGACTCCATTTAAGTATACCGTATTTTGTCCTGCAACAAAACATGAATCTGAAAAAATAGGATTTGTGTTGTCATTATTCCAAAAATGATATATTACCCTAACAAAATCTCCTCTTCGTAAGCCTGTATTTTCTATTTTTCCAACATATGTAATTGATAAATCATCATTTATTCTTTCTTCAATAGGATATGTGTTATCAAAAGCTATTACAGGTTCCAGAGGAGTAGTTTCTTTAATTTCAGCAATAAATTCTTTTTCAATTGTTAATTGCCCAATTCGAGTTTTTATAATCATTTGATCTGTATTTTCAAAAAGAATAGTCCCTTGAATTACTGTTCCATTTTGCATTATAATTTCATGTTTTAAATCAGGTGTTTGCATGAGTTTTAGTAAATCCATATTAATTTTTGGAGCATGTAACCTTGATTCATATTCAATTACTTTACTTTTTAAATCTAACATTTGATTTTGAATATCCATCATTGATTCTTGTAGCGGATAAAAGGGATTAGAATCCACTATTAGTTTTCCATCAGAATCCAGTTGGTTATTTTTTTGGGCTTGACTTTTAACCACTTTTTTAGTTCCACAGCTAGCCATGAATAGCATGCTTATTATTAATAAATATTTGATATAATTACTCATCAATTGTTTATTCCTTGTGTATTTGACATTGCTGTATGCGCAGCTTGTCGTATTAAATTCATATAATTTTCTGATGCATTAAGCTGTTTTGCAAGGCTTAATATATCAAGATAATAATCATAATTATCAGGATTTTCTAATATAGGGACTATAAAATCTAATACACTGGAATCGCCAAATTTTACTAATCCTTGAATGGCTTTAATCCTTAATAATCTTGGAAATCCATCTGTCGTAGCAATTTCAATAAAGGCTGGCTTAATTTGAGGATTATTATAATCACTTAATGCTGACATTACTGAATGTAAATTTGCATAATATCTATTTTTCCCAGTTTGGAAAGATTCTAATAATGCAATTGTTAATCGATCATTCTGAATATCTCCCATTGCATTATTAATAAAGCCTAACATTTCTTCATTCGTTTCAGGATCCCCTAACATTTCTACGAAATAATCAACTAATTCTGGTGCATTTTTTCTAGATAATAGTTCAACTGCAGTATTACGGATTCTAATATTTATATTTTGATTATTTGCAATATCCATAAGCAGAGGTATAGATCTATCATCATCCATATTGCCAAGTGTAAATGTTAACAATTCATTCATCCTTGCATGATTTGACATGCTGACTTCATACAAATCTATTAATGTAAGAATTTCATCATTTGTTCCATTTGTTTCAATAGAACGAATTATTGTTTCTCTTAAATCCATAATTTTATTTTCTGAATTTGCTAATCCTGCAACTAAAGACTTAGTAGCTTCGGGATCTTTATAATTTTGTAATATTGTAATAGATTTTTTCAAGTATTCTAATTCTATAAAATCAGTGTTCTCAAGAGTACTTTGAATTGCATCTTTAATTAATGGGTTTGTTCCATTTTCTTCAATTTTCGCTAGCATATCAAGACATAATATTCGTATAGAATATGTTTGTTCTTTATCTTGATAAATTTTTATTAAAGCATCAAGTGCTGAGTGATTTCCTGCATCATACAATTCTTTTATTTTATAAATTTCTTCGCTAGAATAAGGATCTTGCTTAATTGCTACAGTTTTACCTAGTAGTCTCTTATTAGGCTTAGCCCAAATGCAGGATAAAGAAATAGCTATAATTATTAATATAATTTTTTTCATCATTTTTTATTGTGAGAAGGTCTTTAATATTATTCAATTAATTTAGCATTATCAAGTTAATTTTTTTATAAATTCTTCCCAATTTCCTTGCCAAATTTCATCTTTATTTAAAGTTGTAACTGAAAATTTGCTTAACCAATCTCCTAAAAATATTAAAGTTCCCATATCGTTATTAATGATTTTTTGTTGATGATAGTGCCCTACCATTACAATATTTATTTTATTTTGCCATTGTTTAAAAGCATAATCATAAATATCACGCATAACAATATCTATAAATTTATCATTATGATTATATTCAGAGCTAGATCGTGATAGTTTATTAGCAATTTTAAAACTTATTTTTGGTGGTATAAGCTTAAATAGCTTAATAAATATAGGATGTCTAATTATCTTTTTCAAGATTTTGTAACCATAGTCTGCTTTTAATAATCCATCTCCATGGGTTATTAATATATTTTGATTATCAAACTGAAAATTTAAATCTCCCCTGTGAAATGTTAGTCCAATGGTTTTTTCTAAATAACCAAAATCCCAATAATCATGATTTCCTGCTAAATAGTGTATATTAATACCTGATAATGATAATTCTGTTAATTTAGTGATTAAATTGTTATAGCCATTTGGTATTATATGTTTAGTTTCAAACCAAAAATCAAAAAAATCTCCACCAATAATTAGAGTTCCTTCTCCATTTTTTTTAATTAAATTTAAAACAGAAAATAATTTTTTTCTTCTATCACGTTCTTCAGAATTATCTTCCATCATAAAATGATTATCAGATATAATATAAAAAGGTGCTTCCATTATGCTTAAATTAGTTGAATGGTATAAAAATTATTCATCTAATTTAAAAATAAAATGTCATATTTGTTTAATACTACTATATTTTTATGTTTTGTGTTTTCTTTCATCAATGCTCAAAGTATTTTAATGCAAGAAGAACAGTTTGGTAAAAATATTGTTCAATATAGTAAATTTGATTGGCATTACATCAAAACAGAAAATTTTGATATTTATTATTATGATTCTGCAAAGCAGCAAGCTGAATTTGTTGCATATCATGCTGAGGATGCATATAAAAAAATTGAACTTTTAATAGGCTGGGGTTTGAAAGAAAGACGTGCAATTATAGTTTATAATTCTCATAATGAATTTCAAGAAAATACAGTAATTCCTTTTTATATGGAAGAAGGCATTGGAGGGGTTACGACATTAGTCAAAAATAGAATGCTTATTCCATATGAAGGCTCTCTTAAAGATTTTAAACATGTTATATATCATGAACTAGTACATGTTTTTATTAATGATGGAGTATATGGAGGATCCATAATGGCCGCATTAAAAAATCGAGTTATGATTCCCTTGTGGATGAATGAAGGATTAGCGGAATATTTAGCTAGTGATTGGAATACTAATTCAGATATGTGGTTGAGAGATTTAGCTATCCATTCTGATCAGATTCCTGATATCCCTTATCTAGGGGGTATGTTAGCTTATAGAGGAGGACAGTCAGTTTGGGAGTTCATTACTACTAAGTGGGGTGATGAAATTATAGCAGAAATTTTTTATAATATTAAATTTAAAAAAAATGTTAATAAAGGGATTGAAGCTGCTCTTAATATAAATATTAAAGAATTATCTAAACAATGGCATCAATATATTAAAAAACTATATTGGCCTGATGTTGAATCAAGAGATGATATAAGAAATATTGGATTTCCTTTAACTAATCATATTGAATCATATACTACATATAATGTAGCCTCAGAAGTATCTCCTGATGGAACTAAGGTTGCTATATATTCTAACAAAAATGGGCTAATGTCAATTTATTTAATATCTTTAGAAACGGGTAAAATGATTAAAAAAGTTGTTTCTGGGCAAAAAACATCAAAATTTGAAGAATTACATTTTTTAAAGCCAGGAGTAACTTGGTCTCCAAATAGTCAATCTTTAGCATTTTCTGTAAAGTCAGGAGCGTCTGATGCATTGATTATTATGGATACACAAAATACTAAAAAAGAGATAATTAAAAAATTTAATTTAAAATCAATTTATAAACCAAAATGGAATCCCAAAAATAATTCTATTGCATTTATTGGACATAATAATTTTTCTAGTGATGTTTTTATCTATGATCTTGATAAAGATTTATTGCAACAAATTACTAATGATGTTTATAGTGATATTCAAATTACATGGAATCCTAATGGTGATGAATTATTATTAGTTTCAGATCGTTCTGATTATATTTCTTCCCCATATTTATATACAGATATTGTATCACTTGGAGAACATGATGTAGATAATTATGATATTTATCGATTAAATCTTAATGGAGTTATCACTCGTTTAACGTTTACGCCTTTTAATGAAACCTGCCCATCTTTTTCTCCTGATGGTAAAAATATAGCATATATTTCTGATGAATCAGGTATTAATAATATCTACGTTACATCAGATAATTTTAAGACAGCATACAGTATAACCAACGTTTTAACAGGAATCACACAGTTAGATTGGTATGCTAATGATGAAATTCTTTTTACAGGTTTTTACAAAAGCGGGTATGATATTTTCCGAATGTCTAATATTGATGATAAATTGATTAATAATCAGAAAATATTTCCAGCTAAATGGAAAAATAGAAAAAAATATGATTTATTAAGAGAAGTAGAGCAGTATGTTCCCAATCACGATGGAGAATCTTTACAACACTATCAATTTATTGATTCGCAAGATAACTTTGACATCGATTCTATTGATAAATTAAAATCTGATATTATGGGTAATTATAAATCTTATAAATATCATACACGTCTTACTTTAGATTATGTTAACGCATCTTATCAATATAATGTTTTGATGGATAAAGCTCAGGGTATGGCAGAGTTTATGTTTAGCGATATTTTAGGACATCATATGCTTAACTTTCAGATTTCATCTGCCATTGATATAGATGAAACAGATTTTACACTTGATTATAAAAATTCAAAAAGTAGAATTAATTGGTCTACTTATATATATAATATGATTTATCCACTTAATTTATCTCAGCAAATATTTGATTATGGAAATATAGCATATTTAGGAGTTGTTCAAGATTTATTAAGGGATATGGGTTTGAATTTTACATTAAAAATTCCATTTTCAAAATTTCACAGATTGGAATTAGGATTAGAACATAATTATTTGGAAAGAAAAGAAATTATGATTAATCCTATTGAAGAATCCTCTAACATTAAAGAAACATATAATTTATCTAGCTATTTTTTAAAATATGTTTGGGATAATACAGGTTATGCAGGGGGGAATAGAACGTTTTTAAAATATGAAGTGTCCCCCAATTTGTCTAATAATGATTTTATTTATCAAAAGATAAAATTTGATACGCGTAATTATATAACCATATCTCAAAAAGCTAATATTTTATTTGCTAGTCGTTTATTTATTAGTAAAAGTACAGGTAAGCATGCTAGGGTATTTGGTGTTGGTGGATCTGGACAAAACACGTTCTTTCATAGTGATAATACATTATTAAATCCAATTTATAGAACGAATATTATGGAAGATACAGAATATCAATATTTATTTATGAATAATTTTGAATTTCCAGTAAGGGGATATCATATTGCACAAAAATTTGGCACGCATTCTATGGTAATAAATTTAGAATTAAGATTACCATTTTTAATATATTATTTTCCAGCTATTAAATATTTTGGACAACTTTTTGGTACTATGTTTCTTGATGCAGGGGTAGCATGGAATGAAAATTATCCAGAATTTTCTGAAGAATCTAGTTGGTCTAATACGAATAATCCTGAAGGTTGGATTATGTCATATGGCTTGGGTCCTCGATTTTATTTTTTAGGTATGCCTTGGAAATTAGATTATGTATGGCAATATAATCCACATAAAGGTAGGGTCTCATCACGAAGTTGGTACCTATCATTAGGAGTAGATTTTTAATATTGATTAAGTTATAGCTATGAATAATAAAGTAATATATATATATACAGATGGTGCATGTAGGGGAAATCCAGGCCCAGGAGGATGGGGAGCTATATTAATTTGTGGTGACTATAGAAAAGAAATTAAAGGAGGTTCTTTATTAACAACTAATAATATTATGGAACTAACAGCTGTTATTCAAGCTTTAAAATTATTAAAAAATCGTTCACATATTATTGTTACTACAGATTCTACTTATGTTAAAGATGGAATTACTAAATGGATTCATAATTGGAAACTTAAAGGTTGGAAAACAGCCAGTAAAAAACCGGTTAAAAATAAAGATTTATGGTTGAGTTTAGATGAATTATCCTCTAAACATACAATTGACTGGAAATGGGTTAGAGGGCATACAGGACATCCTGAAAATGAGCTTGCAGATAAACTTGCAAATGAAGGTATTGATCAATTATATGATTAATTTTTTTAAAAATGTGATATTAGTCACAGTTAATTATGATTAAATAGTATAATATATATAAGCAAGGTTAAGATGGTCGGTTGATTGTCTAGCATAGAGGAGGGGAAGTGGTTACTTCCCCTTTCCTATTTTCAGTATTGTTCAATTATTTAACTAATGCAATTTTTCTAATTTGGGTAGCATTATCAGAAACAATTTTAACAAGATAAATGCCGCTGTATAAATTGTTTAATGTTAAGGATATTTCATAGTAGCCAGGCCT
>PBEF01000017.1 GCA_002717625.1 Fidelibacterota bacterium | reverse complement strand
TTGCACCTGTAAATGAAAAACCAAGCACAGTTGATCCACCAGCTGAAACAGTAAATCCAGCTGCTGCTGCATCACCACCAGAAGCACCACCTACTGTTGCACCATCAACAGAAAACTGAAAACCCCCAATAGCTGTGTCTGAATTATAAAGAACTTCTCCATCAGATGTTAAAAATAATTGATTAGTATCTAGCTCACATCCATCAGTCGGGTCAGCAAAAACTAATCCAGTTAAAAATAAAATTGATATAAATGTTGCTATAAACATTTTATAATTTCGATTAAACATTATCGATTCCTTTCTCATTTTTTCAAAATAATTTTTTTCGCACGTTAAACTTGCCCTATTAATACACCATTATCATAACAAATTTTTGTGTCAATTTGTTACAAAATAAAGCAAGGCAAGGAATTTACATAATTATTATATAAATACAGAATGTTTTTTTTAGTCAATTAAATATATCAAGAATCTACAATTTGCCAACCTTCTTTGAGCATAGCATCAGCTTTCTTGAATTTAATTGTTTTAGTTTCTATTCCTCTTTTAATTAAAACCTTATCATTCCTGCCTATTTTTTTATCTACAACAACAGGTTTTTTCTTTTGACCTGGAATAATAGGTTTCCTTTGATTCATAAATGCAGGCTTAGCAGCTTTAGATGAGATATCTTGTGATTCACGATGAGGGCTAAGAGAATCTAATATATTTTGATCTTTTTGTGTTTGAATATTTCTAGCTTGAGGAGCATGATCCATTGAACGTTGCGCTAAGCTTGAAAGATCTGTTCTGAATATTCTTTTTAAAGTTTGAGAATTCGTGCTTTTCATCATTGATTCAAACATAGCAAATCCTTCATGTTTATATTCTACAAGTGGGTTTTTTTGACCATATGCTCTAAGGCCTATCCCTTCTCTTAATTGATCCATCATATACAAATGGTCTTGCCATTCTCTATCAATAGTTTTCAAAATTATAAATCTCTGAAATTGATCCAATACAGTAGAATCAAAATTTTGTTGTTTGAATTTTATAATTTCACCAATTCCCTTATTTAAAAATAACTTTAAATCTTGTTTTGTTTTTAATGATTCATCAATTTCAAAATCAAGAGCATAGACATTTAATATTTCATTTTTCAAAGAACTTAAATCCCAATTCTCAAAATTATTCCCAGAACAAAAATCATCTAAAATATCATCAATATGTTCATCTATAATTTGATTTAATTCAATGGATATATTTTCTTCATGTAAAGAAAAATTACGCCTATTATAAACAACTTCTCTTTGATAGTTCATTACATCATCATATTCAATAATATTTTTTCTAGATGCAAAATTCATAGCCTCAATTTTCTTTTGTGCACGTTCAATTGATTTTGTAATCATAGAATGAGTAATAACCTCACCTTCTTTTATTCCTAATGTATCCATCACTTTTGCTATCCTATCAGACCCAAATAGACGCATTAAATCATCCTCTAAGCTTAAAAAAAACATAGAATCTCCTTTATCGCCTTGTCTACCAGCTCTTCCTCTTAGCTGCAAATCTATTCTTCTGGATTCGTGACGCCCAGTCCCTAAAATAAATAAACCACCTAAATCTTTCACCCCTTCTCCAAGCTTAATATCAGTTCCCCTCCCAGCCATATTTGTTGATATTGTAATAGAATTCTTTAATCCAGCTCGCGCAACAATCTCTGCTTCTCTTTGATGTTGTTTAGCATTTAATACATTATGAGGTAACTTCGCAGTTTTAAGCATTTTAGATAATGTTTCAGACTCTTCAACAGAAGTTGTGCCTACTAAAATAGGCTGACCTTTATTATACAAGTCATAAATTTTATCTATTATTGCTTTATATTTTTCTTTTTTTGTTTTATAAATTAAGTCCTCATGATCAATTCTTTGAATTGATTGATTAGTTGGAATTTCTACAACATCTAATCCATAAATCTGCATGAATTCAGGAGCCTCCGTCAATGCAGTTCCTGTCATACCTGATAATTTTTCATACATGCGAAAATAATTTTGTATTGTAATTGTTGCAACTGTTTGAGTTTCTCGCTGAATTGCAACATTTTCCTTAGCCTCAATTGCTTGATGCATCCCATCTGAAAATTGTCTACCATGCATCACTCTCCCTGTATGCTGATCAACAATTAGTACTTTTCCATCTTGCACAATATATTCAACATCTTTTTCAAATAGAGAATAAGCCCTTAATAATTGATTGATTGCATGAATTTTTTCACTTCTTTCAGAGTGCAGAGCTTGAATTTTTTCTTTTTCTAAAGCAATTTTGTTTTTATCTGATAATTTTTCTTCAATATTATGAAAGGCATCACCTAAATCTGGAATAACAAAATTTTCAGGTTCTGATGGAGATAGAAACTCTCTTCCTTTTTCAGATAAATCAATAATGTTTGATTTTTCATCAATAGAAAAATATAACTCCTCATCAAGATCTTGCATTTTTTTATCTCTTATGTATTCACTTTCAACTTGTCCAATTAACTGCTTAATGCCCTGCTTTTGGTAAAGCTTTAATAATTTTTTATTTTTAGGAACACCTCGCTGAACAAGAAGCATTCTTTTACCTGCTTCTTTTTTATCAGTTTCCAGTAATTCCTCTACATCATCTAACAAATCATTAACATATGATTTTTGTTTTCTAATCAACGATTCCACAGAAGATCTCCATTGAGTATACTGCTCATCTTTTTGGGATTCTATTTGTCCTGAAATAATCAAAGGGGTTCTTGCCTCATCAATTAGAACTGAATCGACCTCATCAACAATAGCAAAGGCATGACCTCTTTGAACTTGATTCTCAATATTAGAAGCCATATTATCCCGCAAATAATCAAAACCAAATTGACTATTTGTACCATAAGTAATATCTTTATTATACATATCCTTTCTTGTCTTGCTATCCATTTGATTTAAAATACAACCTACGGATAAACCTAAAAATTTATATAATATACCCATCCACTGACTATCTCTCTCAGCTAAATAATCATTAACAGTAATAACATGTAATCCTCTACCTGTAATTGCGTTAAGTATAATCGCAAGAGTTGATACTAAAGTTTTACCCTCACCAGTTTTCATTTCTGCAATTTTACCTTGATGTAAAACAATACCTCCTATAAGCTGGACATCATATGGAATCATATTCCATTCTACTTCTTGACCCATAACCATATATTTTTTTCCACACAATCTTCTACAAGCATCTTTTATTAAGGCAAAAACATTAATCATATTTTCATCAAGAAATTTCCTTTCTAATTCATACAGTTTATTATCAACCTCTTCATTTGAAAGATTTGCCTTACTAAGTTCATTTTTATTATTTTCAATTAGTGTTAAAAAATTAGATTGAATTTGTGTAAACTGATCTTGTAATTCCTGATCTTGTAAAGATGAAAAAGCTTTATAATGTGAATTGATTTGCTCAGTATATGGGGATAAAGCCTTTAAGTCCTTATCAGCCTTATTTCCGAAAACCTTACCTATAACTTTAGAAAAAATAGACATTATATTTTCTCTTTTTTAATATTATTCATATAAGCATCATTATATATAGCATCTAAAATTCCATTTACAAAAGTACTACTATCTTTAGTACTAAATATTTTTGCTATTTCAACCCCCTCTACAATGGATACCTTTGGGGGCACATCATCGATAAAAAACATTTCAGAGGCAGACATTCTTAAAATTAATTTATCAATTATTGCTAATCTAGAAATATCCCAATTCTTAACATGCTTTTCAATAATACCATCTATATAGTCTTTATTATTAACTGCAGATAAATATAGTCTTTCTGAATAAGCAAATTGATCAGAAGATAAATTGCCATAAAATTCATCAAAATCATCATTAAAATGAAACATAAAAACCGGGGACTCATGTTTAGAATCAATACTATAAATTAAAATATCTTGATCTCCTGAAACCTCATAAGCATATATTGCTTGGAGAGAGATATATCTAGAGATTCTTTTTTCTTCTTTATTCATATTACTTTAATAGATGTCGGGCTATTACCACTCTTTGTATCTCTGATGTCCCTTCATAAATTTGAGTTATTTTTGCATCTCTCATCAATCGCTCAACTCCTGTTTCTTGTATATAACCATATCCTCCATGAATTTGAACACACTCTGTAGATGCCCTCATTGCAACCTCTGAGGCATAAACCTTAGCCATAGATGCCATATAACCATAATCTTGCTTTAAATCCTTAAGCCAAGCAGCTTTATGAATTAATAATCTAGCTGATTCAATTTCTATTGCCATATTTGCTAATTTATTCTGAATCGCCTGATTCGATGATATTGGCTTCCCAAATTGCTGCCTTTCCTTAGAATATGAAATAGAATGATCTAATGATGCTTGAGCAATTCCAAGAGCCTGAGAAGCAATTCCAATACGCCCTCCATCTAAAGTGCTAAGAGCAATTTTAAAACCTTCTCCTTCATTTCCAATTAAATTTTCTATTGGAATTTTAACATCACTAAAATAAAGTTCCGTTGTATCAGATGATTTAATACCTAACTTATCCTCAGGTTTGCCTACTTCAAAACCTTCATATTGCTTATCTACAATGAAACATGAAATTCCTTTATGCCCCACATCCTTTGTTGTAACTGCAAATACTATAACATAGTTAGAATGCAAACCATTAGTAACCCAATTTTTAGTTCCATTTAATAAATAATAATCACCTTCTCTTTTTGCAAAGGCCAACATATTTGAAGCATCAGAACCTGATTGAGGCTCCGATAATGAAAAAGCTCCCAATTTATCACCAGTAGCCAATTGCTTTAAATATGTTTCTTTTATATAATCACTACCATATTTTTCAAGCAAATAACATACTAAAGAATTATTAACAGACATAATCACTGAAGCAGAAGCATCTACTCTTGCAATTTCTTCCATAGCAAGTGAGTATGAAACAGTATCCATACCTCCGCCATTCCAATTATTAGAAACCATAATTCCCATAAATCCTAATTGTGCCATCTTTTTAACCTCTTCAGCTGGCCATATTTTGTTAGAATCTCTATGTATAACACCAGGCGCTAATTCATTAACAGCAAAATCTCTAGCTGTTTTTTTAATTAATTTTTGTTCTTCAGTTAAATTAAAATTCATAATTAATACTTATAAAATCCTTCCCCTGATTTCATCCCCAGTTTATTATTTTGAATCATTTCATTTAATATAGGACAAGCCTTATATTTTTCATCCTTAAATCCCTCATATAAAACATCCATGATAGAGACACAAACATCAATTCCTATCAAATCAGCCAATTTTAATGGCCCCATAGGATGTCCCATTCCAAGCATCATAATAGAATCTATGGCATCCACTGAAGCAATATTTTCCATATATGTAAATGCTGCCTCATTAATCATAGGCATTAAAATTCTATTAGATACAAATCCTGGAGCATCATTGCATTCTACAGGAGTCTTATTTATTAAATTTACATAGTCTAGCGTTTTTTTAACAACTGAATTGTCTGTTTTTGTTCCCTTGATAATTTCTACCAATTTCATAATAGGAACAGGATTCATAAAGTGCATACCTATTACATTTTGAGGCTTTTTTGTACTATTAGCAATCTGATTAATTGATATAGAAGATGTATTACTAGCTAAAATACAATCAGAAGAAGTTAATTTATCAATATTAGAAAATACAGCCGCTTTAATATCAGCATCTTCCTTAACTGCTTCAATAACTAAATCTGAGTGATTAATATTACCGATATCATTTGTAAATAAAATTTTATTATATGCATTCTCTGCTTGTTCTTTATTTATAATATTTTTTTTTATTTGACGATCCATATTTTTTTTTATAATCAATTTAGCCTGATTTAAAATAGAATCATTTAGATCAACAAGTACAACCTGTGTTATTTTAGAACACATTGAAAAAACATGAGCTATCCCATTGCCCATTGTACCAGAACCGATAACACTTACAGTATTCTGAATATCCATTTAATTAATTCTTTCTATTATCATAGCAGAAGCTTCTCCTCCGCCTATACAAATTGCAGCTAAACCATATCTAGCTTTTTTTCTTTCCATTGCATTAATCAATGTGCACATAATCCTTGCACCTGATGCTCCAATTGGATGACCCAACGAAACAGCTCCACCATATATATTTAGCTTAGAATCATCAATATTAAGTTCTTTTTGTGCTGCCAATGCAACAACGGAAAAAGCTTCATTGATTTCAAAAAGGTCAATATCTTCGACTCTTAAATCTGCTTTATTTAATACTTTTTTTATTGCTTCAATTGGTGCGGTTGTAAACCATTCCGGTTTTTGCCCAACTGATACTTGCGCTACAATCCTAGCTTTAGGTTTTTTATTTAATTTCTCTGCTATCCTTGAGGTTGTTAGTAATACAGCTGCTGCCCCATCATTAATTGTACTAGCATTTGCAGCTGTTATAGTACCATTTTTATCAAAAGCTGGCCTTAATGATGAAACTTTATCAAAACTAACTCTATTTGGTTCTTCATCCTCATCAATAAATGTTTCTAAACCTTTTTTATTTTTAATACTTACAGGACAAATCTCAGATTTAAAAATCCCATCTATTTGTGCCTGTTGTGACTTTTTATAGGAATTTACTGCAAATGCATCTTGTTCTTCTCTGCTAAAATTATATTTTTCAGCACATAATTCAGCACAGTTTCCCATATGAGTTTGTCCATATACATCCCACAATCCATCATTTATCATTGTATCAATAATTTTACCATGGCCTAATCGGTTTCCTTCTCTACTTTTTAATATAATATGAGGACTTAAGCTCATGTTTTCCATTCCTCCTGCAATCATCACAGCAGAATCTCCTGAAGATAAAATTTGATTTGATAACATAATGGCCTTTAATCCTGAACCACACATTTTATTAATCGTTGTTGATTCAACAGAATCTGGTAGACCTCCATAGATTAAAGCCTGCCTTGCAGGAGCTTGACCAACACCTGCGGATAAAACATTTCCCATAATTACTTCATTAATATCCTCTGGATTAATATCTGTTTTATTTATCAAACCATTAATAACCGTAGCTCCTAATTTTGTTACAGGAACATTACTTAACAATCCATTAAATGCTCCTATTGGTGTTCTTGTATAATCTAATATAACTACTTCTGACACTTTATTTTTCCTCCTTAGAATATGCTTTAATAATATTTTTTACTAATTGATGCCTAATAACATCATTTTCATTAAATTTAATAAATTTAATTCCTTTAATTTTTTTTAAAATATTACTAGCATGAATTAAACCAGACATTCCATTACCAACTAAATCAATTTGAGTTATATCTCCTGTAATAATAGCTTTAGAAGTAACCCCTATCCTAGTTAAAAACATTTTCATTTGCATTTGAGTTGCATTCTGTGCTTCATCTAATATAATAAAAGAATTATGCAAAGTTCTCCCTCTCATATATGCAAGAGGCGCAATCTCAATTTGTCCATTATCCATATATTTTTTAAGCTTATCTTTAGGTAACATATCATTTAAAGCATCATATAGAGGAGTTAAATAAGGGTCTACTTTATCTTTTAAATCTCCTGGAAGAAAGCCTAAATGCTCTCCTGCCTCCACTGCAGGCCTAGTAATAACAATTCTTTGTACTGCTTGATT
Source organism: Fidelibacterota bacterium (assembly GCA_002717625.1). Lineage (GTDB taxonomy): Bacteria > Fidelibacterota > Marinisomatia > SCGC-AAA003-L08 > D37C17. The sequence continues at coordinate 16,345 of PBEF01000017.1, read as the reverse complement.
TTTTAAGGCAGATACAGCTGATGCTACGGCTTGATATGTTTTGCCTGTTCCAGCAGGACCTATTGCAAATACAATATCATTTTTTAAAACTGCATGATGATATTCTCTTTGTCCTTTTGTTTTTGCATAAATAGGGCTTTTATGAGTATGTAAAATAATAGATTCATTAATGCTATCATCTATAGCATTATTAATAGAAGACTGTGAATTAATTAAAATTTCAATATCAGAAATATCTATGCTTTCTTTTCGCGATATTACACTAACTATATTATTAACTAATTTTTCGATAATTTTTATTTCCTCTTTATCTCCATCAACTAACAATTGATTTCCCCTGAGTACCATATTAGACTTAAACTGCTTTTCAATAAACTTAATATTTTGATCTCCAGCTCCCGCGAAATAAATAGAATTGATATCTTTAATTGGTATTGATTTTTTCAACTTATTTTTTTTCCTTAATTTTTAAACCAAGTTCATTTAACTGCTCTTGGTCTACAAATGATGGGGAATCATCCATTAATGACATTGCAGATGTAGTTTTAGGAAATGCTATAACATCTCTAATTTGCGCTGAACCAGTTAATAGCATAATAATTCTATCTAAACCAAAAGCCATACCACCATGAGGGGGAGCGCCATATTTAAAAGCATTCATCAAAAAACCAAATTTTTCATTAGCTTCCTGATCATCAACACCTAATAAATTAAAAATTTTTGCTTGTAATTTAGAGTCATGAATTCTAATAGATCCTCCTCCTAATTCATATCCATTCATAACAATATCATAACCTAGAGATCTAGCTAAACCAGGGTTGCTATCTACCAACTCTAAATCTTCTAAATTTGGAGATGTAAAGGGATGGTGCAATGCATCCCATCTTTTATGATCCTTATTCCACTCTACCAATGGAAAATCAACTACCCACAAGGGGGCCCATTGTGTTTTATCTATTAAATTTTCCCTATCTGCCAATTTTAATCTTAAAGCTCCCAAAGCAGATAATACAATATCCTGACTATCGCCAATAATAAAAATTATTTCATCATTAGAAATTGATAAATCATTAATTATCTTAGATTTCAATGAATTATCAAAAAATTTACTAATACCTCCATCAAGAATATTATCAGAGCACTTCATCCAAGCTAAACCTTTTGCATTATAATAAGTTTTCAACCAATCTGTAAGCTCATCAATAATTTTTCTTGAATACATGGATGCATTTGGACACTTAATAGCTTTAACGCGTCCTTTTGAAGAAAGAATATTTTTAAATGTATCAAAACTAGAATCAAAAATATATTGATCAAATTCTAATAACTGCATATCAAATCTAATATCAGGCTTATCTGTGCCATATTTTTCCATACTTTCTTTATATGTTAATTTTGGGAATGCTTCAGGTAATTCTACATTAACTATTTGTTTCCAAATTTTTCTAGTTAAATTAGTTCCTAATTCAATAATATCATCTTGTTCTACAAATGACATTTCAATATCAATTTGCGTAAATTCAGGTTGCCTATCTGCTCTAAAATCTTCATCTCGAAAACATTTAACTATTTGAAAATATTTATCAAATCCTGACACCATCAATAACTGCTTATAAGTTTGCGGGGATTGAGGAAGAGCATAAAATTTCCCAGAATGTATTCTACTTGGAACTAAGAAATCCCTAGCTCCCTCAGGAGTAGATTTCATTAAAATAGGAGTTTCAATTTCAATAAAATCTAAATTAGATAAAAATTTTCTTATTTCAAGACAAGATTGATGCCTAAGCAGCATAGAATGTTGCAATTCTTTAGTACGCAACTCTAAATATCTGTATTTTAATCTATGCTCCTCAGATGCAGAATTACGATTATTAATATCAAAAGGGGGGGGTTCTGATTCATTGTAAACAACAATATCATTTACCTCTATATCAATTTGTCCAGTTGCAAGAGTATCATTGATTGCTTCTTTCGGTCGTGCAATTACAATACCTGAAATCCCAATAACATCTTCGAAACTAAGCTTTTTTGCTATATTAAATGAATAATCATTCTTCTTTTCATCAAAAACAATTTGTGTAATTCCATATCTATCTCTTAAATCAAAAAAAATAAGTCCTCCCAAATCTCTTCTTTTAGATATCCATCCATTTAAACTCACATTTTTTTCTAAATCATCAAGAGATAGTTCTCCGCAAGTATGTGTTCTTTTAATTATTTTATCCATATTTTCCTAATTATTAACCCTCAAATATTATATCTATTATCATAACAATATCTAATATATTTATTTCTCCATCTTCATTAATATCACTTACTATAAACTCATACTCATTTGGTATATTATTATTTAATATAAAACTAATCACAATAATAATATCCTGGATATTAACAATAAAATCATTATTCACATCACCATATGCAATATTATAATTATCATTTAATACAAAATCCCATATTCCTCTTCCATAAGTACCAAATCTAGCAGTATTGATTTCAGGAATATAATCAACCGTCCAATATGTCTGATCTGGGGCCGTAGCTCCTGAAAGCAATAACCATTCCTCATCATAAGTGGAATAAACATATGGCCCAATTTCTGTCGCAGCAAAGAACAAATCCTCATCTGGAGTCCCTGCTAACTGAAAAACTAATGTATTTGGCAAACCGTTATTCATGGGAATAAAAGTTTCTCCATGATTTTGTGATATATAAATTGGTGGGTTAGAGTACCCACTTCCTCCAATTAAAACTTTTCCTAATTCTACTTTTGAAGGCCAAATAGTTGCACCATAAAAATAATGAGAAGAAGGACCTGTAAACCAATTAGTTGACCATGAAGCTCCTCCATCTGGACTATGATAAAACTTGCCATTGTCTGTTAAAACGTACCAATGCGAATAATCTAGTGGAGAAATTGCCATAGCTGAAATTGTTCCTGAAAATGATTGGGGGAGCTCTTCATAAACCATATTATTCCCTTGTATTTCAAGTTTTATTATATGATTTCCACCATTAACTCCTCCTCCTCCTAAATAAGCAATTTCATGATTAAAAGTATCAGCCATAAGCGGAGCTAGCCATAAATGACCATTACCTGGAAAATCAAGCGAAATACTATAGTTAGAGTTTGCAATATCAGGGTAATAAATTGTAAAGCCTGGATAATTTGTCCATACACTAACTCCATTATCTCCAGAAACTAAATGCCCATAATCTCCACTAATAATTTGTATAAAATCTTGAATTCCATTATTATCAGTTATACTTTTTTGAAGTCCCTGATCTTGACTTCCCGCAAATATTCTATAAGGTGGAAAACGCTGAGAATATGTAGAATAATATTGACTTACTCCTAATCCACTAAGAGAAATATTTTGAACTGTCATTAAATAATCATCAGAAAAATACAAACCTCCATCTGTTGATATAAGTGCAACTTCATTATACTCTTCATCAAGAAAAAAACGGACTTCTGGAATATCTGCATGTAACTTATTTTCTATATTATCATAATATTCCCACCATGGATTAACTAAATTCCAATCATCTCCTCCATTTGAACTTCTAAATATTTCCATACCCCCTATAAAGATCCTATCTTTCTCTAAATTAGATGAATTAAAACCATTTATCCACCACCAATTTGAAGGTGCTTCTCCACTATAAGACCATGTTAAGCCGCCATTAATTGATTTGAAAATATGCCCTCCTGCATATACGTATAAAAATGTTCCATTATTTTCAAACCCACCTGTAAGAACTACTTCATTAGAGAATGTTGATATAGGTAAATTAGAGATTAATATTAAATTATCATTTTCAATTTTATATAATGATAAATTATCAAATACATAAATATAATCTTCAGAATATCTTGGTGTAAAAATATCAAAAAAACTAATTGCTGTATTATTAAGAGATAAAATCAACTCAAAATTCTCTCCCAAATCAGTTGATCTATAAATTGCCCTTGGAGAATCATTAACAAGTGCATATATATGATTAGTTCCATTTTGCATTACAAAACGCTTTACAGAGCTATTCCCTAAACCATTAGCCTGTGTTAAAGTAAGGCAATTATTATCAGAATAATAAAAGCCATTATTCTCAGAACCAATAAGGAGTCTTTGATTTAAATCTGTATTAATAATACGCAAAAATGTAATCCCTAAAATTTGCATATAATCATTTAGGGATTGCCAATTTTCACCATCTAAACTACCTCTCCAAATATTACCTCCTGAAGAAGCACAATAAATAGTATTATTAACAAAATCAATATCAGCGGTTCTAATTCTTCCAGCTAAATTATTACTACCACGTTCATACCATTGACCCTCTATATCTCTTGATATCTGTTCTATATAATCATAAGGGAATTGATTATTATTGAATATTTTTTTTCTTAAATCTAAAACCTCTTTAATATTTTCAGCCCTATTAATTTTATCTATAAGCTCCCAATCATCATCTGGATGGGACCTGTGCATATTATTAATCCAATCCTTACGTTTAATCTTAAATTCTTTTTTTTTGTTTTTTTTATCTACATACTCAATAGGAATAAATCTATCTTGGTGCTTTAAGGGAAAATTCAATGATAGAAAATAAATTATAAATGATACAGCTGAAATCGTTATAAAAAGATATCCCCTATTCATTCTACTTCTTCTAAATCAAATAAAATATTTTCTTCAAAAAAGAGCCTATATTTTTTATTTCCAATTTTATACACAGCCATTACATAATAAAGATTATTGTTAATCCTATCTACAGTTTTAATAGGAGATCCTAAAATTTGTCTTATATCTTCAAAAGAATACCCTATTGATAATTTAATATTTTGGCTAACAGGATTATATTGGCGTTTAAAGTTACTGATAAGTTGCTGTGTATTCTCATCAATTCTATATTGATATTTTTTATCTAAAGTATCTTTTAATAAACTAATATTATCTTCTAAATAATCTATATTTACAAAACATATAATATTTATCAATTTCATATTTGAATAAGCTAAAATATAATCTTGATTAAATAAGGCTCTATTAGTATCATCAATTAATAATTTAACAAGAGAATTAATCCTGCCTGTATAAACATATAAATCATCTGGATATAATACTTTATTATCAGCATAAACATTAAATGCAGAAATATAATTTTTTGCTTCTATAAAAACATTTGCCTTATCATATAATAATTTAATTTTTCTGCTTTTTAAATTTTTACTGATTTTAGGAGATATATTCTCAATATATTCAATGTAATCTAAAGATTCATTAATAGACATTTGTTTAATCGTTTCATCAATCATACCATACAAATAGTCTGCAATTATATATTGTCTTGATTGGATTTCATATATAAGACTTGAATCTGTTGCGGAATCTAAAGCTTGTCTATACCAATCAATAGCTTCATCAATATTATTATTATCATAACTTTCTATGCCATTATATAGCATATCATAAGCAATTTCAGCCTTACTAAATGCTATCATTGAATTAGCTAAATTAATTTTAGGATGCTTCGGATATTTACTCCGAAATTTATTAAAGCTTGTTATGGCATCTAAATAATCTGAATTTACTAGATAATTAAAGCCTTGATCACCTACCGTTTTATTTCCGCCATATGCAATTCCAATTGTAAATCTAAAGGAAATATCTTTAGTATTAATTTCTAACAATTTACTTGATGAACCCGTAATTTCATCAATCTCAAAATCACTAAATCCTAATTCAAAGCCATACAATAAATTATAATTTTTATTTTGCAACGGTTTAATAATATTAAAACCAATATCAATACTATTCATTATTCCTGATGATTTAATTATTTTATCACCATCTAAATTTTTAAATAAACTTATTTTAGTTAAACCATAAGAATAGTTTAAATATGGAGAAAAATTTTCAAACCTTTGAACCATAAAGGTTAAATTAAACTTAAATGTTCCTGCTACGGGGTAATAATAATAACGTTGATTATCATCAAACCAATTATCAATAGGAGCTTTTGTTAATGGACGACTGAATCTATAGCCAAAACCTGAAATAATATCTATGGAATTTTGGACATTTTTCAAAAAATTATAACCTAAAAAATCAATTTCAAAATCTAATCCTTCCCTATATTTCAAATCCTCAATATAATTAAAATCAATACTATTTTCTGTTTTAAATGGTGACTCTCCTAAATCAAAATTTTTATTTAAATCAACTTTAGACCAAAAATCATTCCCTCCATAATAGAACTTACCCAATTTAATTTTATAAGGAATGAATGAAAAAGGTTCTCTGTACAGCATAGAATTAAAATTTTGATTCCACCACTGTTCAAATCTAGTTGTTGCCCATTCATTATTATATGGAAATAAAATTGAAAGAAATAATAATATGTATATTAAACGCTTTAACATCAAAGAAATAAACTCAATATATAACAAACATATATGCTAAATATATAGTTAAATTTAATATTAAATTAGTTATAATTATTATGATAATAAAATTTAGATATATAATCTATTTTATACTACTTGCAGTATGTTTTTCCAATACAGCATCTTCAAATGAAGGATTTAAGATTGCGAGAATACATTATGGAGGAGGAGGAGATTGGTATTCAGATAAAACGTCAATACCAAATTTATTAGAATTTGTTACTAATAATACAGGGATTATTACTAATAATGAAGAGAAAAATGTAAAAATTGGTTCTAAAGATTTTTATTCTAATTCATACTTTTACATAACAGGACACGGGAATATTAAACTATCTAATGAAGAAATAATAATTTTAAGAGATCATCTTATAGGCGGAGCTTTCCTGCATGCTGATGATAACTATGGAATGGATCCCTCTTTTAGAAAACTAATATCTGAAATGTTTCCAGATAAAGAATTAATAGAAATTCCTCCAAGTCATGATTTATTTAATATTCATTATAAATTTGAAAAAGGACTTCCAAAAATACATGAACATAATAATAAAAGACCACAGGCACTAGGAATATTCCATAATAAACGCCTTATACTATTATACACTTATGAATCTGATTTAGGAGATGGATGGGAAAGTCAAGAAGTTCATAATAACCCTGAGGATCTAAGAATACAAGCTCTTAAAATGGGAACAAACATTATCATATATTCACTACTACAATAACATTAATGAAAATAATTAACAAATATATTAATAATTATAGAATAAAAAAGGCTAATAAAAACCTTTTCGAAAATATTAATTTTTTTTTAGCAACTACTCTAATCTCTTTTATTACACTAGGATCAATTGAAAAAATATTTTATTTATCTAGCTTAAATAAAAAAATATATTTAATTGTTTTTACAAGTATTGGAATATGCACATCTTTATATATTATAATTAACTGGGTTATTAATTATAATGGACTATTTGGATTTAATACTAATCAAAGTATTGCACAAGAGATAGGTAATAAAAACTCTAAGATTAAAGACAAATTAATTAATGTTATTCAATTGAATAAATCTAATGCTTCTTTAGACTTAACTAAACTTGCTACTCAAAATATTGAAAAAAAATTATCTAATGAAAAGCATGAAACAAATATAAATATTATAGAAATCAATAAACTTTATTTACCTATTTCTACCATTTTATTATCTTTTTTTTTACTAATAATAGCTGATTTCAAACAACCTGTAAATCGATTAATAAACTACAATAAGGACTATAAACCTCCAACACCTTTTACTCTTAAAAATATGACAAATAAATCTTCTGCTCTATCAGGAGACTCCATAAATATCAGCATTAAGGGAGTAGGATCTTTGCCAGACTCAATCAACTTATATTGGTATGAACAAAGCAATTTATACCATAAAAAGCTATCAAATAAAAATAATTTTTATAGCTACAAAATTGATAATGTTAAATCAGATATAAAATACTGGGCTTCATATCAATCGCATACGTTTTTATCCGCTTGGGATTCTATAGGAATAGAAGTTCAAAATATAACGGTTAAACAGCGGCCATCAATAATAATTAATAAATTTAATATTGAACCACCAAATTATACCAATTTAAATATACAGGAATATATTGGTGCAAATCAAACGCAAATTGATGTACCCAAAGGCAGTAATATTAATTTTATATTTACAGCAGATACTAATTTAAAATCATCATGGATGGTTATTAATAATGAAAGAATTTCATTAGAAACAAATAATAATAATATATATGGAGAATTTGAATTACTTGATAGTAAAAATTTACAAATATACTGCTTAGGAGAAAATTTAACTCCTAATCTCAACCCTGTACGATTCTCATTTAATGCAATAAATGATTTTGATCCTTCTATAACAATTAATACTCCATTAAAAGAATTTGAAATTGATGAATCTTATGTTATTTATTTAAACTTCAATGTAATTGATGATTATGGAATAGATGACTTATGGATTGAATATAGCATAGTATCACCTGGATTTGGTGATAATGGAATTAATAAGGTATCTCTAAAGAATAAACTATTAAATAATTCAAAAGAAGTTAATCTTGCATATGAATGGGACATAGATGATTTAGGAGTACTTATGGGTGATGAAATTCATTTTTGGATTTCAGCAAAAGATAATGATCCCTATAAAAAAACACCCTATAAAACTGAAAAATTTATCGGGAAATTCCCATCATTGGAAGATCTCTTTTTTGAAATTGAAGAAAAAGAACAAGAAACATATAATTGGCTAGATGAAATCAAAGAATCCATAGAAGATATTTCTGATGTTACAGATGAAATAGAATTAGAATTATTAAAAGAAGATGATATTAATTTTCAAAATGAAAAAAAACTAGAAAATTCATTTGATAAGATTGAGGATATTAGAAACGAAATAGATAAAGTACAGGATAATATAGAAAAAATACTTGAACAAGCAGAAAAAAATAATCTATTTGATGAAAATTTAACTAAAAAATTTAATGAGTTCCAAAATATGCTAGAAGAAATCATGACTCCAGAATTAATGGAATCAATGAAAAAACTACAAGAGGCTCTTAAAAATATGGACCCAGAAAAAATTGCTGAAGCCTTAGAAAATTTTGAATTTAACGTAGAAGAATTTGAAAATCAACTAGATCGCTATCTTGATATGTTTAAAATGGCTCAAGCTGAACAACAGCTAAATGAATTAAGTAAAATGATTGAAAACATACTTGATAATCAAAAAGAGCTAATAGATCAAGTCAATAATAAATCTAATCAATTAGATATGTTAGAATCAAAAGCAAATAAACAACAACAGCGTTATAATAATTTTAAAGAACAAATGGATCAAACAATTAATGATATGCAAAATGTATCTGAAAAAACTGCTCAAACACTACAAAATTTAAGTGAAAGTTCTATCATAGAAGAAACACAGATGAATTTAAAGCAAATGCAACATGATATCTCAAATAATAATAAAGAAAAATCAATTACATCATGTAATAGTGCAGAAAAAAACCTGCAAGAAATTGAACAAAAAATTAATGATATTAAAGAAAAATTTATTGACCAAGAAATGAAAGAAATCACTGATAATTTTATTATTATCATTAATAATCTATTAACTATATCTAATCAACAAGAAAAATTAATATCTATTAGTAAAAATATTCGTAGCAATAATCCACTGATTGTAACAATAAATCAAGGACAAAGCAATATTAATAGAGAACTTGATCAAATCATGAATAGATTAATTATATTATCAAATAAAACATTTTTTATTACACCTGAAATTAATAGGGCCTTTGGAAAAGCAAAAATGACAATAACAAAAGTAATTAATAATTTTGCACAAAAAAAAGTTAGCACAGCAAAAAAATTACAAAAAGAATCTCTAAATAATATTAATCTAGCTACTGAATTAGTAATGAACGCACTATCTCAAATAAAAGATAGTAATTCTCCATCTGGAATAGAGCAATTTATGGAATCAATGCAACAAATGTCTCAACAGCAGCAAGGTATCAATCAAGCTACGCTACAACTTAGTCAGCTAGGGATGATGCAACAACAAAATCTATTAGAAGGACTAGAATCTAAACAAAAACAATTACAAGAAGAATTAGAAAGCTTACTTGATGAATTTCCAGGAGAAAATAACGGGACTATGGAAAAAATAGGTAAAGATATGGAAGAAATAATACAAGATTTTAAAAATAAAAATATTACACGAGAAACTATCTTAAGGCAGGAAAGAATTTTATCTAGAATGCTAGATAATCAAAAATCTATGACTCAAAAAGATTTTTCTAATAAACGTAAAAGTAAATCTGGAATAAGCTTTGATTATAAAGGTGCTCAAAATTTACCTGAAAATTTTGGAGATCGCAATCTATTACTAATCAATGCTATGGAATCTGCAATGGATGAAGGTTTCTCAAATGAATACAATAAAATAATTCGCAACTATTTTCTTAACCTACAAAAAGATAATGAAAAATAATTATATTAAATACTATATCATATTCATTATTTGTACAACCTCAATATTTTCTCAACAATTTAGAAGTATAGAAAATAAGTTGACTTTTGAACAACAAAAAATGTTAAGCCAAGCAAAAACTTTAGAAAATTCAGGACTTAAAGAGGAAGCAATAATTGCATATAAAGATATACTTAATAAATTCCCTACATTAAAAATAGTATTTGAACAATTAAAAAATCTCTATATCAATACAGATAACTTAGATGCATTAAAAATAGTTGCAGAACAATACCTTAAATCTAATAAATATAGCGTTAATAGTCAGATTGATATCTTAGATATATATATCATTACAGATAATCCAAAATGGAAGAATATTGTAAATGAATTATATCAAAATAAACCTATTAATTTAGCCAACATAAAAAAAGCACTATCTATACTTCTAGAACAAAATCAATTGAATTTTGCCTCTACTATTATTCAATCAATAAGGAATGAAACCAAATACAAAAGTTTTTATTCATTAGAATTAGGTAACTTTTTTACTCTGCAATTAAATATTGAATCTGCTATTGATGAATATTTAATCTATTTATCTGAAAAACCTAAAAATATACAATTTATTAGTCAACGCATTATGGCTATTTCTGATTATGATGTTACAGTAGAACAAATTAAAAATAAATTACAAACATCTTCTATTAGAGAATCTAAAATCATTTTATCACTTTTAGAATTTAAACTTAAAAATTATGAAAATTCTTATCAATTACTAAAAAATATTGATAATTCAAATAAAGAAAAAATTAAACTTTCTGAAGATTTAATTAAAATTAATGAATTTAGTTTAGCAAAAACAATTATTAACGATGTTATAAATTCATCTAAAGATAAAACATTGATTAATAAAGCCATTTTCCAATTAGCTATATTATATGAGAAGCAAATTGAAAATACAATAATAATACTACCACTATCAAATCATATTTATCATAATGAAATATTAAAATCTCCATATATTAACCTAAATGAAGAATATAAAGATTATTTACTTAAAGCAACGAGCATTTATGACTCATTAAGCACTTATAATAATGATACTAAATCACTCCTTCAGCTAGCAAAAATCAAATATCAAATATTAAATGATTTAGATGGAGCAGAAAATATTTATACTACTATTTATAACAAACATCAATCTAAAGATTATAGAAGGCAATGCTTACACAATATTATAGATATTAATTTATCAAAAGGAAATATTGAAAATAGCTTAAATAAAATTAATAAATATCAGGATAATCTTTCTAAAGATTTATTAGATTTATTAGATATAAAAAAAATAAAAGCATACTTTTATGATACTAATCGAGATTCATTAATATATTATTCTAAAAAAGTATTAAAATCTCTTTCTAGAGATCATACACTATATAATGATATATTAGATATACTTAATTTATTTTATAATTATAAAGATGATGAAATTAAAAAATATATTAATGCAAAATATAAAATCATGCAAAACAAACAGGATGATGCTGTTAATATTTTAGAAACAATTAATAAAGATAATCCAATATATTCATTAGCTCAATTTGAATCTATTTATTTAGATGCAATTAATGGGAATTATCAAAATGCACTTACAAAAACAACTTATTTTATTAAAGATGTAAATATTGATGATTATAAAGAAGATATTATTTTATTAGAAGCAGAAATCTATGATTATATACTATTAAATCACTCTAAAGCTGCTGATATTTATTTAAACTTTCTTGACCTGTTTCCAGAAAGTATATATTATGACTCTATAAGATTACGTTTAAGGGAGCTTGCATCATGAATATAATGAAAAAAATAATATTTTTATTAATGATTAATTTGATTCTTACAAATAAAATAATCATTCCTATGGATGAGAGCCAAACAGATCATATAAAAGCTTATGGAATTGCCTTTTGGTCTTTACAAAATAATAATCCTGTAGATTGGTTACTAAATTACAAAGGTGGTTCTTTTATACTTAAAAACAATCCAGATATTGAAAATGAATGTATTATAAGAGGAGTTTCGTATTCTGAAATCAGGGCATCAGATATTAATAATATTTATCAAACCATTGAAGAAAATAATATGGAGATTGTCTTATTAGAAAAAAGTCCAAAAATTGCTGTATATTCTCCTCCAGATAAACAACCCTGGGATGATGCTGTAACACTAGCCTTAACATATGCAGAAATTCAATATGATATAATTTTTGATAAAGAAATATTACTTGGGGAATTAAAAAAATATGATTGGCTACATCTTCACCATGAAGATTTTACAGGTCAATATGGGAAATTTTATAAAAATTATCATAATAAAAGCTGGTATATAGAAATGCAACATAGTTTTGAACAATCTGCACAAGAATACAATTTTAATTCCGTCTCAGATATGAAAAAAAATATTGCACAAAGAATTAAAGACTATATTATCAATGGTGGGTTTTTGTTTGCAATGTGTTCTGCTACTGATTCTTTTGATATTGCACTTGCAGCACAAAATGTAGATATAGCGGCATCTGTTTTTGATGGGACTCCAATAGATCCACATTGTCAATCCAAATTAAATTTTAATAACTCTCTAGCATTTGAAAACTATGATTTATATACAGACCCATTAGTTTATGAATATTCCACTATAGATATTCCATCTAGTCATATTCCAAATCAAAAAGATGCTGAAAAAGACTATTTCACATTATTTGAATTTTCTGCAAAATGGGATAGAGTCCCTACAATGCTTACACAAAACCATACCCCTATTATTAAAGGTTTTATGGGCCAAACAACTGGATTTAATAAAGACTATTTAAAAGATTACATATTAGTATTAGGAGAAGACCCAGCTAGCAAACAAACAAAATATATTCATGGGAATGTAGGAAAAGGGACGTTCACATTTTTAGGAGGGCATGACCCTGAAGATTATAAACATTATATAGGAGATCCACCAACAGATTTAATGCTACATAGGAATTCTCCTGGCTATAGATTAATACTTAATAATGTTTTATTTCCAGCTGCTAAAAAGAAAAAAAGGAAAACTTAGCTAGAAGCACTCTCATATAATTGTAAGCCACGATTCCAAATAAAATTACTAATAATCAAAAAGATAACTGTAACAATAAATTGAAACAGAATTAATTGTATATCAGGTCCAAAAATTAATATTCTTGCAGGGACAGATGTAATCATAGCCATTGGAAAAACTGTAAAAACAATTCGTCTAAATTTACCTGTATATATAGAATCAGGTCGTCTAGAATATTTTGTGACCTCACTAGCAAGCCATCCCCCAACAGAAAAATTTCTATACCAAAACACTAAACAGGATATTATAAATTCAATTGAATAGAATAAAAGAACTCCTAAAATAAATGAAAATAAAAATATGCCAAAATTAAAAGCAGAAATATATCCATGATATTCATATAATAGTTTTAATAATAATCCCAATAATATTATTAATGAAACTAAAGAATAATTACAAACATATCTAAAAGACATAAAAAATTGAGGATTTACTGGTTTTATTAATACTAAATCTAAATCACCTTTAACAACCATTGTATTTAAAGTAAATGTGTTTGATCCAAAAAAGAACACAAAAACTGTATCTGTTAAATACATAATAATTAAAAATATAATTACTGCATCCTGATTAAAATCACCTAAAACATCTACATAAGAAAAAATTACTGCCCAGAGAAAATACATTGAACCATAAAAAATTGCATCTATAAATAAATCTGCAATGAAATTCATTTTAAATTCCATATCTCGAGTTAAACTATTCCGGAGAAAAGCACACCATAAGCTAAAATATTTACGAACCATATGCCTCATAATCCTTAATACCTAATTTATATATTATAGCACTGCATATGCTCAGAACAAAACACCATAGCGTAGCCATTAACAAGCCACTTAACCATTCCTCTATAGGTAAAATTCCCGTAGCAATACTAACAGGGAAGTCAACTAAATACCTAATAGGGGTCCAATTAATAATATTTAAAATATAATCTGGGAAAAAACGTATAGGAACATACTGGCCTGATAAAACAAGCATAGCTAAATTATATGAAACAACCAATGAACGAACTTCTCCAAACCAAAATGCAAAACAAACCATAATAAAGTATATGCAATAGGATAAATAAATAGATAAGACCAGAGCAAGGATAAAACATAATATGCTAGCTAGCGTATGAAAAATCATTCCCTTGAAAATAATAGTAAATCCAAATAAAATAATTGAGTATACAATATAATATAAAGAATTAAATCCTATGAACATCATAAAATGATACCAAAAATAAGATATAGGACGAATTAAATATTTATTAATTTCTCCAGTTCTAATCGCTCTAATCATTTCTCCAGAGCTATGCCAAGAAGATTTTAATTGGCCAATGATAATAGATAAAAAAATGAACATAATAAGTTCATTAAATTCAAAATTTTTTACAGTCGTATAACCTTTAGCTTTAAAAATTAAATCCCATATTTGATATTCAATAAAAAGTCCTGAAAAAATAGCCAGCACACCAACCAATGCATTAGCTCTATATTCTAAAGCTTGAATCCAATTGGTCCTTAATACTGAAAAATATTTAATTGCTATACTAGACACCGCTATTTTAAATACTTTGTAGGATTAGCAAAAAAGCTTCTTAATGTTTCTTCTACGGGTAAATCTTCAAAAGAAAGTGTTTTAGGGCTACTAATTGCTAATAATTTGATTAATAAATCATTAAGAATTGTTTCAGATAATTCTGCAGTTATAACATTATCTTTAATTGTAAAATCAAACTGTTTAGTTAATTGTTCTATAATCTTTGAATCATAATCATTTGATAGTTCATAAATAAATTTTCGTTTAGGGTTGACACTTTTAATTAAATTATTAAAATCGCCATCATAAATTTGTTCACCTTTATTTAACACAAAGACTCTTTCACACATTTCTTGAATATCTTTTGTATAATGACTAGTAATGACAAATGTCGTTTTATATTGCTCATTGTGATATTTGACAAATTCACGAATTTTAGATTGTGAAATTACATCTAATCCCAATGTTGGTTCATCTAATAATACAATTCTAGGTTGATGCAATAAGGCAGCAATAATTTCCATTTTCATTCTTTCACCTAGAGATAAACGCCTAACCTGAATATTTAATTTCTCTTTTATATCAAGTAATTCAACTAACTCAGATAGAACTTTCTCATACTGCTTATTATCAATTTGATATATATGTTTATTTAGTAAAAATGATTCAGATGCAGGAATATCCCACCATAATTGATTCTTTTGTCCCATAACAACAGAGACTTGTCTTAAATAATCATGATTTCTCTCCCAAGGGGTATAATTATCAACAGATATAGTTCCAGAAGTAGGATGCAATAAGCCTATGATTAACTTAATTAATGTTGTCTTACCTGCTCCATTCTCCCCTAATATTCCTAAAATTTCACCTTTATCAACATTTAAATTAATATTCTGTAAAGCATGAAATAAGTGATAGTCTCGTTTTAAAAAAGATTTAAAGGCACCCTTAATACCAGGTTCACGTTTAAATATTTTAAAAGATTTAGATAAGTTTTTAACTTGTATTAACATAAAGCAATTTTAAATAGATTTAATAAAAAAAATACTTTATAAGTTAAGAATAAAAAAAAATTATTTAACTAATGCAATTTTTCTAATTTGGGTAGCATTATCAGAAACAATTTTAACAAGATAAATGCCGCTGTATAAATTGTTTAATGTTAAGGATATTTCATAGTAGCCAGGCCT
>PBEF01000016.1 GCA_002717625.1 Fidelibacterota bacterium | reverse complement strand
TTACCAAAACACTCCCCTGTACAATCTTGATCTTGGTTATTACCATTACAGACACCACAATCATCGATTTCTGCGGTTCCACCCCATTCACCATTACAATCTTGCACACAATCATTTAAAGGATCATCATCACATATACCACACTCATCTATAACTGCATTACCAAAACACTCCCCTGTACAATCTTGATCTTGGTTATTACCATCACAGACACCACAATCATCTATAAATGCATTACCACCACATTCGCCCGTGCAATCATCATATAAGCATGAACCATCATCATTATTAGCAAGTTCATTATAATTACAAGCATTAGAATCCGTACATCCACTTACAATAATTGGTACGGTTATAGATGTTCCTTCAATAATGTAATTAACTAATGGAGACCAATTAAGAACCTGATCAGATGAAATCAAATTTAAAAATTCTCCTTCAGAATAATCATAAACCTTAAATACGGGGATATCATTTTCTGTCATATAATAAGGATACAAATTATCTTCTACACCCATAACAGGTACAGATGTATAACCATTTGGATTAATATTTATCCAACCAACACAAACATTATTCTTAAATGCACCTATAACATCTAAATAATCAGCCTGAGTATCATTAACTTCTATACTTTCAAAACTATAAAAAGCCTGATTAGAGCTTTGATAATAATTCCATCCTGTATTCTGTTCATATATTCCGCTATTTGCAAAACTAATATTTTGGATATGAAAAGTATTCAAAAATTGCCATCCTGGAATTTCATCTGAGGTTAAAATATTTAATTCTAAACCTGTTGAAGAATCATAAACTTTAATCTGAGGTATGTTACCATCAACGCAATAATCTGCAGTTGTTAAATCTCCAGATTGAACACCCATAATTGGTAAAGTTGTATAACCTTCAGAATCGACATAAACCCAACCAACGCAAACTTCATCTAAGAAAGCACCTATAACATCACAAGAATCAAAATTATCTAAGCATGAAGATTGAGAGTCGCTTGTTGGATACCAACCATCTCCAACAGCAACCTCACCATCAATTTCAATTTGATCAAAAATATAAAAAGATTGTCGTGGAGAACTATAAAAAGACCAACCTGTCTCATTGTTGATATGCTGCGAGTGTAATGCACAAAACAAAAATAATATAAAAATTCTATTTATCATCTATAAACTTCTATCATTATTAATTTATTATAAAAAATAATAGTACAACAATAAAGCTAATCCTATTAGTTTCAATTACAAATTATAATAATGTAACTTTTTGTATAGGCTAAACATATATAAAACGGGGATGATTTGGAATACTTTTTTTTATTTTTCAATAAATTTTAAAAATTTATTATTTGTAGATAAAATAAATAAAGTTGAAGGATCTAAAGTCTCTTTGTATGTTTCTAAAGTTTTATAATAATTATAAAATTCAGGATCTTTGCTGTATGCTTTAGCATAAACATCCATAGCTTTTGCATCAGCTCTACCAATAATTTCTTGTGATTCTAAATATGCTTTTGAAATTAACTCTTTTTCTTTTTGTATTTGTTTCCCTAAAATTTCTTGTTTCCTACCCTCTCCTTGTGCCCTATATTTTTCTGCTATCATATTTTGTTCAGATATCATTCTATTAAACAACTTATCCTGAACTTGTCTATTATATGATACTCTTTTAATTTGAACATCCACAACAGATATCCCTATATTAAGTTCTTCTAATTTTTGCTGTACGCTATTTAGGATAGATACAATTATCTCTTTCCTTGCACCCTCTTTCAATATTTCTTCTTCCATAGATTGATTATCTACTTGAGTCTCATAAACTTCCATTTTCCTCTTTGAAGATCTTATAATTTCAGACATAAATCTATTAGATATTTCATCCCTAACAGCTCCATCAATAACATCATCTAGTCTAGACTGAGCGAGGATTTCATTTTTTGCTGATTTATAAAATTGTAAGGGATTAGAAATCTTCCAACGAGCAAAAGTATCTATAAAAATATATTTATTATCTTTAGTTGGAATTTCATTAGCAGCTCCATCCCACTCTAATATCCTTCTATCAAATTTCAAAATAGTTTGCACAAAAGGAATCTTTAAATACAGCCCTGAATTTATTTTTGCATCGCCTACAGGTTTCCCAAATTGAGTTACTATGGCTTGTTCTTTTTCATTCACAATATAAAATGCATTTGATAAAATAACAATAAAGGCAACAAATAATATTTGCATATAACTATTTAATTTCATTTTACTCTAATATTATTTTTTTCTAAAAAAGGAACTAGATTTTCAATGTCTTTATCTACTATTATTTTATTTTTATTATTAGATAAAACATCTTTCATCGCTTCAATATATAGTCTATCTTTTGTTATCTGTGGATATTTGCTATACTCAACCAATATAGATTCATATAAATTAGCATCTCCTAGAGCTTGATTTACTCTTTCAACAGCATAACCCTCAGCTTCAGTAAGCATTTTTTGTGCACGCCCCTCAACCTTGTAGATTATTTTATTATACTCTTGCAAAGCTTCATTAATCAATGTCTCTTGATCTTGCTTAGCTCTATTAACTTCATTAAACGAATCTGCAACCGGTTCAGGAGGAACAACACCTTGTAATTGAACCAGCTGAATAGATACGCCAGTTCCATATTTATTTAATAATTCTTGCATATAATCTTTTGCTTCAATTGCAATATTAATTCGCTCTGTCTGCAAAACTTCACTAAAAGACCTGTCTCCTATCATCAGTTGCATTGACGACTCTGAAACATCTATAATTGTATTTTCTACATTTTTAACATTAAATAAATATTTTTTTGCATCATTAATTTTATACTGAACAACCCATTTAACTTCAGCAATCTTCAAATCACCTGTAAGCATCCAGGACTCTTCTTCAAAACCTCTAGTTCTAAATTGTGATTTTTTATCTGATTGAATCGTTCTAAATCCAAACTCTTTTTTATATTGATAATCAACCCGAACCTTATACACTTGATCAAATAAAGGAATTTTAAACTGGAGACCTGGACCAGTTGTTGTATAATATTTACCTAAACGAAGAATGACAGCATTTTCATTTGCATCAACAGTATAAAAGGATAAAGATAGGATAAATATAGATAAAAAGCTTAAAATAAAGAATCTAACCTGCCTAGGATTAGAATTTAAATTAATTTTCATATCTTTAATATCTTTTGGTTCCATTTATAAATCTAAATTGAATTATGCTGTAATTTACAAATACTTCAATTAAACCAGGAATAAATTTCTTCTGAATTTGGAAATAAATTAGAATCTAATTTAGAAAAAACTAATTTATTATTTATCAACACTTCAAACGAGCCTGTTCTTGGTGGCTTAGAATTTCCAATAATATTTACACTATCATCAATTGATAAGATTATTTTTGATACACGATCAAATTCAGGCTCATAATTTCATTTTTCACAATATTCAATATTTATATTTATCATAAATTAATTTGTAATTCTTAATGCACTTAAAAGTAATAGGAAAAAAGGTAAAAATATAATTATCCCCATAATCTTAAATATAAAATCATGATCGTGATCACCTGTTTTATACATAAGCATTTTAACTCCAATAAAACAAAAAATAATAGATAATATTAATAAGATATACCTAGACATACAAACAATTATAATAATATAAAATTTAATTATCTAGCAATTTATTAATCATAAAAATCGGAACATTTTAATAAAAAATAAGTATAAAAAAAGAATCCACAAAAAAACATAGAAAGGGAATCCTATGAGAAAGAAAAAAGCAAAAGAACAGATTATTGCTGCTTTAACATTGTGTTCAGTATTTACATTTTTTATTTATTTAAAAATGAATCCTGAAATCAGTGCTACAGCATTGAGCAGTGAATCGATTGAAACAATAGATAATTATAATACAGCTGAAATTATAGAGACTGCAGAAGAAGTAAGCCTTGATAATAATAATGAAGATATTCGTATATCAGAAGCATTAGAATCTATCATTGAATACACAGAGATTGAGTTAAAAAGAGCTGAAGCATATCTAAAAAGAGATTGGAAACCAGACCATACAATTAATATCGCTGCATGGGAATATGTATCTAATCTAGAAAAATCAAAACTAGAAGAAAAAAATATTAATTTAGATATGGATATAAATCAAGTTGTTAATGTAATAAAATAGTAATAATAACTTGTTAAGGAGTTATGGGCCCATACTCCTTAAGAGATATAATCTATTTTGCTAAAGCACCCATAGGATCCCATGGATTTAGAAATGTTGGTTTTTTATTAAATAATTTTCTGACCTTCTCTGGTAAATATTTTTTATCAACAACAACTTCATAATTATATTGATCAAACCATTGATCCGTCATAAGATAATAACCTTTACATCCACCCTTAACTCCCCAACTATTTTCAACTCTCCATTTTGTTGATTTATTACTTTTAATATCTACACCAGTAAACAACATCGCATGAGTCATTTGGCTATCACCATATTCTAATCTTGTTGCTTTATCCATATTAGAGTCAACACCAAAAGTTAATTTATAGTTATATAGATTCATATCCATCACACCTAAATCTCTATGAAACATTTTACCAACATCGCATCCAAACCACACAGGCTCATCATTTTTCAATGATTTAATTGCATATTTCTTCATGTCATCGATATTAATATTTAAATATTTAATGATTTGTCCTTCAATAACATTACCTAAATATTTAATTGTATACAGCTCATTGAAATTTTTAGTATCCATAGGGCAGTGAATTAAACATACTTTATCTTTTAAATTGATTCCAACATTATTTTTATAAAAATCAATAGGGGAAATATTATCAAATCTTAAAAATTTATTTTTTTTATCCCTTATTTGCCAATCAAAAGATTCAGGAGGCTTACCAATAAACATACATAACATATTGTAAATATCCTCCATCATATCCAGCTTCATTTTTCTAAGCTTAGCAAGATTTGTACCTTTATTATTTTCTAATCTTAATATACTAGCGAATTTTCTCAATTGTCTTGTAATTAATTGATTCATAGATCTAGAATTACTAGTATGAAATCTCTCAGGCATAACTGATTGAGGAACAATTCCATATTTTTCCATTAGATTAACAAACATATCCCATTGACCGCCATCTTGAATAGGGCTTGAGACTAACCAAGAAATCAGTCTTCCATCAGAAGGCCTATCTAATGTTGCTAATATATTTTCTAAAAAATAATTAGCTTTTTCTAGTTTATCAAAAAACATGAAATAACTTTGAGAAAATTCAAAATCAACTAAATTGTATTTTTTTGCTAATTCAATCCTCATAAGATTAAGAGCAGCAAAACCCCAACATCTACCACTAGACTTTTGATTAGTGACTTTTTTCATTTCAGATGTTATCACATTTGAATAAGTGTGGTCAATATTTCTAAAAGTCTCCCAATCCATAGATACATCTTCCAGCTTTGAACGAGTCAAGGCATTCATAGATGATTCATATAATAGGGATGAATTAAATTTTTTACGGTATGTATTGATTTGTTTTGATGATATTATCTTATCCATTTTTATTCCTTTTTTTGTACCCCCGGGAGGATTTGAACCCCCAACACCTGGATCCGAAGTCCAGTGCTCTATCCAATTGAGCTACAGGGGTATTAAATAGTTTTGGGTGGCTGATGGGAATCGAACCCACGGCCTAAGGAACCACAATCCTTCGCTCTAACCAACTGAGCTACAGCCACCATCAATAGAAAGCATAAATTAATTCATTTTATTATAATGAAACAATTTAATACTATTTTTTTTCTGGCCAATCTACTATATCAACCTGATGTGTAAAATAAGTAGCTCTAACACCACTCTTTAATAAAACAATAAAAGTTGTTGGAAAATTTTGAATTTCTAATAGTTCAACTTCTTCTTTAGTATCTTTAATTATCATTTTTGTTCCTATTGGAACTTGATTTAAAGAAAAATATTTTTTAGGCATATTTTAACCTCAATTAATATCATCAGGAACAACTAAACTAAACTCAGGTATCTCAGATATAAATTTAACTCCATTTTTATCACAAAACGTATAAAATCCTTTCATACTTCCAAATGATGTTTTCAATGGACAAAAACTTGTGTATTGATAAGAGTCATCTACTTTTAATAAAGGTTGTTTACCTACAACACCCTTGCCCTCAACAATTTCCTTATTATTATTAGCATCTTTTATAATCCAATATCTAGATAATAACTTGACTTCTATATCACTGTTATTATCTATAATAATATCATACTTAAAAAGATAAATAGACTTTTTCAAACTAGACATATGCGGCAAAAAGCAACCATCTCCTTTTATTTTTATTGATTCTAATATTTGATGATTATTTTTCATCTGGCCAATCACTACAAGAGATTTCTATTTTGTCATCATTCAGTAAACATACTTTAACAGATTTATAATTTGTATTATTTATTTTATTATAATCTCTATGAGCATTATCACAATAAGGCATTTTTTTACTAAAGCCAAAATTGCATATGCTATGTTTTATATTCTTTTTTAATTTAATTATAGAAGTTTTTTTCATATACAAATATAACTAAATCATTTACTTTTATTAAAATATTTTATTAATAAAAAAGGTATTAAAATTAAAAAACCATAAACAAAAAATATAACTTCTAATACTATCAAATAATATGGCCATTCACCTATTAATAAAGGGTTGTTAACATTAGGGGCTTCACATAAAAACATATAATTTGAGCCTAGAAAAACATTAATTACAGCTACAAAAGGAACTGTACAATTAGTAAATAAAAAGGCTTGAAATAAACCAGAAAACGTAAATTCTCTATTATATGCAAATATGAGCCATAATAAATTTAGTATAATTAAAGAATGTTGCAAGTGCAGCGCAAGCATATCATAAAAAGTATAAATGCCAGTTAAATCTACTGTAATAATTCCTTGCAATGCCCCACTAAACCCTAAAAAATATGAACAATTGAAAAAGAACTGTTTATATCTTGAGTTATATAATTCAAAATACAAACATATTACTGAAAACCAATATGCAATATGGCATAATTGTAAAGGTAAATCTGTCTGAATTTGTACTACATATAAATCATTTAAAAAAAACCTATTACAATAATCAAAAATTTCTTGAAAAACACTTAAAAATATTAGAAATATTGTTATCTTATTTTTAAGATTGGGATTACTGCTGAACGAATAACCTAAAAAGGATATAATAAACCATAACAATAATATAATAGATGTGATAGAACTATGTAAAGAGTACAACTTATGGTCAGATAAAAGCAGGCTAAATATTTCCATAATTTAATTATTAATTAATTATGATTTGTATTAGTGAGATAATATCTAAAACATCAATTTGAAGATCTATATTAATATCATACAAATCTAAATTTAAATTTTCATTTAATAAAATAAAATCAACCAAAATAACAACATCAAGAATATCAACAGAACTATCCTGATTAAAATCTCCTACCAAATTTAAAACATCTAATACTTCAATATGCAATTCACTATATAAACCATATTCACTCATTACAACTAAGCTCACATTATATGAACCATATTCTTCATAAGTATGTATAGGATTAGAATCAAGCGATCTATTTCCATCTCCAAAATCCCATTCCCAAAAAATGATTTCATCTTCACTTGTAATTTGAGATAAATCATAAAATTCAATCAACAAATCAGTTCTATCAAAATCAAATAAAGCAATAGGATTATTAAAAATTTCAGGTACTATATTAAGCAGAGCTGCTTGGCTCTCAATAAAATTATATCCTCCTGCATTAAGATTATCAAAATAAAAATAACCATTTGATGAACCTCCCCATCCCCAATTACAATGATAAAATTCATTTTGATATCCATCAATATTCCAAGCATGACCAGCATCATCAGAATATCCTCTGTAAATCATTGGCCAACCTCTATCTAGCTGATTTTGAATAAGCAGATTCCAATTTTCATCAGTATAATTAATTTTAACTTCACAGGTAATATCATCATTATAGCCAAAAGATTCATCTAATGCATTTTGAGCAGATGGTCCTTCCCAACAAACAGATGCTCCTGATCCCCAGGGACTATAATTCATATGTACGGCTACTCCAGAATGAAATAGCAACAACTGAGAATCCTCAGTAGGATAATCATCATACATATTATCAAAATTATATATATGCTCTTCAAAATTAACTGCTATAACTCCATATTCAGGATCATAATATTGGCTATAACCATATCCCTGCGTAGGATATTGCCAATAATTCATAACCTGACCCATTGCTACGGCAACACATCCTACAACAGAATTTCCAGGACAAAAAACATTCCAACCTCCACCCTGATTCCAATTTGCAGTAATCAATGGAAGTACCTCTCTAGTATTCCTATTTAAAAATGGATTTTCTTCATAATTAAAATTTAAAAATTCAGATGTTCTTCTATCTTGAATAATATTATTATCTATTATATAATCAATTCCTTTTTCATAACTATTTAAAATAACTTCTAATTGTTTAGGAAGATTCTGCATATCAATTGCATTATTATAACTATAACCTAAAATAGGAAAAGATCTATCATCTTTAGATATAATTATAAATCCAACAGGATTCAATCTAACTAAGTACATATTTGATGGAGTATTTTCAATCATCAAGTCATCAATAGAAGCTATAGTATAATAATTATTAAGGGCTGAACTATAATCAATAAATTTAGAAGATATTTTTTGTACATCTAATATAGATAACTGCTTAGGAAGTAATATTGATAAAAAAACTAATATATAAAACATATTATGCAACATAATATAAATTACAAATTAAACACTTTTTTATCTTCCAAAATATTGTAACCAGAGGTAATGACTGTATTATATTCTTCTGATTTATCATCTAGGACCCTATTAGTATGATTTAAGTGAGTAAAATAAATTTTACTTTTTTCTTTACGATCAATATGTTTTAAAATCTGCATTGTATCTTCAATAGCAGGATGAGGAATTTTTTTAATATCTCTATGCTTAATCTCTTTTTTGCTATAAAATGTTCCATCTAAAATCAAAATGTCATTATCTATTATTAATTTATCAAGTTCAATATCCCAATCTTCCCAAGAATCAATATCAGGAATATAAATCAACGTTTTATTTCTACTCTTTATTCTATAACCTACAGTTTCTGATAATTCATTTCTATGCGGGACAAGAAAAGCTTGAACTTTTATATCTCTATTCAATTTAATATCCACAAATTGCTCAATATCTTTTAAAACTATATTCCTATTATCAATTAATTGCTGAAACATAGAATTATTTTCTATAAATATTTTCATCCTGGGAAAAACATATACAGGTATTTTTGATAAGTTAAGAGCCTCTAAACCTAAATTTAACAATCCTGCATAATGACCTATATGCGCATGAGTCAAAAAAATACCTGCAAAAGATTGAGAACTATAATCTTGAATATATTTATTTAATATTATTAGCTGCTCATTAATATTTGGAGAAATATCAATTAACCAAAAATTTTTCTTTTTAGAATCAACTATTGCAATTGATGCAATTAGCCTTTTCAAATTTATTCTCTCACGTACTTTTATACAACAAGATTCCAAACATCCAATATGAGGATAACCTCCATCTTGAGCAGTACCTAAAGACATAATAAATTGATTTAACATTTTTAATTTAAAATTATATTAATTAATAGAACTATATCTAAGATATCATTCACACCATCTAAATTCAAATCAAAAGAATTATTATTATTACCATCAATAATACTATTGACCATTAAAATAACATCAAGTACATTAATAATTCCATCATAATTAACATCTCCTAAATTATAATTAATTATAGAAAAATATATCTCTTGATATAAATTTGGATTTTCTACTGGTATAATTTTAAAATGAACCAATTGATTAGGAACAATACTAATTTCAGATAGATCAATTTCAATAAGCTGACTATCATTAGCATTAATAAGTATAGAATCCGAATATAATAAGTTAGATTCAAAATCAAGAATCATAAAATCATAAATCTGCTTAGACCAACCAATATTATATATTGTAAATTCAAAATCATCATTTAAATCATTATAATAATAGTTTTGCTCATTATAAAAACCTTGTAAATCATTAATAATAAATGAATATGCTAAAGGATACAAGTTATCAATTCTAGATGATCTAAATGATGCTACCTCTGAATTATCATTTTTCATACTTAGATGCCAGATCAAATCACTATTATTATCTACTTCTAATAAATTTCCAGTTCTGCCTACGTTAATCAATGTATTTCCATTCTCTAATCTTTCACATTCTCCACGAGAGCCTGTAAATAAATCATTCGGTAAAGTATAATCCCAAACAATATTCAAGCTGTCTGAATTATATTCAAATTCAATACATTTTGAAATTTCAGGATCTAAATAAGAGTGATTATCAAAGAAAATAATCCTATCATTGCTATTTTTTTGAACTGAATGTTGCTGAGAAAAAACAATATCATTATCAAAATATGAGTTTGCCATTAAATCATTATCACCGCTAACTTGCCATATAATATTTCTTGAGTTATAATCAATATTTATAATTCTAGATAGATTCCTTATAGATATAAAAACAGTTTGATTATTATCATCATAAAATAACGAATTTGAATGTGTCCAATCTAAATAGTCTCCAGCTTCATAATTGTTCGATAATCTTTGAAGATATAAAGGGTTATAATCATCTAAACTAATATAGTCAAATGTATTCCAATCCCAAATTAAATTTCCATCTAAATCAATTTCTACATATCTATCTCCAAGCCATAAAATATCTTCGGGTAAATTATCAGGACAAGGGCTAGGACAAGGATGTGATTCAATATGTCCATCAATCAGTAAATAAGTTGAGTCTAATTTAATAAAATGATGATGAATATCATACTCTGCAGGAGTTACAAAATCAATATTTCCATTAATATCAAACTCGTATCCTTTCCCTAAACCAAGGCCTACAAAATTTCCAGATTTTAATAATTGAGTAACTAATATTTTAGAATTAAATTGTCCAAATAAGCTTTTATCTACAAACCAAACAGGATAGCCTTGCTTATTAATAGCAGCTGAAAAACCCATTGAATCAAAATCTAAAAGAGTTATACCTGGAGAATATAAATCAGAAGAAAAAATTACTTCTATATTATTAGGATAATATGAAGGTAAAGAATTTATTGATAGAGAAAATGTCTCATAACACAATGGGTAATTATTAATTTCATCAATACCACATACTGTCCAATTATAAGAGTTATTCCAATTCAAAAAACTATCAACAATAACTGAGTTAGATATTGTATTTATTTGAAAATTTTCAGATGAATCATCTTCGATACTTAAAGTGTAAAATTGAGCCCCATTTATTTGAGGCCATTTAAAAAAAACCTGAGTATAATTTATAGAAGAATTATCTAATGGTAAGAAACCAGCAATCAATAATTGAATAAAAAACAGGTATATATATATTTTTTGTTTAAACATTATCTTATTTTTTTAAAAATATAATAATAAGAAATTAAAATATAAAGATATAACCTTATTGTAACGAACTTATAGAATCAATATAAAACCAAATAGAATATAAATTAAAATTATTTTATTAAAGATAATTTTCTTGATACAAATTCAGAACCATTTCCAAACATAGCAATATATGTACCAGAAGCATAATTTTCAGCATTCCAACTAATAATATAAGTACCTTCTTTATCATATTGCACTTTATCTGAATACACTTTTTGTCCAGCTAAATTATATATTATAAATTCATAGTCACCAGGAATATGGATATTTATATTAATACTAGTACTTGGATTAAAAGGATTTGGATAAACATTATTAACCTCAAATGTATTAGGCGTAGAATAAGACTGAACATCGCCTAAAGTTCCTCTTACTAATAATTGTTCTTCAAATACATCAGAATCTAAACTCTGGTTTAAATCTCTATAATTAAATGATTTAGAATTAAATATCTTTACTGAAATATCATCACCATAATTATAACCAGGTAAAACAATGTCTTGAGTATCAAACGATTTCCAAGCAGATACAACCATTGGGAATTCCCCTGTTATCTTTGTAGCACCAACTTTTATATTATTTGCATAAACAATAATATCATCGCCTATATTATAATCTCCCATTATGTCATCTATAATAATTGGCATAGCAATACCTGTCTTATAAATATCATGACTTTCCAACAATGATTCATGATAAGAAACATCATTATCTGATACAAACTGTCTACCCAACAACATTTCAGGGTAATGGAACGTAATATCATAATCAATATCAGTAAATACAATATATGCATTACCAGGACAAACATAATTCAAAGTATTAATATCAGCATCAGGAATATAAAACCTTCCATCATCATCTTTAACTAATAAAAGTTCATTAACAATCGATGAAAATGCATACTCAACAGGAAGGCAATCATCATGAAAATAAGGAACCATGTTAACTTTATAAGGCTCTAAAACTATAGGATGATCGTGATTAATAGGCTGTCCGGCCATATTCATACCTATAGTTTCATCATAGATAGAAAACATCATGTAACCTTCAGAATAATCATAATTTCCAATTTGATTAATACCATAATTAGGAATATAAAAATTTGATTCATCATCAAAAATCAATAAAACCTCATCACTAAACATATCTTCCAATTCATTATTAGGCAACGATATATTCAAAGAAATAAGATTTAACAACCATGGATCTAATTCAATAAAAAATTCTGACTCTTCAACAAGCTCTAAATTATCTATAACATAAATAGGTTGACCCCAAATATTTTCTCCAATAGTATAAGTTGGAATTGCATAATATTCTACTTGTTCAGAATCAGAAAAAACTTTAATTAAAATTTCATTATTATCTTGGAAACCACCTAAAAGAAAACCTCCAAACTCACACAAATCAACACTTTCAATGGCTACAATTTCTGTTTGTTGATTTTGCCAAACACTACTGCCAACTAAAGTTTCTCCTACAGAATAAGAACATTCTAAACTGGTTTCTTGTATACCATTCAAATCAAAGAGACCTATTTCATCACCAAATTCTAATGAAACATTATCTGTAAATATAAATAATGCTGAATTACCTGTATTCTCTAAAGTCAAATTATAATAATTAGTTATTAAATTATAAGTAAACAAAATAGGATTATTTACATCACCCAAAAAAGTATCAAAACTATAATCAATAGTTTCATTTAAATCATATACCATATCATTTTCAAAACTATAATATTTAAAAGTAACCACTTCTCCATCTTCATAATTAGAATAAATTAAAACCTGAAATGCAAGGCTATGTCCAAGAGCCGTTGGAACCAATAAAGCTTGAGAAACTCCTCTTAATTCATCATCTACAAAAGCAGCAATCATATCATTTTCACCTAAGATACTCATATCATTCATATAGACTAATGAAGTGATAGACATAGAAAATTCATAAGCAGGATAATCATCAAAAACACTATCAAAACCTTCATCCCAATAAGGATAATTTTCTCCAGCATAAAAGCAACTACCATCATCAATACTTGCATTCATGTTATAATTTGTAGCCTCGTTATCCATACAACCTTCAATACAATCCTCACCTTCACCTTGACATACACCACATGAATCTAAAACAGCATCGCCACCACACTCACCAGCACAATCTAAAATATTACCTTCACAATCACATGTGCCATCTGCAATGCCTTCACCATCACAAACTCCACATTCATCTATCACAGCATCTCCACCACACTCACCAGCACAATCTAAAACATTACCTTCACAATCACATGTTCCTTCTAGAAAACCATCACCATCACAAATTCCACATTCATCCACAATAGCATTACCACCACATTCACCAAAACAATCTACATCAGCAATACAAGTACCATAACAATCATAATTTTCTAATGCATATTCACAGCTATCATCATTTTGATTTGCATTAGACTGATAATTACAAGCCTCTTGATCTGTACAGCCATAAATTAAAATGAAATTTAAATATCCAGGGGTACCTCCAATCTCAAAACTAGCTTGCCAATTACCTGCGATATTATTATCTAAATTAGCATCTACCAATTCTAAAGAACTTCCACCAGCATCTGCAGATTCTGGCCAAGGATCATTATCTATATATTCTACAATATCAACTAATTGATTAACATTATCATATAGATATATAAAGTCAGAACTATTCTCTAATCTTTCAGAACCCCAAATAATAGTATTTTGATAAATACCTGTATCTCTTGATAACAATAGATAATTACCTGGTTCGATTATCACATTATCAGAAAAAGAAAAATCAATATTAGAAGTTTGCAATGTCCAATTTTGTAAACCAACTGGATTATCAGAATTATTATATAACTCTATAAATTCAAAGTCAGCATCAGAGCCCTGTAAATTCAAGCTAGGGTTGTAGTGAATTTCATTAACAATAATAACATTAGAATAATCTATATATTCACAACTACCATCATCTATAGTTGCTTCAATATTGTAATTCAGAGCTAATGAATCTGTACAACCATAACATTCATTTAAACCTTCACATACACCACAATCATCTAGAACAGCACTTCCATCACAAACACCATTACAATCATAATTACCACTTGGGCAATCATCTGTGACACCATCAAAATATTCAAATTGCAAACTATTCCCAATTGAATCTGAAATAATAATATTCACTAATGATTCACCATAACCATCCAAAGAAAGACTTAATAATGTTCCACATCCAGCAGGGATAACATTTCCTTCAAATGAAAAGCCTAAAACAGTTGAAAAACTAGATGAAACTGTAAAACCTGCAGATTCAGCATCACCACCAGTAGCATTTAAAATATCAGCCCCTTCAACTCCAAACTGAAATCCACCAATATCTTGTGATGAATTATAAAATACATCATTACCCATTAAATACAAAGTATTAACAGATAAATCGCAGCCATCTGATATTCCTTCACTAGGGCAATCATTTTCATCACAAACAATGGTATCATCCTCACATAGAAAATTTGCACCATCACCTTCACACTCACCACACTCATCTACAACAGCATCACCACCACATTCACCTGCACAGTCCAATACATTGCCATCACAGTCACAAACATCTTCATCAATACCATCACCATTACACTCACCACACTCATCTACAACAGCATCACCACCACATTCACCTAAACAATCAGGTGACTGATCACCACAACAACCTAAATCATTCAAACCACTACCATTACACTCACCACACTCATCTATAACAGCATCACCACCACATTCACCTGCACAATCATATTCATACCTACAAGTGTTATCAAATATATTAGCGTCCGCATTGAAATTACAGGCAGTAGCATCTGTGCAACCATAAACACTTACAGATTCTATGAATGTATCTTCTTTACACCCAAAAATAAGTAATAATATAATTAGCCTGCGAATCATAGGGGGTTAGTTATTTATACTCATATTCAAATAATTCATATTGTTCAGGATATAATTTGCTGTCCCATCTGCCTTCAAATATTTCAAAATAATTTATTTCAATATGATGGATAATATTCCTGACTGAGTCATGATAGAATAGTGAATCACCATTAAATATTGCTAAGTTAACAAATCCATTATCATATAT
>PBEF01000015.1 GCA_002717625.1 Fidelibacterota bacterium | reverse complement strand
TCCATCACAAACGAATGATTCTGGAATACATTGTCCATCACCACAGTCCCATAATCCTTGATCAGCACATGAAGGAGGTGTTGCACACTGACCATCATCTGCATTATCAGCAGAATCTGGATTCACACAATCATCACATGTACCACCATAAGAAGCACATGAATAGGATCCATCTACACAGTCACCAGGACAACAGTCACCACCATCATAAGCACAACCTTCATTATTGTTTGATCCATCACAGTAACCATCACCTATCCAACCAGCATTTCCTGCACAGTTAGCCCAACATGAACCATCATCAACCTCTGCATCAGCATTATATTCTGGAGCACTTGAATCTGTACAACCAGATACTGGAGGAGTACCACCAAAACTAACACCTGCAGTTATTAGAGAACCATTACAATATCCATAATATTCTTCCCAAGATGAACAAGCGTTCATTGCAATTGTAACTACAACGTTTCCATCAGCATCAGAGAATGCAACCGCACCATTCCAACCATCACCATAAGAATCAATCATAGTTGCTGTATAATCACCATCTGCTAAACATACTGTACCAGAACTACCATCACCAGCTGCAGCTTCATTTCCATCAGCATCAGTTAAAGTCCAAGCAACTTCACTTGCCCATGAGCCTGCATATGACCACGTATATGCAGTTTCACCTTCACCGCATTCATCAGTATTTTCTTCCTCATCAGCAACTTCAGTTCCACCACCACAACCACAACAATCAACTAGAGCATCACCACTACCTGCAGACCACCAATCAGTGTATGAGCAAGCCCAAGTGTTAGTATCATAATAATCACATCCATCACCCCAGTTATCATAGAAGTCAGCACTGCTTTCACAGTCTCTAGAACCTGAGTTAGGATATTCTTGACCTGTTGTTTCTGTTTTTAAATTAAAATAATATGAATCTTTTTCAGCAGTCACACGCTCAGCTTTTTCTTGAGCATCAATTGCATCAAACATAGCTTTCTTTTCTTCTGCTGTAATTGATGGAGAATTATCAATTTCTAAGCTAAGTTGATTAAATTTTTCTTGAGCATCAACTAAATCAAACATAGCTTTCTTTTCTTCTGCTGTAATTGATGGAGATTTAGTATCAAAATCAATCGCTAAGCTAAGTTGATTAAATTTTTCTTGAGCATCAATCAAGTCAAAAATAACTTTCTTTTCTTCTTTTGTAATTGATGCGGATCTAGTGCTAAAATTAATTTCTAGACTAGTTTTATCAAATTTATCTCTAGCTTCAATTACATCATCAAACATAGCTTTCTTTTCTTCTGCTGTAATTGATGGAGAGTTAATGTCAAAATCAAGTTCTAAACTGATTTGTTCAAATTTCTCTCTAGCATTAATTAAATTTGAAATAGCTCTTTTTTGTTCAGCTGTAATATCTCCCATAGAGATTTTATCTCTTAAAAAGGTATCAGCCATTTTTTGCTCAACTAATTGAGCTTTTTTGTTAGCATCTTTTTCTTGTGCTATTCTTAATTCTTCTGCTGCTTTATCATTAGCAGAAAAACTAAGAGACATAAGTAAAAGACTCCAACACCAAACACCAAACATCTTTGTCAATGTTTTCATAATCTACTCCTCCTCGTTATTATTTAACTTTTTTACTTTCAATAAATACAATAATTCTTTTATTTAATTAATTCTACACAAAAAATTTATAGCCAAAAAAACATTGAAATTGTGACATATGTCACTATCTCTTGGCAAGGTCAAATTTTATATAAAAGTATCATCCTCCCACTTATTAGCGGGATAACAATATAATAAAAATTTTTTTATAATCCACAACTTTTTTTGATTTTTGTAATTTTAAGAGTACTTATTTTAATATTTACACTTTATTTTTTGTATCAATAAGTAACAAATATTATAAAATGATAAAAATATTATTTTTTTATTATTAGACTATCACTATGAAATATAAAATACTAATATTATTTACAACTTTTACCTTAGTATTAAGCTTGGGGCTATGTGATTATCCTGAACATAACATCACTATCAATGAAAGTCCTTTTAATTCAAAATTATTCATTCATTCTATGTCTGGAGAGCAGTCACATATAGGAATAATGAATCCAGATTTATCATTATATTGGCACGTTAATAGTGGCCAGCAAGGTTTTGATTTTCGTAATAATAATCAAAATCTCACATATTATGATAAAATATATAAGCACTGGATTGTTGCAAATAATGCTATGCAAGAGGTTGACACATTGCAATGCTTGAATGGAATAACAGATTATCACGATATTAGATTACTAGATGATGGAGGATATATATTGCAATGTTATGATTCAACTTGGGTTGATTTAGGATCAAGCATGCCTCAGTTAATTAGAGATATTTTAGTTATTCAAGAATTTGATAGAGACAACAATCTTATACTAAATTGGAATGCTCTTAATCACTTATCATTACATGATTATCCTAATATTAATTTAAATAACCCGCAAATAACATTTATGCATGGGAATAGTATTGAAATAGACTTTGATAACAATCTTCTAATTTCAAATAGAACAAGCAATGAAATTTTTAAGCTTGATAGAACAACTGGAGAAATTATTTGGATTATGGGAGGGCCCCTAAATGAATTTACTTTTATTGATGATCCCTTAGGGGGATTTAACAAACAGCATGATGTAAGAAGAATCTTTAACGGCAATATTACTTTATTTGATAATGGGACACAACATCAGCCTATGCTTTCAAGAGCAGTTGAGTATCAAATTGATGAAGATGATAAAACAGCACGATTAGTCTGGGAGTACACGCATCCTGATAGTATTGTTGCAATGTCTATGGGAAGCGTACAGCGATTACCTAATAATAATACATTAATTAATTGGGGCTTCTTCTTTGAAACCAATATCCTAAATATTGGATCATATATAATGGAAGTTGATTATGATAAAAATATCGTATTTGAATTAACATATCCTCCAGGATATTATACATATAGAGCAACAAAAAATGATTGGGATTTTAATATCAACCTAATTAAAGGTGATAGCAACCTAGATAATACTGTTGATATTATTGACATAATATTCTTAATCAACTATATATTATATGATAATTCTGAAAATTCAAGTCTATTTGAAAAACATAAATTAGATGTCAACACTGATAGTTTTATGAATATAGTAGATGCTGTAGAGTTGATTAATATAATTTTAGATTAATTACGATTTAACTTCTTCGCCAAATTGCAAACCAAGTTTTTTACGTATTATATATGTTAGTCCATAAATTATAGGTGTATCAAAAGCTGCAAAAAAAACTTTAAATAAAAAACCATTTAAAAGCAAGGTGGAAAAACGATCCCATGCTATAACATCTAAAAAACATAAAAGAAATAAAACAGAAAATGTATCTACAAATTGAGAAAAAACAGTAGATGCATTATTCCTAAGCCACAAATGTTTCCCTCCAGTTAAGTTCTTCCAAAAATGAAAGACTCTAACATCTAAATATTGAGCAATCAAATAAGCCATCATTGAAGAAAAAACAGCAGCTCCCGATAAACCAAAAACCTTGCTAAACGTTTGATCATCAACAGGAGACCAAGGTGTTGCTGTAGATATATCAGAAACAGTTATCACAATAAGCATAAATAAACTTGCAATCAATCCAGAGGTTACTACTCTATTTGCTTTTTCACGTCCATATATTTCAGAAATAATATCGGTAACAATAAAAGTAATAGGATATGGAAGTAAACCTACAGATTGCTCAAAAGTATAAGAACCAACAAAAGGAATCCATATATCTATTTGAAAAAATTTTTGGAATATCAAATTGCAAGAAATCAATGAAGCTATAAATACTCCTGATAATATAATATAGAGTCTATCTGATGCTTGTTGCATAATAATAACTTTAGTTAGATTTTAATTACATATACTTTATATTATATATTAGATAACATTAAATTAATTATCTAATTAATTATAAATATTATTAAAAACTATTTTGAATAAAGCTTATATCAAATTTTGGGGAGTTAGAGGCTCAAATCCAACTCCTGATCAAAATAAAATGAAATATGGAGGAGATACATCCTGCGTAGAAATCAGGACATCCCAAAATGATGTTATTATTCTTGATATGGGAACAGGTATTAGAAGGCTTGGTGAAGAAATAATTAAAGATTCATCGTATCCAAAAGAAATCAATATTTTTTTAAGCCACTACCATTGGGATCACATTATAGGATTTCTATATTTTAAACCTCTATATGATGCTAAATACACAATAAATATTTATGGATACAATAAAAAAACATCACTGTCTGAATTATCAAATGCATTAATCAATAAAAGCTTCTGGCCTGTAGAAAAGGATATATATAAAGCAAAAATTAATTTTATTGATTTACCAGAAAGTTCCAATCAAATAAAATCAATTAAACTGAATGAAAATAAAATTCACTATTCCCTCCATCCACATCCAAATGGAGCCAACTCATTTAAAGTAGATACAAAAAATAAACAAATTGTATATATTACTGATTGCGAACATCCTGAAGGAAGATTAAATAAAAATGTAGTGAACATTGCACAAGGATGCGATATACTAATCCATGATTCACATTTCAGTATTAAAGATTTTACAAACTATAAAGGCTGGGGTCATAGCAGTTGGAAACAAGCAGCAGATGTAGCTATTACAGCTGAAGTAAAACAGCTCGTTTTATTTCATTATTGCCCCGATTATGATGATTCTCAAGTAGAAATAAATGAAAAAAATGCGCAAAAAAAATTCATTAATACTATTGCAGCATATCAAGGGTTATCTATAGAAATATAGTACTTTTAAATTATAAATAAACTTTCTTTATCCTTTGTATTTTTAACCAACATTGAAGCACCCAACATAGTCGATCTTTCTCTTAAAATACTCTGAGAAATAACAATAGGATTAAGATTAAACGATGGAGCATGTTTTTTTAATGTTAAACGCATAGAATCTTCAAAACATTTAAACGCTTTAGATAAACCTCCACCAATTGTTATTATTTGAGGATCTATCATATTAACAATATGACTTAATACAATTCCTAAATTGCGACCATATTCATCATATATCTGAACAGCTTTTTTATCATTAGGGTAATATTCTTCAACGACCCTTGGACTTAGCTCTTCTCCATATAATTCTTTTGCTCGTTTTCTAATATACCTAATGCAAACAGCTTCCTCACATAGTCCCCAATCAAAAGGAGATAAACCATATTCCATAGCTAAACCACTTCCTCCAGTAAATAATTTTCCATTAATAACCATACCGAATCCCAAACCAGTCCCCAAAGTAACTCCAATAATAACACTATTTTTTCTATATTGAGAATACCACTCTCCTATAGAAAATAGATTCGCATCATTTTCAATAAAGGTATCAATTTTTAATTTTTTTGTAAAATCATTTACAATTTTATAATTTTGAAAAATCTTAAGATTTGGGGTATTCAAAATAATACCTTTTTTAGAATCAAGTGGTCCTGGAGAGGCAATCCCAACACCAAGGATATCATCCCTAATAATATTATTTTCATCTATTGCAGTATTAACTTGTTTAATAATAGCATCCACAACCTGCTCTTTGCCATCATAGTATCTTATTTTATCTTTATTAGATATAAAAATTTCATTTAGTGATTCTGAAAAAATTCCAGTATTAAATGTTGTTCCACCAATATCAATTGCTACAATATATTTCATATTTAACCATTAAGAATAATATGTATTAAAGATACAATATCACTCACATTTAAAACATTATTAAAATCCATATCAGATGAAAGAATTTGACAAATTTGTAATTCATTATTATTCAAAACAGTATCAACCAGAACTACAATATCAACAATATCAACCATAGAATCAATATTAATATCTCCCGTGATTTCGTTGCAATCAATCTGTTGACTAATATCTGTTAAGCTTAGAATTAAATGACCATTATAAAAATTAGTATTAGATGGGGAAAAAGAACAAAGGTTCCCTCCAAAAGAACCAGAAGAATTATCTTCCCAAATATAAGAATCAAATGAATCAAAATGATCTTCCCACAAAAGGCTAAAACTACCATCTAAGCTATCATAAGTATAATATTTAACATAATCATAATAAGCATGTTTTGGAGTATCCTGATTATCCCATTCTCCAGCCCAATTTTCCCATATAGCAGGCCATAAATTCATCATAATTTTTTGAGAGAAATTTAAATCATTTACAATCGA
Organism: Fidelibacterota bacterium; assembly: GCA_002717625.1. Taxonomy (GTDB): domain Bacteria; phylum Fidelibacterota; class Marinisomatia; order SCGC-AAA003-L08; family D37C17. The sequence continues at coordinate 82,765 of PBEF01000015.1, read as the reverse complement.
ATATCCTTGATGGTATACCTCCTGCCCATCAACAAACCATTTTATAAAATCAGGGGTCCACTCAAAAGCATAATCATGAAAATCTAAATGTGGATTAAAATTTACCTCTACAATTTCTCCAATTGACCAAGAATGGGGATCTCCTGGATGATGCGTTGTGAATTGTACACTATTATCACGATTTCCTGTCATTTCTATATCAATCTCATTCCAATTTAAATTTCCTAAATCAGACTCCCAATTTGTATTATATGTAAAGAAAGAACTAATAAGTCCATCTCCATCTGCAGATTTCATCCTTACTTCAAATCGACCATATAAATATGATTGATCTGTTGCTAATGCTCCTGAATTACAACCCTCCCAATAATCACAGTCATTCAAGCCACAACAATTCCAACTATGAGTTTGAAGGTTTATATTGTTATTTTGTATTGAAAATCCATAATTAGCATAAGTATCATTTGGATTAAAATCACAATCTCCACCCATAGGAGGATTACTGACTATCCCCCAATTAGACCATTGGTCAAATTCTCCTGTAATAACATAGACAAATTGATATTCTCCAGTTGAAAAACTACAATTAGTAACAGTATACAAACCATCATCATCATCATCAAATAAAGTAATTCCAACACCCCAATTATTCCAATTGCCATTTGCCCTAACAACCCAATTACCATCTGGACTATCAGTAAAATCATTTAAATCTAAATTAAATGTAACACAATAGGGGTATGATATACCTAGCATTGTTACACATAGTAATATTTTTAATACTCTTTTCATATTAATATATATTGCATTATTTTTTATAAAATATGCAATGTTAAATTAATACTATTGAACTATCTTAATGAGTTAAATGATTAAAAATACTCTTACTATATATATTTTAATGATTTCATTAGCTATATCAGCTACAGTAACATTTAATATAGATATGTCTAATCAAAATTTTCCTAATGATCAATATGATAATATTGTAATAAATGGGAGCTGGAATGATTGGGCTGGATGGGGGGTTACGTTAACTGATCAAGATAATGATCAAATTTTCACTGGTGATCTAAATATTGAAGATGGAACATATCAATATGTGATTGCAACTACAGGATCTGCAGATGGATGGTCTGGATGGGGACAAATAATCAATGCTCCTTTAGGCTCTAATTGTGATTTTAATCCTGATGATGAATGGGCAAACTATGGCTTCACAATATCTTCCAACAATATAGAACAGTCATATTGCGCAGGTACCTGTAATAATATATGTGAAAATAATGATGATAGTAATAATCAAAATGATGGAGAATATACCTTGGTTTGGAGTGATGAATTTAATGGGGATATAATTAACCAGTCAAAATGGAATTTCCAAATAGGTACAGGGAGCTGGGGCTGGGGAAATGGTGAACACCAATACTATACAGCTAGAAGTGAAAATGCTTTTATTGAGGATGGAAAACTAGTCATTCAAGCTCTATTTGAAAATTATTCTGGATCGAACTATACTTCTGCAAGAATGACAACAAAGGATAAAGGTGATTGGACTTATGGAAAAATTTCTGCTCGAATAAAAGTTCCAAATGCAGGAGGAACATGGCCAGCATTTTGGATGATGCCAACTAATTCCGTATATGGAGGATGGCCAAATAGCGGAGAAATAGATATTATGGAACATTATGGTTGCGATAATGACCATGTTCATGCTACAGTTCATAATAACACATACAACTGGAATGGAGGCATTCCTCCTACTAGCTACAGCACTTATACAAACGCAACACAAGAATTTCATATATATGAAGCTGAGTGGAATGAAAATGAATTAAATTTTTATGTAGATGAAGAATATTTAGGAACTTACTTTAAAACAAGTGGTGGATGGCAACAATGGCCATATGACCAAGAATTCTATATTATATTAAATCTAGCTGTAGGTAGTCACTTTATGCAATGTAATACAGACAATGATTTATTTCCTCAACGATTAGAAATTGATTATGTTAGAGTTTACCAAAAAAGTTCATGTGTTTATGGTGATATATCACAAGATGGATCAGTAGATGTTGTAGATATTGTACAGCTTGTAGATTATATACTTAATGGTATTAATAATCTCGAAATCAATAATTGCTCCGATTTAAACTCCGATGGAAATCTAGATATTGTAGATGTTGTTAGTATAGTAAACCTTATTGTAAACTAATCTATCTTTTCAAAAAACCTTACATAATCAATTTGAATTGATTGAGGGAAAGAACCATAATCAATCGGGCACGTTCCATCCAGAGTACCCCAAACACCACCTATTGCCAAATTTATAATAAGATAAAAATCTTGATTAAAGGGCCAGCTATCAATACCTGTAGTATCATTATCATATTGATAATAAAGAATATCATTAATATACCATTTTATAGATTGAGCATCCCAATCTATACGATAAACATTAAAATCTTGAATATTTATATTGTCTTTTGAACCAGTTTTTTGAATTCCATTCTCGTTTTGATGATTATAATTATTGCAATGAATAGAGCCGTGTATAGTTCCAGCATCACATCCAATATGCTCCATAATATCTATTTCTCCACTTGCAGGCCAACCACCATAAACTGATTTTTCAGGCAACATCCAAAAAGCAGGCCAAGTTCCATCACTTAAAGGTAATTTTGCTCTAATATCAACTCTACCATAAGTCCTAATTCCAGAACCAACAGATCTAATTCTAGCAGATGTATATTCTGATTCAAAATAAGTTTCACGCTGAGCAGCAATAATCAAACAGTATTTATCAGAGCCACAAGAATCAAAATGAATATTGTTAGGGGTATCTGTATAATACTGATCTTCATTATTCCCCCACAAATACAAACCATAATCAGTTCCAGTCCCAAATTGATGCTCCCATTTTGTCGCATCTAGAATATCAGTATTAAATTCATCTCCCCATACCCATTTCCAACCATCATCAATTTGATCATATATGCAATTGTGATTACTGGTAGATCCATCATCATAATTTTGAGCTAGGGGATCATTACAGCCAGCAATATCACAAGAAGAATTATTACCACCACAGACATTACAATTATCAGCCTGTTTGGTTCCAAAACAAATATTTGTACAATCACGCTCTTCAGGTAAACAGCATGTGCCTGTTAGATCTAAAACTAAGCCTGGAGATTCTAAACAAGAAAAATTTAAAGGATTATAATCATCAACCGATGTTTCACATCCAATAAAAAAAACCAATAAGCAATATAAAGCAAAAAGGTACATTTAATAATTCAAACCATACTTGTAATCAAATAAGGCAGGATTCTTTTTATCTTGATAATCATGTGGTATCTGAGATATCGAATTTGGCCATGAAAATGATAATTTTCCCGTTGGGTTATAGTCTCCAAATAAGACATCTGATACTCCATCACCTTCAGTACCAGGCAACCATGCTGCAAGAAAAGCATCCCAATTATTTATTTGATCACTTATCATCAATGGTCTTCCTGAAAGCATAATAACAATTAATGGATAATTATACTTTTGCATATTTTTTAAAGTTGCTATATCTTCTTCTGATAGATTTAAATTTTCTCTATCTCCTACACCTTCAGCATATGGCTTTTCACCTATAACTATTATACCTACATCTGCATTTTGTCCATTTTCACCATTAATATCATAAGTTACTTTAGAATTATTTAATACAGCAGATTGAATTCCTTCTAATATTGTGGTTCCTTTTGTAATATCACCTAATTTACCTTGCCATTCCATAGTCCATCCACCACATTGCATTCCAATATCATTAGCCCCTAAACCTGCAACATGAATATGCTTCACATCCTTTGATAAAGGGAGTATCCCTTCATTTTTTAATAATACAATAGACTTTCTAACTGCTTCTCTTGCAACATCTCTATGTTTGCTAGAACCAAAATCATCAATATAACTTCTATCTGCATAATGATTATCAAATAAACCCATCATATATTTAACTTTTAAAATTCTACTCACAGCATCATTAATTCTTTCTTCAGATATTGAACCTTCTAAAACACTTTCCTTAAATAATCTTAAAAAATCATGATAATCTTGACCGCCCCAAATAACATCTCCAGGAACCATAACCATATCAATACCCGCATTAATAGATGTTATAATATCAGACTTATAATCTCCAGGTATTTCATCAATTCCTCTCCAATCAGATATTACAAAGCCTTCAAAACCTAATTCTTCTTTAAGTAAATCATTAAATAAATATCCACTAGCATGACACTTGAGCCCATTATAACTATTAAATGAAGCCATAACTGTTAATACTCCATTATCAATTGCTTTTTGATATGGAATTAAATGTTTATTATATAACTCTTCATCGCTAATAACAGCATTTCCACGATCAATTTTATAATCATTATCTCCTGTACCCCAAAGAGTAGAGCCATCTCCTATGAAATGTTTTGCACATGCTGCAATAGAATGTTTTTTTCCTAATTTATTTTGATAGCCTTTAATTGTTGCTGTTCCCAAATCAGCTACTAAGTCTGGATCCTCAGAATATCCTTCATAATATCTTCCCCATCTTTCATCTTGAGGGATTGCAAGGCAAGGAGCAAAATTCCAATCAATACCTGTTGCTGCAACTTCTCTAGCTGTTATATCAGCAACTTTGTAAACTAATTTTTTATCAAAAGTACAGCCAAGACCTATATTGTGAGGAAAAATAGTTGCACCTTTAACATTATTATGTCCATGCACTGCATCTATCCCATAAATTAAAGGAATCTTTAATCGTGTTTGTTGCGCTAATTCTTGATATGAATCATACATATTAGCCCAGCCTTCAATCGAATTGTCTTCAGGAACAGAGCCACCACCACTTAAAATAGAACCTATTCCAAAATCAATAATGTCTTGTGGATTTAAAAATCGTCTATCTACTTGTGTCATTTGCCCAATTTTTTCATCCATAGTCATTTTATCAAGCAAATTAGCAACCTTTTTATCTATAGATTTTTTAGGGAATAAAAAAGAAACAAATATAAATATATATATGTATTTTGATATTTTCATAGATTTGATATACCTCTATTAATAATTAAAATTTTATTGGAAATATTATTATATTAAGCGCACAATAATCCTCTAATTTAAAATAATATTAGGAGTAACTCTATGGAATTTTTAGATTTTTTAGTTTTAGGCTTATATTTTACCATTATACTTGGTGTAGGTATATACTCGTCTAGAAGCAAAGAAGATACATCAGAATATTTTTTAGCAAACAGAAATTTAGGTTGGTTTGTTATTGGAGCATCTTTATTTGCTTCAAATATTGGTTCAGAACACTTAGTAGGCTTGGCAGAAAGTGGTTTTAAAAAAGGTCTAATAGAATCACAATTTGAGATACTTGCTGCTTTTATGTTATTAACATTAGGCTGGGTATTTGTACCATTCTATAAAAAAAGCGGTGTGACAACTATGCCTGAATTTTTAGAAATTAGATTTTCCCCATCTGCACGTATGTATCTATCTCTAGTGTCTATCTTCGCATATGTTATTACTAAAATATCTGTAACTATTTTTGCAGGAGCTATTGTATTTGAAACATTATTAGGAATTGATTTTTGGACTGGAGCAATTATTGTGGTAGTTGTCACAGGTTTTTATACAATTTTAGGAGGATTAAAAGCCGTAATCTATACAGATACAATTCAAATGTTTTTACTTTTAGGTGGATCTATTTTAGTTACTATATTTGGACTTGATGCTGCAGGAGGATGGAATAACGTCGTAGCTAATTCTGGAGAAGGGTTTATGAGTCTATGGAGGTCTGCATCTGATGCAAACTATCCTTGGACAGCAATCTTATTTGGAGCACCTATTTTAGGTATTTGGTATTGGTGTACAGATCAATTTATAGTTCAGAGAGTTTTAGCAGCTAAAGATGAAAGTACAGGTAGAAAAGCAACTATTTTTGCAGGATTTTTAAAATTAACACCAATGTTTATTTTTGTATTACCTGGAATGATTGCCTATACATTGCATAATGATCCAAATTCAGCATTTAAATTAGCATTAGATGCAGAAGGAAATGCCATCAGTTCAGGAACTCTTCCTGCAATGGTTCAATTTCTTCTTCCTGTTGGATTAAGAGGATTAGTTGCTGCAGGTATTTTATCAGCACTAATGAGTTCATTGTCATCTGTTTTTAATTCTTGTTCTACTCTAATAACATGGGATATATATAGAAAATACAATCCAGAAGAATCAGAAAAAAAGCTAGTTCGAGTTGGACAAATTGCAACAGGAGTACTGGTAATAACTGGAATGCTATGGATTCCTTTTCAAAAATCTTTATCTGGAGGGGGACTTTTCCAATATATACAAGGTATTCAAGCTTATATTTCTCCGCCTATTGCTGCAGCCTTTCTATTAGGATTGTTTATTAAAAGAATTAACTCGCAAGGTGTTATGATGGCTTTTTATACAGGGGCTTTACTTGGACTAGGGAGATTAATTAGCGAAATAATGGGTTGGGCCAACTTACTTACACAGCCACATTTTTTACATTTTGCACTATATTTATTTTTAATCTGTTCTGGAATTATGTTAATTATAAGTTATATGACACCAGAACCTGATTATGAAAAAATTAAAAACGTAATTTATACATCATCAGATACTAAGGATGCTGAAGACTTAAAAATTGATAAATCATTAACATTTCTACTAATTATATTCGTATTAATTATTTGGTATATATTTAGTTGATTTTGATAGGAGAAAAAACAATGAAAATATTATTTATATTAATTTTTACAACTTTTACATTTACAGCAAACATAACGTTTAATGTTAATATGGAAGAGCAAGATGTTGGAAATGAAGGACCTACATTATGGATGGGACATTTATATCCAGATGCTGGATTTATCATGACTGATGATAATGAAGATAATATTTGGTCTTACACATTAGATTTAGAACCAGGATCTTATACTTATAAATTTAGAAATGGATGGTGGGACGATTGGAATACGGGTAATGGTTGGGAAGAAGTCCCTCAGGAATGTGAAGTTGGGCAATGGGGTGATAGAGAACTTATTGTTGAAAATGATATGGATATAACCCTAGATGTAGTTTGCTTTGGAGGATGTACTGAGGAATGTATTGAAACTATATATTCTAATGTTACTTTTCAAGTAGATATGAGTGATCAAAATTTATCTAATGATGATATTGTTTATATACAAGGAACACTTAATGGATGGTGCGGATATTGTAATCCTATGAGCGATTTTAATGGCGATGATATCTGGGAGCTTACTCTAGAATTACCAATTGGAGAATATGAATATATTTTCACTACTAATGGTTGGGATGGATTACAAGGTAACGCACCAGTAGGAAGTGATTGTGATTGGCTGCAAGGAGATTCATATGGTAATTATGGCTTTATATTAGAAGAACAAGATTTGCTTCTTGGCCCATATTGCTTTGGAACATGTTGGGAAACCTGTCAGCCTCCAGCTGAAGTAGATGTAACATTTAATGTTGATATGAGTAATGAAAATGTCTTAGATAATGTCTATATGATTGGAAATTTTCAAATCATCCCATGGACTACAGAAATTTTACCAACTATTATGCTAGATAATGATGGAGATGGAATCTACACAACTACAATTAGTGTTTTAAGCGATGATACTATAGAATATAAATTTGTTAATGGAACATCTGTTGAAGCAAATAGTAGTATAGGCTCATGTGGGAATAACCCTGATTCAACATGTGATTTTCCAGGACCTGATTGTAATAATAGAGAATTTCAAGTACCAAGTTGTGAAATAGATGAAAGTGGAGATTGCACTTTAGAACCAATAACTACTGAAATAGATACATTTAATTCATGTGAGCTTGTTCTTGCAGATGTTAATTTTTCAATAGACTTTAATTATACAGAATTACCAAATACAGACTATGATCAATGTGGTGTTAATGGTTCTTGGTGTGCAACAGAAAGTGGAGATTGGCCAGGATGGTGCTTAACATTAAGTGATGATGACAATGATAATATCTTTACAGGAACTTTAGAAGATGTATCTTCTGGAGATTATGAATTTGTTGTTTTTTGTAGTGGTGTAGCTGATAATTTTTCAGGTTGGGGAACTCAACTAGGACCAGATATTGGATCAGAATGCGATTGGGATAATTCTGATGAATATGGAAATTATGGATTTAGTATAACAGATTCAGATATTGATATTTCTTATTGTGCTGGAAGCTGTGAAGACACTTGTTCTTTAGATTGTAATCCTGATTTAATATGTGCAGAAGTATTAACTTGTTTTGGTGCTGAATTATATCCAACAGCTTGCGGTCCAGATAATTGTGATGAACCTATAGAAGATATAGATGGAATATGCTCTGACAATAATATTGAATATGCTATTACTTTTGATATTGATGGTGTAGATGAATGTGGATTTGTCAGTGTAACAGGCACGTTTGATAACTGGTCAGGCTGGGGAGCTCATACTGATAATGGAATGACAACCTTTATCACTAATGGTGAATATGAATATACAATTTTATGTGTTGATACTTCAGCTAATGAATGGTGGAATGATATCTGGGGAAATTCAACTCAATTCTCTGCTCCAATAGAATGTGATTGGGATTCATCTGATGAATATGCTAACTATGGATTTACAGTTTCAGATGCTGATATGACCATATCTCTCTGCGCAGGAGGCTGTGAAGAAACATGTGAAAATGTAGAATGTACTGCTAATGGTGATACAAATGGAGATGGAATTCTCAATGTTGTTGATGTAGTATCTCTTGTTGGATATATTCTAGGAACAATAGAATATTCTGAAAACCAAATTTGTGCTGCTGATTTAAATGGAGATACCATTATTAATGTTGTTGATATAGTTGCCGTTGTTGGCCTAATCTTAGGCTAAAACAATATGTATAAAAAAATTGTTTTACTGTTTATAGTTTGTAGCCTTCATGCTCAAACAACAGGTAAAATATCTGGTGTTGTTTATGATTCTAATCAAAGCCCTTTAACAGGAGCTACAGTATCCATTGAGGGAACTTCAAATGGAACCTTTACTGACGATCAAGGTTTTTATTATATAATCAATTTATATCCTGGAGCATATACTTTAAAATTCAACATGATTGGCTTTAAAACTGTCACGGTTAATGAAGTTATAATATCCGTAAACAAAACAACAAGAATTGATGTTGATATGGATCAAACTGTTATTGATGGACAAGAAGTAATCGTAACAGCATCAAAAATATCTACTAAAAAGGATCAATCTGGTACAATTAAAAATATTTCTGAAAAACAAATTGAAATTCTTCCAATCAAAGATGTTGCATCTATCGTTAGCATGCAAGCAGGTATTGTTGATGGACATTTTAGAGGAGGACGAAATACGGAAGTCACTTACCTAATTGATGGAATACGTACAGATGATGCATATGGTGGAGTTTCACAATCTGTTTATCTAGAACCCTCCGTATTAAGAGATTTAGAAGTAATTACTGGGACTTTTAATGCAGAATATGGACGAGCAATGAGTGGTGTTGTTAATCAAGTTACAAAAGATGGCGGAAATAAATTAGAACGTTCAATATCTACTCAATATGAAAATTACTTAAGCTCAAATGAACATATTTTCCCAGGCATAGATAACCCTATGATGAATTTAAATCAAGATTACAATCTTCAAATTAGCGGTCCAATTATAAAGGATAAAATATCATTTTTTTTAAACTATAGATATCAAGATAATTTAGGCCATTTAAATGGATATGATTTTTTTAATGTTGATGATTATAGTAATTTCACAGCAGATAATCCAAAAAATTACTATTCTGAACATTCTGGTTCACATGTTATTGAACCTTACTGTTCTAATTCTCAAGGAGGAGAAATATATCATCCAGATACAGGAGAACATATTTTAGAACATTCTACATGCAGCCAATATGGAGATTGTGAAATCATATTTGGAGGCTGTTATGATAATAATGGAAATTTTGTTACTCCAAATACAGATAATTATGATTGTAGTCACGCGCAAGGAACAATATTTCAAACTGATTCATATATAATCAAAACAAATAATCAAGATATGATTACTCAAGATATATGTTCTGATTATACACAGATGGAAACGCTTCTTGGTTCACAACAAAGTATCTCAATATATGAATCTGAAAATTTTATTACAACTAGATTTATTCCTGCCCAAATACGATCGGAAAAAATGGGTAATATGCCAATGAATAATTCTATCTCATCATCTCTATTAGGGAAAATAACAATTAGACCAAAACAAAACTTAAGGATATCATTGATGAATTCCTCTAATGAGTATGAAGGTCACTGGTACAATCATTTTTATAAATATTCTCCAGATTCAAGATCGACAAATTATTCAAAAAATAATTTTTCATCATTCTTTATTAATTATATGTTAAGTACATCTGCATTTATTGATTTAAAATTATCTCACAATAAAAAAAATGATGGAGCATATGTATACAATAATCCAAATGACAATAGATATATATCCGATGGATATTCACGAAGTGGATCAGGCTTTTTGCAAGGAGGTCATGATAAAGTTCATAATACCAAAATAAGTACCGATTGGAATATAAAATTTGATTTTAATTGGCAAGTTAATGCTATACATAATTTGAAATTAGGTGGAGATAAACTAACTCATGATTTATCAATTAGAAATTATACAATACGAGACAGTTCTGCTACAGATAATATTTATACACCTTATATTTTTAAAGGAGTTCGTAGCTCTTATTCTGAAGAATATGATGTAACATGTTATGAATATGCAGCATATATACAAGATAAGATGGAATTCAATGAAATGGTTATTAATTTTGGCATGAGGTATGATATGTTTAATCCAAATACGTACTACCCATCAGATTATCGTAATCCTGGAAATGATCTAATTAATGTAAATCAATCCGAATTAATTGAAACAAAAAGTAAATATCAAGTAAGTCCAAGATTTGCTCTCTCATACCAAATTTATGGAGCTTTATTAAGATTTAGTTATGGACATTTTTTCCAAATGCCTCCACTTTATGCAATGTATTCGAATGCAAATTGGCTAATTTCTCCAAATAGTTATCAAACTATTCTTGGGAATCCAAATCTTGAAGCAGAAAAAACAATTAATTATGAATTAGGATATTGGCAAGAAATCAATAATAACATGAGCTATGAAATTGTTCTTTTTAATAAAGATATTTATAATTTATTAACAACAAAAACAATAACAACATATAACACTATAAAATATGGACTCTATACTAATAAAGACTATGGAAATGCTAGAGGTTTAGAATTTACATTTGATTATCAAAAGGGGCCTCTAAGCATGGTAGCAAATTATACTTTTCAATATACCAAAGGGATTGCGGACTCCCCTACAACATCGTTTAGTAGAGAAGGATCTAATCAGGACCCCATAACAAGACTTATTCCATTAAGTTGGGATCAAAGACATACATTTAATGTAACCTTTGGATATAATAAAGAAAATTATGGGATTACATTAAGTGCTTACTTTAATTCAGGAACAGCATTTACGTTTGAACCAATTTCAGAAAATGCTTTAGCTAATATTAATCTATTACCAAATAACGCATATAAACCTGCAAACTATACCGTGAACTTATCAAGTTATTTTAATTTATTACCTGATATTAAAAAACCTAAATTAAGATTAACATTTGAAATTTATAATTTATTTGATACTCTAAATGAGTATGGAATCAATAGTCAAACAGGTAGAGCATATAGCGCCATATTAAGTGACAGTGATATCGCTTCATTTAAAAATAACTATACAAATATTGAAGATACATTTCAAGATCCTAGTCAATTTGGTGCACCAAGATCAATTAAAGTAGGCATAGAAATGAGATATTAAATGAAATTACTAATTAATATATTATTAATATTTTCATCCTTAATAAGTCAAGAGTATAATGGTCCAGATGACCAAGCTGGAGACCCTTCTGCAATCAAAGAAGAAAGAATGGATGGAAATAGAATCCTTCTATATTTTAAAAATACTACTCAACTATCTAATTGGGAGCCTCCAGATGGATTATATGATGTATCAATTTGGCCAAATGATGGTACAGGATATAGGATGCTTGATGGTGTTGCATTATTAGTTGGAGGTAAAACATATATTTATGATGATAACAATGAAAAAACACTCGACACTCAAATATTAGATGATAAAAATGATATTGAAAATAATCCCCACCATGAAATTTATTTTTTACAAACAAGCTATAGAGAAGAGATGGATCATGATGAACTTGATCTTGTAAAATGGGGCTTTTATCCAACATTTGGCTATATGAATCCTTATCAAGATTATCCCGCTATGAGTGATGATTCAAATACATGGCCAACTGCATGGCCATCTTCAGGATCTATGACTAAATGGCCAGGTGAATGGGATGGTAGATTTGGAAGAGGGGTTCAATATGCAGACCTTGAAACATACTTTGTCGTAAATGATGCGCAAGACCAAGAATACCTACAAAATAAATGGCAATGTAGAGCTGCAGAAGCTAATAATATCAGGCAGTTATATGAAACACAATCCCAATGTTTAGAAGGATGTGCATACTATAATTGTTTAGGAAGCTCTTTTTATGGTTTAAATAATTGTGAGTTATACTGTGATGGAGAATGCTTAATTAATGAAAATTCAGATGAATGTTATCCAACAGAAAATTTTGAGTATTATCCAATTGAAAATAAATTCATTCAAGATGATGCTTCTGTTCAACCTGGTTTACCTTGGGGAGGTCTTGGTCTACGTGTTGAAGCTCGATCATTTCAATGGAATAATCCCTTAGTTAGAGATGCTCTTTTTTGGGAATATAATATTACAAATATTTCTGATTATGATATCAATGAAATGGCTTTTGGTTATTGGGTTGATAATGCAATAGGAGGTGAAGGAGGAAGCTCTGGAGATGATGAGGTTGGTTATTTTGATGTACAACTTGATTTAGCGTACTCATGGGATCATAATGCTACAGGTTTTGGTGGTGGAACACCTGGAATTATGGGATTTGCATTTTTAGAAAGTCCAGGTATATCAAACGATAATATTGATAATGATAATGATGGATTAATTGATGAATCTAGAGATAATGATGCTGGAAATTATATTTGTGCTACATGTGGCATATCAAATGAAACATTATTTCTTGAAGCATATGATTTGAAAGTTGAAGATTTAAAAGAACATTATGAAGGAGATGAAGATCAAGATTGGACTCCTGCTAAAACAAGTAGTGGAGATGATGTATTAGAAAACAATCAAATCTGTGCTATTATTAATGATGATGTTGGTTTAGATGGTGTTGGACCAAACGATATTAATTATACTGCTCCAGATGAAGGAGAATGTAATGGTAAGCCTGATTGTATAGAAGGTGTTGGGTGTGAACCTAATTTTGGAGAAACAGATATTTCAGAATCTGATATGTTAGGATTAACAGCTTTTAAATTATTTCCAGTTGATGGTCACCAAGAAGATGCTACAACAAAATGGTTTAAAAATGATCAAATAATGTGGGATTCCTTAATGGTCATCAATGATATTAATAATGCATTTGATCAATTTGAAGGAACTCCATCTAACATGATTGAAGTTTTTTCATCATCAACTTTCCCTTTAAATAAAGGAAGGACAGAAAGAATTTCAATGGCTGAAATTCATTCAATGGATAATATACAAGGTTCTCCTGGCGGAACAGAGCCTAGTGTCCCTGCACTATTTGCTCTCAAACAAACTGTACAATTAATATATGAAACAGATTATAGATTTGCAGTTCCACCAAATACTCCAACATTGACAGCAGAAGCAGGTGATGAGAAAGTAATATTAACATGGGATAATATTGCTGAGAGTTCAATTGATAGATTTTTACCTGATAGTCTACAAAATGATTTTGAAGGATATAAAATTTATAAATCAACAGATAAATATTTTAAAGATGCACAAATTATTACTGATGGATACGGAAACCCAATGTTTTATGAGCCAATTTTCCAATGTGATAAAATAGATTCAATTCAAGGATTTGCAGATTATGCCACAGTATTTGGAGCGGCATATTACCTAGGAGATGATAGTGGCATAGAACATAAATATATTGATACAGATGTTAATAATGGAAGGACCTATTACTATGCTGTTGTAGCATATGATTATGGATTAGAGCCTAATGGACAACTTGAAAATGGAATTCCTCCATCTGAAAACAAGGCTCTCATACAACTTGATGAAAATGAATATGTAATTGGTACAGGACCGAATGTTGCTGTTGTAACTCCTACTGCCCCATCTTCAGGATTTATTGAACCTTCTTTAAATTTTGAAAATAATGTTTCTGGAACAGGGATAATTGATGTTGAAGTTTATTCTCAAAGCTTAATAGAAAATAATCAAGATTATATTTTAACATTTGAAAATGATACTGATGAATTCAATTATTTATCAACATCTGGATTTAGTATCTTTAAAAAAGATGAATATTGTTCAGGCATTGATTGTGAGCAAATAAATAATCAAAAAGATTGTTTTAATCAATATGGTTGTGACTGGATAAATGATACCTGCATAACATATCCATGCTTTAATAGCGATAATAATGAAGATTGCAACCTAAATAATGAATGTTATTGGAATAATGGAATTTTTAATGGTGGATGGATTAAAAGTGCCTTTAGCGATTCCTTACTACTCACTGGCGATACATATTTTACAAATTCAATAGCTTTTAAGAGTCAAGATAATTTAAATCTTGAAATATTTGATAACCAAATAGAACAAAATGATTGTTATAAATTTAATTTTATATTAGAAAGCATCAATGATGATACACTTAAATATGATATAGATTATATTTCAAGATTTGGCAATAGCAACTGCTTGGGAAACCAAATACTAGGATACTGTGAATCAGATAATTATGGTATTTTCGATGAAATAGAGTGTACTGATTCTGGAGGAAATTGGATTTCTTATACAAGTGAATATCCAATAAATACATTTGACCTTTGGAATCAAAATGCTAATAATGGTTCTTTTAAAGTGTATATAAACGAATTCTGCGAAATAGATGATTTTGGAGATAATTATTGTGAAGAATTTAGTGAACAAGATATTTGTGATGAACAAGATGGATGTGAATGGAATAAATTAAAATTAGTTTATAATGAAACAGGAGAAGATTCTCCTACAAGCTTTTACCAAAATCATTTTATTCTAAGGGAAAATAATAATCCTGAATACCAATATTGGACATTAGATCCTAATAAGATAATTACAACTGATGTTATTGATGGGCTTTTATTTTCTATACAAAATATTGAAATAGGTAGTTTTAAATCAAAAGCTTGGCTCCCCACTAATAGTTATAGTGGTGTTTCTGAGCCTATTATTAGCATTAATAATAGAATGGCAAAAATCAAACCGTGGGATTGTCAAATAGTCTTTACTAATAAAAATGAAAATATTCAAACAGAAGAAATTTTTATATACAATGCCCCACCTTGGAATTATTATGTACTTGATGAAGCTGATCAAGATATCAGCCTTAACAGTAATCCAAATTACTTAATATTAAATAATGGATCTGTTCTATCTCAACAAATAAATATTGATTTTTATATTGAAAATACAATTAATAATACCTTGCTTGATGTACTTATTTTAGATATGAATAATACAAATGCATATGAACCTCTAGAAGATAAAATATTAGTAGGTTCAACCTATCTAGATAATAGTACTGGTTTAGATTATAAATTTTGGAGCGGTACACATTTTTCTATTTCTTTTAATGAATATCCAGAACCAGGTGATATTTATGGTATTACTTATAATTCCCCATTCTTAAGTACTGACTCTTTATTTATTAATACTCAAGTTCCTGATTCTATTAGTATTACAAAACATGATATTGAAATTAATGATATTAAAGTTGTACCAAATCCATACGTAGGAACAAACTTAATGGAAGAAGCTTTTTCAAATCCAAATCAAAGTCAGGAAAGAAAAATAATGTTTACACATCTTCCTCATGAATGTACTATTAAAATATTTACAACAAGCGGAGTATTAGTAGATATAATAGAGGTTAATAACAACTTTGATAATGGAATGGCCTATTGGGATCTTTTAAGTAATGAAGGTCTAGAAGTAGCAGCAGGAATGTATCTATATCATGTTGAATCTAAAACAAATAATAAAACAAAACTTGGAAAATTTGCTATTCTAAAATGAAAAAGTATTTAATCAATATTATTATTTTTATTTCCTTATCATTATCAACAGAAATAAATGGGAATGGTACTACTGCAGCTAATTTTTTAGAAATTGATGTTGGGAGTGCTCCTACTGCAATGGGTGGTGCATATGTTAGTTTAGCAAATGATGTTTCGTCATCTTATTGGAACCCTGCTGGATTAGCCTATATTAATAATAGACAAGTATTTTTTATGTATCAGCCTTGGATTTTAGATATCTCAAGTGTTTATTCTGGAGTTGCCCTTAACTTTAAAGATTATGGTACACTCGCGTTTACAATGAACTATATGGGATATGGAGATGAGGCTGTTACTACCGTTGATAATCCAGAAGGTACTGGGGAATATTATTCAGCTAATGAATTTGCAACCAGCGTATCCTATGGAAAAAGAATGGTTGATTGGTTCGCATTCGGAGCATCCTTTAAATATATCTCATCTAATATTTGGCATATGAATGCAAGTGCCATGGCTCTTGATTTTGGAGTTTTAGTAACTACAAAATTTTTCTCCCCAACTAATAAAAGAAGCCAAGGGATGAAAATTGGGATGAGTATATCTAACTATGGAACACGATTAAGATACGATGGAATAGATATTATGGTTCCTATTGATCCAAGTCCAGTATTTGGGAATTTTGATGATGTAGAAGGTTTATATAAAATGGCAGAATGGGAATTACCACTTATTTTTAGATTAGGTTTTTCTGTACAACCAATTTATACTAAAAAATTCAGAGTATTATTTGCAGTAGACGCTCTACATCCAAATAATAATAATGAATCTGTAAATGTAGGAACTCAAATTGAGCGTATCATACCTGGGAAGGCTTCTTTCTTTGTTAGAGCTGGTTATAAGGGTTTATTTTTAAAAGATTCTGAATACGGTCTAACCTATGGAGCAGGCTTACGATTCTATTTATCTGATTTTAATTTTTTTGATATTGACTACACCCATAAAACATTAGGGATTCTAGGTGATATTCATTTATACACTTTCAAGTTTTCTTTCTAGTAATTTAATTATGATATTAAGCTCTCTATTATTCTTATTATCTTTTTCATTTTCTAGCACTCAAGATTCCACTTTAGTGCAAATAGGAAATCGAATTATTACAAAAAATGATTTTATAAAAAGAGCTGAATATACAATCCGACCGCCTTATTGTAAGGGGGATAATATTATTCATAAAAAGATTATTTTAAATTCTTTAATTGCTGAGAAAATACTAGCAATAGATATTGAACAAAATTTATTAAAAGATTACTCTACCCCATTTTTAGAAGGTCTAAAAGAACAAAAAATGAGAGAACTCTTACTAGCAGAAGAAATCTATGATAATATTATTATTGATTCAACAGAAATCAAAAATCACCTTTATAATGTAAATAAAAAATATGATATTCAATTTTTAAGTATGAATAATGATAGCGTATCTATGATGGTTGAAAATCTTATAAAGCAATCTATTGATTTTAAAGATATATGCCATAATTATATTAAAATAGAAAAAATACCTGAAAGGACTATAAGCTATAATGAAGAGTATGATCCATCTATACACTCTGCTATTTTTTCAACAATAAATAAAAAAAATGACATCATTGGTCCGGTTTACACAAAAGATAAAAAAGTATTATTTATACATATCATAGGCTGGGAAGATAATCCTATAGTAACACAATCAGACTATAGAAATCAAATTCAATTAGTTAGAGAAAAAATATATGAAATGCAATCTATCAGATTATATGATCAGTATATACAAGAATTAATGTCTGGATTACATATTAATTTTCATAAAAAACCTTTTATTGCTCTAGCAGAACATACATTTAAAGAATTTAAAACTAAGACCAATCAAATTAAGAGTATTGATGTAGCTAATCTAGATTTGAATAATGAACAATATAATCTAGATCCAAATAAACCTTTACTTGATTTTACGGGAGATTCATATACTATAAATGAAGTAAATACATTAATCCAAAAACACCCCTTAGTATTTAGAAAAGAAATAATTAATAAAGATGAGTATCCTGATCAACTCAAATATGCATTTGCTGATTTAATAAGAGATGAACAATTAAATATTATGGCATATGCTAAAAATTACGATAAACATCCAGATCTAATAAAAGATTTAGAGATGTTCAGAGATGCCGCATTATCTAATTTACATATTTTAACTTATCTACAAGGGAAAGACATATCTATAGAAAAATTTAATGAAGATTATATTAATATTATTAAAAATCATTTAAATACATATGTACAATCAATGAATCAAAAATATTCATCAACAATATCAATTAATTTCAACTTATTTGATAAAATAAAATTAACAAATATTGATCTTTATGCATATAAAAAGGGACTTCCTTACTCATATACAGTTCCTAATTTTCCTATTATAACAACAAATCATGAAATAAATTATGGCAAGGACTTAAATCTACCATAAAATATTGATAAACAATTTATTATAAAATGCTAAAAACCATATTAAATTTTCATATGAATTTAACAGGAAATATAAATGTCTAATTCGCCATTATACTTTGATATTGCAGCAACTACTCCTTTAGATAAGGATGTTGCTAATTTAATGAATACTATAAATCTTGAAAATTTTGGGAATCCTTCAAGTATACATTCATTTGGACAAAAATCTCATAATATTGTAGAGAGATCAAGAGAAAAAATTGCCAAAATATTAAATTGCAAATCATCAGAACTATTTTTTACATCAGGTGGTTCAGAATCAAATAATATTGTATTAAAAGGAGTTCTTGAAAAAGGAGACCATTTTATAACGAGCTCATATGAACACCCCTCTGTACTTGGTTTAACAGATGAGCTTCAAGAAAAAGGAATAGAGGTTACATTTATAAAGCCTAATCAAGATGGGATGCTTAATGCTTTAGATATTAAAAAAGCATTTAAAGAAAATACTAAAATGGTTTCTATAATGTATGTTAATAATGAGCTTGGAACAATTAATCCTATTAAGGATATTGCTCAATTTTGTAATGAACATAATATTCTGTTTCATACTGATGCTGTACAATATGTAGGCAAAAAAAATATTAACTTAAATGATTCGCATATTGATTTTTTAAGTATAGGAGCTCATAAATTTTATGGACCAAAAGGAATTGGCCTTCTTTATTGTAAAAGTGGGAAAAAAGTAAATCCTTTAATTTCTGGTGGAGGACAAGAAAGTGGACTTAGAGCTGGAACAGAAAATATTAGTTCTATTGCAGGGATGGCCTTAGCTCTTGAAATTGCGCATAATACCTATGATGAGAATAAAAAAAATATATTAGAACTTGAAAACTATTTTATAGATACATTAAATAAAGCTGATATAAATTATAGAGTTAATGGTTCAAATAGGCTGGCTGGTATTTTTAATATTACATTTTTTAATGTACAAGGACATTCTCTACTTATGAATTTAGATATAATGGGTATTGCCATATCTTATGGTTCAGCATGTTCATCTGGCTCTGCAAATGCACCACTAGCACTATTAGAAATAGGTATGCCTAAAGAAGAAGCCGCATGTTCTGTGAGGATTTCAATTGGAAAAATGATTACAAAGCAAGATATAGATAAATTAATCAAATCTCTATCTGCAATTATTGTAAGGATACAAAAAAAATGAAGAAAAAAGTTTTAGTTGCTATGTCTGGAGGAGTAGATAGTTCTGTTACGCTATTAAGAATTATTGAAATGGGATATGAAGCAATAGGTGTTACAATGAAATTATGGGAATATAGTGATGTTGGAGGTGCTGAGAATCTTCAAGAAAATAATTGCTGTGCTGTAAGTTCTATTAATAAAGCAAAAATGGTGTGTGAAAGAATGGGGGTACCACATTACACAATTGATTTTACAGAAAGTTTTAAAAAAAATGTTGTGGATAATTTTGTGGATGAATATGTGCAAGGCAGAACCCCAAATCCATGTGTTAGATGTAATTCTTTTATAAAATGGGATACTTTTATTGAACAGGCTGAAATTTTAGGAGCTGAATATATTGCAACGGGACATTATGCTAAAATAGAAGAAAAAGATGGTACTTATTATATTAAACAAGGAGATGATACAAAAAAAGATCAATCTTATGTGCTATGGGGAATTCCAAAAGAAACCTTAGCTAAAACAATTCTACCATTAGGGGATTTAACAAAAGAACAAGTTAGAGATATTGCAAGAGAGCATAAATTAGAAACTGCTGATGAACCTGAAAGTATGGAAATATGTTTTATAGCTGATAATAATTATAAAAGATTTATTAAAGAATATGCTCCTGATAAAACAGCTTCAATAAAGCAAGGGCAAACACTTAATGAAGATGGCGAACAAATTGGTGAGAATGATGGATATATCAATTATACAATTGGTCAAAGACGAGGCATTGGAGTTTCAAATGAAAAGCCTTTATATGTTAAAGAAATTGATTCTGATACGAATACAATTACAGTAGGGGAAAAAAACTCCCTATTTAAAGATACATGTAAAGTTAAAGGATTAAATTGGCTAATCAATGAGCCTGAATTTCCTTATAATATACTTTGTCAAATCAGATATAATGGATCTAGAGCAGAAGCTGTAATTCATAAACAACAAGATGATTTTACAGTTAACTTTTCTACTCCGCAATTAGCAATAACACCAGGGCAATCTATTGTATTTTATTTAGAGGATACATTAATAGGAGGAGGAATAATAGAACTATAATGACTAAATCTAACATCGTTATTATATTGGCAGCAGGCAAAGGAACTCGAATGAACTCAGAGTTACCAAAAGTTTTGCATTTATTAAAAAATAAACCTCTCTTATCACATGTAATTGATACTTCTAAAAAATTATCTCCAGATAAAATTATTGTTGTAGTGGGCTATAAAAAAGAATTAGTCATCGATGAGTTTAAACATGATAATATTGAATTTGTAGAACAAAAACAATTAATGGGAACTGCAGATGCAATAAAAAATTGTCTCCCAGCTTTAGAAAATTGTAATGGAGATGTGCTAATCTTATCTGGTGATGTACCTATGATTCAAGAAAATACTCTTAAACAATTTTTCGATCATCATAATAAATATCAAGCTCTAGGATCATTAATATCAACAAGTTTAGATGACCCAACAGGATATGGTAGGGTAATAAAAACTGAGACTAACCAATTAATAGAAATAGTAGAACATAAGGATGCTAGCGAACAACAAAGAGCCGTACAAGAAATTAATTCAGGCATATATATATTTGATTCACAAACTTTAATAGATAAAATACCTTTAATTAAAAATGATAACATGCAGAAAGAATATTATCTACCTGATATTTTTAATTTTATAGATAAAAGTCAAACCTCAATATATAAAACAGATAACCATAGTGAAATCTCTGGAGTAAATACTCTTGAGCAACTAAAAGAACTAGAGACTATAGCATAGATAATGAAAAATACTATCACATATCTATTATCAATTGTATTAATTATTATAGGTGTATACTATATAAAGACTACTTATAACACTGAACCTAACCAAACCAGCATTCAAAACCAACTCAGTAAAAGTGGTTATGTTAGAGCAGAAATAGAGGTCTTAAATGGATGTGGTGAGTCTGGAGTAGCTAATCTATTTACAAAATTTTTAAGAGCTGAAGAGTATGATGTTATAGAAATAAAAAATGCAGATAAATTTGATTATCAAGAAACAACTATTTTATATCATAAAAAAGATATGCAAAAAAAAGCTAAAAGATTATCTAATCTTTTAGATGTAAAAGATAGTAATGTTAAATTTAACAAGGACAGTGTTTGGGATTTATCTGTTATAATTGGAAATGATTATAAAGAATTAAACTCATTTGAAAAAATAAAGAACTTTTACGAACTCTTTTAAAAATATAATGAACGATAAAACTATAGCTAAAAAAATATCACAACTTATGTTAGATAAGAAAGCAATTAATATTCAAATTATCAATGTTAAAGATCTTACATCTATAACTGATTTCTTTGTTAATTGCACTTCACAATCTGAACCTCAAACGCGTGCAATAAAAAATCATATTCAAGACTCTTTATTTGAAAAATACGAAATGAAACCATTACATATTGAAGGCTATGAAAACTTAACATGGATATTAATGGATTATGTATCAATAGTTGTGAATATATTCAGTGAAACTGAACGTGAATATTATAGCATTGAAAGACTTTGGTCCGATGCTAAAATCACAAAGGTAAAAGAGTGAAAGATTTAATTATCAATCAATTAAAAGAATCATTAGTAGAGCTAGATTACTATGATACAGATTTACAAATCAGTATCTCAACACCTAAGAATAAAGAATTTGGAGATTTATCTAGCAATGTTGCTCTGTTATTATCGAAAAGATTAAATAAAAATCCATTAGAGATAGCAGGTGATATAAAAAATAAATTAGATGGATCTGATTTATTTAAAGATATCAATATTGCTGGTCCTGGATTTTTAAACTTTAATCTTAATCCTGATAGTATTACAAATGAATTAAAAGAAATTATCAATTTAAATGATGAGTATGGTAAAAATAATACTCTTAAAGATCAAAAAGTATTAGTTGAGTTTGTAAGTGCAAACCCTACAGGGCCATTAACAGTTGGCCATGGAAGAGGAGCAATATTAGGAGATACGCTAAGTAATATTTTCCAATGGAATGGAGCTAATGTTGATAGAGAATATTACTACAATAATGCAGGAAGACAAATGAGAGTCCTTGGAGAATCTGTACGAGCAAGATATTTGGAAATTCAAAAAGAAAATTATGAATTTCCTGAAGGAGGATATGAAGGTGAATATATCTATGATATCGCTAATGATTTATCTAAAGAGTTTGGAAATACTCTAATTGATAATGATACTATTTTTAAGGAAACTGCTGAGAAGAGTATTTTCAAAAACATTACAAATACTCTAGATAGAATTCATATTTCTTTTGATTCCTTTTTTAACGAAAATACTCTATATGAAAACAAAGATATCTACACAGTCATCGATCAATTACGTGAAAAAGGGCTAGTCTATGATAAAGATAATGCAACATGGTTTCATGGAACTAAGGTAGGTCGAGAAAATGATAGAGTTCTAATTAAAAGCACTGGAGAACCAACATATCGATTGCCAGATATGGCCTATCATGTAAAAAAAATAGAACGAGGATATGATTTATGCGTTGATATTTTTGGGGCGGATCATATGGATGCATACCCAGATGTTATAGAAGTTGTTAAACAATTAGGACATGATGCTTCAAAAATCAAAGTTGTAATTCATCAATTTATATCAATCTTAAATCAAGGTAAACAAGTTAAGATGTCTACAAGAAAAGCTACTTTTATTACCTTAGATGAGCTAATTGACGAGGTTGGTTCTGATGTTGTTAGATACTTTTTTATCATGAGGGGTGTAAACTCACATCTAAACTTTGATTTAGAAATTGCAAAAGAAAAATCAGAAAAGAATCCAATATTTTACATCCAATATGCCTATGCAAGAATCATGACCATCCTAAGTAAAAATGATTTGGCTATTGAAAATTATAACCTATCATTATTAAATCAAGAGGATGAGATTAAGCTAATATATAAACTCATTGAGTTTAAAGAACTTGTTGTAAAAATTTCTAAAGATATGGAGCCGCAAATACTTGCAACATATCTTCTTGAATTAGCATCAATGTTTCATAAATATTATGCAAAAAATAGAGTAATTAGCGATAATGAGGAACTTTCTAAATCACGTTTAGTTTTTATTCAATCTATAAGTATTGTAATTAAAAATGGGTTAAAAATATTAGGAATTTCGGCTCCTAAAAAAATGTAATATGGAAAACTTTGATTTATCGTTTGTACTCTTATCATTCTCTTCGTTATTTACGCTGTTAAATCCAATTGGAACAGCTCCAATTGTTCTATCTTTAACAGAATCTTTAAATCCTGAAGAATATAATAAAGTAATTAAAAAGAGTATTGTTGTTGCCTGCTTGATTTTACTTTTATTTGCGATGATGGGTAACATCATTTTTACGTTTTATGGAATTACTGTCTATGCATTTAAAATTGCAGGAGGAATTTTATTTTTAAGAATTGGGATTAATATGTTAGAGGCAAAGGTCTCTAGAACTAAATCAACTCCAAAGGAATCTGAAGAAGCCTCTGAAAATGATGATATTGCCCTCACCCCTATTGGAATTCCATTAATTGCTGGACCTGGGGCTATTACATCTGTAATGATTCTAGCAGCACAGGCCAATTCATTTGATCAAAAGGTTATATTTTATCTAAATATTGTTGTTACTTTATTTATCACATTCATGATATTAAAACTTGGTAAAAAATTAACACGTAAACTTGGAACAGCTGGTTTAAGAGTCATTGAAAGAATTATGGGAATGATACTTATGGTTGTTGCAATACAGTTTATTATTGATGGATTAAATACAGTAATAACAAACTATATTGTTAATTTTTCTTAGATAAAACAATTAATCGATACGATTTATATTTTATAAAATTCTCTTCGTTTCTATCTTCAGAATATTTAAATGCTAACTTAGATAGTTTCTTTCTAAATATCAATTTTAATAGCTTATAAACCTTTGGATATCTAGATGATAAAAATTTATTAAGTGTATCTGAAAAAGGAATTAAGCGGTCTACTAAAACCTCATTAACAAGCTTTAGATTAGGACTTAAGTTTGTAGTTACATCAAGATCAGTTAAAATCTCATAGTTATACTGCTTAACAGTATCATAAAATCTACTTAAATGGTGTCCTCCTCCAAGAGGAGATTTACCCTCAACATCATCCTTTTTAAAGAAATCAAAAATAACAACCTTACCATTATCATTTAAAATCTGATCTAATTTTTTAAATGATTTATCTAAATTAACATATTGAAAGCTTTCACTGAAAAAAGCTAATTGATACTTTACTGCTTTTTCGCTGGTTTTAAAATCCTCAAAGGTACACTCATAAATTCTACCTGTATTATCTTGCTTATAATCTGATACTAAATTAGATGCATATTCTGCCATCCATTGATAAGGAACAAGCCCATCAACCTTGTATCCTGATTTAAGGAGTTTTTGAGTTGTAAAACCAACACCACATCCAATATCAAGCATATAAGATTCTTCTTTATTTTCAAGATGCTTAAAAATATGATCAAATAAAAACTGCGTATGAGCTTCTTGAGCCTCTTTCCAATTACCTAGATTTGCCTCTTCTCCATCCTTCCAAAAGCCATAGTGGATATCCTCTATTTTAAACAGCTGCTGAGCAGCAACCAAACCAAATTCTTTACTATCCATTTATTTTCTCCAGCATATTTTATTTTCATGAAATTAAAAAGGATGTGACCCAGGCAGGATTTGAACCTGCGACCATCACCTTAAAAGGGTGCTGCTCTACCAACTGAGCTACTGGGTCACTAAATCTTACGTGCGCCATCAGGGGCTCGAACCCCGGACCAATGGATTAAGAGTCCACTGCTCTACCAGCTGAGCTAATGGCGCTACAGCACTGATAAATTACAAACATAAATAAAAGCTATACAACAAGGAATTACATTATATTTAATAGTATGATGTAATCCTATCTTGTTGTTCATTTATACTCATAATTACTCAGAAGTTCCCATTTGATGGATATTTTTGATGAACTATTTTCTATCTTTCTTTAAAAATTAAATATTATTAAATTCCATCATGCGTAAAATTATTATACTATTTCTAATTTCTTATTTATTTTCCACAGTTACAGATATTGATGGTAATGTGTATGAAACTGTTCTTATTGGTGACCAGCTATGGATGGCTGAGAATCTTAAAGTATCAAAATATAACGATGGAGAAAATTTAGAGTATCATATTTGTACTGATTTTGGATACTTATATGAGCCTGATATTTTTCTTGAAGAGGATAAAAATGTTTGTCCAGAGGGATGGCGAATCCCATCAAGATATGATTATCAATATTTCATCGATCAATCTGATGGTTGGCAGAATGCAGGATGGCAAATGATGGATGAAACTTTTTCAGGCGGTACAAATGAAACAGGTTTTTCTGCTCTTCCTGGGGGATTTAGATATGGAGATGAATCAGAGTTTGGTATACCCGGTTCTTGCGCTGGAGGAGGTACTGCGTATATTTGGACCTCAGATTGTTATGTTGCAAATTTAGATTGGGGTGGGGCTTTAACTTTGATTGAATATTCTTGTAATCAGGAACTAGGAGGTTCAATT
This sequence comes from Fidelibacterota bacterium, assembly GCA_002717625.1. Taxonomy (GTDB): domain Bacteria; phylum Fidelibacterota; class Marinisomatia; order SCGC-AAA003-L08; family D37C17. Next base: position 56,024 of record PBEF01000015.1, on the reverse strand, counting down.
AGATGTATTCAATCAAGTGAAGGTTGCACTGATAATTTAGCATGCAACTATGATCCAGGGGCAACTATAGATAATGAATCATGTGAGTATCCAGAAGAAAATTTTGATTGCGATGGTAACTGTGTTGTAGATGTTGATTGCGCAGGAGTATGTGGTGGTGATGCTATTGTAGATGAATGTGGTGAGTGTGGTGGTGATAATATATCATGCACAGGTTGTACTGATGAAGATGCTGTAAATTATGATCCTAATGCACAATTTAATGATGGTAGCTGTCTTTATTCTGATGGAAACCATCATTCATTATACTTTTATCCTGATAATGGACTAGGTGAACACGCAAATATTTATTTTGATCCACCATTCCAACTTGATAATGAAAATTGGACAATTTCATTTTGGTATAAAGTAAGATATACAGATCAACCTAATCAAACTTTAATTAGTGATAACGATCAACATTTTAGTTTGAAGTTCAATTACAGTGGAAGTAATAGAATTTCATATCTTCTTGGAGATGATGGATTAACTGATATTATCAATGATGAAGGAATAACGAACCATGAAGATAGAGTATGGTATCATATGACAGCTATTAAAAATAGTGAAAATTATAAATTTTATATTGATGGAGAACTTGATTTTGAACATACTGGTGGTGTTTCAAATAATATTATTGATAACCTATGGCTAGGTTTAGCAAGTGGAAATCAAGATTTATTTGGAGGCATAGATAATTTATATATTTGGGATAAATCATTAACCCTAGAAGAAGTGAATTATTATAGAGAAAATAATCCAAATTCAGAAAATGGAGATCTTTTTTCTCTAATGTTATTTGATGAGGGCATTGGAAATGAAACATATGATAGTAGTGGAGAAAATCATTATGGCGTTTTAACCCCAGCTGGTGAAGTATGGTCAACAGATATTGTAGATGGTTGTACTGATGGGAGTGCATGTAATTATAACCCAGATATTTTTTCAAATGATGGTTCATGTATCATCCCTGATGAAGGTTTTTGTGATTGTGATGGTAATATAGCAGATTGTGCTGGTGTGTGTGGTGGTGATTCTATAATAGATGAATGTGGTGTATGTGACGGTAACTGTTTTATTACTCATACTATTTCCGATATTGTAAACGGAGATCTAAATGATAGTTATGCAACAGTTGGGGGACTGGTTGTAGATTATAATAATTTTCTTCCTTTTGGTGGTCCGGAAACTATAACAATCCAGGATTTAGAAGGATATGAATTAGATCTTATAATTTGGGATTGGGTTGTTTCCTTATCTGATATAGCAGATATTATAAATTCAGAAAATTTTTATAGCTATTATGTTTATGCTACAGGTATAGTTAGCACTTATAATGGAATGTGGCAATTAGAAGTTTCAACACCTAATGGTATAATAATATCTAACGATATCTATGGGTGTACCAATGAGAATGCATGTAATTATAACCCAGAAGCAACTATAGCTTATAATGAATTATGTGAATATCCAGAAGAAAACTTTGATTGTAATGGCGACTGTGTTGTAGATGTTGATTGCGCTGGGGTATGTGATGGTGATGCTGTAGAAGATGAGTGTGGAAATTGTGAAGGGGAGGATCCTATTTATGTGAATTTATGGAATCAATGTTATAATATTAATACCACAACAGACTTATATCTAAATGATAATAATTTATCTGGTCCCATTCCACCAGAAATAGGTGAATTAATAAATCTAACTTACTTAAGCTTATCCTTTAATGATTTATCTGAAAACATTCCCTCAGAAATTTGGGATTTAACTAATTTAGAATATTTATATTTAACTGAAAATCAATTATCAGGACCAATCCCTGAAACAATTGGAAATTTAACTAATTTAAAAATATTATATTTAAATGAAAATCAATTATCAGGACCAATCCCTGAAACAATTGGAAATTTAACTAATTTAGAAAGATTATATTTAAATGATAATCAATTATCAGGACCAATCCATGAAACAATTAGTAATCTCACTAATTTAGAAAGATTATTTTTACATGAAAATCAATTATCAGGACCAATCCCTGAAACAATTGGTAATCTCACTAATTTAGAATCATTACTTTTACACAATAATCAACTATCAAGCCAATTGCCAGAATCTATTTGTAGTTTAGCTAATTTAGAGTACTTGATTATATATAGCACTTCTATGTCAGGCCCTATACGAGAATGTATAGGGGATTTAACGAATCTTACTGATTTAGTATTAGCAACTAGTAATTTTAGTGGTCCAATTCCAGCATCTATTGGAAATTTAATTAATTTAAACTATCTAGCTTTATCTACGAATCTATTATCTGGACCAATTCCAAGCACTATTGGGCAATTAACGGAATTGGAAGAATTATATTTATACAGTAATCAACTTACAGGAGAAATCCCCTCAACAATTGGAAATTTAACTAATTTAAATTATTTAGGCTTAAATAATAATGAATTATCAGGAGAAATTCCTGAGAGTATCTGTAATCTCACAAATCTAAACTGGGCTAGTTCTTGGATTGACTCTGATTTTTCTTATATTAATTATAACAACCTGTGTCCTGTTTATCCAGAATGTATTGAAAATTATGTTGGTTCTCAATATATATTAGATTGTGAAGGTTATCCTTTCTGTGATGAAGAAACAGAAGTTGAACTATGGGGAGAGTGCTATAACATTGAACAGACTGTGTCAATTAATTTAAATCAAAGTGATTTAGAAGGAGAAATACCAGCAGAGATAGGTGAATTAATTAATCTAACAACTTTAAGTTTATCTTATAACAACCTATCTGGTCCAATTCCATCTGAAATAGGGAACCTAACAAATTTAACAACTTTAAGCTTAGGCTCTAATCAACTAACAGGAGAAATTCCAACTGAAATAGGAAATCTTACTAATCTTACAACCTTAAATTTAAGTTCAAACCAACTAAGCCTTATACCTGATGAGATAGGATTACTTACTAACTTAGAATTTTTATATTTACAAAATAATGAAATTCAAGAAGAAATTCCATCAGAAATAGGAAATCTAACTAATTTAAATTATTTGTATTTGAATGATAATCAACTTTCTGGACAGATTCCTGAAGAAATATGTAACCAAGGAGACGATTCTCCTGCTTTATATAATAATAATTTATGTGCTCCTTATCCAGAGTGCTTAGAAGATGTAGGATCTCAAAATCCTTTAGATTGTTCTATTCCTCAAGATGGAGATGTTAATCTTGATGGAGCTATTGATATCATTGATATTATTACTCTTATAAATCATATACTAGGAAGTGATACATTGATAGGAGAAGCTTTAATTCAGGCAGATATTAATTCAAATGGAATGATTGATATTGTTGATATTGTTGCACTGGTTAATATTATACTGGATAATTAGGGAACTATTACCAGCATCAAGACTTAAAAAATATATTGTTATAGAATAATATTAATAATAATATAAATTAAGCACTTTTATATACACGCTTTTTGAAAATTGGGGGCGACTGGCTTCGACGGGTAATGATAATCTATACGTTGCATGTGGAGGATACTCTATCCACCTCCTTAATCAGTTAGAGTACGTTATAAATGCCGATTACGGTTACGTTGCTGCTGCTTAATTGACAGTAGCTGTCTATTAACAGGGATGTTCGCGACCAGTTAAATAGGCATCATTAGTGCGATCTAGTTTTGATAAGGCCTAAATTATTAAAATGAAAACTTTTTAGGATCGTTTAATAGGATTATGGTTATTGAAGACTATTGAATTAAACTAAAAAATAACCTAAACATGTAGATATTTATAGTGCTCTTATTCGGACCGCGGTTCAAATCCGCGCGCCTCCACAAAATTTCATTTATTCTTTTCCCAAAGAACATCCAGTTCTTCAAGGGATAAACTTTTCATATCTATTTTTTTATCTTTTAATTCTTTTTCTATCTTTTTAAATCTTTTCATGAACTTGTTAGTTGAATCATTTAGAGCCTGTTCAGGATTAATATCTAAATGTCTACTTAAATTCACAACAGTAAATAAGACATCACCTAATTCATCAGCAATACCTTTCTTATCTACTATTGATTCTTTAAGCTCACCTACTTCTTCATCTACTTTTGCTAAAACTTGATCTAGCTTATCCCAATCAAATCCAACCATTGCAGCTTTTTCTTGTATTCGCCTAGATCTTAATAATGCAGGCAAGGATATTGGTACTCCCTCTAAAATACTATCTCTTTTTTTCTCTTTTTGTTTTGATTCTTCCCAATTACCCTCTTTCCATCTGGGATCATCTTTATCATAAAAAATATGAGGGTGTCTTTTAATTAATTTGCTATTAATACCTTCAAAAACATCTTCGAGTAAAAATCTATTTTCTGCTTCTGCTAAATCAACTTGAAAAATAAGATGTAAAAATAAATCTCCAAGTTCCTCTTTTAATAAATTATAATCTTTAGACTGAATAGCTTCTACAACTTCATGTGATTCTTCTAAAAGATAAGGAATAAGGGATTCGTGGGTTTGCTTATTATCCCACTCACAACCATATGGAGATCTTAACTTTTTAACAATTCTAATTAAATCTTCTAGAGTATTATTTTTCTTCTCTAATTTCAACTTTATCTATTCTATTTTTATTCAATTCGATAACCTTAAAAGAATATTTTTCATACTCTACAGTTTCTCCTACCTTTGGAATATCTCCAAGCTTATCAAGAATAAAACCTGCAAGGGTATCATACTCTCTCACATCAGGAAACTCAGCATTAATATTTTCTTCTAAATCATAAATCTTGATGGATCCTTCAACAATAAAATTATTTTCCTTAACCTTTCTAAACGAATATTCTTCACTATCATATGGATCACTTAATTCGCCCATTACTTCCTCTACTACATCCTCTAATGTAACAAGTCCAGATGTTCCACCCCACTCATCTACAGCAATAGCTAAGTTCTTCTTCTTTATTTTAAAATCTTCTAATAAATCATCTATCGGCTTTGTTTCTGGAATGAAAAAAGGCTCTCGAGATAATTGTAAAAGATTAACACCCGTTCGTGCTCCTGTAAGATAAGGGATAATATCTTTAGCATAAAGTATACCTTCAATATTATCAATTGAATCTTTATATACTGGAATTTTAGAGAATTTTTTATCTTTAATTAAATCCATGGCCTGATCTAATTCCATTTTAGAATCAATAGCAACAATATCAACTCTTGGAGTTAAAATTTCTTTAACTAGTTTATCATCAAACTCAAAAACAGAACGAATCATATTAGATTCTGTTTCCTGAATAGTTCCTTCTTGTTCAACAATTTCTGTAACCATTTTTAGTTCTTCTTCTGAATCAAAAGCTTGTTCTTTTTTAAATGGATTTAAAATAATGATAAGATCTGAAAATTTATAAAAAACAAAAAAGAAAGGCTTTAAAACCGTTAATAAAAAAGTTATAGGGAAACTAATTATATTCGAAAAATAAACAGATTGCCTAATAGCAAATGTTTTAGGAATAATCTCTCCAAATATTAATATGATAAGTGTGATTAAAAAAACTTCCATTAATAATAACTGTTCCTTATTAAATAAGGTGGTTTGTTTGGCAATAACATTAATAGTATAGTTTGCAGCTATAGAACCAATAGCTACATTAACAAGCGTATTACCAACTAGTATAAAAGTTAATAGTTCTCTTGGTTTACTTAATAATTTTGTAACTCGGCTAGAGGTTTTCTGATGTTCTTTAATATTAAAAAATGCTGTTTCACTTCCAGAAAAAAAAGCTGATAAAATAATTAATATAATAAGTAATAAAGCCATACGATTAGATTATGGAAATTATATTTTCATCATCTAAAGCTATATATTTATTTTCTAATTGTGTCATTATAGATTTCTTATCTTTTGTATTATCTTCAAATCCTAATAAATGTAACGCTCCATGAACTAATACTCTTTTAAATTCTAAATTAAAAGATTGTTCATATTTTTTTGCATTATCTAAAACATCATCAATGCTAATATATACCTCACCATCAATAGGATCATTTTCATCTTCTAAATTAAACGTAATTACATCTGTAAACTGATCTACATTAAAATAATTCTTCTTTAATTTATTTAAAAGAAATTTATTTGATAAAATAACTGATATTTTAGCTTCTAAAACATCTTGGTCTTTAAGAAGATTTTCTAAGTTTTTTTTTATAAGTAGGTCATTTACGGAAATAGTATCACCGTAATCATTTATAACAGTAATGTCTATCACTAATAACTCAAAGATTTTAAAATTTCTCTTGAAATAATAATCCTTTGCACCTCGCTTGTTCCTTCTCCTATTTCAAGAATTTTTGCATCTCTAAAAAATCTTTCCACATTGTACTCTCTAATATAGCCATAGCCACCATGTATTTGTATAGCCTCTGTAGTAATATTCATAGCTAATTCACTTGTGAATAATTTAGCCATTGCTGCCTCTTTAATAATATCCTGACCATTATCTTTAAGATATGCAGCATGATAAACTAAATGTTTTGCAGCTTCAATTTGTGTTGCCATATCTGCTAGTTTAAAAGCAATTGATTGAAAATCTCCGATTTTTCTACCAAATGCATCTCTTTCATTTGCATATTTAAGAGCAGCTTGATATCCAGCTTCACATATACCAAGACCTAAAGCAGAAATAGAAATTCTACCACCTGTTAGGGTTTTTAAAAATTGTTTAAAGCCTGTATCTGGTTTACCTAAAATATGTTCAGCCGGAATTTCCATATTATCAAAGTAAACAGATCGTGTATCAGAACCCTTCCATCCCATTTTTTTCTCAGGTTCTCCAAATCTAAGACCTTTTGTATTTGCATCGACATATAATGCTCCAATACCCTTATCTTCTCCATCTTCAACAATTTTAGATGTAAAAATAATCACTCCTGCAACACCTGCATTAGTACAAAATACCTTTTGACCATTAACAATAAATTTGCCATCTTTTAAAACGGCAGTTGTCTGAGTATTACCAGCATCACTACCAGCATTAGGTTCTGTTAAACCAAAAGCTCCTATCATTGTTCCATCAGATAATTTTGGAAGATACTTTTCCTTTTGCTTATCAGATCCAAATAAAGCAAATGGACCTGAACCTAAACTTGTATGAGCCATAACAGTCACTGCAGTTGAAACACATACCTTAGCCATTTCTTCAATGGCAATAACAAGTGAAAGGTTATCCATTCCTCCTCCACCATATTCCTCTGACCAAGGAATACCCATAAGGCCTAAATCTGCTATTTTCTTTATCGACTCTTTTGGAAATGTAGAATTCTTATCTATATCTTGAGCTAAAGGCTTTAACTCTTCATTAGAAAATTCTCTAACCATTTTTCTAAGCAATAAATGCTCTTCATTAAAATATATATTATGACTATCTACCATTTTATAATAACTGATCCCCAATAAAATCCTGCTCCAAATGAAGCAAGTACAACAATATCTTCATCATTAATTAATCCTTGTTCTAAAGATTCAGATAATGCAATTCCAATAGATGCTGCTGTAGTATTCCCATATTTATGAATGTTTGAAAATATTTTATGATCAGGAACATTTAAACTTTTTTGTACTGCTTGCGTAATTCTATAATTTGCCTGATGTGGTATCACTAAACTAACATCATCCATTGTTAAATCATTATGTTCTAAACCTTCAGTAATAACTTCAGGAAACCTTCTTACTGCATGTTTGAAGACTTCTCTTCCATTCATATGGATATGATGTTTTCTATTTTTAACATCATCACCTGTTATAATATCTTTATATTTTGAACTTGGATATTCTGTTCCTAGTTCTTGAATATATCTTCCATCTGAATGTAAATGTGATGATAAAACTCCTTTATTCTTTTCAGTCGCAGATACAAGACATACAGCAGCTCCATCACCAAATAATACAGCTGTACCTCTACCTGCATCATCAAAATCTAATTGTGTTGTTTGCACCTCTGCTCCAACAACTAAAATATTTTTATGGGTACCTGATTTTATAAAATTATCAGCAACAGTAATTGCATAAGTGAAACCCGAACATCCCTGCCTTATATCTAAGACTCCAACATTTTTAAGCCCTAACTTATTTTGAAAAATTGAACCAGATCCAGGAACAAAATAATCTGGAGTTGAAGTAGCAAATACAACAAAGTCAATTGAATCTCTATCAATTGAATATCTATCAAATAAAATTTCAGATGCTTTAACAGCAAGATCTGCAGGCCCTAAATTCGTATCTCCTGTAGTATGTCTTTGATGAATTCCTGTACGAGTTTTAATCCACTCATCAGATGTATCCATCATTTTAGACAAATCATCATTTGTTAATACTTGTTCGGGGACATAATGCGCAACCCCTTTTATATAAGAATTTATCATATAAAAATTAATTTAAATTTAAAATCAGTTTATAAGCCGAATTCTGTTTCTCAGATAATCATTCATCTTAATTAAGCTTCACAACTTAATTTTAGCAATCTACCAGCCATTATAACATGCGGACCACACTAGGCTACTTGATCTTGCTCCAAACAGGGTTTACATAGCTAACAATCTTGCGATTATCACTGGTAGTCTCTTACACCACCATTTCACCCTTACCTTTACAGGCGGTTTACTTTCTGCTGCACTTTCCATTCCTAAATATATAGGACCCTCTTATTAGGAGGTGTTTTGTCCTGCGGAGTTCGGACTTTCCTCTTTTAAAAAGCGATTATCAAACTGATTTTAATTATTCCTCTTCCTCTAAATTTTCATCTTCAATATATAAGAATATACTACAAGATGGACAAGAAACCAATTTCTTTTGTGATTCAATATCAATAATTAATTGTGGGGGAAGACTAGAATAACAATTATTACAACAATTACGATTAATTGAAGCAAAAGCTAGTCCTTCATACTCATCTTTTTTATCATTATATGCTGATTCTATAGACCGATCATTACTCAATAAACCAGTTAAGCTTTTCTTTTCTTTTTTTAACTCTTTTTCTTCAGATTCAATTAATAAATTAGCTTCATTTAATTTTTCTTGATTAGCTGATAATTTGTTATTTTCAGATTCTAACTTTTCAGCATTTTCAGTTAAATTACTATTAATGCTTCCTATTTCATCTTCAAACGTTCCAAGCTCTTCAAAATGATTATTATTTTCATTATTTAAATGATCAATCTCACTCAATAAAGCTTCATATTCTTTATTTGATTTAACCTTGTACATTTGATCATTAAGAGAATTAACTTTCTTTTCAATATCAGATAAAGTGCCATTAAGAAGTACTTTTCTTTTTTCTATTTCAGCTAATCTTGTTTCGGACTCTTCTTTTTGCTTTGATAATGATTCTATTTGTTCATTTATAGATGCTATTTTTGCTGGTAACTCACCCCGTTTATTATTAATATCAATCAACTTTTTTTCAACTTTATGCAAGTTAATAACATTAACTATATTAGTATTTCCCATTGATTCCCTATAAATTTGTTATCTCTAATTTATTACTTTAATTATAGAATAAACAATAGAACATGTTATACATAATATTTTATTATTGAATATAAAATATTAAATTATACAAATATTTATAACTTATTAACATAAACAATTCATGATAAATTTTATTAATCCGATAGAATTAAGTATCCTATTATTTATAATACTGATTAGTGGATTTGGACTCAAAAATGGCTTCATAATTGAATTAAAAAAAATTATTAATCTATCTCTATCATTATTTTTATCATCTATGATTGTAAAGTATATTTTAGGAATTTATCCTCAATCAGATATGATAATAGTAATATTATACACTCTATTTTTTCTTTGTTTAATCCTCTTAATTGGCTTTTTTAGTGATCTTACTATTGAATATTCTAGCCAATTTAGTATCCCATATGGAATAGATAAATTACTTGGAGGATTATTAGCAATATTAAAAAGTCTAATATTGATATCTACATTATTATTTTTTATTAAGCTCTTACCAATGCCATCTAATATAATAAATAACTTCTTTTTAAAAGCTAATCAAGGATCTACTTTATTTGCAATATGTGAAAATTTACAAGCTTTCATTATTAATTAAATAATAATGAAAGAATTAGATTTACATACAATATCACATGATAAAGCTGAAATTATTATTGAAGAATTTATTATTAAAAATTACACTAAATTACCTGTTCAAATTATAACCGGAAACTCTATTGATATGCAAAATATTCTAACAAAAATTATCATAAAACATAATCTTAGAATGAATGCGTCTCATCCTGATAATCTAGGTTCATATATTGTTACTGAAAAATTATAAATGGCTCAAATATCTGAAAATACTATTGAACTAGTTAGAACATCTGCTGATATTGTTGATGTTATATCAGGTTATATGGAATTGAAGAAAAAAGGACGTAACTTTTTTGGGCTTTGTCCGTTTCATGGTGAAAAAACTCCTTCATTTTCTGTTAATCAAGAAAAACAGATTTATAAGTGCTTTGGATGTGGTACTGGTGGTGGTGTTATCAATTTTATTATGGAAATTGAAGCTCTTAGCTTTATTGATGCTATAAAAAAATTAGCTGAAAAATATGGTATAAAAATTGAGACTTCTCAACAAGATACACGTACAAAAAATTTAAAAGAACAATTGATGGAAATCAATCAAATATCAGCAGATTATTATCATGAACAATTATTTATTTCAAAAAATCAACATATACTAGAATACTTAAAAAAGAGACACTTTGATGAGGATATAATCAAATCATTTAAGCTTGGATTCTCTGATAAAGATTCATCACAATTATTAAAATTTTTACAACAAAAAAAGTTTAGTGCGGAAGCTATGAAAAAATCTGGACTATTTAATGATTCAGATAGAGGATACTATGATAGGTTTTATTCTAGACTAATTTTCCCAATCAATGATGTTCATAGCAATGTTATAGCATTTGCTGGACGATCTTTAGACAAGAATAATCAAGCAAAATACATCAACTCTATTGAGACTCCAATTTATAATAAAAGTAAAGTGTTCTATGGCTTAGATTTAACAAAGAAAAATATATTATCTGAAAAATATGCTATACTTGTAGAGGGTTACTTTGATTTAATGAGGCTATATCAACATGGAATAACAAATGCTTTAGCAATTTCAGGAACAGCTTTTACTGATATGCACGCATCAATCATAAAGCAATACTCTACAAATATAATGATTGCTTTTGATGGTGATATAGCTGGAAAAAAAGCTGCAATTAGAACAGGATATACGCTATTAAAAAATTCAATTAATCCTAAAATTATTTCGATTCCTGATAATTTAGATCCAGATGATTGGGTGCAAAACCAAGGAGCTGATACATTCTTAGACTCTGTTAAAAACGCTACTCCTATTATTAATTTTCACTATAATTATCAAACCTCTACTGAAAATCAGCCAATTAATGAATTTATTACTGATTCTATCAATGAAATCACATTAATCAAGGATCCTATATTTAAAGAAATAACTGCAAAAAATTTATCTGAGATTGTAAATGTTAATGAAGAAAAAGTTATTGCTGCTGTTAATGCAAAAGCATTTAAAAAAAATCAATTTAAAAAAGATACCTCTACTAAACAGGAAAGTAATATATCAGATAATAATCCAAATATATTACTTGAAGATGATTTTATACGATTATGTTTAAGTAAAGACTATTCAATTAGAAAATTAATATTTGACCATATGCAAAAAGATTGGTTACAATCTAAAAATCATAAAGCTATTTATGATATGATTTATATCCATTTAAATTCAGAAAATGAAATGCCTATAGATGTCTTAACTAATAATATGTCAGATAATAATATCCGTAATAAATTTACAGATTTAGTGCTGAACCTAGATAATATGGAACCAACTAAAACAATGGTTTTGGATTGTTTAATACAATTAGAAAAACGTATTTTAAAAAAACAGCTCTCTAAGCTTAAAATCAACTTAAAATCTAATCAAGAATCTGATATTTCTAATATTATCAAACAAATAACAACAACTGAAATAGTCATTAAAGAATTAGCTTCTAAATATCAAAATATAGATGCAAAATAATAACTCTATTACTTCATTTAAACGCTTAATGCAATATGCAAAGCCATGGAGATGGCAAGTTATACGTGCATCAATATACTCAATAGTAAATAAATTATTTGATATTGCTCCTGAAATTTTACTGGGTGTTGCTGTTGATTTAGTTGTTAGAAGAGAAAATAGTATAATTGCTTCACTAGGATTTGAAAGTATACAATCACAAGTTGCTATCCTTGCTATTGCTACATTTTTTATTTGGGTATTTGAATCACTTTTTCAATACTTATATGGCATTACATGGAGAAACCTAGCACAATCAATTGAACATAATCTAAGACTTGATGCGTATAATCATGTTCAAACTCTTGATGTATCTTGGTTTGAAAATAAAAAAGTTGGTGATATAACAGCTAAACTAAATGATGATGTTAATCAACTTGAACGATTCTTAGATAATGGTTTTAATTCATTAATACAGCTGGTTGTATCTACAGTAGCTATTGGAGCATGGTTTTTTTATATTTCTCCACTTGTAGCATCTATTACGATATTACCTGTACCTATAATTTTACTGATTGCTTTTTTCTTTCAAAAAAATCTTTCTCCCAGATATCTTGCAGTTAGGAATTCTGTAGGTACTTTAAATAATACAATATTTAATAATCTATTAGGAATTGCAACAATAAAAAGCTTTGTGACAGAGACACTTGAATCAGATAGAATTAATCAACTCAGCAATCAATATAGATTAAAAAATAGGCATGCAATACAATTAAGTTCTGCATTTGTTCCTGTTGTTAGAATGGGTGTTTTATCTGGATTTTTAGGGACAATGGTAATTGGAAGCTATCTTGCACTAAATGGAACAATAGAGGTTGGCTCTTATAGTATATTAATATTTTTAACACAAAGATTCCTGTGGCCATTTACAACTTTAAGTGAAACAATTGACTTATTTGAAAGATCAATGGCCTCTACAAAACGAGTTTTAGATCTTTTAGAAACAGAACATACCATTACAAATAATAAAAACAGCGTAAATCTTGATGATTTTAATCAAGATATCATCTTTAATAATATTGAATTTAACTATCAAATTGATAAGCCTTTATTTAATGAGTTAAACTTTACAATTAAAAAACATACATTGGTTGGTATTGTAGGGCAAACAGGTGCTGGTAAAACAACAATTATAAAACTTTTACTTAGATTTTATGATCCAAAATCAGGTTCAATTATAATTGGAGACCATAAAATAAATAATATTAATATTGAAAATTTAAGAGAGAATATTGGATATGTTAGCCAAGAAATTTTTATGTTTGATGGCTCTATAAAAGATAATATTGCATATCCTCCTGATAGTTTTAATAATGATAGACTCATCTTGGCTGCACAACAAAGTCAATCAGAAGAGTTTATCAATAAGCTTCCTAATGGATATGATACCTTGGTAGGTGATAGAGGACAAAAATTATCTGTAGGACAAAAACAAAGACTAGCTATTGCTAGAGCTTTATATAAAAACCCACCAATCTTAATATTTGATGAGGCTACATCTGCAATAGATAATGAAACTGAACTATTGATACAAAAAGCTTTAAATGTAATTTCAAAGAATAGAACAACAATTGTTATTGCCCATCGTCTTTCTACAGTAAGAAATGCAGATAATATTATCGTTGTAGGAGAAAATAATATTATAGAACAAGGTAATCATGATCTATTAATTAGCAATAATAGTGTGTATAAAAAATTATGGGATATACAGACTGGAAAGTATGAAAATAAATAATATTATGTTATTTATCTGTTCTATATTAATTTATGTGGCTTTTTTGGGCCCTTAGCTCAGTTGGTTAGAGCAGCGGACTCATAATCCGTTTGTCCGGGGTTCAAGTCCCTGAGGGCCCACAAAAAAAGCACTGATAGAAACAACTAAAGGAGTTTATTTTGGTAAGTGTAAAAGTTAAACATGATGAACCATTTGAAAGAGCCCTAAGAAGGTTTAAAAAGAAATGGGAAAAAGCTGGAATACTTAAAGAGTATAAAAGCAAAACTTTTTATCTTAAACCTAGTGAGCAAAAAAAGTTAGCGAAAGCAAAAGTGCCACTATGGAAAAAGAAAAAAACAATGGGTCATTAATACAGTATTACTTAAATGAGTAATATAGAAACAACCGTTCAAGAATTAAAGAACATGCTAGATAATAATGAAGATTTTATTCTTCTAGATGTTCGAACAGAAAATGAAGTTTTAGTCTCTAAAATTTCAGACAAATCAATCCACATTCCAATGAATGATATCCCAAACCGTCTTTCTCAAATCGATAATAAAAAACAAATTATTGTATATTGTAAATCAGGTAAAAGATCTGCAAAAGTGTGTGAATATTTAGAACACAACAACTACACTGATGTTAAGAATTTAAGTGGGGGGATAATAGCTTGGGCAGAACAAATTGATTCCTCTATTTTAATCTATTAAAAAGCCCCGTATTAAATATTTAATACAGGGCTTTATTTTTTCAAACTAATTAAATAATTTATTTAATTTTTATTTTTTTAGTTTCTGGCTTAATCTGCTCCATTCGTGGAACAAAAACAGCTAAAATACCATCTTTCATTTTTGCAGATATTTGATCAGAAAGAATATCCTCTGGAAGTCTAAAACTTCTAGAAAATTTACCATAAGATAATTCAGAATAGTTAGATGTATTGTCTTTGCTATTCACTCTTTCTTTTTCACCTGAGATAGTCATTAAACCATCTGATATTTCAATATCTAATTTCTTTTTTGAAACACCAGGTAGCTCTGCAAATATTTGATAACTATTATCATCTTCATGAGTCTCAAACTGAGGAATCCATGTAATGTTATTGTTATAAAAATTAATAGGACTATCTACAGATAAACTATCAAAAATACTATCTATTTCATTCATTAATGTAGGTCTATTAACCCATTTTATTAGTGTCATTTTATTTCTCCTTATTTAAAAAATTAAATTCATTAATAAATAAGGCAATACTTATACCAAAAAGGTTAAAATAAAATTATACTAACATTTTTTCATACTTATGATGACATAATGTCATCTATATATGACAATTAGTCGCTATATGACCAAAAAGCAAAATCTCCAGGAGTTATCCCAACCTGATATACATCAAGAATTTGACCCGAATCATCTAAGACATGAACCTCATTAAAGGTGCTATAATCTGTTAAAGCAAACCAAAACTTTCCTTGAATCTTCTCTATATGATAAACTTGACTTTGATCAAAGCTTCCAATAGAAACTGGCAATAAGTTTAATTCATTATCCATAATTGCAAGGCCGCCTCCAGATGAGCGCATCATATTAGAATTATGATTTATGATAGAGCCTCCACAAGGAGCACCCGAACCATAAGTATTAATAACAACCTCATTATCAGAAATCTTACTAGCACCATGGAATGTATGCCAGCTACTATCATAAAAAGTTCTAGATATAAAAACTTCATCACCACTAATTGCAATCTGCTGAGGACCCTCACCAACATCAAATGTTTCAATAATTTGGTTTAATAAAGGATCTATTTTATAAACTATATTCCCTGTTGAAAAGTAATTATCTGAATGTGGAATAGTAACCCATAAATATTCCCCATCATATTCAATATCTTCCGGTAAACCAACTACAGGAATTGATGATTCTATAGCATATGTAAATAAATTAAATACCTTAACATCTTGAGTATTCCAATTTGTAAAATAAACCTTATTATTAACAATTGCCATTTCTCTTGGAGAAGAACCATTTAAATTAATTTCAATACCAGGCATAGATAAACCAGAAGTCGTAATATGGTAAATTTTCATCTTACTATCACCATTAATTAAAACTATCAGCTTATCATCATAAACCTCTAAAGATTGCACTGTTTGGCCAATAATATCAGTTGAATAGACCTCACCTTGATCACCAATCATAGATATAGTCCCATTCGTTTGACCAAAATTACCTTCATTAGCAACAAACACCCAAGAACAGGATAAAGCGCCATCACCACATTCAGTAATACATTCATAATCACAACTATTATTATCAATCAATGCATCAGGATTATAATTGCAAGCCCCTGGATCTAAACAGCCCTCAAGATCCTCTTCATAACATACTACATCTCCCGATAAAATTTGATCAACCAAAACCACAACATCAACAACATTTTTTGTTCCATCATCATTTAAATCTCCCTGACACTGTGCATATAAGCTTGATGATATCAAAATAAATATTGATAAAATAAATTTCATTTTAACCTCCTATACGATAATGCTTATTAAAATTATTTTTCTTATCGCGAAAAAATAATTTAAAGAGGTATCTGGCTTATCTAAAAAGAATTACAGTTGCGCGACAGCTTCGGAATACACACCGAATTCCCTCTTTGAAGTATACTATAATTTAACTAATTATTTTCCCCAATACAATTTATCAATTACTTTATCTAGAACCTTTCTATAACTTAAACTAATACCATAGATTTTAGTTTTTTCTTCAATGTCAGATTCATTTTCATTAAAATAATATTCAAAACCCCTAGTCAAATTAAGGCCAAACCCTCCTCCGCCCTCTAATCCAAATAAAACATTAATCCCAGGAACATATAAAATTGATTTAGAATTAGGAGTATCTCCTAATCCTTCCCATTTAGACCTCCCAGCATGAGCAACAGTAAATGTAAATCCAACTGAAGATATAGATAATTTTCCTAATTTAATTTTTTTAAACGGCAATGAACTAGACATGGCAAGTAAAGACAATTGATATCTTGGAGAAGGAGAAAAACCATATCTGCTATCATTTAAAGGGAAATTACCAGACAAAGTTCCTCCCCAAAATACAGGATACTGCATTCTTTTTTTAAAAAATTGAAGTTCCAAATTCATTTTATAAGCACCATCACTTAAATAAAAATGTCTATGCGGAGTATAAACAGGATTATCAATACCATCATCAGGAGTAATATCTATCTTTTTCCATGGTGATTCTGTAATAACATTTGGACTAGGTATATCAAAGCCTATACCTAAAAAAAATCTAGGCCCAGGCCCTTTAGCTTGATTAAACAAGAGATATCTAAAATTTATTCTAGCATCACCTAAATAGCCTCCAAACGCAATTCTTTTTTCATCGTCAAAAAAATCACTAGAACTACACTCTGTTCTATGATGAACAGTCAAAGAGTTTCCATCTTCATCTACAGGGCCTTCCCATTCCATACATCTTTCACTAATCATTTGAGAAATAGTGATATTCCAATAATCATTTAGGCCAACAGTAAGGCCTAAATTAATAGCTTTATTCTTAAATAGACCATAATGATTAAAATCTTCTTGATTTCCATTAATATCTATTGCCTCAGGAATCATTTCATGCCACCAATCAAAATACTGATAAGCAACATCTCCAAAAACCATAATTTCACCAGACCCTAAACCTATACCTGTATCTGAGCCACCAACTGGTAGCGAAGGATTAGCTCACATGGCTCACTGAGAATAAAGTGATGCAAACAAAAGAATTGATATTATAATATATTTTATATGATTCATTCTGCTATTTCAAAACCAAGATCAATAATTGATTTTTTAATTAAAGGTAAATCTTCAGAATTACAATCAACTTCTATTCTTCCAGATTTTAAATCTAAATCTACCACCTTAATACCAGGCAGCTGATTAACTGTTTTTTTAATAGAAGATACACAACTATTACATTTCATGCCTTTTATAAATAAAACTGCATTTGAACTCTGTTCAATATTTTTTATTGAAGAAGAAAAATAATTTAATCGAATAGAATTTAAAAGTATAATAACTAAAGCCCAAGCTGATAAAACACCAACTGAATGTGGAATCATATGGGAAGATGAAGAAAGAGAATCTTGAATAGTTAAACCTGGAAACATCACATCAAACAATAAACCTGATAAAATAGAACATAGAACAATAGAAGCAATATAAATTAAAGTTGATTTTTTCCCAATTTGTTTCAGTGAAACAGAAATTGTAGCAATATTAGTCGCTGGACCACACATAAGAAAAACCATAAGTGAACCCATTGAAAATCCACCCTGAACATGCAAAGCCAATGCCATCGGGATAGAAGCTGTAGCACATATATAACTAGGTAATCCTAGAACCAACATAATAAGCATCCCTATAATTCCAGTACCTATAGATTGAAAATAATTAGGAGGGATAAAAAAGAATATTAATGCCGCTACAACTATTCCTATTATTAATGGCTGAGCAATATCTTGAGCTAATTTGATAAATCCATAATCAAAAATTCTCCAAATGACAGATCCTTCTTCATCACAGCAATCATCACTGCAAGATGAAAAATCTTCCTTAAGACTTTCCTCTTTATCTAAAACTGAAACTAAAGTTCCTCCTATAATCCCAGATATAAACGCAATAACAGGTCTATATATAGCAAAAACAGGACCCAACAAACCATAAGTTACCATTATACTATCTATTCCTGTTTGTGGAGTAGATGTAAGGAAAGATGTTGTGGAGGCTTTACTGGCACCATGTTTTTTTAAATAACTAAATACAGGAATAACGCCACAAGAACACAATGGCAATGGAATTCCAAATAATGAAGCTAAAAAAATAGATTTAATTCCTTTTCCACCTAAATATTTTGCAACAGTTTCTACTGATAATGCTACAGATAAAATTCCAGAAAATAAAAAACCGAATAATAGAAAAGGAGATATTTCAATTAAAAGTGACCATATTTTAAATAAAAAATCCATTATTCAATTTACATAAAAAAGATTAACTTTGATAGTAATAAACATAGGGGAATCGCTAACAATGAATAAAAAATATTATATTATAATTTTAACTATTCTAATAACTTTATCTTATTCACGTAGCATGGAGTTTACATCTTGTAAAACATATGTAAAAGTAGAAAAAAATCTTAATAAGGGAGAAGAATTTTGTCTATTAGCATTAGATGTAGAGCCTAACAACTCATATATCCCATTCTTTATGGGACAATATATTTATAGAAAACAAAAAAAACCTCTAGAAGCTGGACGAATGTTTCTTAAAGCAAAAGAAAGACCTGATAAAAAAATTGAAAATCCATATAGAGTTGGTAAAGATCAATGGATTAGAACTGTACATCAAGCAATTGAAAGAGAAGCTTATAATTGGTTCAATTATGGCGTAGATGCCAATACAAGTAGAAAATATGAAGATGCTATTGAACATTTCAAAATAGCAAGTGAATTAGATTCTAAATTAACAGGAAAATGTTATAGTGCAATCTCAGAGATATATTTTAATAACCAAGAAATTGATAAGGCTTTAGAATTTATTAATGAGGCACTAAACAAAACAACAGATGCAAATGTTATGCTAGATTTAAAAATCAATAAAGCCCAATACTTAAGAAAAAATGGACAAGCTGAAGAAGCTCTAGCTATTTTTGAAAATTTATCTGATGATAATGTAAATATTATAGCAAAGAATGAATTATTTTTAATCTATATGGATAACGATGATTGCAAACAAGCTATTAAAATAGGAGAACCTTTATTTCTTGAAATGGAAGAAGATCCCAATGTATCAATGGCAAAATTATCAGAACTAGCTTTTAATATAGCTGCATGCTTTAATCAACAAGCCGATAAATCTTACAACGAAATCATTGAATATCTAGGAGCTGATGAAAAAAATAATGATCTTACTGAACTTAATTTAGAAAGATCTGAGGCTGTAAAAAATCTATATTCATCTGCTAAAGATTATTATAGATTATCTCTAGATTATGATGAAGATTCATCTACTACAACCAAAGAATATAAGAAAAAAATGAGAAAAGATATTAGAAAAGTAGATGAACAAATTATTCCAGCATTGGAGGGACTGTTAGATTAATATCGATCATATTATTTTTACTGCATTTTATTATCTGTCAAACCATTAATTACAATGTTGATTTAATTCATAATATTGAATTTGAAAATGCATCAAATAATTTTGGAGTATCAGATGTATGGGGATATACAGATGAAACTGGTATAGAATATGCAATTGTAGGCTATCAATATGGGACTTCAATCATTGATATTTCATCAAATTCTAATACTTATAATGAAGTAGCTAATATTATTGGGCCTTCAACTGGAGATTATTACTTTCATAGAGATTATAAAACTTTTGGTGATTACTTATATATAGTTAATGAAATGTATGGAGGCGATGTAGGAATGCAAATTGTTGATTTATCACCATTACCCTATAATCCTCCAATACAATTAGAAACTTATAACTATATAGCACAATCTCATAATCTTTGGATTGACTCATCAGGATATGTATTTATTGAGCATCAAACTGGAGATAATATTCATATAGCTAACTTAAACCCTAATCCATCTTCACCAGTTTACAGTGGAACATTTGGTAGCTTAGCAGCAAACTGTCATGATATATATACTAGAAACAATATAGCATATGTATCAGAAGGATGGAGCAACCAATTTGGAATTTATGATATAAATAACTTAGATAATATTATTCAACTCGCGACTATCCCTTGTGAAGGATATGCACATAATGCATGGTTAAATGATACTGAAGATATATTAGTAACAACTGAAGAAACCGATAATATGACAATTAAAATATGGGATATTTCTAGTTTAGACAATATCACATTATTAAGTGAATATTTAGGAGAAAATAATTTAGCACACAATGTTCACATTCAGGATAACTTTCTTTATATTTCTCACTATACAACAGGATTAAAAATTGTAGATATATTTAATCCTAGCTACCCTGTAGAAGTAGCTGCCTATGATACATATCCCCAAAATGATGGCAGCGGTTTTTATGGATGTTGGGGAGCATTTCCATTTACAAACAACAATTATGTTTATGCAAGTGATATGCAAAATGGATTATATATATTAGAATTCAATGAAATAAATGCAGGATGGGTAAGCGGGAATATCTATTTCAACAACAATATACCTTTAACTAACGCTTCAATTAGATCATTATTAAATAATAAAACCTATTATTCAAACAATAATGGTGAATTCATAATAGGCTTTCCAGAGGGAGAACATCTTTTTTCTATTAATGAACAAGACACGATATCTATAAATTTTTTACCACATGAAACAATCAATCAAAATATTTTTATAGGAAATGAACTAATACTAGGTGATATAAATCAAGATTCAGTTATAGATGTCTTAGATATCATCATATTAATTAATATCATTTTAAATAATTATGAAGCAAATAATCAAGAACTTTGGAGTGGAGATATTAATAATGATAACGTTATTAATATCCAAGATGTAATCTTGATTATCCAAATAATACTAAATAATTAAACAACCTTAGTCCTTTTAATTAAATATTCAATTAAAGATTTATCTAATGAATCTGATGTATTTACAGGAACATAATCAATATTATTTTTGCTGCATTCATTTTTATATTGATTACAAAAATTTGAATAAGCTTTTTGATATGCTGATTTAATCTGTCTAGGGTCAGTCTTCATTGAATCATTATTTTCTAAATCAATAAAATTAACACTTTCATTAAAATCCAATGAAATCTCTTTATCATCCATAATATGAAAAACAATAATTTCATGTCCCTTATATCTAAAATGCCTTAATCCTTTTATTACATCTTCCTGATCATCAAAAAGATCTGAAATCAATATAATCAAACCTCTTTTTTTCATTGATTCTGCTAAAGAATGTAAAATATTAGAAATTTTTGTCTCTCCTTGAACCTTAGAATGATGCAAAGTATTTAATAGAATATTTAAATGACTAGGTCTAGATTTTGGAGGAATTGAGATATTTATTTTTGTATCAAATGTAGTTAAGCCAACAGCATCTTGTTGTTTAATCATCATATAACTTAAAGAAGCACATAATGTTTGAGCATAATCAAATTTTTGAATTTCACCTGAACCATATTGCATTGATGCACTTGTATCAAAAAGAATATGACAATTTAAATTTGTTTCTTCTTCAAACTGCTTAATATAAAGCTTATCTGTTTTTGCTAATAATTTCCAATCTATATATTTAATTTCATCTCCAAAACTATATGGTCTATGTTCTGAAAATTCAACTGAAAAACCATGATATGGACTTTTATGTAAACCTATAATAAAACCTTCAACTACAAGCTTGGCTCTTAACGCAATATTACTGATTTTTTTAATAACTGATGACGATAAATAATCTTGATATGTAACATCCATGCTGATACAAATTATATAGATTCTAATAGTTCATCAAGGATATCATCTCTTTTTATACCTTCTGCTTCTGCATTAAAATTTGGGATAATTCTATGTCTTAGAACCGGTTTAACTACAGATATAATATCATCAATATCTGGAGTTGGTTTATTTGATAAAACAGCTTTTGCTTTTGCTGCTAAAATTAAATATGTACTGGCTCTTGGTCCAGCTCCCCAATTAATATATTTTTTTGTAATGTCAGGACTAGATTCATGATTGGGTCGTGTATTATGAACTAATTTAACTGCATACTCAATTAAATTATCTGATACAGGAATATTTAGAACTAATTTTTGATATTCTAAAAGATTTTTGCTATCAATAATTTTACTTAAAGTATGGCTAGCCATTGAAGTATTATTTTTAACAATATTAATTTCATCTTCATATGGAGGATAATCTATTACAACATTAAACATAAATCTATCTAACTGAGCTTCTGGCAATGGATAGGTCCCCTCTTGCTCAATTGGATTTTGAGTAGCCATAACAAAAACGGGGCTACCTATATCATAAGTTTGTCCTCCTACTGTAACCTTGCCCTCTTGCATTGCTTCAAGCAATGCTGCTTGCGTCTTAGGTGGAGTTCTATTAATTTCATCTGCTAAAATAATATTTGAAAAAATTGGACCCTTAATGAACTTAAAAGCTCTATCATCTATTTCACTATCCTTAGTAATAATTTCAGAACCTGTTATATCTGAAGGCATAAGATCTGGAGTAAATTGAATTCTACTAAACTTTAAATCCATTATATCAGAGATAGTTTTAATAATTAAAGTTTTTCCTAAACCCGGGACTCCTTCTAATAAAATATGACCTTTACACAAAATAGCTATAAAAATATGCTCAACTATTTCCTTTTGCCCAATAATTACTTTATTAAGCTCATTATAGAAACTATCTTTATCTTTATTAATACTTTTTAACAACTTAATATTATCCATTATAACCTTTATTCTTTGTTTTATATTATGAGACCAAAATTTAATATATTTAGTAAAATATTTTACAATATAAATAAATAAGACATTGAGCAGCGATACAAATATCAATCTAATTGGAAAAAACTTGCAAGAATTAGAGGAGTTATGCGAAAAAAATAATTTTCCTAAATTTCATGGAATGCAATTATTTAAATGGCTCTATAATAAAACAAATACATCCATTAAGGATATGACAAATATACCTGAAAAATTAAAAACAGTTATATCTCATAATTATAATATAAACTTAATTAAAGTAGAGCAAAAATTTTACTCCAAAGAAGATGATACAATTAAATATTTATTTAAAACTAAAGATAAAAGATTAATTGAATCTGTAAGCATGATTGACGATTCTAGGCATACTCTATGTATATCATCTCAAATTGGATGTAGCGTTGATTGCTCCTTTTGTTCTACTGGAAAAATGGGAATTATACGAAATCTTGATACAGGAGAAATAATAGAACAAATTATTTCTATTAAGCATAATAGGAAAAAGCCTATAACAAATATAGTTTTCATGGGTATGGGAGAACCTTTTCTTAATTATAATAATGTTATAAAAGCATGTGAAATTCTTACAAGTCCTGCAGGGTTTAATTTAAGTACCAAAAGAATTACTATTTCTACATCAGGTATACTTCCTAAAATTGAAAGGTATATTAATGAAAAACAAAAATATAAATTAGCGATATCATTAAATGCATCAAACAATACTATGAGAAACCAACTAATTCCAATAAATAAAAAATGGCCAATTGAAGATATATTAAATACTATTAAAAAATATCAATTTAATAAATATAAGCCTATTATGTTTGAATATGTTCTTATTAATGGCATTAATGATAGTTCAAATAATGCAAAAGAATTAGCAAGCCTGCTTAAAGGTATTCCATGTAAAATTAATATCATTCCTTATAATACAATAAATAATGATTATAAAAGATCAAAAAATATTGAGATTTTTATTAATACATTAAATAAATATAAAAGTAATTTTAGAGTACTAATTAGAAAAAATAAAGGGCAAGATATTAATGCTGCCTGTGGACAACTAGCAACAAACAATGAATAATAAAATAATCAAACAAATAGATAATATTATTAATGAAAAACCGGTAGCCTGTATAGTATTGGGGTCAGGATTAGATGGATTTGTAGATTCTATTACAAATAAAAAAATAATTGCCTATAGTCAAATTGAAGGTTTTATTAAAACCTCTGTTCCAGGCCATATAGGTCAATTTATATATGGATATATCCAAGGAATTCCAATACTATGCGCACAAGGAAGATTCCATTATTATGAAGGTCATTCATTTAAAACTGTTGGGTCAATCATAGAAATTTTTAACCATTATAAACCATATAATATAATTATAACAAATTCTTCAGGCTGTCTTAGATTAGACTGGGAAATTGGAAGTTTTATGTTAGTAAAAAAATTCATTGATTTTTCATTTATTAACTCTAATACTCCTGTAATATACGATATAGATAATAATCGCAATTTAGCTCTTGATTTAAATATTAATTATGGAACATATACATATACTACAGGACCTACATATGAAACTAAAGCAGAAATTAAAGAAATTATAAGCATTGGAGGTGATGCAGTAGGAATGTCAACATTTCCTGAATATTTAATGTGCAAAAAATTAAAAATCAATCCTATAATTATAGCCTGCTTAACAAATTATGGAGCAGGATTAATTAAAAAAGAAAAAGTTTTACATAAGGATGTGCTACAGAATGCAGAAAATGTAAAAACAAAATTTAGTGCTCTAATTAAAAAAATTATCCAAAATATTGCACTCCAAAGAAAACAGAAGATATAATAATTGCAATAATCAATAAAATAAATATCACAAATATACTATTAATAAATCTTGACATATGACCCATATTCTTTGTTTTATTTTTATATGGAAAAGAAATATCTGGAACTGAAGTCTTCAAAAATTGGCATAAGGGCCCCCAACCATCTTTTACTTGATAAATTAAGAGCCTATCAGATGGGACATAATCGATAACAGATTGATTCCATCGATTAAACTCTTTCATTCTATCAAAATCAGTTTTAGCACCTCTAAAAGCACCTTCTTTACCTAAGATCATTTTATTGTGAATATCTTTTTGTAATTTAAATGAAGTATATGGTATGCGCGCTAAAAACCTAAATGTAAAGCTTTTAAGAATTTGATTATTTAATACATTCCAACTTTTAATCCAACTTTTATCATCCCTAATAGTAAGAATCACTTTAGCATCAGGATAATAATCCATCAAATTTTTGTAATAATTACAACTAGGAAAATCTAAACAAGCTCCATATCCTTTATAAATTTTTTCCCAATCTATAGTATTTTGTTTATTAAAAATCAAATCATGCCATAATGTAGCATCCTTCTTATTTAATAAAATATTTTGCATATGATAAGAGGGCTGTCCAGTTAAGCGCTCTAAAGCATATTTAAGACTTCGGGTACCAGTTCTACCCCATCCTGCACAAATTACCTTCATAATAATTAAATTTGATTTTTTTAAAAAGATTATACAACGATAATTTAAAATAAGAATATCTAAAAAAATACTTTAAATTAACTTAAAGTGTTACTTTAAATAAAATGTTGACACTAATATAATATTATTTATAAGTTACGCCCGAAGTAAGGAATAGATGTTTTATTCCTTATTTTAAAATCTAAAAGCTACATGAGTCTTTTAGGTATTTTAAATAAGTTAAGGAGAATGACAATGAAAAATGCTTTATCTAATGTTAACGGTTGGTTAGGTGGAATCGTTGGATTGTTAAAGACTGTTATTGTATTCTTTGTTTTTGCTGCAATTGTGTGGCCAACAGGCATACCTAACGTAATAGGTGGAATTATGAACCTTGTAGGTATGTTCTTAGGTGGTGGATTAGCAGGGCTTTTAGCTCTATGCGTATTTGTTTCTTTTATGGACTAATCAACCGCTTGTAAGAATATGTTTGATGGGCAATCATTTGATTGCCCATAAACTACACTTCTTACAAACTAACTAGGAGGCCAGATGAAAAAAGCAATGGGAACAATCACTACTTGGTTAAACGATTTTACTGATTTACTTAAAGCTCTTATCGTTCTTGGGATACTTGTAGGAATATTATACAATGATATATTTGGTGTAATAGCAGGAATCGGAAAAATGATGAATGATATTGGCGATGGAGGATTAGCAGGATTGGTTGCCTTAGTATTGGTTGTAACATGGTGGAAAAAATAACTACTTAGAATTTGGTTATTTAAATAGTTTTTTAATCTCTCGTCGGATAAAAAGTAAAAAAGCTCCTTTATGGAGCTTTTTTATTTACTAGATATTTTTTATAGTAAATCAATAATTTATAAATTATTTAACATCCATTCATCATCAACAAATTTTGATAAATAATTTCTAATAGAATCTGGTAATATCACTAAACAATTTTGACCTTTATCTAATTGACTAGCGGCCTGTAAAGCTGCCCAAATAGCTCCACCAGAAGACCCCCCTATTAATAATCCTTCTTCTTTAATAACTCGACGTGCCATATCAAATGAATCTTTATCATTAATTTTAATATATTTATCAATTAATTGATTGTCTAATACATCTGGAAAAAAATCATATCCTATTCCTTCAACTTGATAAGAATGAATATCAGTTCCTCCTCCTAATATAGAACCATAAGGGTCAACTCCTACAATAATAATATCAGGGTTATTTTCTTTTAATTTTTGTGCTATTCCTGTAATTGTTCCACCCGTTCCAACACCAGCAACTAACATAGAAATATCATTATTTAAATCATTTAAAATTTCTGTTGCCGTATAATTATAATGAGCTAATGGGTTACTTAAATTGCTATATTGATCTAATATATGAGAATTAGGGATTTCTTGATTCATTTTTTTTGCTACACCTATATGGCTTTCATGAGAATCCCATGCTGCTTCAGTTGGAGTTCTAACAATTTCTGCTCCAAGCGCTTTTAACACTACTTCTTTTTCTTTGCTCATTTTTTCAGGCATAGTAATAATCATTCTATAGCCTTTTATAGCAGCAGCTAAAGCTAAGCCAATTCCTGTATTACCTGATGTAGGTTCAATTAAAGTATCTCCAGGCTTAATTAATCCTTTTTTTTCAGCATCTTCAATCATATTTTTACCAATTCTATCTTTAACAGAGCCTCCTGGGTTAAAATATTCACATTTTCCTAACAGGTTACACTTTAAATTAACTCCAATTTTATTTAACCTAACAATAGGCGTATTACCAACATTATCTAAAATATTATTTAATATCATATTTTTAATACTCATTTTTTTATAAGATTTTATCGTATATAATAGTAAAATTATCAGGTATTATAATACTCTTTTATGAAAATTGAAATTACAAAAATAAATGCTAATGGAAATAATTTTATCATTATTAATGATTTTAATTTTGATAATAATCTTTTAACAAAACAAACAATTAATAAAATATGTAATCAGTTCCAAACAGATGGACTAATTAAAATAGATATAGATAAAAATAATAAAAATATATTTATTATGAATTATTTTAATAATGATGGTAGCTGGGAGACATTATGTATGAATGGGCTTACATGTTCAGGTTTTTTATTAGGTCATAAAATGTTCAAAAAAAATCTGAAAATCAAATCAAATAATATCTTATACCCTATTAATATTATAGATAATAATGAAATAAAAATTAAAATACCGCTACCTCAATATAAATTAAAAAATGTAATGATTGATGATATAAATGGGGACTATATAGATTCAGGAGCAAAACATTTTATCACTCAAGTAAAAGCATTTGATAATGATGATATATTAATAAAAACTGCACAAAAAATCAGATATAATAAAAAAATATTTCCTGAAGGCATAAATGTAAACTTTTTTAAAATATTAAATACATTATCTATAGAAGTTAAAACCTATGAAAAAGGAATAGAAAAGTTAATGGATTCATGTGCATCTGGAAGCTATGCATGTGCATATGATGCTTATCAAAAAAATAAACTTAAAAATTCAATTAAAATTATTAACCCTGGAGGAAACTTCAAGATAATATTTGAACAAAATCAAGATTGTTATCTTATCAATAAAGCTCATCTAGAATATAATCAAAATATTGATTTATCTTTATTTTTGTAAATATTGATCTAAAGTAATTACTTTATTTTGTTCTATTAAATAATCAACAAAAAGTTTTTCTGAAATATTATCATGCTTATTACCTATATTAATAAGGCCATATTTAATTAATAATTTTTTAATCTTAGTATCAAAATAATGATCTTTAGTGGCTTGGAAAAAATCAAAACCATGGATAATCACTTTATCATAACGTTTCAAAGACCATAAAATTGAGCACAATCCTGTTGTTGGTCTATTAATCTTAGTAAAACTCTCATAAAATGACATTTCATCCTTAGGAACTAAAGTATATTTATCTGATGAAATTCCTAACTTTTTAGATATTTTATTTAGTCTATGCTGTTTATTTAAATGAATTAATAAAGGAACAAAAACAACAACCTGCTGCTGATCTAATATTTTTCTCTTTTTTAAGCCTTGATTTGCACCATTAAACCAAATATCTATTTTATCTCCAATATATTTATCATGTTTAGAGATAGAATAATTATTAATGCGAGCTACATTTTCAAATGTATTAATTAATGCACCATATTCATATGATAAAACAGAAGAACCATTAGCTATAATTAAAATAGTATTTTTTTCTATTTTAATTTTATTTTTTAATTTATTAATACTATTTTGACTCATGCTGATTAGATACTATTTTTTCAGCTAAATACATATCTATTGAATTAGTCAATTTAAAATTATAAACTGAACCTTTTATTGAGTAGCATTTTATACCTAATTTTTTCACTAAGCTTATATCATCTGTTGTTTCTTCTTGAAAAGTATTGTGAGCTTTATTTATAATATCAAAATTAAAACCTTGTGGTGTTTGTGCTAAGAACATATAATCTCTTATAGGAATCTTAGAAATATATTTATTTTTTATTTCAACAATTGTATCTACTGTAGGAATAACTGTATTTACAGCTTTATAATTAGTTAATGCTTCTATACATCTTGCAATAATATCAGTACTAATAAAAGGTCGAGCAGAATCATGTATTAAAACATTCTCTGTATCTTTTGGACAAGCTTTTAATCCATTATAAGATGATTCCTTTCTGCTTTTGCCTCCACTTACTATATGACAATCAGGATATTCATTCTTAATGGTATTAATCCAATTTTCTTCACATACAATAATAATATCACTAATATCTTTATTAATTCTAAATGTATTAATTGAATAATCAATAATACGTTTGCCCTCTAACATAATAAATTGTTTTGGAATATCCCCTCCAAAACGTTCACTATTTCCACCTGCAAGAATGATAGCAATATTTTTCATTTTCAATCAGTTTATTTTATATAATTTAATAATCATAAAAAATTATTTTTTATTTAAAAATTGTAATTTATATAATTGACTATATTTACCACTATTATTAATTAACTCAGCATGATTGCCTTGTTCTATAATAGAGCCATTCTCTAATACTAAGATTTTATCACAATTTTTTATTGTTGATAGGCGATGAGCTATAATAATGACAGTCCTATCTTTCATAATAGTATTCATTGCTAATTGTATTTTATCTTCAGATTCTGCATCTAGAGCTGAAGTAGCTTCATCTAAAATGAGTATAGAAGGATTTTTAACTACCGCTCTTGCAATTGCAATCCTTTGCTTTTGCCCTTCAGATAACTTATTTCCCTTTTCCCCTACTATGGTTTGATACTTATCATCTAATTTTTCTATAAAATCACAGGCATTAGCTATCTTTGCAGCATTGAAAATATCTTCTTCTGAAACATCTATATTTCCAAATTTGATATTATCATAAATTGATGTATTAAATAACAAATTATTTTGTGATACTATACCTATTTTTTTTCTTAATGAAATAACATCTAAACTATTAATATCAATACCATCTATAATAATATTACCTTTAGAAACGGAATAATATCTTGAAATTAAATCAGAAAAAGTCGTTTTACCTGAACCACTTTCTCCTACCAATGCAATTTTATCACCCCTATTAATTACAAAATCAATATCCTTAAGTGTATAATCTTGATTATCATTATATTTATAAAATACATTTTGAAATTCTATTTTTTGATTAAAATCATTAATAGCTATTTTCTTACTTTTGCTATCATCCAGATTATCAAATGATTTACTATCTAATAATGTATAAATTCTTTTAGCAGATGCTATTCCTGTATTAATCTCAGCATTTAAATTGACTAATTTTTTTGCAGGAGTAAACATAGCAAAAAGAAAAGTGAAAAATTTAATAAATCCATCTGGAGTAAGAGTTCCATCAATTAATACTTGTTTACCACCAACCCATAAAAGAATTGCTCCTATTATTGAGCCAATCATATCATTAATGGGAGGCATTATTTTTATCATAGCATCTAATTTAAACACTCTATAAAATAATTTTTGACCTTCTAGAGTAAAATTTTTAATCTGATCTAATTCTCTAGTAAAAGCTTTAACAACTTTAATATTAGTAATATTTTCAATTACAATATTTAATAAACTAGCCATTTGCACACTCATTCTTGATGCTTTTCTTCTTAAACTTTTACCTAATTTTATAGTAATAAACCCACTAATTGGGATTACAGTAAAAGTAATAAGAGCCAACTGATAATTAATTAAAAATAAAGTAATAATACAAAATAAAACAGTTAATGGTTGATTAAAAATATTGATAATGGTTCTACTTAAAACACCTCTTAATAAATTAACATCCGTAATAATAATAGATGTAATTTCAGAGGTATCCTTATTTTTAAAAAAACCTAAATTAAGTTTTTGTATATGTGAAAATATTTCATTTCTTAAATCAGTAATAATTTTATTATTAGCATATGATAATAAAACTGTATTTAAAAAATAAAAAATATTTTTAAACAAAAATGAACTTATTAAAATAAAACATAAAAATTGTAATTTAGATATGGTATCTTGATTATTAATGTAACCAAATATATAAGAATTAATAATACTAGTAAATGTATCTCCATTAGTACTAAATAAGGATTCTGTACTCATAACAGAGCTCAATAAAGAACCAACAATCCATAATGATAACCCATTAAAGATAACATATAGAATAGAACATAATAATGAAAATAAAATATAAGTTCTATACGGTTGTGCAAATTTTAAAATTTTAAAATAATAATTCATAAATTAATTTCAGCATCGCCTCGTCTTAAAATTTTAAAAGGCTTATTAGAAAAATCAATAATAGTAGAACCTTTTGAATCTTTTATAACATTATTTTGAAAAATATTAATATCCGGATATTTTTTATTAATTAACTTTATATCATTTAAAGCGTCTTCACCATGAACATTAACACTGGTTGTAATAATTGGTCTATTGATTTGCTGAACTACTTTTAATATAAAGTTGCTATCAGGGATTCTTATCCCTACTGTATTTAAATCTAGTGTTACAAGTGGTGATAAATCATTAATTGATTTATTTAATATTATGGTAACTGGTCCTGGGAGAATAGAAACAATTTGTTCTTTTAATTCATCATTTAAAATTGCATATTTTTTTAGCATATCTAGAGAATTAACAATTATAGAATATGGTCTTTGCCTATTCTTTAAATGATTTAATTTAGAAACAGCTTCTGTATTTGTTGCATCAACTCCAAAACCATATAAAGTATCAGTTGGATAAACAATAATCTCACCTTTTAATAATAAATCTGATGCTTTATATAGATTCTCTAATGTATTAGTATTATAAATCATAAATATTCTCTACTTTATTTTGAACATATCTTTATAAATAATGTTCCAAAATAATTATATATAATATTATTAAAAAATTGTAATTTAATTAATAGCTAAACAACAAATTGCTTTTGCTAATTAACTAATAATGAAAAATAACATATATATTATTGCTGAAATAGGGATCAATCATAATGGTGACTTAAAAATTGCAAAAAAATTGATTGATATAGCAAAGGTAGCAGGTTGTGATGTTGTCAAATTTCAAAAAAGAAATCCAGACGTTTGTGTTCCTGAACATCAAAAATCTATAATGAGAGATACTCCTTGGGGAAGAATGAGTTATTTAGATTATAAGTATAAAGTAGAATTTGGTCAAAAAGAATATGATGAAATAGATAATTACTGTAAACAAAATGAAATTAAATGGACTGCTTCTCCTTGGGATTTAGATAGTCTTAACTTTTTAAATCAATATTCAGATTTACCATTTATTAAAATTCCTTCAGCATTATTAACTGATTTAGATTTAATAAAACAAACAACAAAAACAGGGAAAAAAATTATTATATCTACAGGAATGAGCACAATTGAAGAAGTAGATGCTGCAGTAAACATAATAAAAGAAACTAAGCCTGATGCTTCTTTTGCAGTTCTACATTGCAATTCAACATACCCTGCTCCAAATGATGAGTTAAACCTAAATTGCATAGAAACATTAAAAAATAGATATAATTGTGAAGTTGGTTACAGTGGCCATGAGTTTGGATTAACAACTACAATTGCCTCGATATGCTTAGGGGCAACAATTATTGAAAGGCACATAACAATTGATCGTACTATGTGGGGAACTGATCAAATGTGTTCTGTTGAACCCCAAGGTTTAATTAAACTTGTAAGGGGGATAAATGAATTACAAGCAGCTCTTGGAAATGGTGAAAAAGTTGTTACTGAAACTGAAAAACCTATTAGAAAAAAGCTCAGAAAATAATCTCGTATATAGCTATTTATTTTTCATAGCATGATTTTTCTGGAAATAAATCAGTTAAAAAATTCATAATAATTTTATCAGCATATTCATTATTATCAGGCCAATCATTAAGACAGAAACTTAAGGGTTTATAACGTCTTATGCATAACAACTCATGCTCAAGTTGCTCTATAGGTGAATTTAATGCAATATATGCATAGTCAAGTTTAATCTTTAATAATAAATATAATCTATTTACATAGTCCCTTTTATTAATTTTTTTTATGCTTAAAAAAGTATTTAACCCTTTTGATATTAGATAGTAAGCATGTAAAGATATAATCCATGTATCTGATAAATCTCTAAATTGATTTTTCAATGTTTGTCTGAATACTTCAAAAAATTCATTTTCAATATCATATAATATATTTTTATTTAATGCTTTAACTGTATGTACTAAATCTCTATTAATCAATATATTATATTTATCTAAAATAAGTTTTCGACTATTATATATTGCAGATGCATGTGCCGTTAATTTCCTTAATGAAGGATACCTAAATCGTAATTTTAATTTAATTTTTGACTTTCTACCTCCCATATATAATTTTGGAGTACCATCCTTATAAAAAAAATCTTCCTTAATAGCTGGTCTACCAATAAAAAAATCATCATTAAATGATAAAAAATTATTTGAAAGACCTTGAATATGATGCAACCTCATTTCAATTGCATTTGAATTAAATGTTGGTAAAAATTTAGTAGATGGGAATATATCCTCATGATTTATAATAATAATTTGTTTATTATTTATATTTAACCACTTTGGAACTTGATTATCAGTAACTAGATAAATATTCCTTACCCAGGGGCAATATTTTTCAATTGATCTAAGAGAAAATTTCAATTCATCTTTATTAATAAAACGCTTTTTACCGCTAACTTCAGATGATTTATGAAAGTGATTATATTTATCTAACACTTTATTCTTTTTTGATAGCCATTGTTTGTCTGAACCATCAACCCAAGTATAAACTATATCAACTGGAAAATCTTTCATTTTATATACTGATTTAATTATATAAGTTTCTATCCCATTTTTTATGAAACCAAAAATACTGTTCTGGATTCTTTATAATTTGATTTTCTAATATGGAACTATATCTTTGATGAACGAACCTAAACAAATCATCTGTAGAATCAAATTCTTTATCTACATCTATAGATCTTAATTTAAAATCATAAGAAAAATCTTTATTTAAAGTACAAAATCCAACTACAATCGGACATTTTGTTTTATAATAAAAATAAGCTGCACCCTTTGGAATTGAAGCATCCAAACCAAAAAATGGGACTTTTATACCTTTAGAACCAGCATTTTGATCACTTGCTAAAGCCAAAATTTGACCATTTATTAAAGCATCAATCATTGTTCTTTTAGAAGATTTCATTGATAATAATGTTATATTTTTGAAACTCCTTGCTTGATTTAAAAATTTATTTCCTCCAGAATTTCTCTGTACTTTAACAACAACTGTAGATTTTTTATATTGACTCATTATAGGTATAATCATTTCCCAATTCCCAAAATGTGCTGTCATTAAAACTATTCCTTTTTTAGAGGATAGTAAACTTTTAGTTATATCATCAATATTAATTGGTATATTTTTTACTTTTAAATTTTTTTGTCTTAAAAATTCAAATAATAAAATCATATAATGCTGATATGTTAGTTTAATCATTTGATTTATTTCTAAATCTGATTTATCAGGAAAAGCTATCATTAGATTCTTTTTAGCAACTTTTTTTCTTTTAGGAAAAATTATATTTATACATAAACCCAGCAATTGAGCTAATCTAATAGAAAAAACTCTTGGAAAAAGAGAAATCAATTTACTTAAAGCAATGATTATTATATATGTAATATGATGAACCAAAAAATGTATTTTTTATATATAAATTACTCTGAATTTAAATAAATTATAATAGTAAAAAAACTTTGATAAAAATTAATTATCAAAAACATATTTAAATGCAATTTAAAATCCCTAATCATTTAAAAAAATATACAGTAGAACAAAATTATAGCCAATATACGTTTATAGATCAAGCATGCTGGAGATTTATAATGAAAATATCAGTACATTTCTTTAAAAATCATGCTGATAAAACATACATTGAAGGCTTAAAAAAAACAGGTATCACAATTGATAAAATTCCAAAAATAAAAAATATAAATAAAAAATTATTACAATTTGGATGGCGAGCTGTTTGTGTTAGAGGGTTTATTCCTCCTCAGATATTTATGGAATTTCAATCCTTGAAAATATTACCTATTGCTGCTGATATGAGAAGTCATCATCATCTTACCTATACTCCCTCTCCAGATATTGTACATGAAGCAGCTGGTCATGCTCCTATTATTGCAAATAAAGATTATGCTCAATACTTAATCAATTATGGAGAAATTGCAGCTAAAGCAATCTTATCACATGAAGATATTAATCTATACTATGCAATACGTGATCTTTCAGATATAAAAGAAAACATTCAATCAACTCAAGCAGAAATAAAAAAAGCTGATAAAAAATTAAAGGAAGCATATAATAAAATATCTTACTGTAGCGAAGCATCATATTTAGCAAGAATGAATTGGTGGACTGTAGAATATGGTTTAATTGGGAAAATAAATAATCCTAAAATTTTTGGAGCAGGTTTACTATCATCTGTAGCGGAAAGTGAAAATTGCCTTACAAGTCAAGTTAAAAAAATACCTTTTAGCCTGAAATGCTTAGACTATAATTATGATATCACAGAACAACAGCCACATTTATTTGTAACTCCAAATTATAAGTTTTTATCAAAAGAACTAAAAAAAATGTCCCAAAAAATGGCTTATAAAAAAGGTGGTGAATATGGATTAAAGACTGCTATCAAGGCTAAAACACTATGTACAATTAAATTTGAAAATTCAATACAAATATCTGGAATTGTATCTAGTTATATAAAAAATAAGAACAATATTAATTTTATAAAACTAGATGGACCATCTCAAATCAGTGTTAATAATAAACAAATTAAAAAGCATGGCCCCTTGTACCATTCATCTGGATATAGTAGCCCAATTGGACAAATTTCAAAATATAAAAAGTCAATTAATCAGCTAAATAATAAACAAATTAATCAATTAAATATTATTAAAAATAAATTATGCACACTCAGATTTGAAACAAATCTAATAGTTCATGGATATATACATAATATTTATAAAAAAAATAATAAAATGCAAATCATAACTTTTAAAGATTGTACAGTTAAGCATAAGAATAAAATTCTATTTGAACCATCATGGGGATATTTTGATTTAATATGTGTATCAGATATTAAATCTGTATATAATGGACCTGCCGATACTGAAAAATATTATGCAGAATTAGGGAATAAGGCAGATAAATATAAACAATATAATATTAAGAAGGAGCAAATAAAGGATAACCAAACATTAAATTATTATTTTAAAAAAATTGAAGAAATAAAAAAAATAAGAAATAAAACAGAAAATACTAATAAGCTATCCTTACTATATAAAAAATCAATAAAAAATAAAGTCACTGATTGGCTATTAGCATATGAGTTTATTGCAGCATCAAATTGCAATAGAAACTTAGATTGGATTAATAAATTATATTTAGATTTAGAAAAAAAATCGCTCCAAAAATCTGATCTTTCCAGAGCTATTAAAAGAGGATTAAATTTGTTTGTTTAATTGTTAAAAAATTTTAATTTTGAACCCGATAAAAAAGGTCGTATTATGTTAAATATAACAAAAACCATAGAATATGCTTTAATTGCATTACGTCATATTAACAATAGGAATGGAGATATATGCACATCAAAAGAAATTGCATCATCATATAATATTCCTAAAGAATTATTGGCTAAAATATTACAAAAACTATGTAAACAAAAATATTTATCAGCAATACAAGGGCCTAATGGAGGGTATTTATTAAATAAAAATTTATCTAATATAAATTTAATTGATTTTATTGAATCAATTGAAGGGCCAGTTGGTTTAGCAAAATGCTCTATAGATTCAGATTGTGATTTATTAGATATCTGCAATATAAAGCAGCCTATAAATAAAATAAATACAAATATACGCAATACATTAAGTAAAATCAGTCTATACGAATTAACTTTATAAAATGTCTGAAAATTTAAAAAAAATAGAAAAAATTACATCTTCAAAATATAAATATGGTTTTATTACCAATATTAAAGAAGATAGAGTCCCTAATGGTTTAAATCGTAATATCGTTAAAACTATATCTAAGATAAAAAATGAACCACAATGGCTGTTAGATTGGAGATTAAAAGCTTTTTCTCATTGGGAAAAAATGAAAGAACCAAAGTGGCAGAATCTTAATTATCCAGAAATTGATTTTCAAGATTTATGTTACTACTCAGCTCCTAAAGAGAAAAAAAAGTTGAAAAGTTTAGATGAAGTTGATCCTGAATTATTAAAAACTTATAAAAAATTAGGCATTCCTCTAGATGAACAAAAAATGTTAGCAGGAGTTGCTGTAGATGCAGTTTTTGATAGCGTTTCTATAGTAACAACATTTAAAGAAACATTAAAAAAAGCTGGTGTTATTTTTTGTCCTTTTTCAGAAGCTGTTCAAAAATATCCAGAATTAATTAAAAAATATATCGGAAAAGTTGTCCCTTATACAGATAATTATTATGCAGCTTTAAATTCTGCAGTTTTTAGTGATGGTTCATTCGTATATATACCTAAAAATACTCGTTGTCCAATGGAATTATCTACATATTTTAGAATTAATGCTGCTAATACAGGCCAATTTGAAAGAACCTTAATCATAGCAGAAGATAATTCATATGTAAGTTATCTTGAGGGTTGTACCGCTCCAATGAGAGATGAAAATCAATTGCATGCTGCAGTTGTTGAATTAATTACCATGGATAATGCTGAAATAAAATATTCAACAGTTCAAAATTGGTACCCTGGAGATGAAAAAGGAGTTGGGGGAGTATTTAATTTTGTTACAAAACGTGGGATTTGTCATAAAAATGCAAAAATTTCATGGACTCAAGTTGAAACGGGATCTGCAGTAACATGGAAATACCCTTCATGTATTTTAAAGGGAGATAATTCTATCGGTGAATTCTTTTCTGTAGCAATAACAAATAATTTTCAGCAAGCGGATACTGGCACAAAAATGGTTCATTTAGGAAAAAATAGTAAAAGTACAATTATCGCAAAAGGAATTTGCGCAGGAAAGAGTAATGGAAGTTATAGAGGTTTGGTAAGAATTAATAAAGGAGCAACCAATTCAAGGAACTTTTCTCAATGCGACTCATTATTAATGGGTGACAAATGTGGATCTCACACATTTCCTTATATAGAAGTTAAAAACAATTCTTCTCAAGTAGAGCATGAAGCGACAACATCAAAAATTGGAGAAGATCAAATATTTTATTGCAATCAAAGAGGTATTGATACAGAGTCTGCCATTGCTCTTATAGTTAATGGGTATTGTAAAGATGTTCTTGATCAATTACCAATGGAATTTGCTGTAGAAGCAAAAAAATTATTAGAAATTAGTCTAGAAGGATCTGTTGGATAAAAAACTAAAAAAATGTTAAATATTAAAAACTTAAAAGCGCAAATTGAAGAAATTAAAATCCTTAACGGAATTAATTTAAGTGTCAATGCTGGTGAAGTGCATGCAATTATGGGTCCCAATGGATCTGGAAAAAGCACATTAGCTTCCGTAATTGCAGGCAAAGAAGATTACGAGGTCACCGATGGAGAAATAGAATTTGAATCAGAAGATTTATTGGATCTTGCTGTAGAAGAAAGATCTAATAAAGGAATCTTTCTTTCTTTTCAATATCCAGTAGAGATTCCTGGTATTTCAGTTTCTAATTTTATGAAAACATGTATAAATGAACGTAGAAAGCAGCAAGGATTAGATCCTATGCCAGCTACAGATTTACTAAAGTTAATGCGTGAAAAAATGGAATTATTAAATATTAATAGTGGGTATCTATCAAGAAATATGAATGAAGGATTTTCTGGCGGAGAAAAAAAGAGAAATGAAATTTTTCAGTTGGCAATGCTTAATCCAAAACTCTCTATCTTAGATGAAACTGATTCTGGATTAGACATAGACGCATTAAAAATTGTTGCAAATGGAGTAAATAAACTACGAACTGAAAATAATGCTACAATTGTCATTACTCATTATCAGCGACTTTTAGATTATATTGTTCCTGATTTTGTACATGTTTTGTATAATGGGAAAATTGTAAAATCTGGAGGCAAAGAATTGGCTTATGAATTAGAGGAAAAAGGATATGACTGGATTACTAAAAAATAAATAATACTTGTGAGCTTAATAAATAACCTTGAAAAATATTCTAAAACTCTTCTGTTAAGTACTGAAGAAAAAAATGACTTAAACTCTTTTTTTTCATCTGGATTTCCTAATATAAGCGATGAAGAATGGAAGTATACTTCATTAAATAAAATTGTAAAAAATGATTTTGTAGTTGAAGACCTTCCTGTTTTTGATGAGGATAATATTATTGATAAAGTTTCATTAGGGTTTAAAAATAAAATTGTATTTCTAAATGGGAAGCTAGTTTCGTCTCCTAAAATTGATGGAATAACGATCTCTGATTTTAAATCATTTAAATCTAAAACTAATAATTCTATTTTATCTTTAAACTCTTCCATGGCAAGAAATGGATTCTCAATTGATGTAGAAAATAATACTGTTTTAAATTCTCCAATTGAAATTTTATTTCTTATAAGCTCCACAAGAAATACCTTCTTGCAATATAGAAATCAAATAAATTTAGGTAAAAACTCTAATCTTAAAATTATTGAAAATATTCATAGTATTCATGAAAATCTTGCTTTTATTAATCATTTTACGCAAGTAAAATGTGATGAAAATAGTATTTTTGAGTACAATAAGACCCAAAATAATAAAGATAACTTTTCTTTAATTGACACCTGTAATATATATCAAGAAGCTAATACTACAAGCTCTGTCAACACATTAATTTTTGGGGGATCTTTTATTCGAAATAATTTAAACTTTGAACAAAATGGAGAAAATGCTGAAAGTAATATGAATGGAGTCTCTGTGTTAAATGGATCTCAATTTGCTGACAATCATACTTTTGTAGATCATAAAAAATCTAATTGTAGAAGCAATGAAGTTTATAAAGGAATTTATTTAGATAAGTCTAAGGGGGTATTTAATGGAAAGATTATGGTTAGACCTGAATCCCAAAAAATTGACGCATTTCAATCAAATAACAATTTACTTTTAAGTGATGAGTCGACAATTGACACAAAACCTCAATTAGAAATTTATGCGGACGATGTAAAGTGTAGTCATGGATGTACTATTGGGCAATTAGATAAAGAAGCTTTGTTCTACATGAAAAGCCGTGGGCTTGCCGAGAAAGAAGCAAAAGCGTTATTGACATACGCTTTTACAAATGAAGCTATAGATAAAATTTCTGTCCCTGAATTTAAAGATAAATGCGAAAAATTAATTGCTGAAAAATTAAATGTTAAACTTGACTTTAACCATTAATGATTAATACGCAAGAAATAAGAAAGCAATTTCCCATTATCAATCTAAATATAAATCGATCTAATTTAATTTACTTTGATAATGGAGCGACAACGCAAAATCCACAAAACGTAATTGATACTGAAAAAGAGTATTACGAAAAAATGAATGCTAATGTGCATAGAGGAGCTCATTTTTTAAGTAGCCATGCTACTGAAAAATTTGAAGAGTCTCGAAAAAGCGTACAGTCATTTATTAATGCAAAAAGTGTAAAAGAAATTGTTTTTACAAAAGGAACAACTGAATCAATAAATCTAGTTGCTAATGGCTTTAGGTCTATCCTTAAAAAAGACGACGAAGTCCTTATTACTGAGATGGAGCATCATTCTAACATTGTGCCATGGCAAATATGTTGTAAATATGCAGGAGCAAAATTAAGAGTGGTCCCTGTAAAAGAAAATGGGGATCTTGACATGGTTTCTTTAAAATCTATGTTGAATAATAAAACTAAATTGGTAGCGCTCACACACATTTCTAATGCCTTAGGAACAATAAACCCAATAGAAGATATTTGTAAACTATCGCATTCATTTGGAGCAAAAATTTTAATTGATGGGGCTCAAGCAATATCACATATCAAAGTAGATGTTCAAAAATTAAATGTTGATTTCTATTGTTTTTCTTCCCATAAAATGTATGGATCTACAGGTGTTGGAGTGTTATACGGGAAAGAGGAACTTTTAAATGATCTGCCACCTTATCAATCAGGAGGAGAAATGATTAAAGATGTAAGTTTTGAAAAAACAACTTATGCAGATTTGCCTTATAAATTTGAAGCGGGTACTCCAAATATAGCAGGTGTAATTTCTTTAAAATCGTCTATAGATTTTATTTGTAAAATTGGAATTGATAATATTAAAAATCATGAAAATACTCTTCTAAATTATGCAACATTAGAATTGAAAAAAATTAAAGATCTTCAGATTTTAGGAACGTCTAAAAACAAATCTGGAATTATTTCTTTCAATATTAATTCATTGCACGCATATGATATAGGCGTCCTTTTAGATAAAATGGGAATTGCTATTAGGACAGGACATCATTGTGCGCAGCCTCTAATGAAAAGATTTAATATTGCAGGCACGGCAAGAATTTCTTTTGCTGTTTATAATACTAAAGATGAAATTGAAAAGTGTATTGCTGCAATAAAAAAATCTAAAAAAATGCTTTTATGAAAAAATCAATCTCTATGATCCAGTCTGATATTATTAGTGAATTTTCAATGTTTGATGACTGGACAGAAAAGTATGAATACCTAATTGAGCTAGGTAAATCTGTTCCAAAAATTAAAGATGATGAGAAAAAAGATGAAAACTTAATCAAAGGCTGTCAAAGTAGGGTTTGGTTATTTGTTGAGAAAAAAGAAGATTATATAATTTATACTGCTGATAGTGATGCAATTATAACAAAAGGAATAATTGCTTTATTAATACGCGTATTCTCATATCAAAAAGCTGAAGACATTGCAAATTCAAATTTACATTTTATAGATAAAATTGGGCTAAAAGAACATCTTTCAATCACTCGTGCAAACGGAATGCTTTCTATGTTAAAACAAATGAAGATG
This sequence comes from Fidelibacterota bacterium, assembly GCA_002717625.1. GTDB lineage: Bacteria > Fidelibacterota > Marinisomatia > SCGC-AAA003-L08 > D37C17. The sequence continues at coordinate 13,395 of PBEF01000015.1, read as the reverse complement.
TACGCAATTGCTCTTTCAAAAACACAGAAATAATGAAACAAGAACAAAAAAAAATATCCGATAAAATTATTAGCGCTTTATGCGAAATTTATGATCCTGAAATACCTGTAAATATTTATGCACTAGGACTTATCTATGATGTGCAATTAAATGATCTTTTTGAAGCTGAAATAACAATGACGCTGACTTCTCCAAATTGCCCAGTAGCAGAAAGTTTACCTTTAGAAGTAGAGCAAAAAGCTGCCTCTGTTGATGGTGTAAAATCTGCTAAAGTTGAAATTGTATTTGATCCTCCATGGGGGAAAGAAATGATGAGTGAAGAAGCAAAATTAGAACTTGGAATGTTATAAAATGACTGAAGAAATAATAAATAGAGTTGCCAATTCTGATCTAATTACAATTGACTTAGAAGATTACGCTCCTCAAAAAGATGTTTTAGAGTTAGATGTAAAAAGTTTTCTTTTTAAGGGAGTAATCTTAAAAGAAAAAGAATTTAGATCTGATTTGAAAAGTTTTGACTTTTCAAGATATAAAAATGCTATTGTTGCTGTTTTTTGTAGTTCTGATGCAATTCTGCCAATGTGGTCATATATGTTAATTGCTTCATATTTAAACCCTATTTGTTGCGATCTTAAATTTGGAAAAAAAGAAGATGTCGTTAAAGAGATAATCTTAGAAAAAATAGATAATTTAAATGAAGCTGAATACAATGATAAAAAAGTAATTGTAAAAGGATGCGGAAGTCTCAATCTTGATGAGAGTGTATATATTGCTATTACAAAAAAACTTCAAAATAGTGTAAGTAGTTTGATGTTTGGAGAAGCCTGTTCTGCTGTGCCTGTTTATAAAAAGAAAGTCTAATTACTTTGATTATATGTTTTAGAAGATTCTTTTAATAATTCGTTAAGCGTCTTTAATTCCGAGCTTGTAAAAGATCTATATTCTCCTATTTTTAAATCTAATTTTATATTCATTATTCTAACTCTTTTCAGTTTTTGAACTTCATATCCTAGATATTCACACATTCTTCTAATTTGTCTATTCAGTCCTTGTGTTAAAATAATTTTAAATCTATTTTTTCCTGTTTTTTTTAATTTGCATTTTCTTGTAATAGTGTCTAATATTGGGATTCCACTACTCATTTTCTCTATAAATTTAACAGTTATAGGTTTGTTGACTGTTACCTCGTATTCTTTTTCGTGATTATTTCTAGCTCGCAAAATTTTATTTACAATATCCCCATCATTTGTCAAAAAAATAAGTCCCTCTGAAAGTTTGTCAAGTCTTCCTATTGGAAAAATTCGAGTTGAATAATTAATAAAATCAATTATATTTTGTTTTTCTCTCTTTTGATCAGTAGTGCAAACGATACCTTTAGGTTTATTAAATGCTAAATAAACTTTCTCTTGAATTGTATTAGAAATTATATTATTGTCAACAGTAACGTTATCTATATTGGTTATTTTTTCTCCCATTAAGGCTATTCTACCATTAATTTTTACTCTACCTTGCTCTATAAGTTTATCAGCTGATCTCCTAGAACAATACCCCATTTCTGAAAGATACTTATTTATTCTGGTCAAATCTCGATCCATTATTCAAGCAGTTCGCTTACTTTTTAATAAGTTTTTTTGGTTTTTTTATATCTTCTGTTTGGCCTTCAGGAATAGCAGAAATTAATTTTTTAGTATATGAGGTAGCGGGTTTACTATAAATTTTATCAGCATCTCCTATTTCTTCTATCTTTCCATTTTGCATGACAATCATTCTGTCACTCATATATTTTACAACTGAAAGATCGTGTGATATAAATATATATGTTAGCTGAAACTCTTCTTTAAGCTCATTAAGCAAGTTTAAAACCTGAGCCTGAACAGATACATCTAACGCTGAAACTGACTCATCACAAATAATAAATTTTGGATTAACAGCAAGTGCTCGCGCTATACCAATTCTCTGTCTTTGTCCTCCAGAAAATTCATGTGGATATCTATAAAAATGGGAGGGATCTAAACTAACTCTTTTTAAGAGCTCTTCCGTTTTTTTCTTTCTTTCTTCATCATTTTTTAATATGTTGTGAACCTGCATAGGTTCCATAATTGCATCTCCAATAGTCATTCTTGGATTTAATGATGAGTATGGGTCTTGGAAAATAATTTGAACTTCTTTTCTAAATTCTTTTAATTCTTGATCGGTCATTTCAGAGACTTCATTACCCTTATATATGATTGAGCCCTCTGTCATTTCTTCTAATCTTATAATTGTTCTTCCAATAGTTGTTTTTCCACAGCCAGATTCTCCAACTAGCCCAAGTGTCTCTCCTCCAAAAACATCAAAAGTTACGTCGTCAACTGCTTTTACATAATCTGTAATTCCTCCAAAAAATCCATTTCTAATAGGAAAATATGTTTTTAAATTTTTAATTTTTAAAATCGGAGTTTTTGAATATAGCTGTTTGTGCTTTTTTAATCTTTCTGATTTTGATATAATAAGATTTTTTGTAAATTGTTTTATCGATATCTTATTCTCTATTATATTCCCCTTATCATCCTCTTTCATAAAATCTGAAACCGTTGGCAAAAAAGTGTATCTTTTATCAAGCGGAGGCCTACAAGCTAAAAGTCCTTTTGTATATGGGTGTTTTGGTTTGGTAAAAATATCCCAAACAGTCCCTTGCTCTACAATTTTTCCTTTATACATAACAACAACTTTATCCGCAAGCTCTGCAATTACCCCTAAATCATGTGTAATAAATAAAATACCCATATCTCTTTGATTTTGAAGGTTTTGCATTAATTCTAATATTGTTTTCTGCACTGTTACATCAAGAGCTGTTGTAGGTTCGTCTGCAATTAATATTGATGGTTGACAGCTTATAGCCATCGCTATCATTACTCTTTGTTTTTGTCCCCCAGAAATTTGATGTGGATATGTATTAAAAATTCTTTCTGGATCTGGCAATTGAACTTCATTAAATAACTTAATTACAAGATCTTTAGCTTCCTTTTTTTTGATTTTTTGATGCAGAACAATAGCTTCTAAAACCTGATCTCCACATGTAAAAACTGGATTTAATGACGTCATTGGTTCTTGAAAGATCATTGCAATGTCATTCCCTCGAAAAGATCTCATTTCTGTCTCTGATATTTTTAATAAATCTGTTTTTTTCTTATTTTTATGAAAAATTATTTCTCCATTTGAAATTTTTCCTGGAGGAGAAGGTATAAGTCTCATAGAAGAAAGAGAAGTAACTGATTTTCCAGATCCAGATTCTCCAACAATACCAATCGTTTCTCCTTTATTTAAAGTAAAACTAATATTATTTACAGCTTTTACAGATTCTCCTTCTGTAATAAATTCTGTAACTAAATTCTTAAATTCTAATAGTTTTTTACTCATAGTTTCTTCATCTCATAATTTGCCTAAAATTAGTTTTTCTTTATCAGTTATACAAACTCTACTAAGATCAATTTCTTTTTAAAAATTAAACTTCCATTTCAAAAACTTCAATTATATATCTCTTGACCTTATTTTTAACATCAATTATATCTACCTCTTTATTTAGTTCTTTTTGCATAGATGTTACGTTTTTACCAACAATTCCACAAGGAATGATATTATCAAAATAAGATAGGTCTGAATTTATATTAAATGCAAATCCATGCATGCATACCCACCTGCTGGTCTTAACTCCAATTGCACATATTTTTCTCGCTTTTGGAGTTAGTGGATCTAGCCAAACCCCTGTTTCTCCTTTTGATCGTTCCCCTTTTAATCCATAGTGTTTTAATGTGAGAATAATGGCTTCTTCTAATAATCTCAAATATTTATTGATGTCTGTAAAAAAGTTTTCTAGATCTAAAATTGGATAGCCTACAATTTGGCCTGGCCCATGATATGTAATATCTCCCCCTCGATTAATGTGGTAAAATTTTGCTCCTCTTTTTTTTAAAAAACCCTCATTAATTAGTAGGTTTTCTTTGTTCCCGCTTTTCCCCAGAGTATAAACGTGTGGATGTTCGCAAAAAACTAAATGATTTTTAGTTTTTTTGTCTCTTTGATTTTTTCTGTTGTCTGATTTTATCTGTAGTATCTCTGCAAAAATTTTCTCTTGAAAATCCCAAGCTTCTTTATAATCAATGAGTCCTAAATCATGAAAAAAAACTTCCTTGTTCATTTTATTTTTGAAAGCTCTTCCTTTAAAAAATTAATTACTTCTATTTCTATGGCATCTACTTCATTTAATTCTGAAAGATACCAGCTGATCCAGTCTCCTATATTGATGTGGTAAAGTGTGTTTTGAATTTTTGAATCTCCTTGACTCCAAATTTCTGTAATATTGTTTGTATACTTTGCAATTACTTTCTTATTAATTTCAATCCTTATCTGATTTTTATGAAGATCTAAATTATTTCTAAAAAAAAGAACAGCTAAATCATGAACATTGGTTCTCCATCCTAACAATTCATTATGATTCATTTCTGGAATTACATGATGCCAACAAAGAGCCTTACTGTTCTCATTTATCTGTTGCCTAAAGCGTATTGCCACCCCTTCAAATCCATTTGCAACATATATTACTGGGGTTTTTTGAAACAGTTTTTTAGCTATATTTTTTGCCTCTTTCTTTATATTTTCTTTTTCTAAATCTAATAACGTTATCGATTTTTTAATCTCTTCTTTGAAAGAATCATCTATAATATTATAATACAACAGTACATAAAAAATTTGAACAAAGCTATATCCAAACATTGCTCTTGGCGGTCCTCCTGATGGAATATTAATACAGTTATATTTATTTATTTTTGCTATTTTTTCAAGATCTCCTCCAGAAGTTATTATACAAATTTCTGCGTTTCTTTTTTTACATTTTTTTAAAGCTGTCAAGGTTTCTTCTGTGTTTCCTGAGTAAGAAGATGCTATAACCAAGGTTTTTTCATTAACAAAATTAGGAATTTTGTAATCTTTTGTTGATGAAATTGGAATTTCTATTTTTGAATAAAACACGTCATTTATAATGGTTCCTCCTATTCCAGACCCACCCAATCCACATATTAAAATATTATTAAATTCTTTATGTGACTTGTAAAATCCCACACCTTCTCCTATACTAGTAGCTTCTTTTAAATGATTAGTAAAATCATTAATATAGTCTTTCATTTTCATCTGAATATCTTTTATTTATTTATAAAGAAGCCTAAATTACAAAATATTGGCATAAAAGAATTCCTATCTTTGCTAAAAAAAGTAAATGAGCAAAGATTTTTCAGAACAAGAAAGGGTTCGTAGAGAAAGTTTAAATTCTCTACGTAGTTTAGGTATTGATCCTTACCCTGCAAATCTTTATAATATAACATCTTCATCATCAAAGATTAAAGAGAATTATGAAAAAGATACTTTTTTGGAAGTTGTTATTGCAGGAAGAATTATGAGTAGAAGAGTTATGGGCAAAGCCTCTTTTATAGAAATACAAGATTCTGATGGTAGAATTCAAGTTTACGTAAATAGAGATGAAATTTGTAAAGAAGATAATACAGATCTTTATAATGTTGTGTTTAAAAAGCTATTAGATATTGGAGATATTGTCGGAATTAAAGGTGTTGTTTTCGAAACAAAAGTTGGTGAAATTTCTGTAAAAGCAAAAGAGATTAATTTACTTTCAAAATCATTAAAACCCTTACCTCTGCCAAAATTAGATGCTGAAGGTAATCTACATGATTCGTTTACAGATCCTGAATCTAGATACAGGAAAAGATATGTTGATTTAATTGTAAACCCTAATGTTAAAAATGCTTTTATTAATCGTACAAAACTTACAAATTCAATGAGGAGTTTTTTAAATAAAAAAGGTTATTTAGAGGTAGAAACTCCTATTTTACAACCATTATATGGTGGAGCTGCAGCTCGTCCATTTAAAACTCATCACAATACTTTAGACATGGATTTGTACCTAAGAATTGCCAATGAATTATATTTAAAGAGATTAGTTGTTGGTGGTTTTAATGGTGTTTATGAGTTTTCTAAAGATTTTAGGAACGAAGGTATGAGTCGGTTTCATAATCCAGAATTTACTCAAATGGAATTATATGTAGCATATAAAGATTATTACTGGATGATGGATTTAGTGGAGGAAATGGTTGAAAAAATTGCAATTGATTTACATGGAACAACAAAAGTTCTTGTAGGAGATAATGAAATTGACTTTAAGCGGCCTTGGAAAAGATACACAATGTATGAGGCTATTGAACATTTTACAGGAGTTAATATCTCTGGATTAAATGAGGGGGAATTGATTAAAATTGCGAAACAACTAAATGTCTCAATAGATTCGTCTATGGGAAAAGGTAAATTAATTGATGAAATTTTTGGTCAAAAATGTGAGCATCAACTAATTCAGCCTACTTTTATTACTGACTATCCAGTGGAAATGTCTCCTCTTGCAAAAAAACATAGAGATACCGAAGGGTTAGTAGAGCGATTTGAAGCTATTTGTAATGGAAAAGAAATATGTAATGCTTTTTCAGAATTAAATGACCCATTAGATCAAAGATCTCGCTTTGAAGATCAATTAAAACTTGCAAATAAAGGAGATAAAGAAGCTATGGTATTAGATGAAGATTTTTTAAATGCTCTTGAATATGGAATGCCTCCAACGGCTGGAATAGGTATTGGTATTGATCGTTTAAGTATGCTTATGACGAATAGTAATTCTATACAAGATGTTTTATTCTTTCCCCAAATGAAAAATCAAAATCAATAAAATTATGGAATTTATTAAAAATTTATTTAACCCAAAAAAAAATCAAAATAGTGACTCTATAAAAGCTTATACAACGGAGGACATTAAGAGCCTTCTTTCTAAAGATAAGTTAGACGCGTCTAACTTACCTACGCTTTTAGAAATGAGAAGTCGTAAGGAGATAGATTTTATTTTAGTTGATGTTAGAGAGGTTGGTGAATATAACTCATGTAGAATCGATGGAGTAGATCACCATATTCCTACATCTAGTTTTTATAAAAAAATTACAACTCTTGAAAACAAAAAAAATTCTACGATTATTTTACAGTGTCATTCTGGCGGAAGATCATTACAATGTCAAAAAATTATGCAGAGCATGAATTATACTAAAGTAATTAATTTAAGTGGTGGTATTTCTAAATTTAATGGAGAAACTATAAGTGGGGAATAAAATTTCAAATACATCTATTCGTGTTGGAGTGATTGGTTCAGGTAGTTGGGGAACGGCTATAATACAAATGCTTACAAATAATTTACCTTTAGTAAATTGGTGGGTAAGAAACCCGGATACTTTAAAATCTATTGAATTAAACAAAAAAAACCCTAAATATCTTTCCAATGTTAATTTAGATTTAAAAAAATTAAACTTAAACTCTGATATAAATATTATTGTTAATAATTCTGATTATTTAGTACTTGCTGTGCCTTCAGCTTTTTTAGTAAGCTCTCTTAATAAAATTAATGATAGTATCAATAAAAAGATTGTTTTTTCTGCAATTAAAGGAATAGTTCCTGAAAAAAACACAACTATTGGAGCTTTTCTTAATAAGAATTTCAATATCCCTTATAATAATATTGGAGTTATCACAGGGCCTTGTCATGCAGAAGAAGTTGCTTTAAAAAAGTTGTCTTACTTAACAATTGCTTGTCCTGACTTAAAAAAATCTAAACTCTTTGCAAGCGTAATATCTTGCAATTATATCAATACTATTGCTTCAGATGATATATATGGGACAGAATATTCTTCTATTTTAAAAAATATAGTTTCAATAGCTGTTGGAATCTCAATAGGTTTAGGATATGGGGATAATTTTCGATCAGTTTTAGTATCAAATGCAATTCGAGAAATTAAAAGGTTTGTAGATGCGGTTCATCCAATTAATAGAGATATAAATGAATCTGCTTATTTAGGAGATTTACTTGTTACGTCTTATTCTAAATTTAGTAGAAATAGAATTTTTGGGGAATTTATAGGAAGAGGTTTGTCTATTAAAGAGTCTCATGAAAAATTAAAAATGATAGCGGAGGGATACTTCTCTGTAAAATGTATTAATAAAATAAATGAATCTTTATGTATAGATATGCCTATAACTAGTGCTGTGTATAATATTTTATATAATAAAAATTCTGTAAAAAATGAAATTCAACATCTTTCTCAACTTATGAGTTAGATTTGTATTTCTGGAACATCTTGATTTATAATTAATCTTGCTTCAGTATATTTTTGTATTGTTTCAACACTTACGCCTGGAGCTCTTTCTAATAACACTAACCCTTTACTTGTTACATCCATAACCGCTAAATTAGATACGATTTTTTTTACACAATTTACTCCAGTAATTGGTAATGTACATTTTTTTAATACTTTACTTTTTCCTTCTTTGTTAGTATGCATCATTGCAACAATAATATTTTCAGCAGAAGCAACAAGATCCATTGCTCCTCCCATACCTTTTACCATTTTTCCTGGTATCTTCCAATTAGCAATATCTCCATTTTCAGAAACTTCCATCGCTCCTAAAACTGTTAGTTGAACATGATTTCCTCTAATCATTGCAAAAGATGTTGAAGAGTCAAAAAGTGCTGCTCCTGGCATTGTAGTAATTGTTTGTTTCCCTGCATTAATCATATCGGGATCTTCTTCTCCTTCAAAAGGGAAGGGTCCCATTCCTAAAACTCCATTTTCTGATTGAAACTCTACATTTACACCTTCTGGAATATAATTTGCTACAAGTGTTGGAATTCCAATTCCTAGATTTACATATGTATTGTTTTTTAATTCTTTAGCTATTCTTTTTGCTATTTGATTTTTGTCTAAAGCCATTATATTTTTTTTCTTGTTGTTTTTTGTTCTATTCTTTTTTCATATTTTTCTCCTTGAAAAATTCTTTGTACAAAAATTCCAGGTGTATGTATTTGATTTGGATCTAACTCTCCCACTGAATATATCTCTTCAACCTCTGCTACTGTAATTTTACCAGCCATCGCCATCATGGGGTTAAAATTTCTTGCTGTTCCTTTATATATTAAGTTTCCGGCCGTATCACCTTTCCAGGCTTTTATAAAAGCAAAATCAGATATAAGTGAATTTTCTAAAATATGTGGCTTCCCATTAAACTCTCTAACTTCTTTATTTTTGCCTATTTCTGTTGCATATCCAGCTGGTGTAAAAAAAGCGGGGATTCCAGCTCCTCCGGCTCTGCATTTTTCTGCTAATGTACCTTGCGGTATTAAGTCTACCTCTAATTCTCCATTTAACATTTGTCTTTCAAATTCTTTATTTTCTCCAACGTAAGATGAGATCATTTTTTTTATCTGTTTATTCTGAAGTAATAGTCCTAATCCAAAATCATCAACTCCCGCATTATTAGAAATACATATTAAGTTTTTTATTTTAGTTTTCGATAACGCTCGAATACAATTTTCTGGGATTCCACAAAGCCCAAATCCTCCTAACATAACAGTCATTCCGGTTTTTACACCTTCAATTGCTTCGTCAATACTTTTTACTTTTTTATTTATCATTTTATATTTCTTCTGTTTCTGGAATTGAATCTGTTAAAAATGGTACCTGATCACAATTAATTAAATCTTTTATTTGTTGTTTTTCTCCTAATGTTATCTTTGGAAAGATAAATTTATCTGAATTTTTTATTTTTTGAATTGATTCATCTGCATATATCCTTTTCATAAAATATCCAAAAATAGGCATGGCTGATTTTGAACCATAACCTCTTTCGTCATTAAAATGAGCTGATTTATCATCGCATCCAACCCAAATTGATGTAACTAAATTTGGAGTTATTCCCACAAACCATCCATCAGAATATTTATTAGTTGTGCCAGTCTTACCTCCTATTTCTATGTTTTTATCACCTATATAATATTTAACCTCTACTTTTTTTCCTTTTTTCCATTGATATTCTTTTTTTAACCAAGTTCCTGTACCTTGAGACGGAATTGATTTACCTTTGTATTTTCCGTTCTTATAAAATGGTTCGTCAGTGCCAACGCCATCTACAACGCCTTGTAATAATTTAACCATTATTGCAGCTGTTTTAGAAGATAGAACTTTTCTGGTTTGAGGTTTAAACTCAGCTATTATATTTCCATATTTATCTTCAATTTTTGTAACATAAATTGGTTCTGTATAATATCCTGAGTTCACAAAAGTAGAGTAAGCCGCTGCCATCTCAAAGGGAGAGATATTAAAGGGTCCCAAGCATATTGATGGTACTGGGGTTAATTGAGTTTTAATTCCCATATTTTTTGCAAGTGAAGCAACGTTTCCTGGCTTTAATTTACTCATAATATAAGCGGTCAAAATATTTATAGAGTTTGCCACTCCAAATTTTACAGTTAAATTTAATCCATTAAACCTATCATTTTCACCTCCAGTATTTTGGGGGATCCAGTCTTTGGTTAAATTCCAGTCTTCCTTAGAAAATGTAATTGGAATATTTGGTATTTTTTTACATGGATTGAATAATTCTTCTTGAATTCCTAAAGCATAAACAAATGGTTTAAATGTTGATCCTACCTGCCTGCCTTCTCCTTGTACATTTCCGTGTTTAAAAAACTTATGATTAACTCCTCCAACATAAGCTTTAACATAACCTGTATTAGGGTCCATACTCACAATTCCTGATTGTAAAATAGATTTGTGATAAATAATAGAGTCTCTTGGGGAAATAAGTTTTTCTATTTCTCCTTCCCATAAAAACACTTTAGTCTTGACTGGTTTGTTAAATATTTCTTGAATCTGTTTTTCTGTTTTTATAGATATATTGTTTGATTCAATATATTTAATTGCTTGTAGAGATGGTCCGTCTTTTGGTTTTCTACCCTCATATTCAGCTATTCGGTTTTTTAGTTCTTCTAATGTTAAATCTGTGTTTTTAAGTTTTTGAATATAATTTGCGAGCATTAATTTTTGATACCTTTCTGATTTTTTTATTGAGGATTGTATTATTTGATCTATAATTCCTTTAGTTTTATTGTTTGCTTTCAAAGCTTGTCCTTTGTCATTATAAAACCACCAAGGAGCAGGGTAACCTTTATTTTTTTTGTCTTCACAATATTTGAAAAATTCATTTTGTAGACCCATTAAATGATCTTTCATTGCTTGTTCCGCGTGAAATTGTATATTTGAGTCTATTGTTGTGTAAATCTTTAATCCGTCAGTATATAGATTATATGGTTCTCCGTCTTGATTTCTGTTGTTTTCACACCATATCTTCATGTCTTTTCTTAAACTTTCTTTAAAATATGGAGCCAATCCTTCGTTATGATCTTTTTTTGTAAACTCTAATCCTAATGGTTTTGTTTTTAAGGATTCGTATTCTTTTTTGGTAATTTTTTTATATTTAAACATTTGAAACAAAACAACATTTCTTCTCTCTTTTGTTTCTTCTGGCCTTCTTAGTGGGTTATATAAAGATGGGTTTTTTAACATTCCAACCAACATTGCTGATTCAAGTATAGTTAGTTTTTCAGGTTGTGTGTTAAAATAAATTTCAGAAGCTGAATTGATGCCAACCGCCTGATATAGCCAATCAAATCTATTAAGATACATTGTTATTATTTCGTTTTTTGAATATCTTTTTTCTAACTCTACAGCAACTACCCACTCCTTAAGTTTTTGATTAACCCTTTCCATTCCGGCAGATGGTTTTTTTGTGAATAACATTTTTGAAAGTTGTTGTGTTATTGTACTTGCTCCTCCGGATGGTTTGTTGGTTGCAACCCCATAAACCGCCCTGAAAAGTGATCGCACATCAATGCCTGAATGTGATTTAAAACGAATGTCTTCTGTACATATTAACGCATTAATTAAGTTTGGGGAAATTTTAGAAAATGTTACATTTGATCTGTTTTGTTTATAGTATTCTCCCATTTTTATTTTATCCCCTTCTTCCGTAGTATTTGAATAATATATTATAGAGGCTAATTTGTTTTCGGGGTTTTCTAAGTCAGAAAAATAAATCATTCCAGGATCTCTTTCTTTCCCAATTGGTAAGATTTCTGAAATAGTATTAATTTTAACATTATACATTAAAATAATAACCGTAAGAAAAGGGATTAAAAAAACTCCCCAAATTAGAAATATTATTTTTTTACTCATTTTCTTCTTGAATATAAACTGAAATATTTTTAATGTGTTCTAATTTTTTAATCTTTATATTATTTTTTTTTCTCATAGCTAGCTCTAATTCAAATATGTGGTTTCCCTTCAAGTATTTTTTTTTATTAATTAGTTTCTCTATTTCTCTAATATCATTTTTCCCTAGTCCTATTGGTTTTCCTTTATCATCCATTAAATTTATTTCTATTGTATCAGTCATGATATTTTTTTTCTCATCTTTATGATGTAAAAACATTATTATATTATCGTATCTATATTCAGTTGTGTGTCTTATTGAAATATAAAGACTGTATATTTTTGAACTATCTGAAATTTTTTGAGAAAACTCTATTTTATCTTTTTCAAACCACGTGTTTTTTAAAAATGTGTGATAATTTATTTTTTGTGATTTATAGCATCCAAATAAAATGAAAATTATTACTAATAATATTATATTTTTTTTTGTTTTCAATTTTATTTTCTCTTCTTTTTTTTGTCAAATCTATTAATGTTGTCCTCTATTAGATCTTTTGTTGTTCTTTTCTCTGTATTAGTATCTAAAAATTTATCTAAAGGTATATTATTGCTTCCAGATTCATTTTTCTTAATTATTCTGTTTGCTTGCTTTAAAGATATTTCAAATGTCTCGTTGTGATTGCTTTTATTTATATACCAAATTCTCTTTTTAAACACATCTATTTTAATTTGTTTTAATTCTCCTTCTTTGGTTTTTAATTTTATCTTTTGATTAGGAAAATCTTTTAGACAATCAAGATAAGATTCTAATTCAAAATTTAAACAACATTTTAACTTGCCACATTGTCCAGATATTTTTTGTGGATTAATCGAAAGTTGTTGGTATCTAACTGATGATGTTGATACGGTTGGGAATTTTGTCATCCATGTAGAACAACACAACTCTCTTCCACAACTTCCTATACCTCCAACTCTTGCTGATTCTTGACGAACACCTATTTGTTTCATCTCAATTTTAACATTAAATGTTTTTGAATATTCTCTTATTAATTCCCTAAAATCAACTCTTCTCTCCGCTGTATAATAAAACACTGCCTTTGATCCATCAGATTGAAACTCAACATCAATTAGTTTCATATTAAGTTGGTGATCTTTTATTATTTTTTTTGCTTTTTTAAATGTTGGATCCTCTAAATCAATTGAAGATTTAAACTTTGCAATATCTCTATCATTCGCGACCCTGTATAGTTTTTTTAATGGATTTTTTTCAATATCT
>PBEF01000014.1 GCA_002717625.1 Fidelibacterota bacterium | reverse complement strand
GATGGGTAGATTGGTTAGAACGCTTGTAGATAACAAGTATGTAGCTGCAGGTGATCAATCAGGCTATACAGCAGTATGGAATGGTTTAGATGATCGTGGTCATAAAGCTTCTGCGGGTCTGTATATTTATAGATTACAAAGTGGTTCTGTGAGTATGACAAATAAAATGATATTACTTAAATAAAATTTTATTGATAGTATTTTAGTAGTAGTGTTTTTTCTTTAATATCAAGAAAACCAATAATTGTTTTTTCAGGGTATTTAAAATCTATTTTTTGATTATTAATAGAGAATTTAAGATTTCCAGTTAAAAGTCCAAATTCAACATTTCCACTAACAGAATTCTCATCTTGATCATTTTCATTTATAATTTTATTTACTACGTTTAAACCCGAAGAATTTGTAATTAGGATTTTATTTTTAATATCTAAATATTCATATTGAAAAACATTTTTTTTATTAATTTTTTTTAGTTTAACGTATTGAGAATCAATCATATTTAAGTTCTCAAAATAAGTCCATTCTAATTTAGTATTATCAAATTTTATTTTATGATTTTTATGTGTTGTATTAGATGCTTTTGCAAGCAATATCCATGATATAAGAACTATTACAATAACACCAGATAAAATCATGATTTGTTTAGGATCTATCGTTTGTATATCTGATTCTTGTGGATCTATATCTAAGATTTTATCATTTTTGTCCTTACTTTTTTGATCTATAAATTTTGGTGTTTCATCAGATGTTTTCTTTTTTGATTTTCCAGAAATATACTCTTCATATAATCTTAAAGTTTTATCTGCATCCATATTTAAATATTCACAGTAGGACTTAATGAAAAGTCGATTGTAAACATTAGACATAATACTGAAATTTCCACTTTCTATTGCCGTAATATACTCTTGTTGTAGTTTTGTAGCTTTAGATACATCTTCTATAGAAAGTTTTTTAGATTTTCTTAGCAGTTTAAATTCTTCAAAAAAGTTTTCTAAATTTTTATCACTCATGTATTTAAATTTTCTTTAATTATTTGATTAATAGTGCTATTGTTAAGCCCTAATTTAAAAAATTTTGATACAGGAAAGCCAACTACATTATTAAAACATCCATTTATTTTTTTAACAAACACCATGCTCCAGTCTTGGATTCCATAGGAACCAGCTTTATCATAGGGCTTGAAATGTTCAATATAGTAATCAATATCTTCATTAGATAGTTTATGAAATGTAACATAGGATTTTTCATAAAAAGGAATAGATATATCTTTGGCTTTAATATTAAGAAAAACTCCAGTGTAAACAATATGCGTATTATCACTGAGCATATTAAGGTGCTTTTTTGCTTCAGATTTATTTTTTGGTTTATTTAAAATTTGCTTATTGTGATAAACAATTGTATCCGCTCCAATTACAAGCGAATCTATGTGCTTTTCTGAAACACTTTTGCATTTACATTCAGCTAGTTTCATGCAATATTTATGAGGTATATTGTTTGAAATTTTAACTTTATTTTCATCAAAAGATGAATCAATAGCATCAAATTTTAAGTTTATTTTTTCTAGTAAATCTTTTCTTCTTGGGCTTTTTGAAGCAAGGATGATATTCATTATTTCAATACTGTTAATTTGTGAATTTTATCATGCAAAGTGTTGCCAGTTTTTGTTTTGATATTTAGATGATATAAATAGGTCCCATTGTTAAGCTTTTTGTTGTTTTTGTTTGTTCCATCCCAACCTGATTCTGGTAATACATGATATGCTTTTATATCATCGATAGATTCTTTAAAAGTAATAATTTTTTTACCTGTTTTTGATATCACTGTTACCGCAATGTCAATTGGTTCGGGATTTTTCATGTGAAATGTGAAAAATGTTCTATCACTAAATGGGTTTGGAAAATTATAAACATTAAAAATATTATCAAGATTATGGTTTATATTGATACGTATTCTTTTTAGAGTATTATTATTTAGTATATCAAAAGATTCAACATTAAGATAGTATGCTGTTTCCTCAAATTTAGAATCTTCAAAATTTAATATAACTGTTCCCGAAGTATCTGATGAAGGATTGAATAGATTGTTGAGAATTATAGAATTTTCTCGTTCATCATTAATCCAAAAAAGTAAGTTGTGATCATGATCTCCACTTATATTTATAGGTAAATTATCTGTTATTTCAATTTTGAAACTATATGGATAGCTAATAGAAGTGTTATCTATAAGCTCAATATCATTGTTGTATAATTTTATTTCAGGACCATTAATATCATCTAATAATTGTTGATTAATATTTTGTTCCAGTGCAATAGAATTGCTGAATTGAACTGTATTAATGTAATTATTGGATCTAGTATTAACTCTAGAGTTATAGATGATAATTTGAGCACTTTCTGCTGTAATATCAATTGGAATATAGTAATCAATTTGATTGTCGAAATATGCTTCAAAAAGTGTTCCTCCTGGAGATTGATACTGCAAAGATTCATTATCAATATTATGTTCAATATCATTAGTGACTATTTTTATATATGATGTTCCCTCGTAGTTAACATTTAAAGAATTTTGCTCCCCTATTGTTATTTTTGCTGGTTCTTCAAAGATATTATTATCTTTTTTTGATAGCATAATAGGTAGTGCTGGGTCTCCAAATAATTGATATGTATGCTCTGTGCAATTAAGTAGACTTTCTTCAGCTTGACTTACATTTTTAGGATGTTCATTCTTTGCATCTTTAATAATATCTCCTATCCTTAAAATTGATGATATTTCTAATTGTTGTGATAATTGATTATAGAATTCATTTAAATAGCTAAAGCTTGATATGTATCCAATTCCTGCAGTAGTTGCAAGTATAGCAATTCCAGCATCAGGTTTTTTTAATATTTTTTCTGCAAATGAGGTTTCATTATCTTTGTAGTCACCAAAACTACATGTTCCAACAACCCAAATTGGAGGACGATTATTTGTGTTAATTAAATCTACATCTCGATCTATTAAAAAAATATCTTCATGTGATAAATGAGTTGAAGACCCATGCCCAATATAGTTTATTAAATTTACTCCTGAATTAATGGTATTTATGATTAAATCGGTAAGTAAAGGTTGGTTATTCTTGTAATCTGTGCCATATAATGTATTTACAACAGTTTTATTTTTAAGATGGTTATTGTAAAGTGTATTAGTTTGTTCTGTATGTTCTAATTCTATATTAGAATTATTTGGATTGTGTTCATCATCAGCAATAAGTAAAATTTTATTTTTCCATATTTCAAAGTCAGTGTTTAATATGTAGTCTTCAATTTTATATATTTGATCTAGTGCTTCTTGATTATTTTTTACAAGTAATCTTCCTGCAGTAAATTCATTATTAAAAACATCGTCAGTGTAATCTACTAAAGTATATGTTTCGCTGCAGATTGGGACTATAGGTGAAATGATTGATTCATCACCTATGATAAGTAAATATTTTTTATTAAAGTTATTAAAATCAGTATCAAGATAATCTATAAATTCCTGTTGATTTAATTCCTCTTTATATTTTATTTGTGTATTTAGCGCATTTAAACCTAATTCCAAGGGAATGGTTTCATTGTGCAATATAGCTATTAGTTCTGCTGATTGTTCAAATTCTTCTGTCGTATATATAACGTATACATCTTCACAAAAAATTGTATTTAAAGTGAATATAAATAGGCATAATAATCTAAAGGTTTGAAACATGTTACTATAAATTAGTAAATTTAGACGGTACATTTTTATTAAAAAGTAAGAAAGTTTAAGGAAAACCATGTTTGATTATCAATTAATAGAAAATTATTATAATAATCTAAGTCAAAAATTATTAGATATAAAAAAGAATCTCAATAGACCTTTAACTCTTTCTGAAAAAATTCTTTATTTGCATGCTGAAAATTCTAAAGGGGTATATAAAAGAGGTGTTGATTACGTTAATTTTTATCCAGATAGAGTAGCTATGCAGGATGCTACAGCGCAAATGGCTATATTGCAATTTATGATGGCAGGTAAAGATAGTGTTGCTGTTCCAACGACAGTACATGCAGATCATTTAATACAGGCAAAAATTAATTCTGAAGCTGATTTAAAAAATGCATTAGATATAAACTCTGAAGTTTATAAGTTTTTATCTTCTGCTTCTAATAAATATGGTATTGGTTTTTGGAAGCCTGGAGTGGGTATTATACACCAAGTTGTACTTGAAAATTATGCTTTTCCAGGAGGTATGATGATAGGGACAGATTCTCATACAGTCAATGCAGGTGGTTTGGGTATGATTGCTGTTGGTGTTGGTGGCGCTGATGCTGTTGATGTTATGGTTGGTATGCCTTGGGAACTTAAATTTCCAAAGTTAATAGGAGTTAATTTAAAAGGAAAATTAAATGGATGGGCTTCTTCTAAAGATATTATATTAAAATTAGCAGGTCTGTTGACCGTTAAAGGTGGAACAGGCTGTATTGTTGAGTATTTTGGAGATGGTGCAAAGAGTTTGTCCTGTACGGGAAAAGGTACTATTTGCAATATGGGTGCTGAGATAGGAGCTACGACATCTACCTTTGGATATGATCAATCTATGGCTGATTATTTAAATTCAACAGGTCGTTCTCAAATTGTAGATTTAGCAGAAAAAAATAAAATGCACCTTACTGGAGATTTTGAAGTTTATGATAACCCAGAACAATATTTTGACCAAGTCATAACAATTGATTTAAGTAAACTGGAGCCTTACTTGAATGGCCCTTTTACGCCTGATAAAGCTACTCCAATTTCTAAAATGAAAGAACAGGCTGCAAAAAATAATTGGCCAACTAAGGTTGATGTTGGTTTGATTGGATCTTGTACTAATTCATCCTATGAAGATATTTCACGAGCATCTTCTATTGCTCAGCAAGCAGTTGATAAAAATCTAAGCTCAAAGTCGGAGTATACTATTACTCCAGGTTCAGAGCAAGTTAGATATACTATTGAGAGAGATGGTTTTATAGATATTTTTAATAAAATTGGAGCGAATGTATTTGCGAATGCTTGTGGTCCATGTATAGGACAGTGGTCAAGGGAGGGCGCTGAAAAACAAGAAAAAAATACAATCGTACACTCATTTAATAGAAACTTTGCAAAACGTGCTGATGGTAACCCTAATACATATGCGTTTGTAGGATCTCCTGAGCTTGTAACAGCATTAGCATTATCAGGAGATTTAACTTTTAATCCTTTGACAGATTTTTTAATTAATGAAAATGGTGAAGAAGTTTATTTGGAAGCTCCATCGGGTTATGAGCTTCCTCCAAATGGATTTGGTGTAGATGATTTAGGCTTTCAAGCTCCTTCAAATAAGGGTAGAAATATTGAAGTTGATATTAATGAAGACTCTGAGCGTTTACAGAAGTTAAAACCTTTTAAGAAATGGAATAATAAAGACACGATGCATCTTGATTTATTGATTAAAGTTAAAGGAAAGTGTACAACTGACCATATATCCATGGCTGGTCCATGGCTTAGGTTTAGAGGTCATCTTGATAACATATCAAACAATCTTTTAATCGGAGCTACTAATGCTTTTAATGATTCTGTTAATTCTATTAAAAATAAATTAACTGAAAAATATGATACAGTTCCTAATGTTGCTAGAGCTTATAAGAGTAAAAATATTTCTACTCTTATTGTAGGTGAAGAAAATTATGGTGAAGGTTCATCAAGGGAACATGCTGCAATGGAACCTAGGCATATGGGTGTAAACGCAGTTTTAGTTAAATCTTTTGCTAGGATTCATGAAACAAACTTAAAAAAACAAGGTATTTTAGCTCTAACATTTAAAGATAAAGATGATTATAATAAAATTTGTGAAGATGATGTTTTTAATATAGTTGGTTTGAATCATTTTTCCCATGATAAAGATTTGGAATTGGAAATTGTTCATTCTGATGGAAGTATTGATATAATCACTGTATCTCATACATATAATGCTAATCAAATTGATTGGTTTATTGCAGGAAGCTCATTGAATTTGATTGCCAAACGAAATGAATAATTTAAATCCAATAGCAATTGTCACAGGAGCTTCTACTGGTATTGGTGAGCAAATCAGTATAAAGCTTTCGAAGAAGAACTTCCATATTGTTCTTATTTCAAGAAGCAAAGAAAGATTAGAAAAAGTTAAAGATAAAATCGAACTTTTTGGAGGTCAGTGTCAGATTATAGTGGCAGATTTATCAAAATCTGATATAACCTCTTATATAAAAAAGCAAATTAAAACCCCTGATAATATAGAAATATTGGTAAATAATGCTGGAATTGGTTTTTTTGATAAGCTTGAGGATATTTCTATAGATGATTGGAATCAACAAATTAATACAAATCTTAGAGGGTCTTTTTTGATGACACAATTCGTATCTCCCTTTATGATTAAAAATAAAACTGGAAAAATTTTATTTGTTAATTCAGTTGCAGGTTTATCTCCTTATCCATTTGCTTCAGCGTATGTTGCATCTAAATATGCTTTAAGAGGATTTGCATCTAGTCTGAGAGAAGAATTTAGAGAGCATAATATAAAGGTAATTTCTGTTCATCCAGGTGCGGTTGATACTCCTCTTTGGGATAAATCTAAAGCAGACTTTCTAAGAGAAGAAATGCTTTCATCTGAAGATGTATCAGATATGATAACTAAAGCAATTATGGCTCCAAATAATATTGTTTGTGAAGAAATTATACTTAGAAGAACAGCTGGAGATTTCTAAATATTTGATTTTACTAACAGCTCATCCTTCTTAAGATATGCTTGCATAGACAAATATAATATATTAAATTTGCAGGCTTTAATTATATATGGTTTTTTTATAAATGTTTGATAGGCTTCAAAATAAGTTTTCAAAAATCTTTAGTGCTGTTAAAGGTCATGGAAAGATTTCTGATAAGAATATATCTGATGCTATAAGAGAAATTAGGATTGCTCTTTTAGAATCAGATGTTAATTTTAAAGTTGTTTCAGTATTTATAAATAGAGTTAAAGAAAAGGCTTTGGGAGCTAAAGTTTTTGATTCAGTTACCCCTGGACAGCAATTTATAAAAATTGTTAAAGATGAATTAGTTGATTTTTTATCATCTGATGATGTAAAAATTAAGATTAATAAATCTGGAATAACAACTATTGTTATGGCTGGTTTACAAGGGTCTGGGAAAACAACAACTTCAGCTAAAATTGCTAGCTTTTTGAAAAGGGAATATGGAAAGAATCCATTGTTAGTTGGAGCTGATTTACAACGATTAGCTGCTCAAGAACAATTGAAAATTCTTGCTAAAAAAGTTGATGTTGATATTTATCTTGGAAAGGATAAAAACCCTGTTGATCTTGCAAAGAAAAGTTTGTTGCATGCTAAAAATAATAAAAATGATATTGTTATTATTGATACAGCGGGAAGGTTGCATATAGATGATTTGTTGATGGATGAACTTGATTTAATTATTAATGAAGTTAATGCAGATGAAATTTTATATGTAATTGATGGAATGACGGGACAGGATGCTGTGAATTCAAGTAAAATATTTTCTGAAAAATTTTCATTAACTGGAGTAATTATTACAAAAATGGATGGAAGTAGTGGAGGTGGAGCTGCTTTATCTGTAAAAGAAGTTACAGGCTGTCCTATAAAATTTATGACTTCAGGAGAGAGTACTAATGATATTGAATTCTTTGATGCTAATAGTGTAGCAAAGAGAATTTTAGGTTTAAGTGATATCGTAGGCTTGGTAGAAAAAGCTCAAAAAGCATTTGATGAAAAGAGTGCAAAAGAATTGCAAGATAGACTTATAAATGATGAGTTTAACTTCAATGATTTTTCTAATCAAATAAAACAATTTAATAAAATAGGTTCGATATCTGAAATGGCAAAGTTTATTCCAGGTATTAAGAAAATAAAAAATTTAGATGGAAGTAAAGCACAATTAGTATGGACGGAAGCAATTATTAATTCTATGACAAATCAAGAAAGAATTAATCCTTCCATTATTAATGGTTCAAGAAAAGCAAGGATTGCAAAAGGTTCTGGTAGAACAGTTTATGAAGTTAATAGATTGATGAAACAATTTAATCAAATAAAGTTGTTTATGAAAAAAACAAAAAAAATGAATTTGGGTAGATTCCCTTTTAAACTAAAGTAAAAAAAATAAGGAGATTGATTTGGCAGTTAGAATTAGATTAAAAAGAATGGGTAGAAAAAAGAGACCTTTTTATAGATTGGTTGCTATAGATTCTAGAAAGAGAAGAGATGGTCTTGAAGTTGAACGTTTAGGATGGTATAATCCTGTTGAAAAAGATTTATCTTGTCAAATGAATGAAGAAAGAATTTTGTACTGGTTAGGTCAGGGAGCTCAGCCTTCAGATACTGTTTCAGGTTTATTTAGAAGATCTGGTTTAAGTTATAAATGGGATTTGATGAAAAGCGGGGCTAAGAGTGATAAAATTGATAGCTTGATGTCTGATTTTAAAGATAGACAAAAAGCAAGAGAAGATTTAAAAGAAGAAAAAAATAAAATTAAAAAGCTAGAGAGCAAAGATAATTCTGAACAGCTGGAAGCTGAAGCTCCAGCAGAGGAAGCTCCAGTAGAAGCAGCAGCAGAGGAAGCTCCAGCAGAGGAAGTTCCAGCAGAGGAAGCTCCAGCGGAAGAATCTCCAGCAGAGGAAGCTCCAGTAGAAGCAGCAGCAGAGGAAGCTCCAGCGGAAGAATCTCCAGCAGAGGAAGCTCCAGCAGAAGAAGCTCCAGAGGAAGCAGCAGCGGAAGAAATAGATAAAAAAGAAAAATAGTGAAAAATTTGTTATAGAAAAAGATGGAGAAAAAAATGCAGAAATTACTTGAAGATATTGTAAAATCTATAGTTGATAAACCTGATGAAGTTCAGGTTAATGTTAATGAGAGTGAAAATACAATAGTTTATGAGCTTAATGTTGGTGATGGTGATTTAGGTAAAGTGATTGGTAAGAAAGGTAAAAATGTCAATTCAATAAGAACCTTACTCTCTGCATCAAATGCTAAAGAAGGTGGAAAAAGAGCTATTCTAGAAATAATTGAATAGTAGTAGTAATGATATCCCCGAAGATCTTGTTGCTATAGCAGATATTGTTAAGCCAAAGGGTCTTAAGGGAGAATTAAAGCTTTTTTTATATAATAAAGATTCTAAAACATTAAGAAAAAAGATTAATGTTTGGGTTAAAATTGATGATAGCAAATATCAAAACTTAAAGGTTGAATATTTAGCTTCATCAGGTAAATATAAAGTCATTAAGTTTGAAGGACTTAATACAAGGAATGACTCTGAAAGTCTTTCAAATAAAACAATATATGTATCTAGAGTAGATTTTAATAGTGCTCAAGATGTACATTTAGTTGATTTGATTGGTTTTATGGTTAAAGATGAATCGGAAGTAGAGTATGGATTAATAACAGATGTTATTAATTTACCTACGAATGATTCTTTAATTTTTTCTTATAAGGAAAAAGAAGTGATGATACCAATATTTGATGATTTTATAGAGCTTTTTGATTTTGAAAATAAGGTGGTAATTGTAAAAAATTCTGATGTATTTATAAATAAATGTTAACTATATATGTTATAACGCCTTTTCCTGATATATTAAATGCAATATTCGGTCAAAGTATGTTGAAAAAAGCAGTTGATAGAGAAAAGGTTAAATATGTAGTTATTAATTTATTTGATTTTGTCAATAAAGATGATGGTGGAATTGATGATTATCCATTTGGTGTAAGTAAGGGCATGATTATGAAAGCAGGTCCTGTTTTGAGAGCTTTTAATAGTATCAATATAAAAAAAGCTAGGGTTGTTTTTCCAACACCAGATGGTCAATTATTTACACAGAAAATAGCAACTGATTTGTCAAATGAAAGCTCATTGGTTTTTGTTTGTGGTCATTATAAAGGTATTGATCAGAGAATAAGAGATAGTATTGTTACTGATGAATTATCTATTGGAGATTATGTTTTGACAAATGGAGAATTGCCATCTCTTGTTATGATTGATTCAATTGTTAGGTTGATTCCAGGAGTGCTTAATCATTATGAATCAGCTGAAACAGATTCTTTTTTTGATGATTTATTAGATGGTCCTCATTATACAAGACCACGAGATTATGAGGGTTTAAAAGTCCCTAATGTTTTATTATCTGGACATCATCAAAAAATAAAAGATTGGTTTTTAGATAAAAGGATAGAAAAGACAAAAAAAAGAAGAAAAGATTTATTTGAAAAGTATAAGTCTAAAAATAATGGAGAAAAAAATGAATAAAATTTTAGATTCTATAAAAGATGAATTAAAAGAAGATATTCCTCAATTTAAATCAGGGGATACTGTTACTGTTGGTGTAAGGGTAATTGAAGGAGAAAAATCTAGAATACAGTTATTTAAAGGTGTAGTTATTGCAATATCTTCAGGTTCAGGTAGTAGTAAAACTTTTACAGTTAGAAAAATATCAAATGGTATTGGTGTAGAAAGAATATTCCCTTTTCATTCACCTAATTTAGATAGTATTACTGTTGATAAAAGAGGAAAAGTTAGAAGAGCAAAATTATATTATTTAAGGAATAGAGCAGGTAAAGCAGCAAAGATTAAAACTGTTTTAAATTAATTAAATATAAAATCTAGAAAAGCTCTCATGTTTTTATTCTAAATATGAGAGCTTTTTTTTAATAAATGGATAATAATACAAATAATAATAATCTTAAAAAATTAATAGATATTGGGAGAGCTTTATCTAGAGAGAAAAACATTGATTTTCTTCTTGAGAAAATATTAGTTGAAGCAAAAACTATATCAAATTCAGATGGTGGAACGGTTTACCTAGTAATAGATGAAGGTAAAAAATTAAACTTTGAAATTATGCATACTGAAACCTTAGGGATTAAATTTGGAGGCTCATCTATCCCTGTTCCTGATACTATATATCCTGTAAAAATATATACTAATGATGGTCAGGAAAATACACATAATGTAGCAGCTGTATGTGCTCTTAAAGGAAAAACTATTAATATTGATGATGCATATACTAATGAAGAGTATGATTTTTCTGGTACTAAAGGTTTTGATGAGAAAAATAATTATAGATCTAAATCTTTTTTAACAGTACCACTTAAGGATCATAAAGATAAGGTTATAGGTGTAATGCAATTAATAAATGCACAATCAGGTGATGATATAATTCCTTATTCAGATGAGTTAGTTAATTTGGTTGAAGCATTAAGTTCCCAAGCTTCAGTTGCTTTAACAAATCAAATGTTAGTTAATGAGCAAAAACAGTTGTTTAGATCTTTTATCAAACTTGTTGCTGAGGCTTTAGAAAACAAGGATCAAGCTACAGGAGGACATTGTAATCGTG
The DNA here is from genome assembly GCA_002717625.1 of Fidelibacterota bacterium. Classification (GTDB taxonomy): domain Bacteria; phylum Fidelibacterota; class Marinisomatia; order SCGC-AAA003-L08; family D37C17. Next base: position 43,557 of record PBEF01000014.1, on the reverse strand, counting down.
TTCCTGTATTAACTATGATGATTGCAGAAGAAATCAATGATGATAAAACAGATCATTTTAAGGATTTTTCATTTTCTGAAGATGAACTTGATGAATTGTATGTTTCTGGATGGTTGCATGATTTTGGAAAGGTTGCAACACCTGAATATGTTATGAATAAAGCAACTAAGTTAGAAGGCTTATATGATAAAATTGATCAAATAAAATTAAAGTTTGAAATTTTAAAAAGAGATGTTGAAATAGCTTATTATAAAAATAAAGTTAATGAAATTGATTTAGATAAAGATTTAATAGAGTCTGAATTAAAGCAAATTAAAAATGATATGGCCTTCTTAGAACACTCTAATATTGGTGGTGAATTTATGTCAGATGATTTAAAAAATAGAGTAAAAGAAATAGGGAAAAAAGAAATAAAAATTAATGATAACAATATTTGTCTTTTATCAGAAGATGAAATAGAAAATTTAACAATATCTAGAGGTACATTGTCTAGTAAAGATCTAAAAATAATGCAACAACATGTTGTTTTAACATATACTCTATTAAGTAAATTGCCATATCCAGATCATTTAAAACAAGTTCCTTTTTATGCTGGATGTCATCATGAAAAAATTGATGGTAGCGGTTATCCTAATGGGTATAAAGGTGATAAGCTTCCTATTCAAGCTAGGATTATTGCAATAGCAGATGTGTTTGAAGGTTTAACTGCTCCTGATCGTCCTTATAAGGAAGGCTATAAGCTTTCAAAAGCATTAACTATTTTAAAAGGAATGGCTATTGATGGTGAAATTGATAGTGATTTGTTTAATTTATTTATAATAAAAAAATTGTATTTAAAATATGCTAATGATATGATAGATAAAAAACAAATAGATCATATTGAAGAAAAAGAGTTTTTAGTTTAGCTTATGGATTATTCATTATGAAAAAAAATAATCTTAGTATTAGTGCCCGTGAGGCATTAAAAAATGTTCCTTCTGTAGATTCAATTATATTGGATTGTCATAAAAGATATGATATATCTTTTCATTATTTTCTACTTAAAAAAATTATTAAAAATGAAATAAAAATTATTAAAAATGATATTTTGAATAGTCTTGTAAAGAAAGATATTAAAAATATTTTATATGATAGGATTTTTAATCAGATTAATAGATATTCAACAAATAGCTTGAAATCTGTTATAAATGCAACAGGAATTGTCCTCCATACAGGATTAGGTAGATCTCCTTTAGATAAAAAAATTCTAAAAGCGACTATTGAAAATATTTATCCTTATAGTAATTTAGAATTTAATACACGTAATAATTTAAGGGGTGAAAGGAACGAACATATATCTTATCTAATTAATGCAATTACAGGTTCTGAATCTTCAATAATGGTTAATAATAATGCTGCTGCTGTGTTATTGGCTCTTAATTCTCTATCATCTAAAAAGGAAGTTATAATTAGTAGAGGCGAATTAGTGGAAATTGGAGGGTCCTTCAGAATACCTAATATAATAGATAGCGCAAATTGTAAAATGGTAGAAGTTGGAACTACTAATAAGACTCATTTATCAGATTTTAAAAAATCAATTACAAGCGATACTGGACTTATAATGATTGCGCATACTAGTAATTATAGAGTAGTTGGCTTTACAGAAAATGTAGAGGTTAAAGAGCTTGTGAAGCTTGGTAAGCAAAAGAAAATTCCAGTTTATATTGATTTGGGTAGTGGGGCAATGATTGATTATCAACAGTATAATCTCCCTAAAGAAAAAATAATTGAAAAATATATTAAAATGGGTGTAGACCTTATTTCTTTTAGTGGTGATAAACTTATTGGTGGTCCTCAATCAGGAATTATTTGTGGTAAAAAAAGACTTATTAAAAAATTACATGCTAATGCTATGTATAGAGCTCTACGTTGTGATAAAATTACAATTAGTTTAATGGAAACTATATTAAGAACTTATGTTAATTCTAATATTGTTAAAGCAGAAAATTTAACATTTACATTATTGACTAGGAATAGAAAAAAAATAAAAAAGTTAGCTGTAAAAGTAGTTGAAAGTTTAGATAGTAAAATAATTAAAAAATATAATATTAATATTATAGAATCTAATGTTCAGGCAGGTAGCGGTTCTTTACCAATTGAAAATATTGAAAGTATAGCAATTGTATTATACTGTAATAATATTAAACCTACAGAGATATCAAATAAATTAAGAAATTTTTCTACTCCTATTATAGGATATATAAAAGGAAATAAATTTTATATTGATTTTAAAGCTATTCCTTCTAATCAAATTAATAATTTAATTGCGTCACTTAAAAGTTGTCTTTAATAGATCAAAATATTATAGGTTTGTCAGGTCATATAGATCATGGTAAAACATCTATAGTTAAGGCACTTACTGGTCAAAATACAGATAGTTCTAAAGAAGAATTTGCAAGAGGTATGACTATTAATATTGGATTTGCCTTTTTAAATGAAAAAATCACTTTGATTGATGTTCCTGGTCATGAAAGATTTATTAAAAATATGGTTGCGGGTGTTAATTCTATTGATTATGCATTATTGGTAATTGCTGCTGATGATGGAATAATGCCTCAAACTATAGAACATTTTGAAATATTAAAATTATTTAATATTCAAGATGGTGCTATAGTAATTAATAAAATTGATACTGTAAAAGAAGATTGGCTTGAATTAGTTTTAGATGAAGTAAAAATTTTTGTAAAAGGTTCTTTTTTAGAAAAGAAGGAAATTTATAAAGTTTCTGCTCTTAATTATGACGGTATTAATTTCCTTAAAGAAGATTTAATTAATTATCAATATAAAAAACATCGGGTTGATAAAGGTATATTTAGAGTTTTTGTTGATAGAGTTTTTACATCAAAAGGTTTTGGTAGTGTTATAACTGGTACAATTACATCAGGTGAAGTTAAGATTGGAGATAAATTGAAAATTTTACCTCAAAATAAGGAGATTAAAGTACGAGGTTTAGAAACACATAAAGTAAAGAAAGATCAATTAGAGATAGGAAATAGAGCAGCTATTAATATTCAGACAAATGAAAAAGTTTTAATAGAAAGAGGTAATCATATATCAGATATAGATTATTTTTCTACTTATGAAAGTGCTATTGTCTCAATTAATATATTAACTAAGGCAAAAAATGGTATTAAAAATAATGAAAGATTAAGAATTTATTGTGGAACACAAGAAGTTATGTCTAGAGTACTCTTATTTAATGAAAATAATATTGAACCAGGTAAATCCTCTGGTGCTATATTAAAATTTGAGAAACCTATTGTAATATCTATAGATGATCCATTTATTATTAGAAAATATTCTCCTCTTATTACGGTTGGAGGTGGAAAAATATTAGAATTAAATATATTTAAAAAATGGAAAGATAATAAACAATATGTGAATGAAATATATAATAAAAAAGATCAGTCTGATAGATTATCTATTATTATTTCTAATAAAAAAAATAACCCATTTACATATAATACATTATCAAAATATTTAAATGTATCAGAAAAATATTTGAAAATATTACTTAAAGAAAGTAAAAATATTAAAATCATTGAAAATAATTGGATAGTATTAGATTCACAATTTGAAGAAATAAAACATGTCATTATTAATTATTTTAATGATTTTCATATTGCAAATCCATATAGAAAAGGTGTTATTAAAGAAGAGATATTGAATTTTATTAATATAGATAATCATTTTTTAGATATTATTTTAGAACATATGTTAAATGATAAATTATTAAAATATATTAATAATAATTGGTCAAAATTTGATTTCGATATATCTTTAACTGATAATGAAAAGAAAATTAATCAAGAGATTATTGATTTGATTAATCAATCAGAATTAAATGCTATATCGATTAATGAAGTGTTTGATACTTTTTTACAGTATGATAAAAATATAATAAAGAAAATTTTAGATATTGAAATTGATAGTAATAGTATTATAATTCTTAATGGAAATTTATTATTTAGTCAAAAAAATATTAATAAATTAATTCAATTAGTTAAAAATTACTTTAAAGTTAATAATTCATTAGATGTAAGCTCTTTTAAAAACATAACAAAAACATCTAGAAAGTATGCAGTACCCTTATTAGAGTATCTGGATAAAATTAATGTTACTTGCAGAATTGGAAATGAAAGAAAGCTTTATGGGTAATAAAATGAAAAATGCTACTCCTGTTATGAAACAATTTTGGGAAGCTAAAGCTTCTTATCCTAATTCTATTATGCTATTTAGGATGGGAGATTTTTATGAAACATTTGATGAAGATGCTAAATTAACTTCTAATATTTTAGGAATTGCTTTAACAAAAAGATCAAATGGAGCTGCTTCATCTGTACCGTTAGCAGGTTTCCCTTATCATTCTTTAGATCAACATTTATATAAATTATTAAAGTCAGGTCATAGAGTTGCAATATGTGAGCAAGTTGAAGATCCTAAGGTATCAAAAGGGATTGTTAAAAGAGAAGTTGTAGAAGTTTTATCTCCTGGTACTGCAATAGCAGATAAATATTTAAATCATAAAAAAAACAATTTTTTATGTAGTATTTTTTTTGAAAAAAATAATTTTGGATATGCAATACTAGATTATTCTACAGGAGAATTTATATCTGGTGAGAATAAAATTTCTGAATTATATAATGTATTAAATCAATATAATATTACTGAAATTATTCTTCCTAAAAAACAATCTAATAAAATTAATTGTAATTCAATTAATAATATACTTATAACTGAATATAATGATTGGATTTCTGACAGTAATTCATGTTATGAAAGATTAATAGAACATTTTTCTACAAAATCTCTTAAAGGATTTGGATTTAGTAAAAAGGATTTATCCGTTATTGCATCAGGAACAGCTTTAATATATGTTCAAGAAAATTATTTTGGAAAAATTAAGCATATAACTTCATTATCAAGAATTGCAAATAATGATTACATGCGTATTGATCCTTCAACAATAAAAAATTTAGAAATTTTTGATTCATTATCATCAAAAGATAATACAGGAACATTAATAGATGTTATAGATAATACTTTGACTCCAATGGGCTCACGCTTATTGGCTAAACATTTAGCAAATCCTTTATTATCTAAAAATAAAATCAATGCTAGATTGAAATTAATAGATCAGTTTATTGAAAATTATATAGATAATTCTAATTTAGTTGAACAATTAAAACTAATCTCCGATATCCCTAGAATTATATCGAAAATTTCAATAGGTAAATCTAACCCAAGGGACTTAGTCAATTTATCTTCTTCTTTGTTTTCTATTTTAAAGATTAAACAGGAAGTTTCGAATAATAAACCTATTTATAGATTATTTCATAAAGTTAAGAATATTAAAAAAGTATGTAATAAAATTAATAATCATATTATATCAGAACCTCCAATAAAGTTAAATAAGGGAGGATTTATTAAATCTGGTATATCAAAAAAATTAGATAAGTTAAGAAAAATTTCTGATGATGTAAATAAATGGTTGCTAGATTATCAGGAAAAACAAAGACATATAACAGGTATATCTAGTCTAAAGATTAGTTATAATAAGGTTTTTGGTTATTATATTGATGTAACTAAAACACATATAGATAAAGTTCCTGATTATTATATTAGAAAACAAACTTTAACAAATAGTGAACGATATTTTACTGAAGAATTAAAGGAACATGAAAATGATATATTGTCTTCATCTGATCAAATTATATCTATTGAAAATACAATTTATTTAGAACTTATTGATTATATTTTAGGTTATATAGAACATATACAAAATAGTGCAAATATTATTTCTCAATTTGATTTAATAGTTTCACATTCTATAACAGCAAAAAACAATAATTATACTAAACCTATAATTAGTGAAAAATCTACTAAATTTAAAGTTGAAAAGTCACGTCATCCTGTTGTTGAGCAATTATTGCCTCTAAATGAAAAATTTATTACTAATGATATAGAATTAGATAATAATAAGAAACAAATAGCTATAATAACAGGTCCAAATATGGCAGGAAAAAGTACTTTTTTAAGACAGATTGGACTTGTTTCTATATTAGCACAAATAGGTTCTTATGTTCCTGCAGACTATGCATGTTTATCTATTGTAGATCAGTTATTTACAAGAGTTGGAGCTAATGATAATTTGGCTGGTGGTGAATCTACATTCCTAGTTGAAATGAATGAAACTGCTAATATTCTCAATAATGCAACTACTCAGAGTCTAGTTATATTAGATGAAATAGGAAGAGGAACATCTACTTATGATGGTCTGTCATTAGCCTGGGCTATTACAGAATATATTCATAATAATTCTGAGATTAAAGCTAAAACATTGTTTGCTACACATTACCATGAGTTAATAGATCTAGCTGAAGATCTTCCTGATGCTTTTAATTTAAATGTAGCTGTAGATGAATATGATGGTGATATTATTTTTCTTAGAAAAATTCAATCTGGAGGAGCAAATAAAAGTTATGGAATTAATGTTGCAAAAATGGCAGGTATTCCATCGTATGTTTTAAGTAGAGCAAATGATTTATTATCTGAATTTATGCATACTAAAGATGTTGTGAAAATTCCTAATAAAGAATCTATTGAACAAATAGATATGTTTAATTCATCTGATGTTTTAATTGATGAATTAAGATCAATTAAATTAGATGAAATCACTCCATTGGAAGCTTTAAATACGCTTAATAAATTGAAAAAAAGATTAAAATAAATGTTTATTTATATTATTTTTATATGCTCATTTCTTTTATCTCTAGATAATGATAATGTATATAGCATAATATCTAGCCCAAAGAATAATGCAATAGGTGGAATTCATGCATCTGATAATAGTATTAATAGTATTTTTGATGCTCCCGTAAATATAGATTTTAATGATAGAGAACTATTCGTTTCTTTAAATAATTTCAATGATTTTTTAACTGTTTATCATATAGGGTATTGTTTATACTCTAATAATAGTATGAATTTATCATTAGGTTTAGTAAGAAGAGAAATTTATAATAATTATGATACCCAAAGAGCTTGGAACTATGATGGTTATCCTGAATTAGAAGAAATCGATTATAATATGATTTCGTTATTTTCAGATAAACAAACAGGTTTATTATTGGCTTATAATCATATTTTTAATAATAAGAATATTATAGGTATAAATTTTAAATCCGAATTTCATAAAATTAGTAATATTACAGCTTTTGGTTATGGTCTTGATTTAAGATATTTAATAAATATGAATAAGCTTAATTGTTCTATTGGGATAGATAATTTTTTATCACAAAAAAGATGGGAAACAGGTTTAATTGAAAATAATGATATCAGTGCATATCTGAATTTTTCGATTAATTTATTAAATAATATTATTTTTTTATCTGAATATAATACGCAAGATAATTTTATATTAGGTGCAGAAATTAAATTGTTAGATGAATTTTTATTGCGTTTTGGAACTAGTGATATAGAAGATTTTAGTTTTGGGATAGGCTTTATTCTAAAGAATATTACTTTAGATTATACATATAAAGAAAATTTTAATAGCATATTAGGGAATAACCATATTTTAGGTTTTACATTAGATTTAAATAATTCCCAAAAATAAAAATAAGTACAATACTTCTTGGAAAGCTATCTCTAACTATATTAAAATCAATACTTTTTATAGGAGATTTAATGGTTTTAAGTATGACAGGTTATGGCCGGATTGAGGAGAATCATTCAGCTTTTGATTTAATTGTTGAAGTTAAATCTTTAAATAGTCGATATTTAGATATTAATACAAAACTTCATGAATCTATCTATAAATATGAGAATGATATTATATCTTTAGTACGTAAGAAATGCATTAGGGGTAAAGTTTACGTTCTTGTAAATATCAGTTATAATAATTATAACTCTTCAATTAAGTTAGATAAGAATCGTTTAAAAATTGCTATGAAAGAAATTTCTGAACTGAAAAAAATCTCTAAAATAGATGAAGATATTAGTTTAGAATATCTTTTAAGAATTCCTGATTTGTTTCAATCAAAGCAAACAATTTATTCGATACAAAATAAGAAGAAAATTCTTCAGTGTATTGATAAAACAATAGATAAGATGATGACTCATAGGCAAAAAGATGGGAAAGTATTGCAAAAAGATATTTTATCTAAAGTAAAAAAAATTAATAGAGATTTGAAAAAAATTGTTAGATTATCTAGCTCGAATAGTAGCCAAGAATTAAAAAACATTAAAAATAAGCTTAATAAATTGATTTCTAATGTTGATTTAGATAATAATCGTTTATATCAAGAAGTGGCTTTAATTATGGAAAAGAAAGATATAAATGAAGAATTATCAAGATTTGAAGGACATATGAAACTGCTTCATGAATATATACATGATAAAAATGTTTCAGGCAAAAAAATAAATTTTTTATTACAAGAAATAAATAGAGAGGTGAATACCATAGGCTCTAAGATTGACAATATATCAATTAAGCACACAGTTGTAGATATTAAAAATAATGTTGAACAAATTAGAGAACAGGCGCAAAATATTTTATGAAAAAAGGTAAATTAGTTATTTTATCTGCTCCTTCAGGAACAGGTAAAACATCAATATGTAAAGAATTGCTAAGAAGAAATCAAAAATGGAAGTTCTCTGTATCAGCGACGACTAGAGAAAAACGAAAAGATGAAGTTGATGGTGTTGATTATTATTTTATGACCTTAAAGCAATTTGAGCATAAAGAAAATTTTGGTGAGTTTTTAGAATGGCAGTTTGTTCATGGCAATAGATACGCTACTCCTATAGATCCAATTGAACAATCAATTTCTAATAATGAAGTCATGCTGTTAGATATTGATGTTAAAGGTAGTATGAATATTATTGAAGAGTTTGAAGATGATGTTATTTCTATATTTATTGAACCTCCTGGATTTGACAATGAGGAGCGATTAGCTGCATTAACAGAACGTTTAAAAAGAAGAGATGGTCAATCTGAAACTTTAATCAATCAAAGGCTTAAAAGATATAACTTAGAAATGGAGTATAAAGAAAAGTTTATGCACCATTTTATTAATGATAATTTTGAAAAAACAACTGTTGCTATTGAAAATAAAATTAAGGAGTTAATGAAATAATGGATATAAAGGCAATTAAATTAAAAGAGTTTTTAAAGGGCTCAGGTTCTATTTATAAAAATATTATGGTTACAGCTAGTAGGGCAAGGCAGATTATAGATGATCGTTTTCAAGAAATGTCTGCAGAAGAGGATATAGAGGATTCAGATCAATTAGAAACATTATTGGATAATATAGATCATGATATTTCTAAACCTATATCTGAATCTACAAAAGAATTTATGAATGATGAGCTTGAATGGCGTGATATTGAAGACGAATCAGAAGAAACCCTTATAAATGATTTAGATGAAAAATAGTTTAGTGAATTATTTGTCATCATATAAGCTGCTATATGATAACAAAATTTATCTAAAGCATATAAATAATAATATTATTAAGGATACTACTGATAACTTGCTCCTTAATAATTATCTGGATTTAATTAGTAGTTTTATGAAATATAATTTAATTAAATCTGGAAAAAAGATAATTCTAGAATCAGGAAATCCTAAATCAGATATTATTTTTATTAGAAAAGAATCAGAAAAAGATATCTCCAAACTCTCTTTTACTAAAAAATCGATTAAATTATTAGATAAAATGTTAGATTCTATTGGTTTATCTAGAAAAGAAGTTTATATTCTAAATGTATTACAAAGCAAACTTCAATATAATGATAAGTTTTTAACTTCTGAATTTCAAAACTTTGAAGATTATTTAATGGATAAAATAAATATTATTAATCCTAAATTGATTGTTTGCTTAGATAAAATATCTGATTTAAAAATTTTTAATAAGGATAGTAGTTTAGAAGATTTAAGAAAGGAACGAATTAGTTATTTAGGAGTAGATTTATTGTTAACATATCATCCTGAGATTTTATTGAAAAATTCTAAATTAAAGAAATATGCTTGGGAAGATTTTAAATTAATTAGAGATAAATATATTAATGGCAAATAAGAATGAAAATATTGATTTAGGGAAAATTCTTCCAAATATTATTGAAGCAGAAGAAGCTGTATTGGGCTGCGTCTTAATTGATAGTGAAGCAATGTCTAAGGCAATGCAATTATTAAATAAAGATGATTTTTATAAAACAGCTAATGCTATTATTTTTGATGCTATGTTAACTTTGTTTGAAAAGAATCATCAGATTGATTATGTGACTATCATAGAACAACTAAAGAAAAATAAATTATTAAAAGATGTAGGTGATGCTTATTATATAACGGGCCTAACAGAAAAAGCTCCTTCAGCTCACAATATTGAATATTATGCAAAATTAGTTAAAGAAAAATCAATTTTAAGAAATATTATTAATGTATCTAGGAGTCTTACTACTGAGGCATATGAAAGTAAAGAAGATATTACAGAAATACTTGATAACGCTGAGCAGGCATTATTTTCTTTATCTAAAGATGCCGATAATAAACGTTTTAAAAACATTGAACCTATACTTCATGATGTACTTGATAATTGGGGAAATAGAAAAGAAGGAGCATTAACAGGTGTCCCTAGTAGTTTTTTTGAATTAGATAATTTATTATCAGGTTTTCAGAAGTCAGATTTAATTATTCTTGCAGGTAGGCCATCAATGGGTAAAACAGCTTTAGCTTTAAATTTTAGTCGAAACATTTCAGTTGATCATAATATGAAAGTTGGTTTTTTTAGCTTAGAAATGTCTAGCAAACAATTAGTTGAAAGATTAATAACATCTGAATCAGAAGTAGATAGTCATTTAGTAAGAACAGGTAAATTACCTAAAAATGAATGGAAGAAACTTTCTGAAGGTGCTTCGGTGTTATCTGAAGCAAATTTTTATATAGATGATTCAGCTGATTTAAATATTATGGAGTTAAGAGCTAAAGCTAGACAATTAAAAGCTGAAAAAGATATTGATATATTATTTATTGATTATATCCAATTGTTGCATGCCGCTCAGAAATTGGAGAGTAGACAACAAGAAATATCCTATATTTCTAGATCTCTTAAAGCACTAGCAAAGGAATTAGATATTCCAATTGTTGCATTATCTCAGCTTTCTAGGGCTGTTGAAACTAGAACAGATCATAGACCTATTATGTCTGATTTAAGAGAAAGTGGGGCTATTGAACAAGATGCAGATGTTGTAATGTTTATATATAGGAAATATGTGTATTCTAATTCTGAAGAAGATGCTGGTTTAGGTGAAATTATAATTGCTAAACATAGAAATGGTCCAATAGGAAATGTTAAAATATCATTTATAGATAGATATGCTCGTTTTGGTAATTTAGATTTAGTCCATTCAGAGTATCAAATGCCATCATAGAATTAAAGGATTTAATTTATAATGGTTTTAGAATCACTTAGAAAATTTTTACCAAATTATAATTCTGAATATCCTCTTGGTTTTCAAAAAATATTAGAATCCTTTTCAGAGAATAATTATACTTTAAATGAACCTAATGTTATGCTTTTATGGACGGCATATCAATTTGGAGAAGAGGCTCATAAGGGTCAAAAAAGAAAATCAGGAGAACCTTATTTTGAACACTGTATCCAAGTTTGTATTCAATTAATATCTTGGCATATGGATATAGATACTTTAATTGCTGGTTTATTGCATGATACTATTGAGGATACAAATGTTACAAAGAATGATTTGAAAAATAAATTTAATAAAGATATTAGTGAGCTTGTTTTTGGTGTATCTAAATTATCAGGAATTAAATTTAGAGATCACAAGCATAGACAAGCTGAAAATTTAATGAAAATGTTCTTAGCTGTTGCAAAAGATCTTAGAGTGATTATTATTAAGTTTTCAGATAGATTGCATAATATGCGAACTTTACAATATTTATCTAAAGAAAAACAAATAAGAATAGCCAATGAAACAAGAGAAGTTTATGCTCCCTTAGCTCATAGGTTAGGTATGAATAGTTTGAAAATGGATTTAGAAAATGCAATTTTAGAAATAACAGAAAAAGAAGCTTACGATAAAATCAAATCTAAAATTAATTCAACAAATAGAAGCCGTAATAAATATATTAATGAATTTATTGCCCCTATAAATAAAGAGCTTCAAAATTTTAATATAAATTCTGATGTTTATGGAAGAGCAAAACATTATTATTCAATATTTAGAAAAATGGAGATTCAAGGTAAAAAGTTTGGTGATTTATATGATCTTTTTGCTATTAGGGTTGTTGTTGAAAAAGTTGAAGAATGTTATGCCGTTTTGGGAATTGTCCATCAGTTATATACTCCTATGCAAGAGCGATTTAAAGATTATATAGCTACACCTAAGAGCAATGGTTATCAATCAATTCACACAACTGTTTTTGGACAGAAAGAAAAGATCATAGAGGTGCAGATTAGAACTAAACAAATGGATAGATTAGCTGAAGTTGGTGTAGCAGCTCATTGGATTTATAAAGAAGCAGACTCATCTAATAAGCATATTGATGCTAAAATGAATACATATATGACATGGCTTAGAGATTTAGTTGAAATTATAAAATCTGAAGATAGAGACCCTAATGAATTGCTTGAATTATTAAAAATTGATTTATTTGAAGATGAAATTTTTGTATTTACTCCTCAAGGTGATGTTCACCAATTAAAACAAGGATCTACTCCTATTGATTTTGCATTTTCTATTCATACTCAAGTAGGTTTAAAATGTTCAGGAGCAAAAATACAGGATAAAATAGTTCCTCTTAATACTGAATTAAAAAATGGTGATACTGTTAAAATTCTGACATCTCAAAATCAAATGCCTAATCAAGCGTGGCTTAAAATTGTAAAAACTACTAAAGCTATCACTCATATTAAAAGAATCTTGAAAAAAGAAGAAGAAACTAAAAGTATTGAGCTGGGTAAAGAGATTATTGAAAAATCTCTTAGAAAAGTTAAAAAATTAAAATTATTAAATGAGATTATTAATGATCCTAGTAAAATGGGGTATAATAATTCAGATCTAATTTTTTCAAATATTGCTAAAGGTAAATATACTTTTAAAGAAGTTCTTGAAAAGTATGATGTATATTTAAATGATTCCGATTTAGAAGCTGGATATGATAATGATACGCTTACTGAAAGATTTTTAAGAAGAGCACGTGGTATTGCAAAAGGTGTTACTGTTGGAGGTATAGAAAATACAATGATTTCTTATCCAAAATGTTGTAGTCCTATCCCTGGAGATAGTATTATTGGTTATGTTACTAGGGGTAGGGGAGTAACTATTCATAGAGTAAATTGTAAAAATTTACCAATAAAGAAGAATAGAGATAGAATTATAACCGTTGAATGGGATTTAAGTAATAAAAATCCATTTTTAGTGAGATTGAGAATTACATTTGAAGATCGTAAAAATCTTTTAAAAGATTTAACAGAATCAACATCATCTTTGAATATTAATATTAAGAGTGTTGATATTAGTGCAAAGGATGGATTAGCTAGTTGTTTAATGATTTTTGAGGTTACAAATGTATCTGAATTAAAAACATTAGAAAAGAAAATTATTGGTTCAGTAAGTCCTATAAAAATAGAAAGGGTTTAATATGTCTTCATCTTCTAAAACATATACAAAAAAAGACCTTATTGATAAATTATCTTATAAACTTGATATGAGTTATGATGATTCTAAAATTATTACAGATTGTGTTTTAGAATCTTTTAAAGAATTCTTTATTAATACTTCTGGAAAAAATAGAATAGAAATACGTGACTTTGGAGTTTTTAATATTCTTTCTATGAAAGAAAGAACAAATGCACGAAATCCAAGAACGAATGAAAGTGTTGTTATCCCTGCTAGAAAAAAAATTGTATTTAAAGCAGGTAAGAAATTAAAAGAAAATTTAAAAAGAGTATAATTTTGAATCGAATTATGGCTTTAGATTATGGTGACCGTAAAATAGGTATTGCTATATCTGATCCAATGCAAATTATTGCTAAACCACTCCAAACTTTAGATAATACTACAAATCAAGATATTTTATTAAACCTTAATAAAATTATATTAGAGCACGAAGTCCAAAAAGTAGTTGTTGGATTACCTGTAACTTTAAAAAACAAACATTCTATCCAAACTGAGAAGGTCATTCTTTTTATTGATTTTTTGAAAAATAATATATCTATTCCTGTAGACTCATATGATGAAAGACTATCTTCACAAATTGCAATACAATCGTTAGTTAGTCAAGGTGTAAAGACTGGCCATAATAAAAAAGAAATAGATAAAACAGCTGCTGCAATATTTTTGCAAAATTATTTAGATGATAAAAGTAAATAGTTATTTATTAGTTTGTTTTTCAGCAATTCTAACAGGTGTTGCTCAACATTCTTTAGGTCTAGGATTTTTAGCTTGGATAAGCTTGATTCCTTTACTTCATGTTATTGTTAAACAATCAAACTATAAAAATATTTTTCAATATTCTTTATTATGGGGGGTAGTATATCATTTAGTTGTTGTTTTTTGGCTATCAAGTAATATTGGGACGACCTCTATTATTGCTTTTATTTCTATGCTGGCAGCTGTATTAATTCTATGTTTTAATACGATAGCTATTTTCTCTTTATGGTTCTTTATTAAAAATAAAATCAAATTTAATCTTATTGTTTTATCTATTATTTGGGTATCAGTAGAATATTTAAGATCCTACGGTCTTTTAGGGTTTCCATGGGTAGCATTAGCAAATACTCAAACAGATTATTTGTATTTGATTCAGAATGCTGAATTTGTAGGGATTTATGGAATCTCATTTTGGGTTTTATTAGTTAATATATTTTTCTTTAATGTAATCAATCATAATTTTAAAAATAGAAAATTATATATTACTTTTTTCCTGATTATCCTTCCTTGGTTTTCAGGATATATTTTATTTAATAAGTATAATATAGAATCACCTGATGAGGGCTTATCTACATTGCTTGTGCAACCTAATGTTAATTTATATGATAAAAGAGATTTTTCTTCTAAAGAACAGACATTAGATAAAATTATTAAAATGACACATGATAATTTATCTATTGATACTAAATTAATTTTATGGCCTGAATCTGCGATGCCATTTCATAGGATGCAAAGTACAAGAGATAGAAACTATTTAATTGATCGTTTATTTAAACAGGATGGTAGTTATTTGCTATCAGGTAATATTTTTTATGAAGGTAGTAATATTTATAATTCCTCTGTATTAGTTAGTAATAATGGTATTGAAAGTGTATATCATAAAAGGCAGCTTGTTCCTATTGCAGAGCATGTTCCTTTTTCTGAAAATTTCGATTATTTAAAAAATATTAATATTGGGCAGACTAATTTTTCTAAAGGTAAAAAAGATCATGTCTTTAATATAGATCAATATAGATTCGCTGCATTAATATGTTTTGAATCAACTTTTCCTGAAATTAATAGGAGGCATGCAAATCAAGATATTGATGCTATAATTTATTTAGTTAATGATGGTTGGTATACAACCTTCCCTCAGCCAGGACAACATTCTAAGCAAGCTGTATTTAGAGCTATTGAAAATAGGTTACCTATTATTAGGTGTACAAATACAGGAATATCCATGCTTATTAATCCTAATGGTAGCATACAGGAAAGTATAGGTTTAAATAAAGCTGGAACAATGCATGTTAAAATTAATAAAAATAAATATGAGAAAACATTTTATACTCGTTTTGGAAATGTTTTTAGTATAGTTTTATTAGTATTTTTAATACTACTTTTAATTAGGTTGAATTTTAGAAATGAAAAAAAATAAATTTTTATTTATCTTATCCTTTATTGTATTGTTTGGTACTCAATTATATGGTTCTCAAGCGTGGAAATCTATGGTTCTTCCAGGAATGGGGCAAAATGAATTAGGTCATAAGGATAGAGCTAAATTGTTTTTATTATCAGAGTATATACTTTGGTCGAGTTTTATATTTTCAGATAATCAGTATAGTTCATATCGTAGTGATTATAAATCTTATGGTGAACAGTATGCAGGGGTTAATTGGGATCATAAGAATGACTTATTTGCTTCACATGTTGGAAACTATGATAGTCTTGAATTATATAATTTATTAACCTTACAAAATGGTTTATTAGAAAATTATACAGATGAAGATTATTCTGATACTTCACCCTTTCATGATTATTATTGGAATTGGAATGGAAATAGAGAAAATCGTATAGAATTTGATAAACTTAGAAATAAAAGTGAGAATTATGATAAAGCTAAAAACTTTGTTGTGGCAGGGATTGTTCTTTATAGGATTATTTCTTTTTTAGATGTTGTGATATTAGAGCGTAAAAATATCTTAACCTCAGAAGTTCTTTATGATTATAATAAAACTGCAAGTTTCAACTTATACTATAATTTTTAGATTAGTTTAATTATCAAGTATTATATTAACTAATGCAATAATATCAACAATATCAATTAAGCCATTAGGCATAACATCTGCTTGCTCTAAAGATTCACCTGTTAGTGTAGTATTGCCAATAATATGATTTATAATAAGTATGATATCACTCACATCTAAAGTATTATCATTGTTAACATCTCCAAAGTCATATGTTTCTGGTATATATTCTTTTATCTGAATAGATGATATCGGTACCGTAGTTTGTAATCCTCCAAACATGCTAGGATATCTGTAACTGATATCTTCCTTAACTAATGTATGTCCATCTTTTAAGTATAATTCTTTTATTGTAGTGTGAGATGTCCCCTGTCCTAAAAGTGTATATTCTGTTTCAGTTGTAACCTTTAAACAATTTTCGATTTCATATATAAAATTTCCTCCTTCATTGTTAGGGTCTACAAGAGGGTATGCTAAATTTACATTTTCTTCATCAACGGTATATAGTTTAGTAACAAGAATTGATGTAGTATCATTAGTATGATATGTGAAACTAAAATAACTTTGATTATCAATTATAAATCCATCATATGAGTATAATATTGTATCTTTAACTATAGTGGATGTATCAAATGAATAAAGAGTAAAAGGTTCATAATATGATGGAAAAAGATTAGATAGGGGTGATAATTGAATGATATTATCATTAATACCATTATTATCTTGGTAGTCTGAATCTATAAATACCATATATTGGTTGATTGTATTATATATTGAAGTAGTATCTAATTCATTTGTAGAGTTTTTTAATATATTTATTTTATTTAAGAAATTTATTGTGGTCTCATTTTCATCTATATTAGTTTGACCTATTAATCTGAATGATTCAACTGTATTATTTGCTTTTAATTTTGGAATGTTGATTGTTATAGTATCTTCTTCAAAGTAGCTGGACATAATTTCAAATGTATTTCCTCCGCAATTACTATCAATAGGAGGCTCGTTTTCATTATAGGGGTCATAATTAAGGTAACATTCTGAATAAGGTAAAAATTTAGTCATATAAGTTGTTCCTGAAGAATAGTCTCCACTATTATTGAAGTCTTGATAAATCTCTTCACCTTGATCCCATTGGAAATTATTTTCAGTTCCATTAGGATTGTTTATAGGGTCATAATTATCTCCTGCTGGATCTAAGTTTCCTGTCCAAATATCATCAATAGAACTAAAAGTACAATCAATTAAGCTAAAATCACATTCAGATGATATATAATCCCAACAAAAATTATGTTTGCAACAATCTTCTTCTGAACCAGAATAATTATTGGGTATACAAGTTCCTACATCAAAACCACCATTAATAATTTCACTATGATCACATAAACCGTCACTACCACAATCTTTAAAAATATCTGGTGGAACGATATCAAGCTCAGGAATAGGATTGATTATATTTACATAATTAATAATTAAATTATCTGGAGTGTTATTAGTAGTGTTTAGATCTATATATTGACAATCACAATTAGCTGCATCCCCATAATTTTCACAGGATTGTCCAAATTCATCATTGTTACATTCCTCAGCACTATCCCATCTTCCATTTCCTGTATCATAAAAACATTTTTCATGGTAATAATCCCAAGTAGTAAACGATTCTACTAAGCATTGCTCTTGACTGGAAATATTATTTAGTTCAACTTCAGAATTATCATCCCATAGCCCATTGCAATTTCTATCTTCATATGGTTCTTGAAAATTTGCTGCCGATGTATATTGACCATCCATATCTGCATCAACAAAAAATTCAGAAATATCATATAAATTATTACCTGTATCACAAAAAGCTAATCCTTGATTTTCTACACATCGTGCAGTCAGTCGTTGCATATCGCTAAACTGGTTCCAACACCATTGGTCCATATTTAGATTAAGATTGCAGGTACTTGCGCATGGGTCATACTGATTTAATTGAAAGCTTTCCATACATGAAGATTCAAAATCAGTAATAGTTAGTTCAGCTGGATCTTGCTGGTAATTATCATTACAATCAGTTGTTTCTTGAAAAAATAAATTATCATTAAACTCATTAGTATATCTAGAAAATTTATATTCTCTATTTATATTAATAGGAGGAGTATAAATTGTGCACTCTAAGAGACTATTGTTCCATGAACAAATCTCAATATTGTTACATTCAATTTCTGTGTTTTGATTGCAAAATAATGAAGCTGATGGAACGAATAAAGAATCATAGAGAATATGATTGTTAGAAATAGTATGCGTTGTATCAAAAAAAGCGATATCAGAATTAATACTATATAGTGAAGTATCTAAAATGACTGAATATTCATTTTCATTGTAGTTGTAAGAATAATTATATGTTATTGTATCTGCATATGAACTTTGAGTATTAACAATATATCTTTCACTTCCAAAACTCCAACTTACATTACTAATTATTGATGATATTGGTGTTGATAATGTTAAATTATCTTCTTCTTGAATTGAAACCGTATTTAATTCAATAGGAGTAGTAAGTCCATTGAAATTATCTTCTGATATAAGAATGTAGTCAGATACGGTTCTATCATAGATATAAAGACTATCAGTATCTTGATTTTGAATTGATGTGATAGGAACAAATAGTGCATCTAATGTATTCCGGTATAATAAATCATTATCTGGGTTGAAAATTTCACTATTGTTAAGATGATTTTCATTTAAGTGGTAGAATTCTTCATTGTAATATTGATTAGTATTAAAATGATAGTATACATCTCCTATATATTCACATAAAGAGCCATTACAATCATCTGGTTGTATAATGCTAAATAATAATATTGATATAATTAAACGCAAGAATTTAAGTGAACATAATGATTAGTATTCCAATAATAATTAAACCCGTTAATATTCTATCAATTTTTTTATTTTGTTTATTTAATTGTTCAGTAATCTTTTTTAGTTCATCTTCCATATTTATAACCTTTTAATATTTTTGAATATAGTATTAATTGTAATAATTATCTAATAAAAAAAGTCAGATTTTCTCTTTGGATAGCAATTATTATCCTTCATAAATTAGGAGGTTGTAATGCCCTCGTAGCTCAGCCGGATAGAGCAACGGATTTCTAATCCGTAGGCCACAGGTTCGAATCCTGTCGAGGGTACAATTTTTTAAACCCCTTTTTATTAAGGGGTTTTTTAAACCATTTAATAATAAGCTTATGAATAGTTTAGATGATATAATTAAAAATAAGATTGATGTAATGAATTCTTTTAATCTTACAGAAGAAGAGTTTAAGCATATTGTATATTGGTTTAAAAATAAAAGTTCTAAAGATGATAAAACAGCAGATGATCCTACGCTAGTATTGAAAAATTCAAAAGATTCATATAAAGGATGTACATCAAATATGAGTGATGATAAAGGTAATACTACATGGGTTACTACTAGATTTGCTAATGCCTTAAATTATGCAAGGTCTAGCAAATAGATTAAGTTGTAATTTTAAATGGAACTTATTATAGGCTGGTTTGTTTAAATTCAAGATATAATTAGAGGTAATATGAATAGATTCTTTTTATTAATATTAAGTTTATTTATTTTAGGATGTGATAGCGGTGGTAATGATACTTGCCCAACATATGATCAAGATTGTGCTGGTGAGTGTTATGGTGATGCAGAAATTGATGAATGTGGTGGATGTGATGGTTCAGGTTTTAATGAGTATGGTTGTTGTGGTGATGAAACATTAAACGCAGATGGTTGTTGCGGTGATTTAGAACCTAATTGTCTCGGCCAGTGCGGTGGAGCTGAAATCCCTTTAGATTGTGCAGGTGTTTGTGGTGGCACTGCAACAGAGGATTGTAATGGAGATTGTAATGGAACTGTAGGTATAGCTGAAGGAGCTTGTAATTGTGAAGGTGATCTTCCAAATGAGGATGATCAGTGTACTTGTGATGGACTATTAGGATTTCCTGGATATAATTGTGATAATGAGTGTATGTTGCCTCTTGATTGTTGGAATGCCTGTGGTGGGCTAGCAGTAATTGATGAATGTGATAATTGTGGCGGCTTAGGTGCTATTTATGAGTGTGGTTGTAATCCACTTCCTCAAGGAGCTTGTAATTGCTCTGGTGAAAATGTTTCAAGTGGATGTGAATTGCCAAATAACACATTATCTTTAGTTGATGGTTATGTGTTCTATAATTCAGATACAGAAATAGCTGGTTTTCAGTTTGATGTAGTAGGAGCAGATTTAATTTCAGCATCGGGTGGAGCAGCTGAAGATGCTGAATTTACAGTGTCTAATAGTTCTTCCACAATATTAGGTTTTTCATTTGAAGCGAATAGTATTACTCAAGGTTGTGGCACTTTAACAATTTTAGAATTTGAAAATTCATCTTCATTGATTGAATTAGATGAAATTGTTATTTCATCTCCTACGGGTGGTAATTTAGGATCTATAAATTTCAGTTATTGTTCTGGTCAATAAATAATTTATGAACCCATCTAATTTATTAGAAGAAGCTTTTCTAGCGCAAAAAAAAGCACAATCTAAATATAGTAATTTTTCTGTAGGCTGTGCTATTCTAACAGATGATAATAAAATTATTCATGGATGTAATATAGAATCAGCAGCTTACCCTAGTACAATGTGCGCTGAGAGAGTAGCAATTTATTCAGCTATATCTCAGGGCATAACAAATTTTAAGTCAATAGCAGTAGTTTCTCCTTTAGGAGCAAAACCTTGTGGCCCATGTAGGCAAATTATACATGAATATTTAGGTGATATCCCAATCTATATATGTCAAGATAAATCAAAAGATTTTGAAACTCATTATATAAAAGATTTACTTCCTTATCCCTTTGGTTAAGAATCACGTTTATGAAAACATTTTCTGAATTAATTAAAGAAAAAAAAATTAATAAATCTCATAGTAAAGAAGAAATTGATTATATCGTCAATTCCTATACCTTAGGTGAAACTCAAGATGATATGATGGCTAAATGGCTAAAAGCTATTTGTGAAAACAGTATGAATTTTGATGAAACTGTTAATTATACAAATTCTATTATTAATTCAGGTAAGAGAGTTCTTTTTGACGATTGTGATGGTTATGTTATTGATAAACATTCAACGGGAGGCGTTGGAGATAAAATTTCACTTATTTTAGGTCCTATATTAGCTGCATGTGGCTGCTATGTTCCAATGATTGTTGGTAGATATTTAGGCCATACTGGAGGAACACTAGATAAATTAGAGTCAATTGATGGTTATAATGGTCATTTGGAATTAGATCGCTTTCAACATATTGTTAAAGATGTGGGCATATCTATTATAGGGCAAACTAAAGATATTTGTCCTGCAGATAAAAAAATATATAATCTTAGGGATAAAACATCTACAATTAAATCATTTCCATTGATTTGTGGCAGTATTATGGGTAAAAAAATATCTGAAGGAATAGAAGGTTTGGTTTTGGATGTAAAAACAGGGAATGGGGCTTTTATGGATGATGTAAATGAAGCTAAAGCCTTAGGTCAGCATTTATCAGATATTGGTTTAAAGTTTGGCTTAGATGTTAAATATGCAGTTACAGATATGAGTCAGCCTCTAGGTGACTATTCTGGTCAATTATGTGAAGTTATAGAAAGCATGGAAACCCTTAAAGGTAATGGCCCTAATGATATTCTAGATGTTATTTATTATCTTGGAGAAATATCACTAAGTATGGCAGGTATAGATAATTCAAAAGATAAAATAAATCATGTAATTGATAATGGCTCAGCGTATGAAGTTTTATGTAAGATGATATCTGCTCATGGAGGAGATTTAAGTAAAATTAAATATGAACCAAAATATATTAAAGAAATTAAAGTTGCAAAAAGTGGTTATTTGAATTTTAACCAAACAAAAGAAATGGGAAATTCAATATTAGCGTTATCTGGGCATCAAAATGTTATTAATAATATTCATGACAGTCAATCAGGATTTAGATTATTTAAAAAACATGGATCTTTTGTGGAAGAAAACGATGTAATAGGTGAGATGTTTTGTATGAATCAATCATATTTAAATGATGCTATTGAAATTTTTAAGGATTCTTTTGATGTTGTTAATCAAAAGCCAAACTTATATAAATTGATATATAATTAATATATTATCTAAGGGAGAATTTGTAAATTATTTAGTAAAATGGAAAATTTTAATCATTATATTCTAGAATTAACATCAGAAACATATGCTCTTATTTTGATTGTTTGTATTATAAGTATAGTCTCATATGCTATTACTCGTTATGGAATTGTTAAATTGATTTTAAGGGTATTTGAAAAAACATCTAATAAAGTTGATGATGTTTTGATTCAACGAGGCTTTCTAAATCGTATATCTTATGCAGTCCCACTTATTGTTATTTATAATTTATTGGATAACAGTATAGGTGGATATGTGATTATTAATAGAATTATTCTATCACTTTTAGTTATTGTTTTTGTTTCCTGTATTAATGCTTTACTTAATGCTTTAAATGATATTTATAATCAGAGCAAATATTCTACAAGTGTTAATATCAAGAGTTATTTTCAAGTTTTAAAACTATTTATAAATTTATTTTGTATTGTTTTAATCATCTCTATTTTGAGTGGTAAATCTCCATTTTATTTACTTAGCGGGATTGGAGCATTAACAGCAGTTTTAATGCTTGTATTTAAAGATACTATTTTATCTTTTGTATCAAGCATACAGATTAGTTCAAATGATTTATTTAAAATTGGAGATTGGGTTGAAGCTCCACAGTTTGGAGCAGATGGGGATGTTATTGATATTGCTCTTCATACTGTTAAAATTCAAAATTGGGATAAAACAATTTCTATCATACCAACGCATAAACTTATAGATTCTTCATTTAAGAATTGGAGAGGAATGTCTGATAGTGGCGGTAGAAGGATTAAAAGGTCAATATATATTGATATGAATAGTGTGAAATTTTGTGATGACCAAATGCTTGATAGTTATAAATCTATGACATTAATTAAAGATTATATTGATAATAAAATTTTAGATATTAGTAAATATAATGCTTCTCAAAATATTTCTGAATCTCATATTAATGGCAGATCCTTAACTAATATTGGTACTTATAGGGCTTATATTAAAGCATATCTAAAAAATAATATTAATATACATAAAGATATGACGTTTCTTGTGCGTCAATTATCTCCAACAGAAAAAGGTTTACCAATTGAGGTATATGTTTTTTCTAATAATACAAATTGGATTGAATATGAAGAAATTCAATCAGATATTTTTGATCATTTAATTGCTTCAACTTCAGAGTTTGGTCTTAAAATATTCCAATATCCTACAGGCAATGATTTAAATCATAACAGAATGTAAAAAACTTAGATATTTGCCTATTTTTATTATAAATTCTTCTAATCATTTTATACTACTAAAAAGGACAATCATTATGAAAAAAATATTTGTATCATTATTGCTTTTGAGTTTCGTTTTCTTATCAGAAAATCATATATATTCTAACAATAGAAATTGCTTAGAAATAAATAATCCTGAAGAATGTTATGATATGGGATGTGAATGGATTGTCTCATATGAACAGGTTGGAAATGAACTTATTATACGTGAAGAATGTGTTGATCCAAATAATGAAAATAATGATGGTTGGAATGATAGTGAAAATTATTGTGAAGGACTAAGCGAAGATGAGTGCTGGTTAACAGAAGGTTGTCAATGGTATGATGATGAAGGATGTTATCGTTCTGAAGATAGTGATAATGATGGAGAAGATGAAGAGAATATTTATTGTTCAGATATAGATAATCCTTATGAATGCTCTGCTATTGGTTGTGAGTGGGAACAAAGTAATAATATGCCAGGTGGAGGATCTTGTGTTGAAGGCCATGATGATGGAGAAGAATGGGCATGTATGGCTGATTGTTCTGGATTTGAAGACTTAAACGAACATGATGGATATTTTTGCGATTGGTTACTTGATGTATTTCCTACAGGATGTGCATATGATTGCAATCAAGATATTTTAAATCAAATAGAAGAGTGGATGATAGAATGTGATGAATCTAATGAAGATAATTGGGATGATAATGAAAATTATTGTGAAGGATTAACAGAAGATGAATGTTTCATAACTGACGGCTGTCAATGGTATGAAGGAGAAGGGTGCTATCGTTCTGAAGATAGTGATAATGATGGGGAAGATGAAGAGAATATTTATTGTTCGGATATAGATAATCCTGAAGAATGCTTTGCTATTGGTTGTGAGTGGGAACAAAGTAATAATATGCCAGGTGGAGGATCTTGTGTTGAAGGTCATGATGATGGAGAAGAGTGGGGATGTATGACTGATTGTCCTGGATTTGAAGATTTAAATGAAGATGATGTATATTTCTGTGATTGGTTACTTGATGTATTTCCTACAGGATGTGCATATGATTGCAATCAAGACATTTTAAATCAAATAGAAGAGTGGATGATAGAATGCGATGAATCTAATGAAGATGATTGTAATCCAGACTTAGCGTGTGGTGCAGCGATTACATGTTGTGATGGTTTATTATATCCAACTACATGTTGTTCTACAAATTGTGATGAGCCTATAGGTGAATGTGAAAATAATAATTTTGATGGATGCCAGTGGGAAAATGGAGATTGGTATGAATTTGGCCATGAAATATTCATTGATAATTGCGAATATTATGAATGTACATATTTTGGATGGGAAGGCCCATTTGAATTAGATAGTGATGAATGTACTAATTATGATGAAGGTAGTCCTCCAGAATGTCTGATGGATTGTGAAGGTATAGAAAATATTAATCCAGAACAAAATCCTTATGAAGCATGTGATTGGATAATTTCAATATTTAGTTTTGATCCAGGGTTTGCTAGTTGTACAGCAGATTGTGATGATGATGTTATGATGATGGTTGATGGATTTGTTGAATCTTGCTATGAATGTTTAGAAAATGATGCTATTGATTGCGCTGATATTTTTGATGATGAGTGTGGTCCTGCAGGTTTAAATGAAGATGGATGCTGTGATTATCAGTCTTTAGTTACATGTTTTGATGAATTTGGTAATCAGGATGAATGTATTTGGGATTGTCCAAATCCAGGAGTTCCAAGTGGTTCTACTTCAATAGAATTTGATCTAGCTCAATCAGGAAATGTTTCTTTAACCCTAACTTCCGAGTGTGGTGATGTCATTGTATTAATTGATAATGAGTTTTATGTTGCTGGTACGTATTCATATGCATTCAGTATTGTTGAATTAGGTCTAATAACTGGTGCATATCAGTTGCAGATGCAGCATAAT
The DNA here is from genome assembly GCA_002717625.1 of Fidelibacterota bacterium. Lineage (GTDB taxonomy): Bacteria > Fidelibacterota > Marinisomatia > SCGC-AAA003-L08 > D37C17. The sequence continues at coordinate 17,692 of PBEF01000014.1, read as the reverse complement.
GAAAACACTAATAGTCAGTATATTTGGGTTGCATGTGGAGTATTGGAAACTGAATGCTCTGAATTAAATTATGCAGATTGCATTGAAAGTGAAGAATGTGATTGGATGATTGTTACTCCTGCTGGTGGATATGGTTGTGTTGAATCTGATGAATATAATGAAGTTTGCGAAGACTTGAATTATGAAGAGTGTATAGATTCTAACTTATGTCAACCTAACTATAATGCTGCAGGTGGATTTGAGAATTGCCAACCTATAAATAATCAACCTGGCTTTGGTTCTCTTTATGGAAGAGTAGAATATATTTATGGTGATGTTATTGATTTTGTTTCATATGCAACACTGCATATTGAAAGTATGCCATCTAATGCTGATATGTTTAATTTTGAAGTAATGACAGATGCAGAGGGTTATTATTATATAGACTTACCAGCTGGATATTATGTTGTTACTGCCTATGTCGAAGATGAATCTTTATCTCAAGATATACAGGTTTTCCCTAATGCTGAGAATGAATTGAATTTTTTATTGGGAGACTGGGGTGGACCATGGAATCCTACAGCAAATTTAGATTTAGGTTCTTCACAAGCTGTACCAGGTGGAAATGTTAATATTCCTTTATATTTATCTTCTAGTGATTTTGTAGGTGGCGTTCAATTTATTATTGAAACAAATATGCCAAATACTTTATATCCAATTGGAATAGAATCTTGGGATCCATGTTTTTCAGCTGATTATAATGCTATTGATGATACTGGATTTATAGGTATTATTTTTAGTCTTGAAGGTTGTGCCTACCCACCAGAGGATATGTTGCAGATAGCAGAAATTGTATTTGAAGTATCTAATGAAGCCTCTTTTGGAGATGAAATAGAGTTATTCTTTAATAATGTTATTGTATCTGATGCGATAGGCAATGAAATTCCTTCTTATGGTAATGGATCTGTTATTTTAATTGGTGCTCAAGGAGATGTTAATGCTGATGGAGAGTTTAATGTATTAGATGCTGTTATGATAGTTACTTTTGCTTTATATACAGAAGACCCAACTGATTCTCAATTTTGGGCATCTGATTTAAATAATGATGGCTCTATTAATATACTTGATGTTGTACAGTTAGTTAATTTGATTTTAGGTGATTAGTCCTTCTATATAATAGCAAGTATAAAAAATAAAAGTGTATACCTGCAAAAAGATCAAGAATTATAATGTGGGTTGGGTATGTTCCCATAATAAGAGGATTATCTGCTATTGGTGGTTTTAATGTATAAAAATAATTTGCATCTCCTCCAATTATAATATTGATAATATGAATTATAACTAATATTGGTTGAGAATATAAGAATATTTTCAGCCATGACTTCTTTCTAGGTGAATATCCTAAAAACATCTGACAGTAAATAATTACAAACAATATTCCTCCATGTGAAACATAATAATCGTAGTATATAAAACCTTCTGCTCCTGATGTATACACAGGAGTTAAAAATGCATAAAAGGCTCCAATGCTCCAGTATAGAAGAAACTCAAATAAAAGAAATTTATATTTTTTATTAATATTTAGATTATGAGTAATAAGTATCAGACCAGAAAATATAGAAGAAAAACTGCACATTTGAATTGGAAGACTCCACTCAGCATTCCACTGTCCAATTTCATATTGATACCATTGATTCCAAAGTATTCTTAATAATAGTATAATGCCTATACAATAATTAAATATTCTTAAATTGTTTTTCTTATATAAGAGATTTGAAATAAACAGTATAAAAACAACACATAGTAATGTTATTGTATTATTAATCCACCATTCATTAGAAAATATTGGAATAGCATAATATCTATTATCTAACATAATTAAAATTTATTAATACTTTATATAAAAAAACATAAATTCATTACATATTGAAACAAATATAGTCTTATGATATTTATTATTAATTAATATATTAATAATAGTGAAATTCTATTAAGGAGAAGAATGAAAAAACAATTATTACTTTATGCTTTAATAATTCTATCTGTAGTTTTTGCAGATACTTATAATGAATTTGAATTAATTGATGCAAATAATAAATCTATATCAATAAAATTTAATTTAGATAATATTTCTTTAGAACAAAAAGGTGTTTATACTAAAATTATTGTAGACTCTAAAGGTGAAACTTCAATGATTGGTATGCCAAAGCTTCCAAAGTTTTCTACATTATTAATGATTGATCCTAATAAAGAATATGATATTACCTATAATGTTATTGATTCATATTTTATAGATGATGTAGAAATTATTCCAAACCAAAAAATTGAAAAAGGGCTTGAAAAAGTATCTATTGATGATAAAGATAATTATTTTTATTCTTCTTCTAATATATATCCATATCAGAATGTGATATTATCAGATCCAATGATTATGCGTGATATTGTTGTTTCTAATGTTAGCATTGTACCATTTAGGTATGAGCCTCAAAATAGGCGCTTAGAAGTTTATACATCAGTAAATATTGAAATGCGAGAAATAGGTGAGAATCAGAATACTATAGAACAAAGAGTAATGCCTAAATCAAAAGTTTTTGAAAATATATATAAGAGCTCAATTATTAATTATAGTATGAATACTAGGGATGATTATCAGCAATCTGCTGTACTATATATAGGGCCTAGTAGTGTTATATCTAATTCTACTTTTTTACAGCTTGTAGAGTGGAGGAGACAAAGAGGTTATATCGTATATACTGCAACGACTTCTCAGACAGGTAGTTCAACTTCATCTATAAAGAACTATATTGAAAATGCATATGATACTTTTAATCCCCCTCCTGAATATGTATCATTAATAGGAGATGTTGGTGGTTCTTATAGTATTCCTACATACTATGAAGATTTTGGTCATGATAGTTATGGAAATCAGTGTGAAGGAGATCATCCTTATTCACAATTAGATGGTAATGACCTTTTACCTGAAGTGTTAATAGGTAGAATGTCAATTAGAAGTAGTAGTGAATTAACAACAGTTATTTATAAAATTTTAAATTATGAAAAGGCTACTTATCTTGATAGTTATCCTAATTATTATCAAAGAGCTGCTATGGCAGGTGATCCATCAACTTCAGGAAACTCATGTGCTATTACAAAACAGGCTATAAAACAATCATTAGAAAATCATGGTTTTGATGATGTAGCTATTAAAACATCTGGAAGTGGTTGGTCAACTTGGATGCAAAATGAATTATCAGATGGAGTTTTATTTTTTAATTATCGTGGCTATTTGGGGATGAGTGGATTTGATACAGGTGATGTTGACAACGCTAGTAGTGGTTGGAAACTCCCATTTGCTACAATATTAACATGTGGAACAGGGTCATTTGCAGAAGATCAAACAGCTATGTCTGAAAAATTTTTTAGAGCAGGCTCTGTTACTAATCCAAGAGGAGGTGTTGCTGCTATTGGAACGGCAACATGGAATACGCATACTTTATTTAATAATATTGTAGATATGGGTATTTATCATGGTATTCTTGCTGATAATGTAGGAACTGCTGGAGCTGCACTTGCAAGCGGAAAGTTAGCACTATATACTACTTATCCAGGTGATCCATATGAGTGGATAAGTGCTTTTACACAATGGAATAACTTAATGGGTGATGCTGCTACACATCTTTGGTCTGCACCACCAGAAGTAATATCTGTTACTCATAATTCAACAATATCATATGGGACAAATTATTTAGATGTTGAAGTTCTTGATAGTCAAGGCGTTCCTGTTGAAGGGGCACAGGTTTCTCTCTTAATAGATGGAGATGATATAGCAATAAATTTATTTACAGATTCATTAGGGCGTGTAACATTTAGCTTAAATCCAGTAGAAACAAATAATATGATGCTTACAGTAACTAAGCTTGACCATAAACCTTATCAAGGTTCTATATCAATTTCAAATTTAAACTTAAATGTTAATTATAATAATAATTCTGAAATACAAATTAATGATGATAATGATAATTTAGTCTCAGCAGGAGAAACTGTTGGTTTAAGTATTCCATTGATTAATCATGGTTCTAATACAGCTTCTAATATAACAGCAACTTTAATTTCAACATCTGATAAAGTTATAATAGATCAGGGAGTAGTTTCTTATTCTAGTATTCCATCAGGACAAACAATTTATTCAGATAATGAATTCGTTATTTCTGTTTTACCTTCAGCCAAACAATATGAAGATTTAGAATTAAGATTAATTATCACAGATAATGATTCAAATCAGTGGACTTCAGAGATTCCGCTTGATGTTAATGGTGCTTTGTTGACAATTGTAGGTACAGGATATGTTCCAGCAGGTCAAACAATAAGTTTAGATATTACTTTGAATAATTCAGGTATGCTATCTGCATCTAATGTTACAGGTCAGCTACAATATAATGGTAATCAAATTCAAATAAATGATTCAAATGGTTCTTGGAATTCTTTAAATCCTGGAGAATCTTTAATCTCAGATAATGGATTTAATATTACAGCAAGCAATGATATTGCAGGTGGTACACAGTTTGTTTTACAATTACTTATAGAATCATCTGAGGGGTATAGTAGTATTGAAAACTATCTCCTAACAGTTGGTTTATCTTCTGTGACAGATCCTATGGGTCCTGATGAATATGGATATTATATTTATGATTCAGGTGATATAAATTATGATTTAGTTCCAAATTATGATTGGATTGAAATTAGCTCAATAGGTAGTAACCTTAATCTTTCAAATAGTGGTAATGGAAATTGGAGTGGTAATGGGCCTCTCGCAAATGTTTCTTTACCATTTACTTTTCAGTTTTATGGCATTGAATATGATGAAATAACAGTTTGTACTAATGGTTGGATATCGCTTGGTTCTGCAGGAGCTGCAGCATTTAGAAATTATCCTATTCCAGGTGCTGGTGGCCCAACACCTATGATTGCTGCATTTTGGGATGACCTTGAAACTGGTAATAATGGAGATGTTTATGCGTATTCAACAGATCAATATGTAATTATTCAATGGGATAATATGCGAACAAATTGGGGCAATGATAGCAATACTTTTCAAATTATTTTATATAATGATTCTGCACAGCCGAATGGAGATAATAATATAAAAATTCAATATCAAGATTTTAATAATACTTCATCAGGTAGTTTTACATCATATCCTCCAATACATGGTAGTTATGCAACTATAGGCATTGAAAATCATTTTTCCGATGATGGATTGCAGTATACCTACTATAATGATTATGCTCGTGCAGCTATGGAATTAAGTGATCAAACAGCTTTATATATTACAACTCAAGCTCCAATCGCTCTTCCAGCAGCTCAATTAGATTATAATATTCCTTATACTGATTTTGAAGTTGCAGAAGGGGATTCTGATTACTCAATATTAACAATTGAAAATAATGGAGAAGAAGGTTCTGTGTTAAATTATAGTGTAAGTAAAAGCTATCCTGAATTAGAGTCTCCTTTTGATACTCCAGGGAATGGTCCTGATGCTTATGGCTATTTTTGGACTGATTCAAATATCAGTAATGATATTGATTATGAATGGGTTGATATTGAAGGAGTACAGGTTAATTTTTCTTCAAATGATGCTAGTACATCGCTTATTGATATTGGCTTTGATTTTCCTTTTTATGGTGATATATATACTCAGTTTAGAATTAATGCAAATGGATGGATTGGATTTGGAGAAGATAATTCTGAATGGTACAATGGTAATATCCCCTCTGTTGATTATCCACACCCTGCAATATTTGGTTTTTGGGATGATTTAAATCCTGTTAATGATAATTGTAATTCAACATGTGCAGGTAATGTCTATTATTATACTGATAATGATTCTGATAATGAAAAATTAGTTGTATGGTTTGATAATGTTGCTCATTGGGTTTCAGAAGGTTTTGAGAATACATCCTATGATTTCCAAATTATAATTTATTCTAATGGTGATATTGATATTAATCTTAGAGAAATTCAAGGTAATTACAGTGCTACTGTTGGAATGCAAAATGGATTAGGAACAATAGCTTCTCAAGTAGATGAGTATAATGGAAATTATTTTAATGATAATATGTCTATTAAGTTTAAGAGGCCTTTTGTCCCTTCAGATTGGTTATTGTTAACACCTAGTAATGATGATGGCTTGTATGGTGAATTATATGATGGTCAATCTAGTCAAATTTATATTGAGGTTAATACTTCGAATTTATTACAAGGTGAGTATAATGCATCAATTATTGTTTCATCCGATGTAAATAGTAGTATTGAAATTCCAATTGTATTATCTGTTGTAGATGAAAGTGCTTTTTTAGGCGATTTGAATTTTGATTCTGTTATCAATATTCAAGATATTATTTTATTAGTTTCTATTATATTAGATTCTGAAGATTATATCGAAAGTGGTGATATCAATATGGATGGCATGATAGATGTTATTGATGTTGTACAATTAGTATCTTTAATTCTTGATTCTTAAAATTTCTTTTATAATAAGTCTATATTTTTTAGATTATTTTCTAATCAATAGGAGTTAGTGATGCCAAATCAAAAAGAAAAAAACACTGATTTTTCAGAAAGTTTAAAAGAGGAATTTGAAAAAACAGGAAAAATTCATATTGAAAAAGATCAAGATGGTAAAAAAGTAGTGATTGATGTTAATAAGGATTCTAAAACTGTTAATGTAAATAAGAGTGGTGATGGTACCAATGTTAAAGTTGGAATTACTGGAGTAAAAGTAAATGATAAAGATGGGAAGAGTATTGTTAATATCCCATTTATTCCAATTTTTATTTTTGCTTTTTGTGTGCTTGGTGGTCTTTTATTTTTTATTTATAAAATAGCAGAATTAATTATTAGTGCATTTAAATAATTCTAGATTTCTTTTGAATAGTCTAGACTAAATGGTACAGGCTTAAATCCAAGAGCTACATTAATCTTGTACATCGGATTATTTTCTTCATTATCTGTTCTAATCTCTGTTACTCCTTTTTCTAGAAGTTTTTCTATTGCTTTTATTTTAAGAGCTGTTGCTATCCCTTTTCTACGAAATTTTTTTAATACTCCAAGGCCACCAGTCCACCCTTTATGAGGCTCTGATTTAGGATAAACTGTAATATCTGTTGAAGCTATATACTGTTTTTTATACACAGCAACAATATCAACTCCATAAGAATTTTCATAGAAATCATAACACAGTTTCAACCAATGTTTAAAAGGGGTTCTTGTGTGTGAAATACCATCAGGAATTGGAAAATCTTGTTCTATTCTCCACTCTAATTCTTCTAATTTTTTAAAATGATCTGGAAATTTTTTATTATTTTTCACCATTTCTTCTTTAGAATCGTAGAATTTTATACCATCATTATCTAATTTTTTAAATAATGACTTATATTTTTCTATATCAACTTTTGTGATATCACAGGAATACTCTCTATTTTTTTGAACAATTTTAAAATTTTCCTTTTCTAATAATTTCTTATGCTCAGTATAATTTGGATGTTCATAAATACTTGTATGTACTAGATTGCAATTGAAAATTTTTATCTCTTCAAGCATTTTACTATATAGTAAATGCCTATAGCCTTTGTGGTTATATTTGGGATCTAAATTCAATGTATAAAAACATGTTCTATTATTTTTTTCTCTACCTTGGCTATAATAAATAACACCAATTAATATATTGTTGTCATAAAGAAGTAGTCTGTTGCGAATTATACTTTTATCTCTTATTCTCCAATTATTCTTATCCTCATCTGGATGAGATATACAATCATGATTAACAAGATTATCTATTCTTGCAAGTTCCATAAATTCTTTATCAGTTTCAGTAAATTTTTTTATTTCAATCATATTATTTTTAATAAAATTTATACTTAATAATAATTAATTTATATTATATGAATTCAATAAAAGTTAGACAGTTATTTGATTATGATACTTGGACGTATACATACTTACTTTGGTGTGATCAAACAAAGAAGTGTTTGCTCATTGATTCTGTTTTAGAGCAAGTTGATAGAGACTTAACATTAATTAAGAAACTAGATTTAAAGCTAGAGTATGTAGTTGAAACACATGTTCATGCGGATCATATTACAGGCTCTGATACGATAAGATCTAAAACTGGTGTTCAAGTAGTTTATGGTTCTAAGACAGGGGTTGAGGGTGCTGATATATATCTTGATGATGACGAATTATTAACCTTGGGCAGTCATAGTGTTAAAGCTATACATACTCCTGGTCATACATCAGGCTGTACATCATATTATATCCAAGGCTATATATTTACTGGTGATACTTTATTTATTGATGGAACAGGTAGAACAGATTTTCAAGGAGGTTCATCAAGTGATACATATGATAGCATTACACAAAAAATATTTAAATACCCTGATTGTACTGTAGTATATCCAGGACATAATTATAATGGCTTTACATGTTCAACAATTGCTGAAGAAAAAAAATCTAATCCAAATGTTGGATTGCATATTAAAAAAGAAGATTTTATATTAAATGAATCTAAAAAAGAAAGACCATATCCTAAAAAATTTGATATTGCTGTGCCTGCAAATATGAAATGTGGAAAAACAGAAGATTAATTTTTTGGATAAAATAAAGAATATTATACCTGGTACTATACTAACAACTTCAATAGCATTTTTATCAATTTATTTATCAGATTTTATTACTTTAGGGTCTGTTGCAATTGCAATTTTGATAGGTCTTGTAACAAATAATTTACTTATTAGTAAAAGTACTATTTTTAATGAAGGTATTTCATTTTCTGAGAAAATACTGCTAAGTATTGCCATAGTATTTTTAGGTTCATATATGGATATTGATGTACTATCATATATTAGTATTAATAATGTTGCATTAATTGTTTTGATTATATTAGCATCTATTTTATTTTGTTATGCTTTGGGTCGATTATTTGGATTATCTCATCATTTATCTATTCTACTAGGTATTGGGAATGGAATATGTGGGTCATCTGCAATTGCTGGAGCTTCAAAAGTATTAGATGCTGATGAAGATGAGGCAGGTATTTCTATTGCGATTGTAAATACATTAGGTGCAATTAGTATTTTTGTAATTCCAGGCATTCTTCTTAACTTTTTTTCAGAATTTTCAAATAAAGAAATGGGATTTGTTATAGGGTCAACTATACAGGCCTTCGGACAAGTAACAGCTTCTGGTTTTCTAATAAATCAAGAAGTAGGTGAATACGCAACAATTATAAAAATGATTAGGATAGTAATGCTAGGTCCAGCTTTAGTTTTGCTTGCTTTTTTAGTATCAAATAAAACTGAAAATAAAAAGTCTAATACTTTTTCCATACCTTATTTTATTATAGGATTTATAATTTTATCAATTTTAACATCATTCAATTTTATTTCAGATATATTCATTATTTTTTTCCAAAAAGTATCAAAAGTATTACTTGTTATTGCAATGGCAGGTATAGGTTTAAAAATTTCATTTAGTAGTATTTTAAGATTTGGTAAAAAATCATTATTTGTATCTATTTTTGCATACACTATTCAAATATTTTTTGTAATTAGTATTATATACTTTTTTTAAGGAACTAATTAAATCTATTGTAGTAGTAATACTATACTCCAATGAAAAGATTATTTTTATATATAATAACTGTTGCTTCAATTTTAGTTTCTCAAGATAATAAATTAGAAGATTATCATATTACTTTAAAACTTCATGAGAATTTAATAAATGATTTTTTTGCAAATATGGGTGATATTGAAGGTAAGGGTAAAGCTACAATTGCCTCTTATAAATGGAAGCTAATAAAACCTAGGATTGATATTGAGGAAGATACGATTTTATTTTCTTCTAAAATAAAGCTAAGTGTTGGAGAATTAAAAACTCATAAAGATGTTAGAGGTTGGGTTTCTGCACATTATAATCAAGAAACAAATAAAATTCAATTGAAAATTGAAGAAGCAAAAGTTATTTTAGATATAGACTTATTTGGTAATAATGTTGTTTTAACAGAGTTAGATATTGCACATTATTTTAGTAAATCATTTAATCTTAATGGACCAAATCCAATGTCTGAACATATAGAATTTAACCTTCCAAATGGAGAAGTAAGACAAATAAAAGTTGCTACGAATCAATCTTATATGTTATTAGAGAAGGATGCTATCATAATAAAAACAGCATTAGATTTTAAGGAATAAGCTTATTATCCATCTAAAAGATCATTCCATATTGCAATAGTTTCTGTGATTTCTTTTTGATCAGGAATATCTCCTTCTACTTTTATAGATTCAATAATATCTCCTTGATTGATAGAGTTGACAACATCTTGACTTTCTTTATTTGTTATAGAACCAAATACGGTATGATTATTATCAAGCCATGGCGTTGGAAGATGTGTAATGAAAAATTGACTTCCATTTGTTCCAGGCCCTGCATTTGCCATCGATAATATTCCTGGTTTATCATGTTTTAATTCAGGATGGAACTCATCTTTAAATTCATACCCAGGACCACCTGTTCCAGTTCCAAGAGGACATCCTCCTTGAATCATAAAATCTTCAATAACTCTATGAAAAGATAGATTATTATAATAACCTCTTTTTGCTAAATTAGTAAAATTAGCAACTGTTAGAGGAGCTTTATCCTTAAATAATTCTAAATTAATAATTCCTTTATTTGTTTTAATTTCAGCTTTCATGATAGTATCCTTTTATTTATGAAAAAATATTGTCCATAATAATCCATCTAAAAACATCGTATGGAATGAAAAACAGGCACACCCATATATAGCTAGTTTATATAGTATTGAACCGTTGTTTGGATTAATATTTAATAATGCTATTAATAGCATTACAGATGATAAGCCAACAGTGTATAATACTATTACTATTAATTTCCAAATTAATGGATTTCCACTTTTAATATAAAGTAGAGATAAATCAATCCATACGCATGATGGTATTAAGATAAGTAAGTATAAAACAATGATATATGAAAAATTATATCGATTGAAAAATAGTACTGTTTCATGATTAATTTTAAATGTAAGATAATATGTAAAAAAGAAATATCCGATTGCACCAATAAACATAAACCCTACAATATAGCTAGTTAAATATGGAGGTACTCCACCCCAAAGTTTTGGTGCAATATCAGGATTATTAGTAACCCCCCTATAGTAGGTGAAAAGTAAGAAACTTCCTAGAATGATATTGATAATAATAAAAAGGTATTTTTGCATGATTAAAAAAATATTTCTTTTAATGTCATAATAGCAACCATAATCCATAATAATATGTACAGCCAAAGATCTTTAAATAAGTTATTAAAATTATCATATTTATTAAATATTTTAGAAGTTTTTTCGTTTCCAATCATTTTCAGCATTGCACCACCTACAATTAATAATATAGGAAAACTTATAGCAAGCATATCTGAAAGAGAAAAATTTGATGATGAATAAATATAGTAGAATACTAAAGAACCTATGATACTGTAAATATAGTACACAATATTTATATTAATATTGTCATATATACTAAGAAATTTTTTAAACGATGTATTGGGAAGAAAAAACATAATAATCATTTTTAGAATGACTATAGAGGATACTACGGCTGCTATAATTTGATTTGTCGTTAAATCCATAGATTTTAATTTACAAAAGTTTAATATTTTGTTATAGTTATTTATCCTTATGAGAGTTAATTTTTGGTGATGATAAAAAATAAATAATTATAGGAGAGATTTATGAAAAAAATATTTATTATATTATTAGCGGTATCATCTTTACTAGCTGTATCAACAAAAAAAACATATAATGTTGATGGTATGATGTGTGAAATGGGTTGTGCAAATACTATTAAAGGTATCTTGAAAGATATAGATGGTATTGAAGATTTTTCACTAGATTTTTCGACTAAAAAATTAGAAATTTTGTTCGATTCTGATAATTTAACTTTTGATAAAATAAGTTCTTCTTTACCCAATCCATATAAAATTAGTTTTATAAAAGAAACTATAGAAAAAGAATATTCAGTATCTGGTATGACTTGTATGGGTTGTGTTAGTAGTATCAAAAATTCACTTCAGGATTTAGATGGACTTGATAATTATAATGTTGATTTTGATAAAGGTGTTCTCTACATAGAATTTGATACTAAAAAAACAGATGATAAAAAAATATTAAGTAGAATTCCTGGAAAATTCAAGGTTGTTGAAATTGCTTCTATCGAAGAAGAAGTTGAAGAAAAAAAAGAAAATTTAAATAATAAAAATGATTAAAGTCTTATTTTTATTTGGTTTGTTTTTTTGTGGGTTTTCTGTTGTGATGGGTGCCTTTGGTGCACATGTTCTAAAGGATAAGTTATCAGAATATTCAATGTCAATTTATGATAAAGCTGTTTTTTATCAACTCTTTCATGCTTTTGGAATTTTAATTACAGCTGTATTAGCACAAATTTTTAATACGCAGACATTTAATTTGTCTGGATTACTTTTTATATTTGGGATACTATTGTTTTCAGGAAGCTTATTTGTTTTATCATTCACTGGTATTAAGTGGTTGGGAGCAATTACTCCTATTGGAGGTGTTATGTTTATATTAGGTTGGTGTTTATTGTTTTTTAAAATATTAAAAATGCAAATTTAAAAGGGGTTAATATGAAAAATATTATTATAGCTATCTTAATGTCATTATGCTTTTCTGCATACAATGTAGGTGATTTAATAAGTAATAGTCATTTAAATCAAGAATTTGAAATTTGTTATCCCAGTGCTTTTGATAATACAATGAGATTGAGTGATTATAATGGTAGTACAAACGGTGGAGATTATCATGTGCTAGTAATAGATATGTCAGCTACTTGGTGTGGTCCTTGTCAGTCTTTGATTCCATTATTTGATGATTTAGAACAGGTATATTCTAATAATCAATATGTTGAATTATTTATTGCCTTATCTGACCTTAATCAGCCTTACTCTTGTACTCAATGGGGTAATTTAGGAGATTCAGGTATCCCTAAAATTATTAATGATACAGGATATCCTATTTTTAATATGTTTAATACTGGAAGTTCTTTCCCTAGTTTGGTTATGATTGATCATGAAATGAAAGTCCATTATAAGGAGGCTGGTTACTATAATACTTTTGTTAGTGATGCAAGTGAAATTATAGATGAGATGTTATCCAATATGGAAAATTCACTTATTCTATCAAATGGATATAATTTATTTATAGGAGGAGGTGGAGGAAATGGCCCCGCAGGTGATGGGGATGATTTGCTTAATCCTGGTGAACCATTTGATTTAGAATTTTCTATTTCTAATAATTCTTTTTATTTAGATGCTTTAAATGTGACAGCTGCAATTGAAAGTCAAAATGATCTTTTTGAAAATTATGATGATATAAATTTTATTAATTCAGAACTTAATTTTGGAGATATATTTGTTGACCAATCTAGTTTTTCTATATTATCTGGATTAGTTGGAGATAATGTTTTTATAGGAGAGCATAATTTTGAATTAATTGTAACTGCTGGATATATTGATTTAAATGGTAATTATAGTGAATTTTCTTCATCTTATCCTTTTAGTATTAATGTATCCTTAGATCAATCAGGTTTTCCTTATGATACTAATAGTGAGGTGAAATCTAGTCCTGCTGTAGTTGATCTTGATGGTGATGGTAGCCATGAGATTATATTTGGAGATAATGCTGGTTTGATCCATGTTTTAGATGCTTCAGGCTTTCCTGTGTTTATGGATACTTTCCCATATGATACAGGAAATCAAATTTGGGGTTCTCCTGCTATTGCGGATATAGATAATGATGGTATGTTAGATGTGGTTTTTGTATCTAAAAATAAACATCTATATGTTTTTGATCAATTCGGTTTAAAATTAGATTATAATGCAAATCAATATTTGATAGGCACTCCAGCAATTGGAAATTTAGATGACGATTCAGATTTAGAAATTGTTTTTGGAGGTTTTTCTAATAATGCTGAATTGTTTGTCATTAATATTGATGGTTCGGATGTAGATGGATTCCCTCTTTTTTTAGATGAAAAAATGCAAAAAGGTGTTGCTTTAGCTGATTTTAACAATAATGGAAAAGATGATATTGTATTGGGGACTGAAGATGATAATATTTATTTGGTTTATGATGATGGAAGCATAGGTTTTAGTTTCCTTACTGATGATAAAATAAGATCTGCCCCTATTGTAATTGATATTAGTGGAGAAAAAATTATAGTTGTAGGTAGTAAAGATGGAAACTTATATGCGCTAGATTCTAATGGAGGATTACACTTTAATCCATTCGATAGTGGGAGTGCTATTTATACATCTCCAACTGTTTTAGATACCCCTAGTGGTTTAATGATATTTTTTGGTAATAATGAAGGTGAATTATTCGCAGTTGATATTAATGGTAATTTAAAAGATGGTTTTCCTATTGAATTTATAGATCAAGATGTATTATTGCCTTTTAGCTCAATCGTTGGTTCAGTTGTATTTGAAGATTTGAATTCGGATGGTCTTGCAGAACTTGTCTTTGGAGATGAAAGTGGAAGATTACATGTGTTGAAATCTTCTGATAATTCATACTCTGAATTTAGTTATTATAATAATATGCCTTTTTCTGATATCTTTGCATATGCTTCCTCTTTAAATATCCAAGATATTGATAATGATGGTGATTTAGAAATATTTGGAGGTACTACTGGAGATATGATGATTGTTGATATTAAAGAGTCAGCATCGCTTAATGGATATTGGAATATATATAGAGGGAACTATCGTAGAAATGGTTTAATCGAATCTATATCTTTATGTAGTGCGGGTGATATTAATAATGATGGAATACTTGATATATTAGATATTGTATCTTTGGTGAATATTGTTATGAATCCTCAAGATTTAAGTGAATTAGAAGCATGTGCTGCTGATATGAATGGTGATATAGTTATTGATATATTGGATATTGTTACACTTGTTAATTCTATAATAGGTTAAAATTTTAAAAAATAATATTAGGAGATTAATATGAGAGGACATCTTTCTTTTAGATCAGGCAACCCTGCCTTGACATCAAAAACTTTTAAGAATCTAGATTCTGCTCAAGGTGAGGTTATGACTTTAGATGGTACAGTAAATAAAATTTCTATATCTTTAATGATTTTGTTGTTTTGTTCTTATTATACTTTTTCAACACAAAATATAAGCTTTATAATGGTAGGGGTTATAGGGGGGTTAATAACTGCAATTATTACTATTTTTAAAAAACAATGGGCTCCTTATACTGTACCATTATATGCAGCCTTAGAAGGATTAGCTCTTGGAGGAATATCATCTTTGTATGAGCATATGTATACGGGAATTGTTCAGCAGGCAATATTTTTAACAATGGGTATTTTTGCAGCATTGTTATTTGCATATAAAACAAAGATTATTAAGCCAACAGAAAATTTCAAATTAGGTGTTTTTGCAGCAACTGCAGGTATAGGAGTTGTATACCTTGTTAGTTTTATTATGAGTTTTTTTGGTGGAAGTTTATCAATAATGAGTATTGAAAATGCATCTCTAATGAGTATAGGTTTTAGCTTTTTCGTAGTTATTATTGCATCTTTAAATCTTGTCCTAGATTTTGATTTTATTGAGCAGGGAGCAGAAGCAGGTGTTCCTAAGTATATGGAGTGGTATGGTGCTTTTGGGCTTCTTGTAACTTTGATATGGCTTTATTTAGAAATATTAAGATTATTAGCAAAATTAAATTCTAGAAGATAGATATGTCTAACTTTAAAGTTACCTATAAAGATAATTTAAGTACGGAAATTCTCCATCTGGATTCAGGGAGTAAAATCATTACGGATGCTCCTAAAGATAATCAAGGTCTTGGAAGGACATTTTCACCAACTGATTTAGTTGCATCTTCTCTATCTAGCTGTATGATAACGATTATTGCAATAGCAGCTAAAACGCATAATATTGATATCAGATATATGGAATCTAGTGTATCTAAAAAAATGTCAATAACCTCTCCAAGAAGGATTGATGAAATTGATATTGTTATCGATATAGAAGGTCAGTTTGATAGTAAGGCAAAAAAGATTATTGAAAGATCTGCTAAAAATTGTCCTGTTCATCATAGCTTAAATTCTGATATTCAAATTAATTTAAAAATTAATTACTTGTAAATAAAAAATGGTTTTAAAACAAAAATATTTTATTGATATTCATAAAGGAATTACTCCTTTAGTCATTGTTCTAATTATTTCTTATTTTAATGCATGGAGTAATATTGAAGCTGTTGTTTATTTGGCTTTACATGGTTCTTATGGAATTTTATGGATAACTAAAAGTTATCTTTTTCCAGATAAACAGTGGGAGAAAAATGCTCCTATTTGGTATGGAATTGGTATCTGGCTATTTTTGTCTCTATATTGGATATCTCCGTATATTATATCTTCAGGTGTTCATTTTATTCCATTTCATATTGGAGAATCTGTTAATACAATATTTATTGGTTTTTGTATAGTCCTATATATCTTTGGTATCTTTTTACATTTTACTTCTGATATGCAAAAATATATATCTTTAAAAATAAATCCAGGACGTCTTATTACAGGCCATATGTTTGCTCGTTCTAGAAATACTAACTACCTTGGAGAATTATGTATATATTTAGGATTTATATTGTTAGCAAAAGATTATTTTCCTCTTATTGGACTGTCAATTATTATAGTTTTTATTTGGATTCCTAATATGATAAAGAAAGATAAATCTTTATCACGTTATTCAGAATTTTCTGATTATAAAAAAAAATCTAAATCTTTTTTCCCCTTTATTTTTTAATTGATATATATCACATACTTACTTTAGATATGCGTTAAATCACAAAAAATTTTTACTGTAAGTGATAAAATCCAAAAGAAAGGAATTTATCATGAATAAAGCTAGTCAAAATACAAGTAAGATTTCACAGTCTACTCATAAATCAATAAAAGCTTTATGTAGTCAGTCTCCTTTTTTAATTATAAATACTCCTTGCGGAGTTGGTAAATACAAGTTTAATAGGATTGGCTATAATAATAAAGATGAAATAGTTCTAGAATATATACTTGTTAATGATCCAAGGTATGCAAATAATAATATTATTAAACATAATATTGGTCAGTATTATTATTTATCTGCAATTCAGGTTCTTTATGCTTTTAATTGTATGGCAAGTTCTTGAATTTAAAATTAGGTGATTGTTTCTAATTGCATAAATATATTAATTTACCCCTCATAATTAGGGGAATTATGTCTAAGAAACAATTTAAAAATATTAATGCTAAAGTTGACTTTATTAAGCTTGAGCATGAAATGCTTGATTATTGGAAAGATCAAAATGTTTTTGAACAGTTGAAAGTCAAGAATCAGGGTAATCAAAAATGGTCTTTTCTTGATGGCCCTATAACTGCAAATAATCCAATGGGAGTTCATCATGCTTGGGGGCGTACGCTTAAAGATGTATATCAAAGGTATAATTCTATGATGGGTAGGGAGTTGCGTCATCAAAACGGATTTGATTGCCAGGGACTATGGGTAGAGGTAGAAGTAGAAAAGGAGATGGGTTTTTTAACAAAGCGTGATATTGAAGAATATGGAATGGAAAAAT
>PBEF01000013.1 GCA_002717625.1 Fidelibacterota bacterium | reverse complement strand
TTCACCTTTTAAAAATATTTATTATTATAAAATTCTATTTTAGAATAGATAATTTTATATCATTGATTTAAATATATGTATTAAATTAAGCTCTCAGTTTTTTTATAAAATTTATTAGGATAAAAATAATTATGAAAATTTGCGTTTTAATGAAACAAGTAGCATCAGAAGATTCACCTTTATCAATTAGCAATAATATAATAGATAAAGCCAGCTTAAACCTTGTAACTAATGAGCCTGATTCTTATGCACTCGAAGAAGCCTTACTCATAAAAGAAAAGACAAATGGAGAAGTTACTATTTGTACGCTTGGACCAGAATCATCACAACAAGTTATAAAGGATGGCTTAGCCAAAGGAGCGGATAAAGCAATACATATTATATGTGATAATACAGAAACAATGTCTTCTCTTGATATTGCTAAAATTATTACAAAAAAAATTCAAAATGAAAATTTTGATCTCATTTTCTCTGGATTACAGTCTAATGATTATGGGTTTGCTCAATTAGGAATTATAATATCTGAATTATTAGACTACTCTAATGCTTGCCTTGTAATGGGAACAGAGATAAATGAAAATAAACTAAAAATCAAGAAAGAGTTGGAGAATGGTTGGTTCCAATGGTCAGAATTGAAACTTCCTGCAAGCTTATCTATCCAATCAGGGATTAATCAACCAAGATATGCTACATTAAAAGGAATTATGTCTGTAAAAAATAAACCTGTTGATAAAATTGATTTTTCTGAATTAGGGCTATCATTAAACGCAGGCTATACAATTGATGAAATATCAATACCTCAAAAATCTAAACAAACTCAAATGATAGAAGGAGAGGTTGATGATATTGTAAGCCAATTAACAGATATTCTTAAAAATAAAATTAAAGTGAGTTAATATGAAAATACTTGTATATATAGAATCTACAAATAATAAAATCCATCCAGTATCACTTGAATCTTTAGTAGCAGCTCAAAAAATAAGCGAATCGAATGGTGCTGAAGTACACGCTGTAATATTTAATACAAATTTAATAGATGCATTATCTAATTACAAATTGGATGGATTGATTACACCAGATAATGAAGAACTAATATATTATCATCCATTATTATATTTAGAAGCATTCAATCAGATTAATTTAAAATATAAACCCAATTTATTTATATTTGGACACACATACGAAACTAGAGATTGGGTTCCAAGGCTGAGCGCTAAATTAGATATTCCTTTTATATCTGATTGTGTAGATATAAAATATTCAGATAAAATCACTGTTAATCGACCAATTTATCAAGCTAAATTAGCTCAAAAATTATCCATAACATCTGAACAAGCTATCATATCATTCCAGGCAGGGTCTTTTAGTGCTGACGACATAAATCGCGGAGTATGCAATAGTAATTCTGAATCATTTGATTTATCTTCGGTTGTTGATACAATTAATATGGGCGAAAGGTTTCAGGAGTCTTCTGGAGGAGTAGACTTATCATCTGCTGAATTTATAGTTTCAGTTGGAAGAGGTATTGGCAAAGAAGAAAATATTCCTATTGCTGAAAATCTAGCTGATAAAATAAATGCTCAAATAGGTTCTTCTCGACCTGTAGTTGATGCTGGATGGCTGGACCACTCAAGACAGATAGGTAGTTCAGGGCAAGTCGTATCACCAAAATTGTACTTTGCGCTTGGGATATCTGGAGCAATACAACACTTAGTCGGCATGAAAGGATCAAAGCAAATTATAGCAATAAGTAAAGATAAAAATGCTCCTATTTTTGAAATAGCTGATTATGCTGTTGTAGGTGATTTGCTAGAAATTATTCCAAAGCTAACAGATAATCTATAGACTTCACAGTAAAGACTTTCTATTTTTTTTAAATTTATATTTTATATCTAGCTTGCATTGCTTAAATTAAACCGACCAGTCGGTTTTTATTGTTGGAAAATTATAAAACAAGGATATCAAGTGGTACTTTTTACAAATTTAGAACAATTATTTTTATTAATTCTAATTTCTATATGCTTAGGTTCTTTTTCTTTAGAAATAATCAAAAGATTTAAAATTGTATTAAAGGGAAAAGGCTCTCTTCCCTTTGATGAGATAGGCAAAAGATTTTATAGGGTTTTCAGTGAATTTTTCTTGCAATCCAAAGTATTAAAACAAAGATTTATACCAGGATTAATGCATGCTTTTGTATTTTGGGGATTTATTGCATTCTCATTAATAACCATTGATCATTTTTTAAGAGGTTTTAATTCTAATTTATTTTCTGAATCAGGTAGAATATACTACAGCTACCTATTTGGCATACCATGGTCTTTCTTAGTTTTGATTGGAATTTTATATCTAGCATATAGAAGATTTTATAAAAGACCTAAATTTTTAGGAGATAAAATATCTTACACATCGGCTATTGTTGCATTTTTTATATCTATATTAATGATTACATATATGATTGATGCATATTGGATTGTCAATGCAATGCACCCCAAAATTATTACATTTAAAATCAACTGGTGGATACATTCTTTTCTTATCTTAGCATTTTTATTTTTAATACCCAGATCAAAACATCTTCATCTTGTATTATCTCCGATAAATATTTTTTTTAAATCCTTCATATTACCAAATCATGCTGCTGTTCCAATTGATATGGATGGAGATGAAGAGGAACTAGAAACACTTCTATCTCAAATGGATAGATTATCTAAAAAGCAAACATTAGATATTTTTTCATGCGTTGAATGTGGAAGATGTACCGAAGTTTGTCCTGCAAATAGAGGTGGTGGTGTTCTTGATCCTAAACATAATTTTATATTAGATTTAAAAAAACCTATTATGAATTCTGGTGATGTTAATGTTATTTCAGATATTAATGTTGAGGCTGGATGGGAATGCACATCATGTCAAGCTTGTACTGAAGCATGCCCTGTTGGAAATGAAGTAGAAAAATCAGATGAAATAAGAAATCTACAAGTTCTTGTTGAAGGAAATGTTCCTCAAGAATATCAAAAACTTTTTATGAATTTACAAACAACAGGCAATACAGAAGGAGCATCATCGAGTCCCTTATCTGAAAAATTACCCATCTATGATGGGACTCAAGAATTTGTATTATGGCTAGGATGCTTTTCAAAATATGCACTAGATCCCAAATATGGTGATTCTGTTTTAAACTTAACTAAAATACTTGATAATGCTCAAATAACATATGGAATCCTTGCTAAAGAAAAGTGTACTGGAGAGCCAGCAAATAAATTAGGAGATAAATTAACCTATAATATGTTAATGCAAGAAAATTTAGAAAATTTAAAAGAAGTAAAAAAAATAATTACAATGTGCCCTCATTGTTCTATTAATCTTGGAACAGAATACTCTAAATATGCAAAAATAGAATATGAAGTATACCATCATACCCAAGTTATTGAAGATTTAATAAAAAACAAGCAAATCACTGTTAAGCAAAATAATAATGATAAAGTAACCTTTCATGATCCCTGCAATCTATCAAGAGGAATGGGTGAAACTAGCGCTCCCAGAACAGCAATAAACGCGTCATGTAATAATTTTAGCGAATTAAAAGAAAACGGAAAAAACACCCTTTGCTGTGGAGCAGGTGGAGGTTTATGGTGGAAAAAAGAAACTCAAGGTCGTGCACATCTAGTAAGGGCAGAGCAAGTTATTGAATCTGGAAATGATACCGTTGTAACAGGCTGTAGTTTTTGTTACGGAATGATGAATCAGGGATTGGGGCCTCTTACTCCTGAAGGTAAAGAACAGATTAAAGTTAAAGATATTGCAGATATAGTAGCAGAAAATATGAATTAAAAAACTATGGATTTAAATAATATCCTCCAATTTTTAATTTCTCAATCCTTAGCTATAATAGGCTTCATTATTTTAATCTTAACTTTAAAACGATGGCTTTTAAAAAAGTGATATAAATCACATTAAGGTAAAACAATATTCCCATTTGTATCAAAAGCCTCGAAAATTTAAAATTTTAGTTGTATTTATCTGTAATAAATAGTATTTTTTTGCTCCACATCCAATTAGTATAGTATGGGATGTGTTGTTTTGTTAATAAGATTTGCTTGTTTTATAAACTTAATAAGGAGGAGCAATAAATGAAACGATTATTAATAATCATATCAACAATGGCTATAATGTTTGCTGATAGCCCTGTTGGTAATTGGAAGCTTTCAGGTCTTAGGGTTGATTACTTTGATATCGCCCGTGCTGATGCTACTTTTACACTTAGTGATGCCTATGGTTTTGGTATCGATGTAGTGGTAGCTCAAGTACCTGCAGGACTTCTATTTAATCATACAATCAATGGTCCTTTCACAGATGCACAACTTCAAGGTGCTGGTGTTAACTTAAATGTTAACCTATACCCTGATGGAACAGGTGTAATTGGTGAAGGTAGTTACTATCCGGATGTCGATATTGGAACAAACCCAGATGGTTCTCCTGATTGTATTACAACTGGTCAAATTTTTCCTATAACTGATAGCTTCAACTGGGAAACAGATGAAGGCCAAGATGGGAATATGTTCCCATATGTTAATATCCTTGGACTTCCATCAGCTAACCAATGGGCAGGACAACCTGCATATGGTTTAGGTGTAAATGGTTCTGGTGTATTTGACAACTGGGGTTCTGGAGACACTCAAATTCCAACTCCATCTGTTCTACCAGGAATTTTCCTTTCTGATGGAACTATATTATCATACCCTGCTTTATATGGTGGTGTAACTGCTGGTGCTTGGGGTGGATACTACAGACAAGGTGATCTTGGAGAATCTCAAGTTGAAGGAAACTCAGCTAATGATGTGAAATTCTTATTAGAATGGAGCGCTATTGATGGCTGGGAATCTGAATCTGGTTTAGGTGATGATTTAACTCTTGATGAAGATGGTGATGGTACAGACTATGATAGAATTTTTGGAGTACCATATCTAACATCAACATATATCAATAGTACAAATCCTCTATGTGATATAACAGGAGGAGCTTTAACAGGAGAAGGTGCTGGTTTGGTATATCCTGTTGCTGGTGATATAGTTAGTGAATTAGGCGGTGAAGCTGCTGTTGGTGCTATGGTAAGCGGTGCTTGTATGCAAGGCGTTGTTGATGGTGCATATGATAATTGCATTGGTCAAGTTACTGCTGGTGTAAATGGCTTATGTGAAGAAGCTGATGGACCGGTTGCTGCAGTAACAGGTCTTTGCTATGAAGCTTCTCAAAGTGCAGATTTTGCTGGTGCATGTGCTTATTATGGTGCTGCTGGTGCTTTAACTGCAACTTGTTTAAGCCTTGGTTTTGATGAAGACACTTGTAATGAAGCAGCTATTCAAGCTATGCCTGCAGTAGAAGCTTACTGTGTTTATGCTACAGGAGTTGACTGTGCAACAGCTGGTATTGATGAATGTGCAGTTTTAACTGATCCTAATTTTTCATATGGATTATGTGGTACACTAGCTGGTGGACTTACAACAAGTGAAACTTGCGAAGAGTGGACAGCAAGCTTTGGTGAAGAGTGGTTGGATAATCAAGCTACTGCTGTAGTTGGTGCTTCTTGTACTGATTTTTCAGCTGGTTTAGCAGCTGGATTGGCTGCAGGTGATCCTACAACTCTAGCTACTATTGATGGCTTATTTGCAGGTGTTGCTGGCATGTCATGTTCTGACTATGGAGCAAACTATGTTGGTATGTGTGTTGAAAGTGTTTCTGGTGCAAATGATATGTACTTAATGGATCCTTCATTAACTACATGGGGAATGTTTTTAACTTATAATGCTGCTTCTGTTCAACAATATTTAGCAGCTGGTATGCCAATGGAAATGATTATGGCAGATCATCCTGAATATTTTGTAAATGATTCTGGTAGAGACTTTGATCCTACATGTTACTACACAGACCCTTCAACATGTGGAGGTCGTATTCTTATGAGCTTTGCACCAACATGTGTTGCTGAAGTAGAAGCTCACCAAATCGTTGCTGAATTTGTTGACCTAGATGCTCTAGGTTGCGAAGGTACCGGTGATGTTGCGGGTGGCTTTGATGATATTAATGGTGATGGCATTTGGGATGAAGAGTTTGAAGGACCTGCAGGTGATGGCATTGTAAATGTTGTCGATGTTGTTAAACTTGTAGGACATATACTTGGAACATCTCCATTAGGAGGCTTCTTATTATGTGAAGCTGATGTTAGTGGTGATGGAATCATAAATGTTGTTGATATTGTTGGTATAGTTAACATAATACTAGGAGGAAATCTTTCTAGTGCAGATGATAATGAATTATCAAAATCAACTATAACTTACAATAATGATAGTATTTCTATTTCAAGCAATGGAAATGTATATGCTATTGATATGACTGTAGAGTTTAAGACTGAAAAATTTGATTTAGAAATTAATTCAGATTATATTGGAGACTATACAGTTGATGGAAACACTGCTCGTATCATTGTAACTGGTTTTAATCCTTTAAACAATGAGATTATCACTATAAATAATGGTACTATTGCTTCTGTTAATGGTGAGGCTGCAAATATGGAAAAACTTATATCTCTTAAAGATGGTGGTTCTTCTGCATTACCTCAAACAACAACAGTTAGCGCAGCATATCCAAATCCATTCAATCCATCTACAAGCTTTAGTATGGATTTAAGTGCAGATATGGATGTTACTGTTAAAGTATTTAACTTAACAGGACAATTAGTTGATGTAATTACTGAAGGCCAATTAACTAAAGGAGAGCATACATTTGTATGGAATGCTTCAAATTTAGCTAGTGGTGTATATTTCATATCAACACATGCTGGAAATGATTTGAATACTCAAAAAGTAATGCTTATTAAATAAGGCTTACTTACACATATAGTAAATCATAACTTAAAAAGCCCTGTATTTTCTTTAATACGGGGCTTTTTTTTATTTTACTTTAAGGTAATATATCTTTAGATTTAACACTCGTACTCAAGAACATTATATGATATCCATTTATAAAATAAAATATATTATAATGGCTAGTGTGCTATTTAGCCTATTAAGCTCAGCAACCATTAAAGGTACTATTTACGACCAAAAGACAAAAGAACCTTTAATTGGGGCTAGTATTTTTATAGAAGATAAAGGAATTGGAGCAGCAAGCGATGTAGATGGAAGTTTTATACTTCAAAATATTAGATCTTGCTCTACCTGTACATATACTTTAAAATCTACCTACATTGGATATAAAACCTTAACTAAAAACATTGATTTATTTAAAAATCAAGATATTATATTAGATTTATTTTTAGAATCACAATCTGTTGATATTGATGAAACTACAGTTACAGCAGAAAGAAGACAAATGAAAATCACTGATTCTCCCGCTGCGGTTGAAATTGTTAGCGCAGGTGATATAAAGAGAGAATCAGCTACAAATTTAGGATCTTATTTAGATGGAATTAAAGGAGTAGACTTTTCATCAAGTGGAATTAATAATTACAGTATCTCTGTTCGTGGATTTAATAGTAGTTTTTCTTCAAGACTATTAACCTTAAGTGATGGAAGAATTGCTAATATTCCTGCTCTAAGAGTAATCAACTATAGTACTCTACCCCAATCAAGTAATGATATAGAAAGTATCGAAATTGTTTTAGGTCCTGCAACAGCATTATATGGAGCAAATGCTCATAGTGGAGTTGTTAGTATTACGTCAAAATCTCCAGCTGATTCAGAAGGATTTGATTTAAGTGTAACCAGTTCTATTAATGATAATCGTGATTTATCTAAATTAGATACTCGCTGGGCTTCTAAACTCACCAAAGATTTAAGTATAAAAGCTTCAGCTAGCTATCTTAAAGCATATGATTGGGAATTTGTTAGTGAAGAAGAATATAAAATACATACCTACCCATACAGTGGAACACCAAAAAGGATGTATGATAAAAAAGATAATAATCCTTGGGTTGATGATTTTGCAAACCTTACATATGAACAAACATCTGATAATAGAATTGTACGTATAGGAAATGGTGAAAACAATGAAACTGGGGATCCTGATAATGATGGTGTTGAAGGAGAAGACTGGTATAATGGATATGATGATGATAATGATGGATTAATAGATGAAGACTATTTTATTGCTGATGGAATTGATAATGATGGTGATTGTCTAGGTGATACAAATAATGATGGATGTGTTTGTTGCGGCTGGAATGATGTTAATAGAAATGGAATTTGGGACCCTACTGAAAGCAATAATGGTGATGAAGGGGTAGATGAAGGAATTGATACTAAAGAAGATAAATGGTTTGATGGAGTTGATAACGATCAAAATGGATTAGTTGATGATGGTCAAGAGCAATTTACAGGTTCACAAGCATTTCCAAATTGGAGAGTCAATCTTGAAAATAATGTAATTATTTTTGAAGGAAGAAATAGACAATACATAAATTCTGAACCTCTTGATGATTATGGCACAGATGGGCTAAATGCAAATGGAGCTCCTGTTGGAGAAGAGTTATTTGATTGGGGAATTGATGGAATACCTGCAAGAGATCTTAATAATGATGGAGACTATGAAGATCCATATGAACTAGCTCCTGATTTTGGTGAAGGAAATGGAGTATTTGACGAAGGAGAAAGCTTTGTTGATTGCGGATTTGATGGATTATGTCCTGGTGATGAAGGGTATCCTATATTAGAATCAACAGGCGAACCTTTTGCTGACCCTGGTGAAGGTGATGGAATATGGCAACCAGGATTAGATAGCAATGGTACTGAAGCTAATGAACAGTGGGATTGTCTTAATCCTGAACAGTGTGAATCTTTTGTAGATTATAATGGTGATGGAGTCTGGACAGAAGGAGATTATAATTATTGGTACTTAAATCCAGATCCAGATGGAGATGGAGAAATTGATTATCCTGATGATAACTTAGACCTTAGAGGTGCTCACTATTATGATGAAGAACTTGTAAAATTAATATTTGATGTATTCCTATACGATTTTGGATATGATAATCTTCCAGGAGACCATGCTTTTACAACAGAATATGGACGCTCTTTTGGATTTACTGATGGTACTGGAAACAATGGGTTCTTTGATGGTTTATCTGAGGGAAGAAATCAATTAACATTTCAAGGGGATACATATTTTATATCATCAGAACCATGCGCAGAAAATGCCTTCTTTGGGAATGGGCAATGTGGTGATCATGAAGGAAGTCCATTTGACGATACATTTGAGCCAAGAACACATGATTGTGGTTTAGATGGAATATGCCCTGAAATACTTCAAAAAGTTGATCCAGATTGTACATTAGGATGTAGCTATGAATACATCTCTAATCCAGCTTGGATAGAAGCTGATTGGGGTGAAGGAAATGGTCTATGGGACAATTTTGATTGGAATAATGATGGAGAATATAATACTGGAGAACTATGGAATTTTGATGTTTGGGATACAAATAATAATAATATAATTGATCTTGATGAAATATGGAGTGATGATAGTGGTGATGGAATATATGGAAATCAAGGTGATATTTTATTAATTAATGAAAATACTATTATATGGGAGGATACTTATCCTTATGCAAATGGAATATATAGCCCTAATGATTACGGAGATCAATTATTAGATTGTGGGCAAGATGGATTATGCCCTGGAGATCAATATTGGATAGATACTAATGAGGATGGCATATATGGAAATCAAGGAGATAAATTAATAACATATTTAGGACCTGACTATGGAGAATCAGATAATATTTTACGTGAAACTGATACGAGTGAACTTGATAGAATATTTGATACAGGAGATGGCTGTTTTGGATGTGAAGAAGAACCTTTTGTAGATATAGACCAAAATGGAAGATATACAAAAGGAGAGCCCTTTACTGATACAAATGGGGATGGAATTTGGACGCCAAAAGATTATGAAGATAATTTTGATATAACTGATGATGTGAATGGAGATGGATTAGCAGATTATCCTGATTTTGAAGTACTCAATGCAAAGGCTGATTTAAGAATAGATTATGATCCTTCAGAAGATCTTAACTTAACATTTTCAACAGGGTATTCTTGGAGCAAAACAAATCAAGTTACAGGAACCGGAAGATATCTTGCTGATGGATATCAATATACATACTATCTTTTAAGATCTAGATTTAAGAATCTAAGTACTACATTTTACATTAATGAAGGGAACTCAGGAAATACTCGTGGATATCTATTGGGAAATAGAATTAATGATGAATCAAAGAATATTTCTTTAGGAATGCAACATTGGTTTTGGGGACCAAGCAAAAAATACCCTAAAAGTACAAAAATCATCTATGGATTTGATTATTTTAAAACTATTGCTAATTCAAATGGAACGATTCTAAATGATGGCCCCAATGGATATGATAATGATGGTGATGCATGGGTTAATAGTGCTAATAATTTAGATGATGACTTTGATAGCAGTGATTATTATGACTTAAATGGAAATGGATATCCTGATCCTGGAGACTTTAATCCTGATGTTTTAGGAGAGGATGGAATTTTTGGTACTGATGATGATAATATGAATGTAAGTACAGGGGTCAACCCTGATGGAATTGTATTTAAAGATAATATTGATCAAGATGGCGATGGTCTTATTGATGAAATGATTGATGAGAAGTTCTGTTTTGATCCAAATAATCCAGATGTAGAAGACCCTGATTTAATTGATGACTTTTATAAATCTGGTGAAAGAGATGGAAGAGTATGGGAATGTAGTGAAGGAGTAGATGAAAAGGATGAATTTGTAAATGTAACATCACAAGAAATGGGTGTTTACTTTCAAACAATTACTAATCCAAAGGGAAATAAAAAATGGGAAATAATAACAGCTCTTAGAATTGATAAACATGATAGATTAGAAGAAAAACCTGGAGTGCAACCCAAATTTGGACTTGTTTACAAACCAAATGATTTTCATGAATTCACTTTTTCATATGGAAGAGCATTTAATACTCCTAATGCAATCACTTTATATACTGATTTATTTATTAATAGAATTGGTCCATTTTCATTTTATTCTAGAGGAAATAGAGATGGAACTCCATATGTAAGAGTTGGAGAACAGCTTGAAATCAACAAACCTCAAGTAAGTATTAATGGTATGAATTATCCTATTGGATCACTATTTGATGGATACTGGGAAGGAAATGCACAGAATGCTGCTTATACTGATAGAGTTCAAGGAGCTCCTTATTTCTTAGCATTTAATTCTGACTTTATCAATGTTACAGATTATATTCCCCTTGATACAGCAATATATACAATTTATGTACCTGAACTTAATGATACAGGAAGAGTATATACTCCTGAAGAAGCAATAAATATTCCAGATGTTGAACCTATAAAAACTGAAAAAATTCAAACATTAGAACTTGGTTTTCAAGGTTTTTTAACTGAAAAGATTTATGGTTCATTAAATTATTATCAAAGTCAGTACCAAGATTTCTTTAGTGGACCAACAATTATCACACCATATGTTGTTGAAAGGAACTTAAATCATCCACAAAAAATAACTAATGCTGAATTTGCACTAAATCATATTGTAGGAATGTTACCTGCAAACTCTTTAGATAGCACCTTATCTAATCCCCCCTTTGGTACACAATGGGATGGAAAAGATAATGATAATGATTGGAGTATTAAGGCTATCGATTCGTATGGGAATTTTACAGATGAGGTGATTGGAGTCAACTTTCCATATTATGAAAATAATGCATCTAAAGAAGGAGAAAGCTATTGCGAACCATACTCATCAGGATGTTTTGAAATTACAAATCTTTATAATGTTGCTGAAATGAACCCTAATTTTGCAAATGAGCATTTTAATCTAGATACAGATTCAGATGGAATTAATGATGCTTTTGATTGGAGTAAAAATACTGGTTTTGGATGGGAAAGTTCAATCGATGGAGACCCACAATGGGGATATGTAGACTATATAACATGTGGAGGAATTGATCTGCCAACTGATAATGATGGAGAATTGAACTATCCTTGGCATGGTGGCGATATTAGCTGTTTTGGTGAAGATGGAGTTCCTGGAAATGAAGATGATTTCATTAATTATACAACGGGTGAAAATGCTGCTTATGGAGATACCATAGGAGTTACAATCTATCATCCTGAAGATGTTATTATTCATTCATATGCTGAAGATTATGGGAATATTTCATTTGGGAGTTCATATATGCAAGAAGCTCAATTTTGGCAAGCTGTTGGAATAGATGAATATGATGTAGTTTCAAGATTATCTGAAGCTGAAAAAATTATATCTCCAATTATAGGTGCAGATAAACAAAATCTTGAAATTCCAGGAACAGCATTTACTCCTCTTCATGCTATACTTGCTCCCTTAAATTATGGCTCCACTAAAATGTCAGGAATTGATGTTGGATTAACTTATTTTCTCCGCCAATATAATATTACATTTGATACTAACTTTTCTTTTTACAATAGTACTGAGTACTATAATAAATTAACCAAAAAAAATGATCCTATCAATGCTCCCAAATTCAAAATGAATGCAAGCTTGATGTGGGACACTGAAAAATTTGGAACTATTGGAATTAAATATAAACATGTTGATCAATATCTCTGGAAAGATGGAATCTGGTCTGGTATTATTGGACCATATGATCTAATTGATCTATTATATAATTATAAATTAAATGAATATTTGGGATTAAATATTACGATACAGAACTTATTCAATGATGTACATAAAGAAATGGTTGGAGGACCATTCATGACAAGACAGATTACAATGAGATTATCTGCAAATATTTAGAAAATTTAATTAGGTAAAGTATCTTTATTAATTAAGTTATTAAAATCTGGAACAGCTTCTTTATTATTGATAACTTTTATTTCTCCAAATTTATTTTCATACTTATCTATATTATCCTGCAATGCTTTTAAAAAAGTTTTAGCGTGCATTGGAGAAATAACAACTCTTGACCTTACCTTAGATTTATTAAGTCCCGGTAAAATTCTGATGAAATCAAGTACAAACTCAGCGACGGAATGTGTGACAATAGCAAAGTTAACATATTCTCCCTGTCCTACCGATTCATCAATTTCAATTTTTAATTGTTTCTTTTTTTTGTTTTCTTCCATATATATATTCTCTTAATTAATTTTGTTTTTTATCTTTTGAATTGAATTCTTCCCAATCTTCATCAACTCCATCCCATGCTCTGAATTCTTCTTCATCAGTTGTAACTTCTTTTAAATCTGCTGACTCATCATAATTTTTTAATCTCTCTGTCTTATCTTCATAATCAGATGGATTAGTATAATCATCTAATTCTTTTTGCTCAATAGTTTCTGTTTCAACTTCATGACCATATAATTTTTGATCAAAAAAATCCATATCTGTTACAAGCCCATTCATCATTAAATACTCTAAAAAAGCTAAATACTTTTTCTGTTTTATATTAATCTTACAATGAGGACATTTTAAATCTCCTGCCTTAATGTTCTTTTCGCTTAACTCTCCTGAACAGTTAGGACATATTAAACCTTCAAAAGCCATAATTTTCTCCTTGAAATGCAAAAAAATATACTTTTATAGTTACTTAAGAACAAGAATAAATTTGATTTATTTAGAATATATTGTTTTTATACATTCTTTCTCTGCTGAAGAAATACTTTTTCCCCTTCTTTTTTTCATCTTAATCAAAGTATTTATAAAATTTTCAAATTGTACTTTTGCATCTTTTCCCCAAGAAAAAGAAGGAATATAATTATCTTGCAATCTATGATTAAATATATTTGATCCTATTCCTATAAAAGTACCTGTATTTAAATTTGTTCCTATTGCTATTCTAGTATAATCACCTATTAGTGAACCTAAAAATTGTAAATCTGTTTTATATATTTCATTTTCTACCCTAACCTTTACCAAACTATAATTATTTTTTAAATTACTATTATTAGTTCCAGCTCCAATATTAACCCATTCTCCTATATAACTATGACCTAAAAAACCATCATGTACTTTATTACTATAACCTAAAAAATTATTGTTTGTCAATTCACCTCCTACTTTACACATAGGGCCTATAATGTTATTATCTCTGATTTTTGAGATAGGTGCAATATATGTTCCTTTACCAATATAATTTGGTCCTTCAATTATAGTACCATGATCAATAATAACGTCTTTATCAATAATTACAGGGCCAGCTGAAGCATCTATAATAACTCCGGCTTTAATTGTAACGTTATTCCCTATATATATATAATCTTGATTAACCATAATCAATGATGGATGATATAAATAATTATTATTTAATGAAAAATAATTAAAATCATCTTCTAGTTGTGTTTTCTGATATTCAAAAATATCCCAAATATTTTTAATAACAGGAATATCACAAGCAATAGTTACATCTTTTTTCCTATCAATAATTTTTTCAAAATCACCAAAAGATACAGTTTTTTCTAATTTAAAGGATATCAATTCGTCTCTATTAGATAACACATCATTTGTATCAATCAACTCTAAATGTTCATTTTTCAATATTGCAGATGCATTCAGGCATAAACCTTTTGATATTTCTTCAGGGTTAACGGATAAGGAAGGATACCTTTCTTCTATAATATCTTTTAGATCTTCTCTTACAATTAATATAATATCTAAATGATTATAAATACGTTGGAATCTTTCTAAATTTGTAAAAGCTCCTAATCGCAACTCTAAAGGAGAGTGATTAAAAGAAAATGGAAGCAATCTACTAGATTTAGAGTTTTCAAAAATTATTAATTTCATAAATTTAATTTAACATTAGATTGATTTTAGAATAATACTCTTCTAGAGTAGTATATTTAAACTGTATATTATAAAAATAATCAGAATATTTATTCTTAAATCCTATTTTATAATTTGACTTTAATTTATTAATTATCATTGCAATATCTAGTATAAAATTACAGTTTAAATCAACAATAACATCAAAGTCCTTATTGATAACGTTCTGAGTATTAAAATTATCATTCATTATTATTTTATTTTTTTTTATGATATAATTAAATCCGTATATATCCCCATTAAAACGGACACTGCTATAAAAAACATTATTAACTAAATAAGTATATTTAGTTGTATCACTTAAGAATAAAGACTTCAAACAATACTTAGCAACATTAAAATCTTCTTCTGATGTTGGAAAAATAATTAATACAGATTTAATATTATCAATAGGACTCTCTGTATTTAATCGAAAATTATTTTGCTTAATTTTTCCTGATAATCTAAAGTAAAATAATTTTATTTTTAATATCTTAGAATTAAATTTAGACATAAAACAAATATTCTTATTTTAAATGATTCTCATCTTATACAGGTTAAATATAATACTTACTATTTCAATAAGCATAATTTACTCAAATGATTATATATGGCCTAATGATTATAAAGGTGAAATAACTAGCACCTTTTGTGAGCCTCGCTCAAGCAGATTTCATGCAGGTATTGATATAAGGACAAAAGGAGAAATAGGCTCAAATATATATGCTATTGAATCAGGATATGTGTATAGGATTAAAATAGAACCAGATAATTATGGCAAGGCAGTATATCTAAAACTAAAGGATGGAAATATTGTACTATATTCCCATTTAATTGAGTTCAATGATACAATACAATATCTTATAGATAAATTATATAATCAATATAATTCAAGTTTTTTTGACCATATTTTAAGCCAAGAGCAAATAATTGAATTTAATAAAGGTGATATCATTGGCTATGCTGGAGATACAGGATCAGTAGGTGGGCCACATATACATTTTGAAATACGCACTAAAGATAATGAACCTATTAATCCCTTAATTAATTATTATAAAATATCAGATACTATATTTCCTATAGCAAAAACCATTTCATTTATACCAATGGATAATAAATCATGGATTAATGATATACAAGACTATCAAACATTTAACTTAACGAAAGAAAATAATTATAAATATACTCTAGAAGATACAATTCGTATTGATGGAGAATTTGGATTAGCAATAGAAACCTATGATAAAATAGATAATTTACCTTTTAAATTTGGAGTATACAGTATTGAACTATTTATTGATGAAGAAATGATGTATTCAATAAAATTTGATAAATATAATTTTATTGAAAATCCTTTAATATATACAGAAATAGATTATAATTTATTTAAACAAAACATTATATCTCATCGGTTATTTAATCAAAATAACAATTTATCATTTATAAAAAATAACGTTCCATATAAAAAAAACATAAACAATAAATATCAAAATTTTCTAATTAAAATAGCAGATGCTGAAAATAATATAACAGAAGTAAATGGAGTCATTCAAAATAGCTTAGCTAACATAGATACTAAAAATAATCATATTAACACTAACAATATCAATGGAAAAATAAATATTAAACATTTAGATTCTGGTTTAATTATAGAATTTTTAGAAGAAAAAAATACGGGATTAATCCCAGATTTAATCCTATTATATAAACAAAAAGAGATAAAACATCAATTATATAGGAAAAAAGAAGGTTTAATATCATCAAGGCTAATTAAAGCTGATGATATTGATGAAATAAATATAATATATAATACTAATCCAAAAATTATATTTAAAAAACAAATTACTACCCTAAATCCAAATTATAATAATACTGTTAAATTAAAAAATGGAATTATAATAGATAATATAAATTCAGAATCGTTCTATAATAATATTCTTTTATGGATTAACGATGATTTAGAACATACTATGAATGACAACTTTGAGACTATTATAAAACCAATAGAAATTAATCCCACAAATATCCCTTTTAAAGAAAAATTAATATTAATGTATAATAATAGTAATTATGGATT
This sequence comes from Fidelibacterota bacterium, assembly GCA_002717625.1. Classification (GTDB taxonomy): domain Bacteria; phylum Fidelibacterota; class Marinisomatia; order SCGC-AAA003-L08; family D37C17. The sequence continues at coordinate 7,760 of PBEF01000013.1, read as the reverse complement.
TTACAAATATGATCAAATAAATAAATCCTGGAATTATATAAAAACAATCAAACAAAATAATAAAATAACAACTAATATATCATCCGGAGGAGTATATTCAGTACTAACTGAAAAAGAAAAACCAAAAATCTATAATATTTACCCAAATCTAAATCAAACATATAAAAAAGATAATATTAAAACCATATCATTTAATAGTGATGATAAATTATCTGGAATAAATCCCTATTCAATTAAAATAAGAATTAATAATACAGAAATATTCTATAATTACATAAAACACAGGGAGCTTATTACAGCGAATATACAAGAAAAAATAACATTAGGAAGTAATGAAATAGAAATATACGTATATGATAACCTAAATAATATGACTAATGTAAAAGGACAAATCTTTATTGAAAAATAATATTCATATTATTGGAATAACAGGAGGAAGTGGATCAGGCAAGACTTTTCTATGTAATGCACTAATCAAAAAATTTGGAAACGATTGTTTATTAAAAATTGAAGTAGATTCATACTACAACGACCTATCACATTTAAGTATGGAAAAAAGAGAAAAAAATAATTTTGATCATCCTGATGCATTTGATTTTGAATTACTATTTCAAGATTTAAATAAAATTAAAAAATTAAAAAATATAAAGATTCCTATATATGATTATAAAACACATACAAGAAAAGTAGAGTTTAATCATATAAATAAAAAGTATAACATTATTCTTTTGGAAGGAATTTTTTCACTTTATGATAAGAATATCAGGAAAATGCTTACAACTAGTATATTTATTGATATACCAAATAATACAAGGAAAAAAAGAAGACTAGATAGAGATATAAAAGATAGGAAACGAACTCTACAATCAATAGAAAAACAATATACTACAACTGTAGAGCCTATGTATCTAAAATATATCAAGCCTACTAAAAAATACTCTAATATTATAATTAAAGACGTTAGTAAAAGTGATAAAGGATATATTAAATTACTAGAAACTATTTCAAATTATATAAATGAATAAAAAAAATCAACGATTAGGCTGGATTGAGGTAATTTGCGGTCCTATGTTTAGTGGAAAAACAGAAGAACTTATAAGAAGATTAAAACGAGCAATAATTGCAAAAAATAAAATTTTAGTTTTCAAACCAAAAATAGATAATAGATATAGCGATAGTCTTATAGTATCTCATAATAACAATTCTATAGAGTCAATTACAATTGATAATGAAGATAAAATCTTAGATAATATCCCTGATGATATTAATATTATTGGAATTGATGAAATTCAATTTTTTAAAAAAGGAATCATTGATATCTGTATTAAACTCGCAAATAAAAATAAAAGAGTCATTGTTTCAGGATTAGATAAAGACTTTCAAGGTAAACCATTTGGAATAATGCCTAATATTTTATCTGAAGCAGAATATATAAGTAAACTTAATGCTATATGCAATGTATGTGGAGATTATGCCTTCTTTACAAAAAGAATATCAAAAGACAAAGAGCAAATCTTATTAGGTGAACTAGATAAATATGAAGCAAACTGTAGAAATTGTTTTTACAAATAATAAAGGAATATAAATATGGATCGTTTTATTGGTATTTTAGGAGTTTTGGCTATTTTAGTAATTGCTTATCTATTATCTAATAATAAAAAAAATATTGATAAGAAGCTAATCATCTGGGGCCTATCATTACAATTATTTTTTTCTATTGTAATTTTAAAAATTCCTGGAGGAAAATGGGTTTTTAATTTTATAGATTCAATTATAAAAAAAATATTAGACTTTTCTGTAGAGGGAAGTAAATTTTTGTTTGGAAATCTTGGTGATAAAAATATGTTTGGTCCATGGGAACAAAATTTTCCAAATGATGGTACCTGGCCAGGATTTGGTTTCCAATTTGCATTTCTTGTTCTACCAACAGTAATATTTTTTTCAAGCTTAATGTCTGTTTTATATCATTTTGGTATTATGCAAAAAATCATACGAATGGTCTCAAAAATTATGCAAAAAACTATGGGTACAAGTGGAGCAGAAACGGCAAGTATATCTGCAAATATTTTTGTAGGCCAAACAGAAGCTCCTTTAGTAGTTAAACCTTTTATAGGAAAAATGACAAAATCTGAATTAAATGCTATAATGACAGGAGGATTCGCAACAGTAGCTGGTGGTGTAATGGCTGCTTATGTATTAATGCTAAGCAATACTATACCTGGTATAGCTGGGCATCTAATGGCTGCATCAATTATGAGTGCTCCAGCTGCTCTTGTAATTGCTAAAATTATTTATCCTGAAACATCAATACCAGAAACAGCTAAAAATGATATTGAATTATCAAAAGTATCTGATGAGGGGAATTTTCTTGAAGCTTTAGGAAATGGAGCAACTGAAGGAATGAAGTTAGCATTAAATATTGCAGCAATGCTAATTGCATTTTTATCTGTTCTAGCCCTATTAAACTGGATTTTAAGCTTAATCCCTTTTGGAACAACAGTCTTAACATTTGAATTGATCCTTGGATATTTATTTATGCCATTAGCTTTTTTAATGGGAGCTCCTTGGTCAGAGGCTCATATATTAGGAACTTTAATGGGACAAAAATTAGTTTTAACTGAATTTATTGCATATGGAAACCTTGCAAATATGAATGATCAACTATCTATACGAACAGCAACAATAGCTGCATATGCATTATGTGGTTTTGCAAACTTTGCATCAATTGGTATACAATTAGGAGGAATAGGGTCAATTGCTCCAAAAAGAAAAAAAGATTTAGCTAAATTAGTTACAAAAGCTATGCTTGGTGGAGCTTTAGCTTCATGGCTAACTGCAACAATTGCAGGCATTCTAATATAAGGAGAAAAATGAAAATTATTTTAATTGGTCCTCCTGGAGGGGGCAAAGGAACACAAGCAAAATTAATTGTTAAGAAACTTAATATTCCTCAAATATCAACAGGAGATATGCTTAGAGAGCATGTAAATAATAAAACTGAATTAGGATTAAAAGCAAAAGAACATATGGATAATGGTTCACTAGTTCCAGATAATCTGATTTTAGATATGATGAAAAGTAGACTTAAAAATAAAGATTGTGATAACGGTTATATCTTAGATGGTTTTCCAAGGACAATACCACAAGCTGAAGGATTAGATTTAGTCTTATCAGATTTAGGTCATGAACTTAACAAGGCTATTGTACTTGAAGTTCCAGATAATATAATTGTAGATAGAATGGGTGGAAGAAGAATCCATATTCCCTCTGGAAGAATTTATCATGTAAAATACAATCCTCCTATTAATGAAAATAAAGATGATCAAACTAATGAAGAATTATCTATAAGAGAAGATGATAAAGAACAGACTGTTAGAGATAGACTATCTATTTATCATAAATCTACAAGTCCTTTAATAGAATACTATGAAAATAAAAATTTAACTTCTTATATAAATGGAACGCTTAGTATAGAAGAAATCAATAAACAAATTATTTCTATATTAAATAATGATTAAAATTGGTATAACAGGAGGAATAGCATCAGGAAAGACAACTGCTGCAAACTGTTTAGATGAACAAGAAGGAACTTACATATTTAACGCTGATCAGAAATCAAAGGCACATTTAAAAAAATCATTATCATTACAAAAAAAAATTATCAATATATTTGGAAATCAAATAACAGTTGAAAATAAAATTGACTTCAATTTATTAGCTAAAGTTGCATTTAAAAACAAGACGAATCATACTATACTCAATGGAATTATGTGGCCAGAAGTATTTTTACTAATAAATAAAGAATATGAAAAAATAAAGAATAATAAAAAATATAATTCTTTTATTGTTGATGCCGCCCTACTCTTTGAAGCTAATTATCAATCTTTCTTTGATTATACAATATTAGTAACTGCAAATGAAAAAAAAAGACTATCTAGAGCAATTAAAAGAGATAATATTAGCTTAGAAAATATTCAAAATAGAATATCACTACAGATGCCTGAAAGTAAAAAAAAATATTTAGCAGATTATACAATTAATAATAATCATAGCTTTAATAATTTATTTAAAAAAATTAATGGGATATACTCTGATATTATTTCAGTAAAGTAATTTTTCTTATTGCCGTAAAATCACCACTGCTAAATTCTATAAAATAAATACCGCTAGCATAATCATCAGCTATCCATTTAGCACTATAATTTCCAGCAGATCTAATTTCATTTAATAATTCAGTTACTATCCTGCCTCTAATATCATATACCATAATTTTAACATTATTTTTATCAGGGATAGAATAATCAAAGTTCACTAAAGGATTAAATGGATTTGGATATGGCATAGATATACTATATTCTGTTGGTAATACATATTTTTCAGATAATATATCTACTATAAAGTTATTTTGATTTTTCCACAATGGAATTTCACCATGCATTGGGATTAATTTTCCTGTACTATGTTGGAATACTTTGAAATACACCTTAGAATTATCTTCACAATAACCTATAGTTTCATCAAAACCATCAAATCCCATTGTTGGAACATCTGTATATGCACCTCCCCATTTTCTTGCACCAATAATAGATTCTTCATGATATGCTATAATCCAATCATTATCTGTAATATATTCATCATCTATTATAGCATCTCTAAAATAATAAAAAGATTGCTTTTGAGACTGTTTATATTTAAAAGCTAAGGGCTGATTATATATATTATAATTAGGAATTTCATTATTAACAAATCTTGAAATATTAGAATCAGAACTAAAATTAAACTCTACAGGTTCTGTTACATATACCCAATATCCTTTTAAATGTTGCCATCCTATATTTGCAAGGGATCCAACCCAATTTTCATTTTCATCTCTAATTGCTGATATATTTTCGCTAATAATTTCTCTAAAGAAAAGTTCAATCTCATCTGGAAGAGCTTCATCTAAATCAATATTTTCTGAACCTATATATGAAATCAAATTCCATCCAGCATGCAAAGAGAACACTTGTTCAGATGAAGTTTGGTATGTAGCTAAATCATAATTTACAATTTCTCCTCCAGATTCAACTCTTAACCAATAACCTCGAGTTGGCTCTATATAATCAAGACTACCAATCCAATCGCCATCATCTAATTGAATTGAAGCTGCATTTTCTGTTAAAATCTGAGTAATATTTCCAGATATAGGTGCTAACATATTTTCTATAGTATTATCTTGTAGAACTCCTAAATAACTGACCAAATTATTACCATCATGTAGAGAAAAACTCTGAGATAATCGAACATCAATAGAAAACTCTTGAATAGTAGTTAGTGGATTATCTTGATCCATATCTGTTACAGATATTGCTATAGGACCATATAATTGTGTACTATTAGGAGTCCAAGTTATTATATTATTATTAATTACCATCCCATCAGGAATAATGTATGGAGATTCATTTATAAGCATAAAAATAAATTGATCATCATCAGGGTCTTCAACTTCTACGACATACTCAAACACTTCATCAACAAACAAATCATAAAAAGGAGTTGATATAATTAGCGGAGCATCATTAACTGGTAAAAAATTAAGTGTAAATGAATCAAAATCAGTTAAAGGACCATTATTATTTATATCTGTATTATCAGTTACAGTAATTGATACTTCAACTTGACCAAAAGCATTTAATGAAGGAGTGATAATCAATATTCCTTCTTCTATGGAAGAAGTAGCATCTCCATCAATATCTACTAAATATTCTAATACATCTCCATCAACATCGTAAATTGGAAGAGAAAATATATAAGGTTCATCTTCATTCAACGTGAGGTTATCAAATTCTGGTAATTCAGGAGGATCATTAATTGGAGCTATATCATATATAATATACGCTTCATTTGAACTTAGTTCTCCATCATTAACAATATAAGATAAACTATCAACACCTGTTGCATTTTGATTTGGAATATAAGTCAAAAATGAAGCATTTAAACTTGCTGTACCTATACTAGGTTCAGAGGTAATAGTATACGTTAAATTATAACTATCTGGGTCTTGTGCTGTAAGTATAATTAATGATTCCGTATCCTCATCAAATTCAACAATTTGATTGATAGCTATTGGAGGATCATTAACTGAGTTTACAACTAAATCAAATGTCGTAGATCTTATAGCCTGATTATCATCGCTAATAGTAACTATGATAGAAACAGTACCAAACCAATCTACAGCAGGAAGAATATTTAATATATTATCTATAAACCAAACTGTGATATTATTATCTAAAGCAACAGCAGAATATTCAACAGCGTCTCCATCAAAATCAGATGCAAGAATTTCATAACTAAATTGATTATCTTCATCTATTTCTTGATCAGGAATAACTATATCATCATCAGCATAAGGGATTCCGTTAGAATCAACAAATACAGGAGCATCATTAACAGGATCTACCGTAAGTGTAACTATTGCTGTGTCTACAAGAAATCCATCACTTACAGAAAAAACAAAGCTATCATCACCATTAAAATTAACACTTGGAGTGTATGTAGCAATTGATCCATTAATCACAGCTATTCCATTATCAGGCTGTGAATATATTTCAAAAAATAATTCGTCTCCATCTATATCAGTTGCAGATAATGCTATAAGAATAGATTGATCCTCATTTGTTACAGCAGATAAACCTACTGTTGCAACTGGAGGATCATTAACTGGAAGAACTGTTATTGTAAATGAATTAGATACACTCAATTGTCCATCAGTTAAATTTAAAATTACTGTAGAAGATCCAACATCATCATTAGTTGGAAGTCCAAATAAAGTAAAATCGGATATATCTAGCCATGAAGGACCAGATACAATAGATAAATCTAATTCATTAGCTGTATTATCAACATCCTCTACTTCTATAAAAAATGAATATGATATATCTTCATCTACAGGCTCTAATAAAGAAGTTATAAATATAGGGGCATCATTTACAGCTGATATACTAAGGCTTACTTCAGCTGTATCACTTAAACTACCATCAGTAACGGTAAAACTAAAGCTATCAGCGCCACTGTAATTTGTATTTGGAGTGTAGGTTGCAATACTACCATCAATAATAACGCTACCATATGTTGCATCAGAACCTAAGTTAAATGTTAGAACATCACCATCAACATCACTACCAGATAAACTTATAATAACACTTTGGTCCTCAGCTGTTACACTTGACAAACCAGTTGTTGCAACAGGAGTATCATTAACAGGTAAAACAGTAACATCAAATGTATGTGAACCTATTAATTCTCCATCTGTAACTGTTATAGTAAAAGTCTCAGTTCCATTATAATTAGATGGTGAGCTTAGATATAAATCTATATGTGCACCAGATCCATAAAATGATGTTTGTATATTATTACCACCTTGAATACTAAAAGATGAAAAATCAATATTATCACCATCAATATCTGTCCCTAATACACCTATCGCTAACGAAGCTGTATCATACTCATAAATATTTAAATCATCCTCATTAAAAAATACTACTGATTGATTAGAACCTTCTGGAAGAAAATTAAGTTCAACTACTGGAGCATCATTCACAGCTGATATGCTAAGACTTACACTTGCGCTAGATGACTCACTGCCATCTGATACGCTGAAACTAAAGCTATCATCACCATTATAATTTGCATTTGGAGTATAGGTTGCAAGTGAACCATCAAGCGTTACGCTTCCGTTTGTTGCATCAAGATCTAAATTAAATATTAAATTATCACCATCA
>PBEF01000012.1 GCA_002717625.1 Fidelibacterota bacterium | reverse complement strand
TTCTAAAAGACCGTCATTAATCGAATCGCCTCCTTCATTATCTAAAGATAATTCATATTCAGAGCCATTATCACGAGTTATTTTTATAGAGTAATCAGCTAAATTTACCTGAGAATCAGTTCCATTGTAAATCTCAACATACGTATCTTGAGAGGATAAGGCCTCAGCATACTCTGAAATAAATAAATTTTCTGCAGCCCACTGTTCTGATTCATAGCCATCATTATCAGTTACAGTTAATTCTGCCCTACAAGTTAAATCCCCTTGATTTGGAGCTAGAAGAGTAATAACCGCATCAGATTCTTGAGCAGTTAAGGTAAATCCTTGGTTTGTACAATCAGAATAGTCCCAACTATATGTTGCAACTTCACCATCTTCATCAAATGACTCTGTTGCATCTAGTGTAAACTGTGAATTAATTGTAACATCAACATCATCACCTGGGGCAGATATAGGATTAATATTTGATAATATAAAATTAAATAATAATAATGATGATACTAAACGTAGCATATTAAAAGCCCTTCTTATTGCAGTGTGTTAATTATGTGAAATTTAGATTAAAATAAAAAAAATAACCAGTATTATCTAAGAGAATAAATCCAATCTCTAATTAGTTGTAAACCTTCTTGATGCACCATGGTACGTCCAAGCTCTGGCATCATCACACCTGGATCTGTAGAATTAAAACGATAGACAAGAATAGAATGATCTGGATCCCCAGGAACAATATCATACTCAAATTCACCAGAACCTCGGCCTGCTGCAATAGGAGTTTTATAAATTCCAAGAGCTTTAGGGTCCTCTTGATAATAATCAAGAAATAATCCAGATGTTTTAGCAGGACCTTGTGTATTATGACAATGAGCACAATTAATATCAAGCCATGCTCGTGCTCTTTTATTAAGAGAACCTGATGCTGGATCATCCCAATCTGCTATTTTGGGAATAATATCAGGCAAATTATCTAAAAGACCTAAATCATACCATTTATCAAGCTGATTATAAATGCCATCATGATAATCTAAATCCTTATTTAGCTGCCTTGCTGTTGGTCCAATTGGTACAAATTTTCCATCTTTAACATGACATCCCTTGCATTGATTCATATTTGGAACAATATAATCAATTGCATGATCTCCCTTTTTATCTTTCCAAGACACAGGCCTGATCCCTCCTGCAACAGATAAAACAGCATCTGTATCTTCATCATTCCATATATAAGGATAAGCTTTCCATCCAGATGTCTCGTGTACAAGCAAACGTGTTTCAACAAGATCAACCCCTTGATTGATATTTTCAAAATCATGAGGATAGTAAAATGTTTTAACAATCATAGAACCTTCAGGAAATTCAAATACATCCCTTTCTTTATATTCAATTTTTGATTGCTCCGGAATATAAACCAATCGATGTTTAAAAGCATAATCTGTAAATAGAGGTGTGATAAGATCATAATGAATAAACCCATCAGAAGCTATAAGTTCTTTAGGGTCCCCTGAAAAAATACTATACTCTGATAAATTCTTTTTAATTTGAAAACTAAAAGATAAGCTAAAACAAATACCAACTAATAAAAGCAGTCTACTCATTAAGGGTATACAGTATGATTAATTACAGGTAAACTGCAATTATAATGGCCTAAATCTGTTGTCATATTTTCAAAATCATTTGCAGCATCAAGATTTAAAAAAGATGCACCACTATTATTTTCGATACAAATTTGATGAGGGTTATTTGAACTTTTATCCTCTATCTTATTATCTATGATTCCATCAATCACAATATCAGGAACATCATTAAAATAATTCATAGCTAATAAGAACCCTATTGGTTGTTTAAAAGATAATGAAGGAAGCATTCTTTTTCGTTTATAAATATTATCATGAATATAAATTGATGTAGGATAAGGATAATACTCTTTATCAGTAATAGGCTCTTCAAGTATATGATAGCTAACAATACAAGTGTTTGCTGTTTTATTATTATAAATTTTATTTTGATAAATTTCAACATCCGATGTTGCTAAAACCATAATACCTGTTCCTGATGGAACACTAGCAACGACATTTCCTGATGGAGCAAAGTTTTTAAAATTATTATCTACAACAACATTATCATATACTCGAACGCTCTTACCAGACTTAACGACTAAATCTGGTAAATCAAAAACTAAAATTCCCCCAGCATTATCATGTGAATAATTATTATAAACATCTGCATAGTAAGAGTTCTCAATCTCAATACCTGCGACATTATAATATGCCTCTGAATTTCTCACTGTAATCATTTTAGATTGACCAACATAAATGCCTGCGTCAGAAGCACCTATTGCAATACAACGATCTATAAGTACATTTTCGCAGTTAACAGGATATAATCCATAAGCTCCATTTGTTTTTTTAGGCTTTCCAGTCCATTGTGCTTTTAAATTAACAAAATCAATACCTGATGTGTTCTCAACCTTAATCAAATCACCTTTACTATCTTCAATTGTAAAATCTTTTAAAATAATATTTTTAGAATTTATGATTTTAAGTCCTTCAGATCCTTCTATTTGATCCTTAAAAGATAATATGGTTTGATCAATTCCATGTCCCTGAACCGTAACATTAGAAAGTCCATCAATCCAAAGGCTGCGATTTAAGGCTATAAAACCTTTAGGAAGCATGACTGTTTCACCAGAGCTAGCTAAGATTAATTTTGTTTGTAAGTCATCATAATAATCAACTGTATCAGTAGAAACATCTTCATCGCAACCTGCAAATATAAACATTAATAAAAAAATAAATATCTGACTATATAATTTCATTTTACTTAACTCATCCCCTCTATTTATTTCAGTATCTTAATTTATCTATTTTTTATAAATGAATAAAGATATTATAAAAATTTCTTTTTTTTCTTGCATCATAGTGGGTAGGTGTAATATAATAGTGGAGTGTTGTGGGGATTATTCCCAAACTTAGATGATTAATTAAACTTTTAGTGTGTGAAAAAATGTCTTTTACAGGTGAATTCTATAATATAATAGATCAAAAAAACAGGTTAAGTATTCCTGCTAAATACAGGAAAGCATTAGACCTTTCTAATGATAAAACGTTTGTTTTAACAAGAGGGTTTGATGCATGCCTATTTCTATATCCTTTAGAAGAATGGAAACAAGTAGAAGAACAACTTTCTTCATTAAGTTCTATTAGAGATAAACACAGAAATTTTATACGCTCAATTGTAAGGTATGCTAATTATGTACAGTATGATTCTCAGGGAAGAATACAAATTCCTGATAATCTGCTTAAATACGCCAATATTGACAAAAAGGTAATGGTTATTGGTGTAATAAAAAAAATTGAGCTGTGGGATCAAGATACTCTTGATAAATATGAAAACACAAAAGATAATTTCACAGAAGATGATTTTGATGAATTAGCTCAGGAAATAAATTTTTAATTATCTATGAGCGATCACTTCCCCGTACTATTAGATGAAGTGATTGAAACATTGATAACGGATATAGATGGTGTTTATGTAGATTGCACATTAGGTTTTGCAGGGCACTCTTCATCTATATTAAAAAAGATTAGTAAACATGGCTTTTTGATTGGATTAGACTTAGATCCTTATGCTCTGAATAAAGCAGAAAAAAAACTAAAAGAAACAGGGAAAGAACAGTTTTCGGTGCATCATGCATCTTATAAGCAGTTCCCTGAAGTTTTATCGAAGTTAGGCATTGATAAAGTAAGTGGTTTTTTATTTGACTTGGGTATCTCCTCCTACCAAATTGATTCAGAGCACAGAGGATTTTCTTATATGAGAGAAGGACCTCTTGATATGAGATTTAATCCCCAGGGGGAGAAAACCGCTAAAGATGTATTGTCAGAAATTAGCGAAAAAGAATTGATTGAAATATTGCAAACATATGCTGAAATCAGTCACGCAGATAAAATTGCAAAATCAATTATTCATGAAAGAAACAAAAATAATATGAATACAACCTCTGATTTAAAAATAGCTATCTCAAATGCAACCAATGGCATATGCAGTAATAAAATTTTATCTCGAATTTTTCAAGCATTAAGAATAACAGTTAACGATGAGATACAAACATTCAAAGATACTCTATCTAAGATTCCAAACTATCTTGTAAAAGGAGGTCGTGTTTGTGTGATTAGTTTTCACTCTATTGAAGATAGAATTGCAAAACACTTTTTTAAGGATTCAGTTATAATTAATGAATATGACTACTATGATAGAAGCAAACTAGATAGCTCTAAAAAACTTAACGTTTTAACAAAAAAACCTATTGTCGCAACAAGAGACGAAGTATTTAAAAACACAAGATCAAGAAGTGCAAAACTAAGAGCTGCACAATTATAAATGAGAAAAAGAAGAAAAAAGAAAAATAGTAACCTTAATAACTTTGTTATTTATACGTTATCAATATTATCCGCAGGATTTTTTTTGATATGCTATCTTAATATAAAAAACCAATGTGTAAAACTTAATAATGATATTGAGACCATTAAAAAAACAACAGTTAAAAATATCAGTATGGTAAAAGAGCTGCAAAGCCAAAGGGATTACCTGCTAAGCGAACATTACATATCTTCGATAGTAGGAGATGATATGGTCGCTGTTGTTCCGGAATCTGAAATTATAAAGCTAGAAAAATGAATAATAAATACTTAGAAGCATATAGTAAAAGAATTAATAAAATGAATTTATATATATCTATATGTGTCATTATTATTTTAAGTTGCTTTTTTAACTTACAGGTTCTGCCCCACCCAGATTTAAAAGAAGTAGTTACAAATCATGGGTATATACAAAAAACAATTATTGGTAATAGAGGAAAAATTATTGATAGAAATGAAAATGAACTAGCAGTCACTATCAACCGATACAAATTTTTTGTCAATACGATAGATCAATTTGACCAAGAAAAAATTATCTCTCTTTTTTGCGATACATTTAATAAATCTGAAGAGTATTATCAGCAAAAATTATCAAAAAAATCCAAATATGTTGTTTTAGAAAAAAATGCGAGCTATAAACAGGCAAAAGCAATATTAGAGCAAATTAGAGAGACTAAAGGCCTTTGGTGTGAAAAAAAACCTAACAGATTATATAAATACAATAACCTAGCATCTCAAACAGTGGGCTATATCAATGAAAATAACGATGGCATGCTTGGAATTGAAAAAAGTTTTAATTATTTATTAATGGGTGATAGCACTGAAGTTGAATTCAGAAAGGGGGCAAAAGGAAAGTACTTTGATTACAACAATGATGACTATGATTATCTGAATGGACATACCATTCAACTTACGATTGACATTGAGCTGCAAAGAATACTTCAAGAAGAATTAATACAAGCTGTAGAGGCAACAAATGCTCTTGGAGCAAATGGAATTATTGTAAACCCTTATAGCGGTGAAATTTTAGCACTGGCATCAATTCCTGATTTCAATCCTAACCATTATAATCAATATGATTTCAAATCATTTAACAATGCTGTAATATCAGATTTATACGAACCAGGCTCTACGATGAAAATTATTCCCGTATCGATGCGACTTGAATCAGAAACATATAATCCTCTTGATTCAATATATTGTGAAAATGGAATATATCAATTATCTAGCGGAAAAAAACTTCGTGACCACGATGAAGGATACGGATTCCTAACACTTGAAGATATTTTAGTTCACTCAAGTAATATCGGCATCAGTAAAATATCCGATTCATTTAATGACATTGATATATATAAAAAATTAAAAAGATTTGGATTTGGTAGCAGAACATATCTTCCGCTATCTAATGAAATGGATGGTAAGATTAGAACTATTAAAGAATGGTCAAAAACATCTAAAGACTACATAACAATTGGACAGGAGCTATCTATTACAAATATACAACTTGCAATGTCTTATTGTGTTATTGCAAATGGAGGGTTTTTAATTCAACCTCATATTATAAAAGATATCTCTAAAAATAATGAAAATAAATATAAATCTAATAAAAAAACTATTAGACGTGTTCTAAATAGAGATATAGCATATTCAATTTTAGACATGTTGAAAAAAGTAGTTGATAAAGGAACAGCAGAATCAATTAATCTGAAAGGTTATAATATTGCAGGAAAAACAGGAACAGCTCAAAAATATAAAAATGGAGACTACTCCAATCATATTGCAACATTTGCGTCAATATTCCCATCTAATAACCCTAACTATGTAATGATTGTATCTATTGATGAACCTGTATATGGAAAACACTGGTCTAATCTATCAGCTGTACCTGCATCTAGAGAAATCATCAAAAGAATGTTAATAAATGATAAGGAATTTCATAAAAAAACAATTAAAAGTATTATAGAGAATAATAAAGAGCCTATCCAAACAAAAGAAACAATACTAAGTAAAAGCGCTCAAATGCACAAGGCTCAAACATTCCCTGACTTTAAAGGAAAAACCTTAAAAGAGTCTCTTAAAATAGCAAATAAAGCAGGCATTATTCTCAAACCAGAAGGAATTTCTGGCACTGTAAAAAAACAATCAATTTATCCTGGAACTAGAATAAAGCCCAACATGACCTGTGTGGTAACAATGGGAACATAAAATGAATTTAGATAAAATTATAAAAAATATTGATTTTACTGGATCTTCTGATGATAGAGAGATATTTAATATAGCTCATGATTCTAGAAAGGTAAAACAAGGAACTCTATTTATTGCAATTGCTGGAGAAAAAAATGATGGACATGATTATATCTTTGATGCAATAGATAAAGGGGCTATTGCTGTTGTAGCAAACGGAAGATCTCCTGTGACGAATAAAGTTCCAATTTTACAAGTTAAAAATCCTAGAAAAGTAATGTCTAAGATTGCTGCAAATTTTTATGAAAACCCATCTAAACAAATTAATATTGTAGGGGTCACCGGGACAAACGGGAAAACAACAACAACCCAGCTGATTGATCATTTACTTAGAAAAGATAATAAAAAGAGTAGCTCTCTTGGTACGCTCGGATTCAGTACTCCTACCGGAATTATTTCAACTGGATTTACAACTCCAGAATCAATCGACCTTCAACAAATCATCAGGACAATGGTTAATGGAGGGATTGAATATATCCCAATGGAAATCTCATCGCATGCAATCAAGCTTCACCGGACAGATGATATAGATGTCAATATAGCTGTTTTTACAAACTTAACAGCTGATCATTTAGATTTTCATGGAACAATGGAAGATTATTTTAATACTAAGCTAATGTTATTTAAGAAACTTAACAAAAATTCAATTGCTATATTAAATAATGATGACCCTTACTCACAAAAAATCATTCCTGAATTAAAATGTCCTTATTTAACATATGGCTTTAATTCTAAAAGTACTCTATCTGTAATTTCATATGAACTAAATATAAGCTTTACTAAAATAAAATTTTTATATGTGGAAAATGAATTTGAAATCAAAACTAATCTAATTGGAAAATTTAATATATATAATCTTATGTCATCTATATTATGCGCACTGCAGTATAATATAGATTTAAATCAAATTATAAAATCAGCTGAGAAGTTTAATCAAATTCCAGGTAGACTAGAGCAATTTAAATTATCTAATAAAAATCATGCTATAGTAGATTATGCGCACTCACCAGATTCATTTAAAAATATATTATCATCGATTAAAGAAATATCTAATAAAGAAATAATAACTGTTTTTGGTTGCGGAGGAAATCGAGATAAGGCAAAGCGCCCTATTATGGCTAGTATAGCAGAAGATTATTCATCTTTTGTATATATTACAAATGATAACCCTAGGCATGAGGATGAAGATGATATAATAAATGATATCAAACAAGGTTTTACTAAGAAACAATATACTATCATTAAAAATCGTAAAAAGGCTTTAAATAGCATACTTGAAATGCACCATAATAAGGTTGTTGTTATTTTAGGCAAAGGAAGAGATGACTATCAAATCATAGGTGATAAAAAAATATATCATTCAGATACAGAAATAGTAGAACAATTTTTAGATGAGAATTAAAATAGAAGATAAGGAAAATTTTTTGGAAATTTTTAATCAAATATATCCTAATAATAAAATAGAAAAAATAAATGGAGTTTCAATTGATTCAAGATTAATTGAGAATAATGACATATTCATTCCATTTAAGGGTGTTTTATTTGATGGAAATCAGTTTATTGATTCTGTATTAGAAAAAAAAGGCACTATATGCTTAAGTGAAAATAATCGTTTTATTAATAATAATCGTGTAGTATCTACATCTTCTAATAAACAGGCATTATCAAACCTAAGTCAAACATGGCTCCAAAAAATGGGCAGCAAAATCATTGCAATCACAGGGTCAAATGGGAAAACCACTACTAAAGAATTATTGTACCATATTATAAAGGATAAATATAGATGTGGAAAATCTAAAGATAACCATAATAGCACTATAGGGTTACCATTATCTATTCTTAATTGTAAAATAAATGATAAGTATACTGTTTTAGAATTAGGAGCTAATCAACCTGGAGAGATTAAAGATTTATGTGAAATTGTAAAACCAGATTTATCTTTAATAACTAATATATCAAATGCACATATAGAAAATTTCAAATCATTGCAAGATATAGCTAAAACAAAATCTGCAATATTCTCTTGTTTGGATAAAAATGGAATAGCATTTGTGAATCTAAACGATAAAATTATCTCAAATTTACCAATAAAGAGTAATAAAGTGACTTTTGGATTTAATGAACCAAAAGCTCAATACAATGGAATAATAATTAATAAAAATAAGCTTAAAATTAATAATTTTGAATTTATTGTGCCTGATAATATATCTCATTTAAAAGAAGCAATATTAGCGGTGTATGCAATATCAAAAAATTTAAATGTTAAAGATGATGAGTTTATAAATGCCCTCAAAACATTTTCTGTACCTGGAGGAAGAGGAAAAATAAAAAATATCAATGGTTTAAATATTATAGATGATGCATACAATGCTAATCCAGCATCTATGAAATTTGGAATAGAACGATTATCTTCTATGAAATCTAATAATCGAAAAATATTAATCATAGGAGATATGTTAGAACTTGGTGAATCAAGTATAGATGAACATATAAAAATAGGTTCCCTTATCAATTCATTAGATATAGATATTGTATTAACCTTTGGAGATACTACTCAATTTACTTTTAAAGAACTCAATAACAATTTTATTTATAAAAAACATTTCACTGATATAAAACACTTAAAAAAATGTTTTAATGAAACCGTAAAACAAGATGACCTTATTTATATAAAAGGATCAAGAAGTATGGAACTAGAAAGAGTTTATAACTAATGCTTTACTATCTATTACAAGAGCATTTCAATGTTATACAATATATATCTTTTCGTGCAGCAGGAGCTGCTATTACAGCTTTATTTATTTGTTTCCTCATTGGGCCCAAAATCATCCGCACACTAATTGTTTACCATTTTGGTGAAACAATCCGACATAATGGGCCTGAATCTCATCATAAAAAAGAAGGTACACCTACTATGGGAGGGATAATTATCTTGATGGCAATTATCCTTCCCACATTCCTCTGGGCAAAATTAACAAATCCTTTTATACAAATTATTCTTATATCTGTATTATGGATGGGAATCATAGGATTTATTGATGATTATCTTAAAATAAAAAAGAAATACTCAAAAGGCTTGATAGCAAGGTATAAAATAGCAGGTCAATTAATACTAGGATTATTTATTTCATATATGATATTCAACTATTCTTCTAATAATAATATGATAGTATATAGTATTATTAATGCAGATGGAATTAAAGAAATTATATCTCAAGGATCAACTTCTATACCATTTCTTGCAAATGGATATATAGATCTAAACTATTTTTACATACCATTTATTATTATTGTTGTAATGGCTACATCAAATGCGATTAACCTTACCGATGGTTTAGATGGATTATCTACAGGATTAACAGCAATTGCATGTTTAGTATTTGCTATTATTGCATATGCAAGCTCAAGATTAGACTTTAGTGATTATTTAAATATTATTTTCATACCATATAGCGGAGAGCTATTCATATTCTGTTTAGCTGTTATTGGTAGTTGTATAGGTTTTTTATGGTATAATGCAAATCCTGCAAAAATTTTCATGGGTGATACAGGCTCTTTATCATTAGGAGCAGCACTAGGAACTCTAGCTATTTTATTAAAGAAAGAAATTCTTCTAATAATTGTAGGCGGTGTATTTGTTATAGAGTCATTATCTGTAATTATCCAGATAATGTATTTCAAATATACAAAAATTAAATATGGAGAAGGTAAAAGGTTATTTAAGATGGCCCCTTTACATCACCATTTTGAATTATCTGGATGGAATGAAAATCATGTTGTAGTTAGATTCTGGATAATAGGAATACTACTTGCACTTTTATCATTAACAACTTTTAAGCTTCAATAAATGAATATAAAAAATAAAAACATAACAATTATAGGTGCAGGGATGAGCGGTATTGGAGCAGCTCAATTAGCTTACCATTTTGGAGCAAATGTATTTCTTAGCGATCAAAAAAAAATAAGTCATGAATTTAAAAAAAACATATCTTATGAAGAAGGAAAGCATAGCAAAAAATGTTATGACTGTGATTTTGCAATTGTAAGTCCTGGCGTTCCAACTGATAATCCCTTTTTCAATCAATTTAATAAGCAAAAAATAGAAGTTATTAGTGAAATTGAGTTTGCCTCATGGTATACAAAATCTCCAATTATTGGAGTTACTGGATCAAATGGAAAATCAACTACAGTTAGTATCCTAAATGATATATTTCTTGATGAGTATGATAGCACTTATATGGGAGGGAATATAGGCATACCTTTTAGTTTAAATGTGTTGGATGAGAATACAAAAAATAAGAGTAATAATATTCATATTTTAGAGCTTAGCAGCTTCCAACTTGAAAGAATAACTACGTTTAAACCAAATGTTGCATGTATACTAAACCTTTCTGAAGATCATCTTGATAGGTATGACTCTTTAATAGATTATTATAATGCAAAATTTAATATATCAAAAAATCTAGATAAAAATGACTATCTGGTTTATAACTATAATGATAAAAATTACTATTCTAAACTATATGAAAAAACAAATCTTATACAATTTTCTTCAAAGGGAAAGGGGCTTAATTTCAATGTTGAAAATAACCATATAATAGAAAACAATACGAAAAACACTATTATTGATTGCAATCAAACCAAATTAAAGGGAGAACATAATATTGAAAATATATTAGCTGCTATACAAATAGCAAAATTATTTAATATAGATAACGATGTTATTAAAAAAGCAATTACTAATTTTAATCCTTTAGAGCACAGGATGGAAGTTATCAAGAAAGAAAAAAATATTACATATATCAATGATTCAAAATCAACTAATATAAAGTCAGCATTAAAAGCAATTGAAAGCTCAAATCAAGATACGATACTTATACTGGGGGGTTATTCTAAAGGGCTTGTTAACTACAAGGATCACTTAGGAGTTAAGCTTAATAATATAATAAATATCATATGCTATGGAAATGAAGGTGAAAATATTTACAAGCAATTAAAGAATACATATAAATGTCAATATATAAAAAAATTTAATGAGGCTATAGTAGCATCTATAAAATTAGCAAAAAATAACAATAGAGTACTTTTATCACCAGCATGCTCTAGTTATGATCAATTCAATAATTTTGAAGAGCGAGGTAATGCATTCAAACAAATAGTTAATAACCACTTACAAAAATGAAGAGGAATATTAAAATATATGAAATGCCCCTCCTCTACCTAACATTACTATTAATTTTATTTGGTGCAGTGATGCAATACAGTGCAAGCAGTACAATTGCAATCAATAAATTTGGATGGAATAACTACAATTATTTTCTATATAAGCATTTATCTAGAGTTGCTATTGGTATTATAGCTATGATTGGAGTATATAATTTTAAACTAAGTTGGTTAAAACAATATTCAAAACAAATACTTTTCATATCATGGATTGTAATATTATTTGCATATATTTTCAATGCTGGTTCTACAAGAAGGTTCTTAGTGATTGGTGGAAAAAATATATTGACTACATCCGATTTTGCTCGTTTTGCTTTAATTGTTTTTACAGCAAAATTTATATCATCTAATAAAAAAAATATCAATAATATTAAAATCATTTTATCAGAATATTTGATTTATGTTATTATTACTATATCTTTAATCTTATACCAACCTGATTTAAGCTCTTCATTTATAATATCTTGCATACTTATAAGCATGTTAATAATTGGGGGATTAAAAATAAAGTATTTTTTGTATATGTTTTTAACAGGTGTTTCAAGCATTATACTATCTATTATGTTTTATCCATATATGAGAAGTAGATTTTTAAATTGGTTTTATAGCGCTGGAGCTGATCCTTCATCCCAAACAGAAAGAGCCAAGCAAGCTCTTCAACAAGGGGGATTTTGGGGAAGTGGATTCAGTGAAAGTATTATTAAAGAAGGGTTTATAGCAGAGGGTCATACAGATTTTATACTGCCAATAATTGGTGAAGAAATAGGATTTATAGGTATTTTTATTTTATTCATATTATTTTTATCTTTTTATTTTATTTCTGTCAAGACGTCAAAAATGGCTCCTGATATATTTAGCTCTATACTATCAATTGGAATAGGCTTTAATATTTTATACTATTTTTTAATTAATGCTGCATATGTAGTAGGCTTAATACCACCTACAGGTTTAGCAATACCATTTATTAGCTATGGTGGATCGCATACACTTTTCACTCTAATATCAGTTGGGGCATTACTTAATATATCAAAATACTGTAATGTTTATAAATATAATTATTTAAGATAATGGAATATATAAAAAATACTATCTTTATTGCTGGAGGAGGAACAGGAGGACACCTCTTCCCTGCATTGGCTATTGGAGAACAACTTGAAAATGATAAAACTGATATTGTTTTCATTGGCTCAAAACATGGCTTTGAAAAAAAGTATTTTAAGGAAAACAATATAAAATCTGAATTACTTGATATAAAAGGAATACAAAGAAATTTTTCAATCAATTCTATAATCAAAAACTTATATTTGCCTATAAGATTTTTAAAATCGTATATAGAATCTATAAAATTAATAAAAAAATATAAACCTAAAATCATTATTGGAACTGGAGGGTACAGTTCAGGACTCCCGTTGCTTGCAGGAGTTCATTTAAATATTCCAACTGTAATTCAAGACCAAAATTCAGTACCTGGATTAGTTACAAAACTACTATATAAAAAAATAAATTTACTATTTCTTGCATATCAAAATGCAGAAAGATCTCTAACTGTAAAAAAAGATAAGAAAATTTTTATAACTGGAAATCCAATTAGAAAAAAATTAAAGATGCTTGATAAATATGAATCTCGAAAAAAGCTTGGACTGCAAAAAAATAAAAAAACAATTTTTATACTTGGAGGAAGTCAAGGTTCAAAAAAAATTAATCAACATTTAATGAATAATATTGAATTCTATACTTCTAATAATTTTCAATTTTACATACAATGTGGATTAAAAAACTATAATGATTTTTCAGAACAATTCAAGAAATCTAAAAATGTCATTATCAAACCATTTATAAATAATATATCTAGAATATATTCTGCAAGCGATTTAGTGATATCAAGAGCAGGAGCTCTTGCAATAACTGAATTATGCTATATGAAAAAAGCTATGATTCTCATTCCCTTTAAATTTGCAGCAGACAACCATCAAAAACTAAATGCTAAAGAAATCCAATCAAAAAAAGCCTGTATCATGATTGAAGAAAAAGATTTAAATAAAAATAAATTAGAAAACACTATTTTAGAATTAATGAGTAGCAGAAAAAAACTTGAAAAACTTGAAAATAATGCTAAAAAAGCATCATATGATAATTGTAATAGTATAATTGAAAAACATATTAACAATTTAATAAATGAATAAAATATTCGGAAAAACTAAACATATACATTTTATAGGTATTGGTGGAATTGGGATGAGTGGAATGGCTGAATTATTATACAATCATAAATTTTCAATTTCAGGTTCAGATATCAATGCAAGTGAGAGAACAAAACATTTAGAATCAATCGGAATAAAAATTTATAAGAAGCATGATCAAAACAATGTAAAACAATCTGATTTAATTGTCTACTCGTCAGCTGTAAAGCCTAATAATCCTGAAATTATTGAAGGGAAAATGAAGAATATCCCAATAGTTAAAAGAGCAGAATTATTAGGTGAAATAATTAAAATCAAACAAATAAGCTTAGCAATATCAGGAACTCACGGTAAAACGACAACAACATCAATGGTTGGTAATATTTTGTATGAGTCTAAACTAGATCCAACAATTATTGCTGGAGGAATTGTAAATAAATATGAGAGTAATAATATTTCAGGTTCAGGAGAAGTTATAGTTGTAGAAGCAGATGAATTTGATAAAAGTTTTTTATCTCTAGCCCCTACATATATAGCATTAAACAATATGGAGTTAGAACATTTAGATATATATAAAGACTTAGATGATTTAAAAAAATCATTTACAGAATTTGCAAATTCAACACCTTTTTATGGATCAGTATGCATTGGAACAGATAGTAAAGAATTAAAAAATATAATACCAAACATAAACAGGAATTGTAAGACGTTTGGAATTCATAATAAAGCTGATTTAATGGCTAAAAATATTACATTCAATAAATCCAATACTACATTTGATGTTATAGAGAATGGAAAAAAAATATGCTCTATTAAATTAATAATCCCAGGATTACATAATGTATATAATGCTCTTTGTGCAATTTCTATATCTATGGAAATTGATATTCCTATTAAATATATTATTGAAGGTCTAAATAAATTTTGTGGTGTAAAAAGACGATTCCAGATTAAACATAAAAGTATAAATAATAAAGATATTATGATTATTGATGATTATGCCCATCATCACACAGAACTATCTGCAACAATACAAGCAGCTAAAGCTGGATGGCCTAATAGAAAAATTACAACTATATTTCAACCTCATTTATTTTCTAGGACACAATCATTTTATAAAGATTTTGCAAAATCATTAATGGAAGCAGATACTAATATTATTGCGCCTATATATCCTGCAAGAGAAAAACCTATTAAAAATATTTCAAGTAGACTAATAGTAGAAGAATTAAAAAATGCAGGGCATAAAAGAACATATGATTGTAAGGGAAAAAAACAAATTCCAGAATTAGTTAAACAGTCAATCAATGATAATGATATTATCATATTTATGGGTGCAGGTGATATCTACAAATTAATAGAACCTACTTATAATAAATTAAATGAATAAAGAGTATACCGATATAAAACAAGAACTGATTTTTCATCAAATAAAATATTTAGAAAATGAATCTATGAAAAAGCATACAACATTTGGGGTAGGCGGAAGAGCTGATTTATTTATCTTACCAAAAGACTTATTAGAAATTAAAGCTACAATAGATATAATCAAGAATAAAAATATTAATTACTATTTTTTTGGCTCAGGCTCAAATATCTTAGTAGATGATAATGGATTAAGAGGAATTATTATATCTCTTAAAAAATCATCAAAAAAAATTATTTTTGATAATGATAAAGTCTTTGTTGATTGTGGAGCTATGCTTGGCACACTTGTAAAAAAAATAAACCAACATAATATTACAGGATTTGAAAGTCTTGGTGGAGTTCCAGGAACGGTAGGTGGTGCACTAATCATGAATGCCGGAGCATTTGGAGCGGAAATATCAAACTATTTAATATCTGTTAGCACTATCAATATGGAAGGAAAAATTAAAACTTACAAAAATAATGATATTGATTTTGCATATAGATCATCTTCATTTCCAAAAAATGAGCTCTTAGTTAGCGCTGTATTTAAATGCAATAAAGGAAATAAAAATACAATAAAAAATAAAAAAATGGATGCATCAAAATTAAGAAAAAAAAATCAGCCTCTTAAATATAGATCTGCTGGGAGTATTTTTAAAAATCCTAGTCAAGATTTAGCTGCGGGATATCTGATTGACAAAGCTGGTTTAAAGGGAAAAAGAATAGGTGGAGCTCAAATATCTGAAAAACATGCTAATTTTATTATCAACATAGACAATGCTTCTTCAAATGATGTTATCAGCTTAATAGAACTCGTAAAAAAAGAAATTAAATTAAAATTTAATATAAAATTAGAATTAGAAATTAAAATTTTAGGTGTAGCATGAAAAAAAATAAAACAAAAATAAATACTTTTTTTTATATTCTAATAATATTACTGATTAACATAGGTATATCCAAATATTTATTAAGTATAAAAGCTTTTAATATTGATACAATACAAATATCTGGTAATCAATATATAACTAATGAAAACCTTTTGAGACTAATTCAAAACAATACAAACAACAGCAATATATTAAATATTAAGTTGAAAAATTTAAACTCAGAACTTCAAAAGGATGAATTTATCAGCCATGTAAAATCATATACAAAATTTCCATCTAGCCTTACTGTAGAGATAGAAGAAATCACTCCTTTAGCATTATTTGAAAGAAATCAAAAATTTTATTTCATGGATCAATCAAAAAAAATAATTGAAGCTAATTATAAAGCTATTAATCACTATATAAATACTCCTATCATTACAAATCTATCTAATGAAAAAATAAATTTAAATAATATCAGATATCTATTAATTGAAATATTAAATCATTCAAATATAGTATATGAGAAACTAAATGAAGTGCAATATTTAGATGAAAATATAATTTTAATCTTGGATAACAATACAAAAATTATCTTAAAAAACGATCATTATAAACACAATTTAAATAAATTTTTAAGTTTTAATAAACAAGTAATAGTAAAAAATAATATAGATATTAATGTATACAAATATATTGATCTTTCTATACCTGAACAAATAATAATACGCGAAAAAAATATCTAAAAATATGAATTTAATAACAGGAATTGATATAGGAACTACAAAAATAGCAGTGATTATTGCTGAATTAAAAAATGATGAAATAAATATAATCGGATTTGGAGAAAGCATATCAAATGGGCTTAGAAGAGGAGTTGTAGTTGATATTGATAAAACTGCTAATGCAATTGAAAATGCTTTAAATAAAGCAGAAGAACAAGCAGAAATAGAGATAGAATCTGCATGGATAGGAATAACTGGAGAACATGTAAAAGGAATAAACTGCTCAGGCACAATAACAATATCAAATAATGAATTCATGAACCCTGCTGGAGAAAAAATAACAAAAGAAAGTATAAATAAAGTTTTAGAACATGCTGAAGCCATCAATTTATCGCCACAAAGAAAAATACTACATACATTATCTAGAGAATTTAAAATTGATGATAATTCAAATATAAAAAATCCAGAAGGATTATCGGGTCATAGGCTAGAAGCTAATGTTCACTTAGTAACAATAGCACGCAATATTGAAAGTGATCTTAAAACATGTTTAGATAGAATAGGATTAGATTTCAACGGTTTTATTCTAGAGCCATTAGCCTCAGCATCTTCTGTACTAGATAATGATGAAAAACAGTTAGGAGTTGCATTAATTGATATAGGTGGAGGTACAAGCGATATAATAATATATAGTAATAATTCAGTAATACATACAGCTGCAATACCTTTAGGAGGAATGAGTATTACTAATGATATTGCTTATGGATTAACAGTCAATTTAGATCAAGCTGAACAACTGAAATGCAAGCATGGAATTGCAAAAGAGGCCCTATCTTCAGATGATAAAAATATTATTATTAAAGGCACCAATGAAAGACCGGATATAGAACTATCACAAAAGAAATTAGCAAGTATTATAGAAGCTAGGATGAAAGAAATTTTTCATCTTGCAAAAAGTGAAATTCGTAAAGTAGAAAATGAAGTTAAGTTAAACTTTGGAGTAGTCCTAACAGGGGGAGGATCTAGATTAACAAATATAGATGACTTAGCTCAAGAGGTGTTTGAATTAGAAGTTAAAATTGGAAAACCAAATTCAATAAATGGAATTGATGATATCATTAATAATCCTAGATATGCAACTACAATTGGTTTAATAAAGTATGTTGCAAATGGACCTAATAATAAACGAATACATAAAAATACAAATGATACTATTCATATATTAAACATTCTAAAAAGGAATGGATACAAATTACTAAAATACTTAAACTTAAAATAGAAAGGACAAAATAAAATGTTATTTGAACCTGCTGAAATAAAAGAACAAAAAGCTAGAATATTAGTTATAGGTGTTGGAGGTGGAGGTGGAAATGCATTAAATCGAATGATTGATGAGGGAATGTCATCAGTTGAATTTATTGCTATCAATACTGATGCTCAAGATTTAGAAAATAATAATTCTCAAACAAAATTACAAATTGGGAAAGAATTAACTAAAGGTTTAGGAGCTGGAGCAAATGCTGAAATAGGAAAAGCTGCAGTTGAAGAAAATAAAGAAATAATTATTCAAGATATAAAAAATGCAGATATGGTTTTTATTACTGCTGGAATGGGTGGTGGAACTGGCACAGGAGCTGCTCCAGCCATTGCTAAAATATCAAAAGAAGTTGGAGCATTAACAGTTGGAATAGTTACAAAACCATTTGCATTTGAGGGACCTATAAGAAAAAAACGTGCTATTGAAGGTATTAAAGAACTCAAAAAGAATTGTGATACTTTATTAGTAATTCCAAATGAAACTCTGCTAGAATTAGCTGATGATGCTACTACAGTGACTCAATCTTTTAAACTTGCCGATTCAGTATTAAATCAAGCAACTAAAGGAATCTCTGATTTAATTAACAAACCAGGGTTAATTAATCTAGATTTTGCTGATGTAAAAACAGTTATGTATAACATGGGTGATGCTATTATGGGTACAGGGATAGCAAAAGGAGAAGAAAGAGCTGTCCTTGCAGCACAAGAGGCAATTAATTCACCTTTACTACAAGATGCTAATATAAAAGGAGCAAAGGGACTTTTAGTTAATATATCTGGACCACAAGATATGACAATCCATGAACTAAATGATGCTTCAAGTATAATATATGAGGAAGCAGGAGAAGATGCTAATGTCATTTTAGGTTGCGTAGTTGATAATAGTTTAAACGATGAAGTTAATATAACTGTTATTGCAACAGGCTTAAATGATCATGAATATCCTTCATATTTTAAAAGAGATATAGAAAATAATATAAGCATTAAAGATAAAAATGATATTCCTCAAAAAACAGAAGAAAGTATTAGAGAAAAACAATTAGAAGAACAAAGCATAGAAAAAAATAATGGAGCTTTAAAAGATAATAAAAATCAAGAGAATGATGAAAATGTACTTACATTCGGAGATGAACTTGATATACCTACTTTCCTTCGGAATAGGTCTTAAGAGATACTAAAAAAATTGTTTCATTATGACTAGATTTATATAATTTAATCTGGCCACGATGTATATTAGTTATAATTCTTTTTGATAAACTTAATCCTAAGCCCCACCCTCTAATTTTTGTACTATATCCAGGCTTAAAAATTTTAGTTTTATCTTTACTACTAATCCCTATACCATTATCAATAATATATATATTAACTGAATTATCAATTTTCTTTATTTTAATATCTATTATTCCATTTTTATTTTTTATAGAATCAATTGAATTCTTAATTAAATTTTCTATAGACCAATAAAGTAAAACATAATCTCCAAGAACAGTAAAATCTTCCGTTAAATGTAATCTAATTTCAAGTATTTTTGATTTTGGAATTCTCTTCTTATAATAAGATACTATATCTTCTAAAATAGACTTTAAACTAATTTTAACAAGATTCGGTTTTGAACCAATTTTATTAAATTTATTTGATATGTTTTCTAAACGTTTAACCTCTTTTTCAATCTCATTAACACTTCTTGTATCATTTGGATTTTGTTTCAATATATCTAGCCAACCCATTAATGATGAAATTGGGGTTCCTAGTTGATGTGCCGTTTCTTTAGCCATACCAACATATATATAGTTATTTTGATTCAAAATCAAAACTCTATACATGACTATAACAAATAATAGTAAAATAATAAAAAAAGCAATTTCAATAAAAGGAATCCATCTAATTGTATCAATAAGTTTAGTATCACCATAATGAATTTGTATTAAAGGGACTCCATCATATTCAACAATTGTTAATGGATCAAAATTTTGATCCATTGCAATAATGGTATTCTCAATAAAATCATTATATTCAGGACTATCTTTAGCATAATCAATTTCTAAATTCAAATGTTCATATGTAAAACTACCGTTACTTAATTGCGTTTTAATAATTACGGGGATATTTAGCTCATCAATTAAAGGAACAAGAAATTCCAACAAATAATTAGAATCATCCTCAGAATACAAAACATTTTGATGATATAAGTTAACTATAGTACTAACTTGATTATTAAGTTCAGTCCTAAATTGATTAGTTATTTTTCTATTAATAATAAAAAATAGACTTGCGGTTAATACAATAACAATAAGAAAAATAACTCTAAAATTAAATTGATAATTAAACATTTTTAATTTTTGTTTTAAATAAATTAAAGAATATTAGAATAATTAATAATAAGTACAGAAATCCTGAAATTAACTTACCTATATAAATATCTGTAGGCTTAAATTCCATAATATATTGATGTTCACCTTCTGGAACAATTAAACCTCTAAATAGCCCATTAATATTAATAATAATATTATTATTAATGGTCCACCCCGGATAATCAATTTCACTTAATAAAATAAATTGAGGTGATTTCGTTTTAATTTTAAAAATAATGCGATCAGGCTCCCAGCTAATTAAATCAACTTTAGACATAGCATCATACTTTATATTTTTAATCGTATTGGTCTGTTCATCTGATAAATTATTTATATTGATATATGAATTTATCTTAGGATTAAATGAATCATCAGTAACCTTAGATAAAATTTGATTATTATCATCTAAAAATGTAATATTTTCTACAAAAAATATCCGTTTTAATAAGTTATTATTTTCATATATATAAGATTCAACATATTCATTTGAAGCTAAATTATTACCATAATATCGATATAAAAATTTTGAATCTAATTTAGAAAAATTTGGAATATTTCCATTTTGACTATGAATAATATATTTAACATTCAACATCTGCAATAATCCATAAGGATAATATCCTTTATTATTTATAATTTTTAAAATTTTATCATAAGTCTCTAATTTAGCAGGATGATAACCCGATATTGTCTGAATATTAAATGCAGCAAGTCTATTACTATTATTCCCTGTAAGATCTAAAACTCTAAACTGGCTTGAATCAGATGATAAAAACTTAATAAGCTCATCTTGTTCAAGATAATCATCAATAAAAGATTTATGTTGAACAATATTTTTATGTGGAAAATGATACCTTGGATTAATTATATCACTATTAACTCGATAATAATCATATGAAATAATTAAAATTATTATAAAGATAAATAATTTTGTACTTAAAAAAGTATAATAAGAATATAAAAAACTAAAGGATATCAATAAACATAAAACAACTAATAGTATAATTTTATTCTTATTTATAAAGTTTTGCACCTTATCTATATGAGAACTTGTTGAATAAAGAATAGGAATCAATTCATTATCTATTGATTTAGATTGAGTTAACTTCAGATATGAATAATATAATTTTGCATCTGTTTCAGTCCATTTATTTAAAATTTCTTTATCTACACCATTATATAAAGCATCATTATTTAAATCTTTATTTAATAATAATTGCTGATAAGTTTGCTTTACTTTATTTAAAAAATCTTTTTCTGTACCGGCAAGTCTATATTCTGGATATAATGCAGATTCATAAAAACTATAAAATAATACTATAAAAATCATTAATGAAAAACCAAAGAATATTTTAAATTTATTAAGCTTACACTTTAATAATTCAGGTAAAACTCCAAGACCAAAACCAGCTAATACATAAATACAAAATTGTGAAATTACTAATATAAATACAGGGGCTCTAAACTTATTAAAAAAAGGAAGATAATAATAAAATATTTGATAAAAATTTTGAAAATATTTTCCTAAAGATAAAAATAAAGATAAAAATAAAGCTGAAATAAAGAACATCTTATATTCTTTTTCTATGTTAGAATAGAAAAAACCTATAAAAGCTAAAAATATAATAAAAAATCCAATATAATTAGGAAAATCTGTAAAAGGTAAATACCCCCAATAATTTTGGCCTCCAAAACCATATGAATAAGGCATAATAAATGTAATAAATTCTTTTAAATTCAAGGACCATTGGGTTGCATTCTGAAGGCCATATCCTCCTTGATCTGCTCCTCTAACTGAATAAGATGTGTAATTTAGAATAGGGTAATAAATTGATATAGAAAGTAAAAAGCCAGTTAATAGAGATAATAATGAACTAACAGCATAACTAATAGATTTTTTCAAGTCATTTTTATAATTATATAAAAAACTAAATAATATAAAAATACCCATCATCATCCATGTATAATAAGCTATTTGAATATGTCCTCTTTGTAATTGCAAGCCAATTAATAGGGCTAAAGAAACAAAATTAACTATATTAATTTTTTTATGAATTTTAAATAAAAAGAGAAAAATAATAGGAATATATGAAGCTGTCATCACTTGGCTGCCATGACCATGTACTAAATAAGCAACCATATATGGAGATAAAGAAAATAAAATTGCAGATAATATTGAAGACCTTTTTGATTGCTTAAAAAATCTTAATAAAGAATACATACCTATTGCAGCAAACAAATAATGAAATAAAAAGTTCCAAATCCACGCTAAACCTAAACCATGAAAAAACTTAAAAATTTTATGTGGAAAGTAAAATTCATTTATATTCAATAAAGAATGAACCGTAGGCATTCCTGAAAAAATATAAGGATACCAATAAGGGAAATATCCATTTTCTTTAGATATAGATTGCAAACTGTTTTTAATAGCTTTAGGAGCTAAAGTATCACCACTAGCAAATACATACTCTCCATTTATAAAATTATAAAATAAAAAAACAACTAGTATAACTAGGATTATTAAAACATTAAAATATTCATGATATCTATTCATTATTTATAAAATATTTTTAATAAAAAGAACGGTAAAAGGACTATATTAATTAATAAAGAAAATAAAAATACAATAAAGTTATTAAACTTATAAACAAATTTTATTCTTGAAATAAATTGATAGAAATTTTTTTTTAAACTATGGGGGCCGATACTATATGAAACATCATGATAAATCAAAGTTTGGTCTACAATATAAGATTGGAATCCTGAAATATTAGCTCTATGGCATAAATCTACGTCTTCATAATACATACTATATATTTCAGAAAAACCTTCAAGGCTTTCAATTAAACTTTTTTTTATAAACATACAACAACCAGATATATAACTAGTTTTATTAGCTTTATAAAAAATATTATTTTCAATATTTCTAATGCCTATATGCTTTGTCAAACCAATATACTTATTATAGTATCCACCTGCAAACCATAATTTATTTTCATCTAAATAATTAATTTTAGGCCCATAAATATTATCTAATCCATATCTAATAGCACTATCATATAAAGCATCTAATAAATTATCAGAAACTATTGCATCATTATTTAATATCAAATAGTAATCTATAGATTGATTTTTTTTTAATCTATTAAAAATATAATTATAACCTTTCGCATAACCTAAATTCTGTTTTAAAGAATGTATTTTAACATTAGGATAATTATTCTTTATCGTTTCAACTGAATTATCTGTTGATCCATTATCAATAATATCTAAAGAATAATTTCTATACTTAATACTTTGAATAGAATCTATGCATCTAGAAATAATAGAATCACCATTCCAATTAAGAACTAAAATTTTTATATGTGGTTTTTTATTCATCTATAAATTTTATTAAATCTTTCACAAAATGTTCAGTAGTTAATTTATTTTTAATTTTTTTTATCTCATTTATATTAATAATAACTTCATTTTTAATACACTTTTCTAAAATATCTTTCAACTCTTCAAAATTTAAATTATTAAAAACAAAACCTGTTTCTCCTTCAACAACCATTTCATTTAAACCTGAAATTTTAGAAACAATAACAGGTTTATTAAAATAATATGCCATAGGTATGATTCCACTTTGAGAAGCTCTTTTATATGGTAAAACAATATAATCAGAAGCACAAAAATAAAAATTCAGCATATTATTTGGAATATATTTTATAACCCATAAAACATAAGATTTCTTACTATCATCTAATATTTTTTTATATTTATTAATTTGCTCATAATTTTCACCAACTATTAAAAATTTAATATTATGTAATAAACTAATATCTATTTTATTAATAGCATTTAACAATATATCTAAACCTTTATATTCTCTTATTAAACCAAAAAACATAAAAATTTTATCACTTTGATTTAATCCAATTTCTTTTTTAGATAAATTAATATCTAATAAATCCCCTAAGTCATTAATAATAGGTAAAAATATTTTTTTATACCTATAATTTTGATTTAATTTCAGCAATTCATCTTCCACTCCGCTAGACATTACAATAATACCATCTAATTGATTTAAAAAAAATTTAATTAAAAATTTTTGAGCAAAAAACTTTTCATGAGCTATAATATTATCACATATAGAATAAATCTGAACATCAGGATTATTTTTTTTTATCATTTTAATGATTGATACATAACATGGTATAAAAAACGGATTCCAAAATCTAAAAATAACTTTATCAAAGTTACCTTTAATAATACTATTAGAAACCTTTATCCATGATAAAGGATTAATACTACTTAAGATATGAAGTATATTAGAATCTTCATTGCTAACCAAATCATCAATATATTGTGTTTTACCTGGAAATAAAAAATCAGGATATTGCTTATAAAAATTATATACTACAACCTTATTATCTAAAGATAAAAATTTATATAAATTTTTAGAATGGGCAGAAATTCCACCTCTATAAGGCGGAAATGGGGTAATTAATGCAATTTTCATTATTAATCATAATTATAAAATTCAACATCATCATTATCAGGTTGCTTTTGTCTATTAAAATACACTATTAGTTCTCCTATTAAACCTGTAGAAAAAAATTGAAATCCAATAACTATTAATAGAATACCCAAGAAAAAAATAGGATTTTTAAACGGAGTAATCCACTGATTATAATAGAACCATTTAAAGGTTAAATCAATATTAATTATAAAACCTGCTAATAATAATATAAAACCTAAAGAACCAAATAAATGCAATGGCCTATTAAAATATTTATTCAAAAATAACACTGTTATTAAATCAAAAAAACCATGAAATATTCTTGAATTCCCATATTTTGAAGTTCCAAACTCTCTTTCTCTATGATTAACTATTATTTCATCTACAATGAAACCTTTATTATTTGCAAGTATTGGAATAAAACGATGTAACCCTCCATAAATATTAACTGATTTAACAACAGAACGCTTATATGCTTTCAAGCCACAATTAAAATCATGTATTTTAATTCCAGTTAGGACTCTTAAAACAAAATTAAAAATTTTTGATAATATTTTTTTAGATATAGAATCTTTTCTATCTTTCTTCCAACCCGTAACCATATCGGAGCCTGAATTAATTTTATCAATCAAACTAAAAAACTCATTAGGATCATCCTGTAAATCTCCATCAATGGTAATTACTATACGACCAAAACAGTTTTTAAAGCCATAATTTAAAGCTTCAGATTTACCTTTATTAGAAATAAAATTAATTATTTTAATATTACTATCCTTTAATAATAATTGATTAATTAATTCTAAAGATTGATCTGTACTACCATCATTAATAAAAATAATCTCATAAACTAACTTATTATCAATAGATTGGATAATTTGCTTATATAATGGAAGAATTGAATCCTCTTCATTATAAATAGGAATGATAATTGATAAATCTATTTTTTTCATATTTTACTTTCTAAATAGAATTAGAAAATAATATTAATCAAATTTTATATTTTAAATGTAGTAATTCTATTTTTTATCTAGAATTTCTTTAAGATGTGATTCAACAGATTTTCCATCAGGAACTACGACCATCTCTTCTGAAAATCGAACAGAGCCTTTATCATTTGATAAATGAGAACGAATCAACTTAACTTGATTCTTTTTATTTGAAGATTTACTTAATTTATTTTCAAATGTCTGCTTTTTTGCCATTTTTCTCCTTAAAAGTTAAGTAGCTTATAAATTTGCACGGACCAAATTTATAAAAAAATTAACAACAAATAAACTATTTTTACTTATTAATATCTAAATATTCTTCTAATGAATCCAAATCTGCAACTTCATTATTTATGGAATCATCATTTTCGATAGAAGAACTATTACTTAAAATCAATGATGAAGAATTCATAGTATTAGAATCCCAAAAATAAAATAATGAAAATATAAATACAAGACTCATAGCAACAAGAGAGAATCTAGGAAAATAATCAATTTTAAAAATATTATTAATAAATCTACTTAATTTTCTATCTTGATAAAGTTCATATGCATCTATTTTTTTATTTAAAGAAATTATAAAATCATTATTAGCTTCGACTTTAGGTAAACCAGATAAGGCTTTAATAGTCATCTTCATTTCAAGATATTCTTTTTTTAACTCAGAATCTTTTTCAAGATGACGTTCAAATTCTTGTTTTTCTGATTGATTTAATTCATTATCTATATAAAGCAATATTTTATCTTTATAATTATCACAATCCATCAATATAAATTTACTCCTTTTTCTTTCAATATATCTTTCAGCTTAAATCTTCCTCTATTGATTCTAGATTTAACTGTACCCAGTGGTATTTGTAATATTTTACTTATTTCATCGTAAGAAAGTTCCTGAATATCTCTTAAAATAATTATATTCCTAAATTCTTCATCAAGATTCATCAAAGATTTTTCAAGAATTGATCCAAAAACATGAGTATCTTCAATATCTTCAAAAGAACCTTCATCTGGCCTATGAATAACAAATTCCCTATCATCTGTTGATAAATCAGATATCGAATAAGTTTGTCTTCTTTTAAGTTTTCTTAATTCTGTTTTAGCTAAATTTGAAGCAATAGTATAAATCCATGTTGAAAATTTTGCTATTTCTTTATAAGAATCTTTTTTAATATAAACTTTCAATAAAGTATCTTGAGCTAAGTCCTGCGCTGAATCTATATCTCCTGTAAACCTGAAAATAAAATTTGTTAATT
The DNA here is from genome assembly GCA_002717625.1 of Fidelibacterota bacterium. Classification (GTDB taxonomy): domain Bacteria; phylum Fidelibacterota; class Marinisomatia; order SCGC-AAA003-L08; family D37C17. Next base: position 5,368 of record PBEF01000012.1, on the reverse strand, counting down.
TATCTTTATATCTATGAACTAAGAGATTATAAGAATCTCTATCTCCATTTTGAAATGCAATAATAAGTTGCTCATCCGTTAATGATATTTTATCCATAATAATCCTGACAAATTTTAGTAATTAAAATAGACATTAAATTTTCTGAATTTAAACTAGTAGTCTTTACTATAATATCTAAATTTTTCAACTCAACTATTATATTCATGATTTCATGTTCTTTATAATTCCTAATATAAATAGGAAGGTTAGAACTAACAATTTTATTTAACCCATAAATATTAGACTTAGGATTAATATTATAGAGTGACATAGTATTAAAAAAATTATAAAGATTAATTATCAATAATACTATTGTATAACCTCCCAATTGTAAAGACTCAAAATGTTCAATACTTTTTTTACAATCTTTTTTACCAAGGGTATCTAATAAATGCCAAGGTCTTATATTTTTATCAACCTTGATAATTTCACTAGTATTATCATATGTAATTTTATTACAACCATTAGCTAAATATATTTTTTCTATTTCACCTAATATTGTCATTATCTCATCCTTATTTGAATAAATAATTTCATCTAAAAATGAATAATCAATACTTATTTTATTAATTTTCAAATAATACCTAACCCATTCTTTAATTTTATTAGGAAAAGGAGTTCTTGTATCAACCGTTTTAGCCTTAGAAGAGATTGAATGAAAAAATTTATTTTTTGAATAAAAATCATTTGAAACAAAAACTGTAATCAAATCATCCTTTGGGCTATTAAGGTATGTTAAAATTTCATCCTTACTATTTTTTGGAATTCTAGATAAATTTCTAATAATATAAATATCTTTCTTTGAGAATAAAGATATACCTGAAATTTCCTGTAAAAAAACGTTAATATCTTTTTCTTCTTCAAAATTAAAATAACGAGGCGAGCTATCAAAATTAAATTTTTTATTCAAATTATTTATAAAAAATTTTTGTAAAAAATAATCATCTCCTGATAAAAAATAAATATTATCAATTTTTTTATTTAATTGTCTTATTGCTTTTCCTACACTATATACCATTATAATAAATTAAGATAAATGAGAGACTCAAGCAATAAACAGAAAAATACCACAATTTATCTTTATTTATCATATCAACTAAAAATCCAATTGATAAATATCCAACTATAAAAGATGATAAAAAACCAACTACAAGAGGCCAAAATGCTATTGATTGAGTAAATAATAAATAATTTTCAAAAATAGAACCAAAAAAAGATACAAATAATATTGGAATAGCAAGCATAAATGAAAATTCAGTAGCATCTTTACGACTTATACCAATACAAAGTGCCGTGACGATTGTTATACCTGCTCTAGATATTCCTGGAATAATAGCAAAACACTGAGATAAACCTATAAAAAAAGCATATTTTAATAATATATTTTTATTTTTATTTGAATTATAATTTTTAGTAAAAAATAATATACATGCCAATAAAAAATAAGAAATTGATAAATAACTAATATTATCTACATTAAATAAATAAGCATCAATTTTATCTTTAAATAAAAATCCTACAATCGCGGCAGGCATTGTCCCTACAATAATACTGAATAATGTAGAATATTCTCCATCAAAGGCTTTCTGTATATCAATTATAATATTTTTTTTCCAATAAAATAAAATAGATAACAATGTCCCCCCATGCAAAAAGATTTCAATAAAAGAACTTGAAATATTTGTTTTTAAATTAAATAAAGAACGTCCAATTAAAAGATGCCCTGAACTACTAATAGGTAAAAATTCTGTAACTCCTTGGATAGCTCCCAATATTATATACTCAATAAAATCCATTATTTATAACCCATAACAGAATATATTCTGCCATTATCATTTCTTCTATAGCTGTAATATTCTTGATTCTCCATAGTACAAATTTGAGAATCAAAAATATTCTTTGATTTAATACCTTCTATAAGAATATCATCTTTTATTCTATCTATCAAGCTTAGATATAAAGTTTGTTCTTTACTTATAAGGTACTTATCATTAAAATATTTTGATACATCTTCGTTTATTTCATAACAACATTTCTTAATAGATGGACCTAAATATATCTTAATATTTTCTTTTTTTGATCCTTTATTAAAAAAAATAGATAAAGCAGATTGTACAATACTATCACGTGTTCCTTTCCATCCAGAATGAACTAAACCAATCAATTTATTTATTTCATCAATTATAAAAATTGGAATACAGTCAGCTGTTTGAATCAATAAAATTAATTTACTATTCAGACTACATATCAGACCGTCTGTTTCTTGATAAACTCCTGATTTTTCTATAAACTGTACTCTATTAGAATGAATTTGATTGCATGAAGCAATATTATCAAAATTAAAACCTTTAAACATTAACGTTTCCTTCAGAATTATATCAGATGATTTATTTTTATTTTTTTTAGTTATAAAAGCAATAAAATTATTATTTTTAATACAAAAACTATTATCTAAAGATACTATTTCCTTTTGCTTAACATTCATATTAATCAAATGATATTTTATCTTTTATTTCCACATCTCCTTCATCAATCATTCTACGCCATTGATTGCGTGACTCTATAGCTCTTATTACCGTTATAACTGTTAAAATCAACAATATGAAAATTAAAGTATATATCATAATAGGCTTATTTCTATCAATAAAAAGGATAGATACAATAGTAGCAAACCATAAAAATCTAAAAAACACTGTAAATTTTGTCATAAATACCTAATATAATTACTATCAAATTTAATTTTTTATTTAAACTATTAAAACAAATTAGTCTAAAAAGTTTAATATATAACATGCATACTAAGATTATATATATTATTTTGATTCTATTATTAAATTGTGATAATAATTCTTCTAATTACATCTGTGATCATATAGAGTATTCACCTGAATTAATGAATTTTTCATTACAAGATAAAAACCCAAATTCTAACACATATAGAGAATGTATTGGACCTGATTATTTTCCAAATACTGTAAGATTATTTTATTTTTCTAACAACCCAAACTGAGGCCTGTGTAAAAGCCGGTTCGGTTCTTTAAATACTTTATATATTGATGTTTTTGATTCAAATGAAAATCTTAACATTATTGGAGTTGGTGAAATTGGGGACAATCATATAAATGCTATGGTAGATCAAAAGATATTACCTTGGGTGATAGATAATACTTACTATAATATTTGGGAACAGTTTGGGATTCAAAACCGTGATTTAATATTCTTAGATAAAAATGGAAATCTGCATGAAAGAATAAATCTTACTGATTCCTTTAATCAAGAAATAATAATTGATTTAATTAATCAATCGTTAATCCATAATTAATTCAGTAATCAAGTTAGTTGAATATAAAGATTTTGATATTATATTCGTAGAAAAAATACTATTTAGATGACTTTGGTGGTTCCCAAAGTTCAATTTTATTTCCTTCTGGATCAAGGATATGAACAAACTTTCCTATCTCCCCATATTCTGTAATTTCATCAAGAACAGTTATTCCTTTTTCTTTTAATACTTTTACAAAATCTTGAATATTTTGAACCCTATAATTAATCATAAATTCTTTTTTAGAAGGGTCAAAATAATCAGTATCCTTATTAAAAGGACTCCATTGAAGATAATTTATTTCATCAGGATTATCAATATCTCTAGATTTAAACATTGAACCATATTGATCAGTTATTATTCCTAAATTTTCCTTATACCATTTCTTAGTTTCTTCAGGATTATCAGATTTAAAGAAAATACCTCCAATACCCAAAACTTTTGGTTCTTCTTTATCCATATCAACTCCTTTTTCATTAGAAAATAAAAACATTGGTAATATAAACAATATTATAAATAGATTTTTCATAGGTTGAGAACTTTTAGTTTCTACTCAACAGTTATGGACTTGTGTATTTCAACCCAAGGATATAAATACATTCCATTTTTAAGATTTGTTTGTGTTATCATTTATTGTAATGGTTCAATTGTTTCAATTGAATATAAGAATTTTGATATTGTGTTTGTAGAAAAAAATTAATCTTTAGATCTAAAATTAATTTGATATTGAATTCTTTTATTACAAATTAAAGATTCATATTCCTTATAGGTTAAAAGTATATGTTTTTTTAATCCTGTATGAACTATACATAATCTATAGTTATCTAATTTTTTAAATAGATCTTCCTCATTTTGAGTAAAACCAAAAAATACTCCATATGGTAATTCAGTAACACTTTTTGAATTAGTTGTTTTTATCTCTACTAAAGTAAAATCTTTCTTTGATTTTATTTCTTCAAAGGTAGGAACATGTATAATGACACCATCAATACTTCTGGAATATTTTTTATAATCTACATCTAAAATATTATAAAGATATAATCTCTGTTCTTTATCTGGAACCATAAATCCATCAACAAGTGTTCTAAGGATTACTATCCCCTCTTTTTCAGTATTTAAATTTTTTATATTTTGTTTTCTTTGACTCATTAAACTATAAATTATTTCATTCAACCATTAGTTTATTGAAAACTGATAGATTATTAATCTTTTTTACTAACTCTGAAAGTTTCATTTCTGATTTTGATAATTTAGAAGAATGAAATGTATGGATTCCTCCAATACCAGGTATTTTTTTACTTGTTGTATATTTTTTCTTTATTTCTAACCATTCATCATTTAATTTTTTACTTATTTTTTTAAAATCTAAATTTATAATATCTGTTTTACTAAAATATTGATTCAAATAAATAATATCAGATTTAGTTAAAATATAATTTTTTAATTCAATCGGTTCATAATGTTGAGATAATAATTCATAAAAAAAATCTGAATCCATTTTTTCTATACTTGATTTAAATAATGTTGAGTATTTTTCTAAATTGAAATTACACAAATTAATAATAATCTCTCTCTTAAGTTCCTCAGATACTTTTTTATCTTTAACTATTTCTTCTTGAAATTTAGATACAATAGATGAAGTCTCATCCTCAACAAAATCAGTAAAATCAAGGTTACACAAACTAATTAAAATCTTCTTCTGAAGTTCTTTAGATACTTTTTTATCTTTAATCATCCCTTCAAAAAATTTAAATCCTATAGATGATATACAAGTATCAATGATTTCAAATAAATCAATAATGATTTTTTCTAATTCTTTTTTTTCTTTAATGTTTTGTTTGATGTAATCAAAAAAGAATTCTCCTAAATCTTTTGTTGTATCTGTATTAATTTCTTCATCTATTAGAAATCCATAACAATAACTTGATGAATTAAATATTTCTTTTCTGGTAAGTGTTTCATCAACAAAGTGAGAATCAGTATAAGTATTAAACTTCCATTTATTT
>PBEF01000011.1 GCA_002717625.1 Fidelibacterota bacterium | reverse complement strand
GGGGTGGCGATATAATAAAGAGTGTGACACCCATTCTAATATTATTTTTTAAAAATTTTGTGTAAATTCAGGTGTCCAATAATTAGGGAGTAATTATAAAACACCTATTATACATATTATTAATTGCATTATCATTTTCTGAAGATTTTTACCCTTTTTTTACAAACCCTGAAAAACAACTCGAATTTGAAGAAAATAAGATTTATGTTAATGAAACTGATAGCAAAGAGATGATTCTTAGTGGTGGTTCACAATTTAATTTTGCCTATTTAATAGATTCTAGCCAACCCCTTATTGTTTCTTCTGATATTTCAACTGATTATAAATATATATATACTTTTGAAATTAAACATAATGGTGAAATTTTAAATGAACTTCAACTATTAAAGTTAGTGGGATTGAATGATAAAGCTAATGAATTAGAAACTGATTTTAAGAAGGAATTAGAAAATTATTATATCAATAGAACATACACTGCTAAAAAAGATTTAGACGCGCAGACTTTTGCAATTCCTCTATTATTAGCAGGTGTGATAATGAATATTGGAACTTTAGATAAAATGTATGATTCTAATAATAATAATCTTGGTGCTTGGTGGCATATATTTGGTGTAGGAGCAACAGCATTTGGTATTTTCGCAGCTAAAAATATTAACTATAAAGAATATCCTCCAATTCCTACATATCAACAAAAATATACTAATAAACAATTACAGGCACTTTCAGAATCATATAATCTTAGGATATATAATGAAATAAAAAATAAATGAAACCCCTATTATACATATTATGTTTGTTTGTGCTGAGTTGTGATAGTGGTGATAATAATGTTATTTTTTACGAAGAACATTATATGTTATTAATAGATGGAGCTATAGATAATCAACAGCTTTTACCTTTAGGTATAACATCCGATAATGGTTCTTTTGAATATAACAATAAATCATCTTTCCCAACTTTGTTTAATCATAATAATATTATAATGGCAAGAACATCTAATGAAATTTATTTGAATGAAAATTTTCAATTAAGCGATTATACCGATGGGACTTTTAGAATCCATCTTGAAAAGGAAGATGAATCTTCTGAGTTTTCTGCATATGTATATAATCCTGATTTTATTCTTAAAGATAAAGTAAATATATTTAATATTACAATTTCAAATCGAGACATTACAATCGCACGTACAGAAATTTCTGGTGATTTTAATATTATTTTTAATATTGAAGATGAACAAGGCCTTCCTATAGAAGGGGTATCGGTCTCTATGCAATACAGTTTACATGAAAATGCTATAGGTGAACATCACAATAATCAGGGTTTATTATTTCGTCCTAGTACAAGAGTTGATTACTCAGTTTCCAGTATAGGTACAGTTAGATTTACAATTGAGCTTCTTGATGGAACAGTTATCCAAGAATGGATAGAGTCTGATATTCAAGGGATGGGTAGCTTTTATTTTACTCCCCAACAGGATGAAATCACAGGAGGTTTACAATTATATAAATATTCAATGGAAATTTTAGAACAAAATGAAGATGATGGAAGAAGTGACGATTTTTCACCTCCTTCGCCTACATCAAATAGCTTATCATATAATTATCCTAATCCTTTTTAATTAATGAAACACCTATAATAGAACTTAAAAGTGCTAAAATCGGCTAAAAATAAATGTCGTTAGTAACAATATACAAAATATTAATGTGTGTATTTATTTGCATATATTTATATCGCTTTATTAAGTACCTAATTAAAAGATTCCTCTAGGCACCTATTCTAATATTATTTTTTAAAAATTTTGTGTAAATTCAGGCGTCCAAATAATTAGGGAGTATCTATGAAAAAAAAATATATTAATTCTTTTATAATAGGATTTATGACTGGAATTGCAGTCTATGGTGTTACGAACAACGCTACTGTGTTATGGGCCCTATTACCTTTAATTTCTATATACTTATTAGCAAATAAAGATAGTATTAAAAAAGACTTCAAAAAGGGATATGAAGATGCATACAAAGACTAAATGAAACACCTAACCAATATGAGAAAAATAATTTTAATATTTTTACTATTTTGCACATTATTTCCTTCGCATCCAAGAAATGAAAATTATATAGATCCTAATATATCTTATCGTGAATTACCAAATCCTATGAATGATAGGGCCCTTGGATATTTGCTTAAAGGAAAAGCTAAAAGCGCAGTGACAAATTACGGGGAATTTATTCAATGGGATGCCCACCCTGCTGGTTTATGGGGAGATTACACTTATTTGCCTGATCTAGCTCTTATTGCAGGTGTTCCAGGACAAAGCTATAGTTATAAGTATGAATGGTTTACATTTGAAGATGATCCTTCATGTCCTTTATCTGATAGTCCTAATTTTGTTTTATGGTGTTCATCTGATGCTTATAATGATCCAAGTGGAACGGCAAAAGGTTTCCCTTGGTACGATGATAATGGCGATACCAACTTTGTTAATATAGTATTTGAAAGCTATAATGATGTTAATGGTAGTTTAGGAACGCAAAAATTTTGTGCAACTGAACAAGATTGCAATCTTCTTCCTCACCAAAATTCAGACCCTGATACATACTCTAATGCTGTTGATAGTTTAGTAATTGGTGGTACAACAGGGGAAGATTTAAATGAATGGGTTTTAGATGATGGTAATGAAATGTTGATTATTAATTTACCAAAATGGCCAGTAATGCCTGATGGTTATCCTACTGTTAATCCTAATTATGCAAATACTTATGGTGATCCCCAGCAAAAGAAAACAGTTGGACTTATCTATCCTTGGGCAATGAGACCTATGCTTGAAGAAAGAACAGATGATTTTGATGTATATGATTACGGAAATGATAATGAGGAATGGACAGAAGATGATACTTATGCCTATTATGGTGCTAATGTTGCAGAGTCTTGGTTTACTCGCTGGAACCCAAGTTCTAATACAGATTGGCAACCTACCTCCTATGCATATACAAATACACATAATGCTGTAGTAAATGCTGGAGATATCTTTGGAGATGAAATATATGTTAATTCAAACAGTACATACCCTTTGCTTGCACATAGCGATATAGAAACAACTTGGCCTGAGGGAATTACAGAAGATGGAAATTATGATTATATTTGGCCTGGACCATATCAAGAATCATATGAGCCTAATACAACAAACTGTTTCCCCTCTACTCTATCAAATGAAGACTGTTGGATTACAACCAATAATTTTATATCAGATAGCGATGTATATATGGAGTTTGATGATAGATGGGCACATAGAGGGAGCAGAGTTGTTGATAATATATATGAATCAACAGGATACCCTATGGGATTAAAAGTGATGGCAACAGGTCATTCTTTTGGTATGGAAGAAGCAGAAGATATAATTTTTTTTACAGTTACTATAAGAAATGAAAGTGGTGATAATTGGATTGCATTTGAAAAAAATAAGTATGGAGATAAAATTTATGTAACTGATTCTGATGGCAATTATATTCATGGAAATGCTATGGAGATGCCAGATGGAACTAAGCTTAATGGTGGAAAAGGTTTTACATACAAGGATGTAGCGATGGGTTTTTATATGGATGCAGACGTTGTGTCTACAGATGTATATGGTAATTTTGGAGTCCATACTAATCCTGATGATTTTATGGAATATTATGATTGTGCGAATCCATTGATAGAACCAGATGGCTGTCAGGTTATAAATGATGATACCCTTAGGGTTAGTCTTGCGATGATTTATGATTATGATAATCAAAGTGGAAACGCAACAGATATTGGTATTGTAGGAACACAGTTACTTGACTCTCCATATGCGAGCGAACCTATTGATCTTGATGATGATGGTATTAATGATATTTTTCCTGGTCAAAAATTGAAGATGACAAACTGGCACTGGTTTGATTGGTATAATAGACCCGGTGTTGTATATAGAGAAGGAGAAGCTGGTTGTTGTGCTGGAGACTTAAATGCGGCTCAGGCTCCAAATAAAGAGGAAATACAGTATAAAATAATGGTTGGAGATACAACTAACCTAACTGACGATGAGAGACTTTGGTTTTTTCATACAAATAACCCAGCAACAGATGATCATGAAAATAATTTAAATCCTCATTTTGATTCTTTAGATGGATTAGAATTGACAGAATTTTTCCAAGATGATCCTGATGGTTTAGACTGCGTCCTGCAAATGACAACAGGTCCATTTAGTCTAGAAATTGGAGAACAAGTCCCTTTTTCTTTTTGTGTTTTGTTTGGACAAAATAAGAATGATCTGATTGAAAATGCTCGCTTTGCTCAATTAATGTATAACAATCATTATCGTACTAATGATATAGGAGATGTAAATAATGACTTTAATATAAATATTTTAGATATTATAGCATTAATTGAAATTGTGCTACAAAATTCTTATGATTATCAAGCAGACATCGTTCCAAATGGGACGATCGATATTGTTGATGTTGTGGCACTAGTAAATACGATTTTAGAATAGTCTTGATAATACTAACTGCCCTTAAATGATAGATGTAAATATCATATAAAAATAATAGTTAAAAGATTTATATAAACTTAAACATTAAATAAAAGGAGCTTCAAATGAATGAAATAAAATCAATACTAATAGGTGCATTGGGGGTTATTTGCTTATTCCTATTCATGGGCCAAACTCGAATTGAAACACAAAAGAATAAAACAGAGTTTAAACAGTTAGCTAGCAAGCATAATCATGGTAAATATCAAATATTTCAAACAATAGTTGATAATAAAGCTGGAAATAAATTATTAAAAGAGTTGGGGTTAGATGATATTAGCTCATCGCATATGATATTAGAAACAGTATTTGATACTTATAATAATAAAGTTGTATCTAGGAAAATAATTCCTTTAGCAAAATATTTCTAAAAATCGGTACATTTTATTACAAATCATATTTTTTATATAATTAAAAACCTTACTATATTCTAACAAGAATGAAGCTAAAATTAACATATATTATACTTTTTGCTTTTACATATGCAGCACAAATAGGCCTTGATACGTCTATTAATGTTGCTAAGAATATATTTGGGAAATTCCATGATAGTCGTAATCAAGATAATTTTAAAATTAGAAATTATAATATTATATCAGATGAGGTCTCCCCTCTTCTCTACATATACCATTTAGAGCCAAAAGGGTTTATTATTTTATCTGCTAATGATAAGGCGTATCCTCTTATAGCATATGGCTTTGAAAATGATTTTAAATTAGATAATATGCCTTCTAGCTTGACGAGTGTAATTGATACATATAAAAGTCAAATAATTATCTCAAGAGATTCTAATGAAGAGCGTTCTACTGATATAGTAAATGAATGGGACAATTATTTATCTATTAATAATCCTACAGATAATTCTAATACAAGAAATGTTAGCCCTCTTATTGATGCTGAATTTGATCAATCTGGATCATGGAATAACATATTAACATCTGAAACAGGCTTTAATGGACCTTTAGGCTGTGTTGCTATCTCAATGGGTCAAATAATGCATTACTGGGGTTACCCAGAACAAGGTCAAGGTTCAAACTATTATTTAGAAGATGACTTGGGTATGCTTGAGGTAGATTTTGGACAAGCTTACTATGATTTTGATAATATGGCAGCAACTTACGCAACAGACCCATCTAGACTACTGCTTTATCATTGTGGTGTTGCTGTTAATATGGATTATGAAAGCGGTGGATCAGGAGCTCAATGTCAAGGAGTTTACCCCTCTGCTGAATATGCAATGAAGACATTCTTTAAATATGGAGATTCCATACAAAGCGTAGATGCTGATGATTATGATACTACAGCAGAGTTTCGAAATATTCTAAAAAATGAATTAGATAACAACAAGCCTATCTTATTTAGTGGCTTTAGTGATTCATATGGTAATGGTGGTCATGCTTGGAATGTCGATGGATATCAGGGAAACAACATGCATTGTAATTGGGGTTGGGGAGGCTGGAGTAATGGCTATTATAGTCTGCCTTATCTTAACGGCTTTGATACATGGCAAAATGCTTTAATTAACCTCGTTCCAGAAACATATGAGAATCCTCTAGCTTTATTTGAAGTTGAAGTTTCCGAAATGACTGTAATTCTAATAGATTTATCAGAAGTTGTTAATGAAGAGGAAATTGAATCTTGGACTTGGGATTATGGGGATGGAAGTACAGAAACTAATTTCTATGGATTCAATGAATACACATATGCTAATCCTGGAGAATATGAGTTATCATTAACAATTACAAATATTTATGGACAAACAGGTGAACCACATGTAGAATATATTACAATTGGGAACCCTACTGCACCAGGAGATGTTAATTTTGATGAAGTGCTTAATATTCTAGATGTAGTTATGATTATTAACTTTGTTCTTGGTAGCGATACACCTGATAGTATGGAAAGTAATGCTGCTGATTACAACAATGATAATCTTATCAATGTACAAGACATCGTTTTACTTCTTAATACAATCTTAGATTAATTATTTAATTATTAACAATAAGATTGTTCAACTATTCTAATCTTTTTAAATTACGACACAGCTATACAAAAAGGGAGTATCAATACATGAAAAAAATACTATTAATTACAACTTTGATAGGCTTTATTTTTGCTAATACAGGAATGTTGACCTCTAAAGAAGAACCTGGAATGGGTGCTTGGCTATCATATGAAATTGCAACTCTTGATAGTGATGTTGAGGATTTTAAAGGTGATTTTAACATTGGTTTTGATTATATGACAACAATAGGTCTTGAAGTTGCTCTTAATATGGGAGAAACAAATAGTAAGGCTTGGAAAGGACTTGAATTAACCTACCATTATAAAATGGAAAAATGGAATGTAGGCCTATCTTGGTCTAGAGATTTATTTGATGATTTCGAAGAAAATGACGAAGATAAACTATGGTTTACGGGGTACTCAAACAATACGCTTTATGGAGGCTTTGGTGGTTTAAGTGTAAATGGAAATGATTTTGAATTTGATTTAATCCAAGTTGGGAAAATATGGACATTTGAAATGGGAACTTCTATTGGAATTTCATATGAAGCTAGCTTTGGATCAGATGCAGGAATTGATAAAGGTATATTAGCTGTAGATTTAGGATATACATTTTAAATAAAGATTTATTTTTATAATTCTTCATTTAATTAATAACTTATTACTTTAAATCGGGAGATTCGTAAATGAAAAAAATATTTTTAACTACTATTTTAGCATTCAGTTTTTCTTTTTGTTTTACAGAGAGACCAACTGGGTATCAACTAGGATCAGAAAAATCTGCTATGTGGATTTCTTTTGTTAATAATGTTGACGCTTTAGGTTCTGGAATTTACACAAATCTTGGATTAGACTTTTCTATCACCGAGAGAATAGAAATGAGCTTCAATATTGGTAGAGAATTAGGAGATCAATTCCTAGAAAGCTCTAAATCTGCACAATTCAGATGGTGGATGGGTGAAAGTTTATCATTAAGCTGGGCTAGAGAGCTAGACTCTGACCAATCAGACTTTTTAGGATTGAAATTTATAAGAGGTAATTCATGGCTAAGCTTTTCAAGTGATAGTAATGATAAAGATAATTCTATTTGGGCACTTGGAAAAATTTGGAAGAGAAAAGGTAAAATGAGTGTTGCTGCTTCTTATCATTTTTCTTCAGATGATATTGATAAAGGTAATTTTCAACTTACCTTTGGTAGAATCATATAATACTTTTTATTTTTTTGTAAATAAAAATTGCTATAAGAAGCAAAATAAATATTAAAATTAGATATCCTACTATATAAAGGCCTACAAGAACTATTAAAAGAGCTATTAATGGCTTTATAATAGATTTAGCGATAGATAATACTCTATTAATAAATATACTAAATGGGGATTCATATTTTACTTCTACTTTATGCTGTTTATCTATCATAATCACTTAAAAAAAAGCCTCTTAGAATAAAGAGGCTTTTATTTTTCTGTATAATAAAAACTATTCTACCACTCTTCTTCCTCTTCCTCTTCAGGCTTGTTATCTTCAAGCCAAATATCAAATTCATCTTGTTCGTGAACTGTTAAATAACCTTTCATAAAATAATGTGAATTACCACATAATTGAGCACAAGCAATTTGATAGCCCCTATAGTATGAGTCTTTTACTGATTCTGGTAAACTATTATAGGTATCATTATCTTTATCAAGCTTATTATTATATCTTATTTGATCATTCTCTTTTAGATATTCCAGATACTCATCACTTGACATAGTAGCAGTAAAATAAATAGGGATTTCCATTCCAGGCATCGCATCTTGTTTTACACGCATCTCTGGTAAAAAGAAACTATGTATCACATCACGAGAAGATAATCTTATTTTTATTTTTCTATTTTTAGGGACATGTAATTGATTCATTGTAACAATATCATCTGCCCCATAGCCCTCTCGACTTAATCCAATAAAGTTTTGAGAACCATCATCAACAGAATCAGCATAAGTTTGCCCAAAAACACCATCCTCTCCAGGGTAATGAATATTCCATTGGAATTGCTGTGCAATAACACGTACTTCAACTTCATCTTCTTCTTTTTGGTCTATGCCTTCAAATTTTAAATCAGAATAACCTGGAATTGCTAAAGCAAACAATAAGAATACCTCAAAAGTAATAATTCCACCTTCTACATATTTTGAAAAAGTGCCTTTCATTCCATCATGTGAAGCTTTAGGATTATTTGATTTAGAGAATCTAACTAATACATAAATCAAGAATATTCCCCAAAATACAAATAAAATCAACATTAAAATATGTACCCATCCATTTAAGACATCTGTTTTATATCCATAAAGAGATGCATCTTTAGGGAAATCAAGAAATTTATCACTAAAAAATTGGCCTATTCTATCTATCATTTAGAACTCCTTTTAATTTCAACAGCTCTAGCTCTTTTCATTAATGTAAAAATACTTCCTACTATACATAATAAAACAAATGTAATTGTTGCTAATAAAAACATAATAGCATTATTTATACCTTCAGTTACTGGGTGATCTGGAGCACCATAACACACAGCACAAGGATATAAAAACGAAAAAAACAGATTAATAAAAAGAACTTTATACATACTAAATATTTTTATATTTTTTAATAAACAACTGACAATAAACACCTAAAATAATTAAACCTAAAATACCAAATACAAGATAAGATAGATATGATGTATCAGCATAATAATCCCACATTACATAAGCCCATCCAGACATATAAAGCATAAGTAAACTTGAAATAGTTACAAATACAATATGAAACATTCTTAATGACACTAATGTCCCTCCTCATGATGATGGACATCATCATTTCCACCATGTGAAACATTCTCATATGCACCATTACCATAACCCACACTATTTGAATGCCAAGATAACGGCATAAACAATAGAACAAACAAGAATAATACCGTCATAATAAGCGTACCATAAATCCAATTTTTTTCATCTTTAAGGTGCATAAACTCAGATGCAACTAAATAGCCTTTAAAAGAAGCTATAGCTAAACCTACAAAAAGACCTAACCATAAATACGAAAAGTGTATATACGAAACAGCTACTGTAAGTACAGTTAATATCAATAATGAAATAAATACATTCCTATATGTTTTTATATGATGTCTAATATCTTCGCTCATTTAAAGCTCCTTTAAAATTATAATAAATAAAGTGATGGAAATAAAAATATCCATACCAAATCAACAAAATGCCAATAAAGACCTATTACTTCTATTCTATTAGTATATCTTTCAGGCTCAGAATCCCACATTTTAATACCAGGACCCAATAAATATAAAAACACAACTATACCACCAATAACATGTATAACATGCAAACCTGTCATTGTAAAATAACATGCTAAAGAAGTACTATAACTAGGAAGATAACCATGTGCAAACTTCGCTGAATATTCAAAATATTTAACAATTAAAAAACCAAAAGAACATAATAAAGTTAAACCAAGATAAAGTTTAAATTTATTTAAATCTTTCAATTTTAATGAAACCCAAGACATAACCATAGTTACGCTAGAACTTATCAATAAAACAGTATTAAATGTAGCTAAAGGTACATCTAATATTGTTTTAATATCAAACCAATAAGGATTACTTGACCTAAGCATAATATATGCTGAGAATAATGCCCCAAACAGCATAACCTCAGATGCTAAAAACAGCCAAATCCCAAGCTTAGCATTATATAAACCCGTATCAGGTCTTAATTCTTCATTATATGGTATTTTCATAAATTTAAATACTCCTAATTTTCATTTTGCGGTATAAAATCTTTATCTTTACCAGGGACACTATAATCATAAGCACCTCTGTAAACAGATGGTATTTCAGGAAAGTTACCATGACCAACAGGTGGTGATGGAGCAGCTGTCCATTCTAATGTAGTTGCCTCCCATGGATTAGGATCTGGATTTTCATCTGTCTTTTTTATCAATGTCATAATAATATTAATAATAAATGGAAGCTGTGCAACAGCTAAACCCCAAGATGCATACATCATAAAGTCATTATAATGAATAACTCCCTGTGCATGAGCATATGATTGTCCTCCATCAGATAATCTTCTTGATAAACCTGCTAATCCTTGGAAAAACATAGGCATAAAAAATAAATTCATAAATAAAAATGAAAATGCAAAGTGTACTTTCCCTAAAATTTCATTCAGTGGTTTTCCTGTTATTTTTGGAAACCAAAAATAAATACCTGCAAAGATTGCAAATATAGTACCTGGAGCAACGACATAATGAAAATGTCCAATGACATAATAAGTATCATGCAAAGGAATATCTGATAGAGGTAAACCTAATGGCAAACCTGTTAAACCTCCAATACCAAACATAGGAATAAAACTTAATGCAAACAACATGGGTGTATTATATCGTATAGAACCTCCCCATAGGGATAATATAAAACATGTTAATAGTATAACAGAAGGAACCGAAATAATCATTGTTGTAATAGCAAAGAACATACTCATTCCTTGGCCCATACCTGTTAAGAACATATGATGTGCCCAAACGATAAAAGACATAAAACCAAGAAAGATAACAGATTTAACCATTAAACTATATCCCCATAAAGGTTTTCTAATATTATTTGCTAAAATTTCGGCAACAATACCCATCGCAGGTAAAATTAAAACATATACTTCTGGATGAGCTAGAAACCAAAAAAGATGTTGCCATAATAAAGGACTTCCACCACCAGCAGCAGCATGAACTTCTCCTCCTACGACTAAACCTGATGGCATAAAAAAGCTAGTACCGACAACTCTATCCATTAATTGGAAAATACCTGCTGCCTGAAGAGGAGGAAATGCAAGTACTAATAAAAAAGATGTTACAAGCTGGGCCCAAACAAAAAAAGGTAATCTCATCCAAGTTAAACCTTCAACTCTTAGCTGAACAGTTGTTACGATAATATTTACAGAACCTAATAATGAAGAAGCAATTAAAAATAGCATCCCTAGCAGCCAAACAGTTTGCCCTGTAGTTGCTATATTTGCTAAGGGGGGATATGATGTCCAACCTGAATTTGCAGCTCCTCCAGGAAGAGCAAACCCTGTCAGCATTGTAACACCTCCTAAAAAATAGCACCAATAACTAGCCATATTAAGTTTAGGAAATGCCATATCAGGAGCTCCTATTTGTAGAGGAACAAGATAATTCCCATATGCTCCAACAATAACAGGTACAACTCCTAAGAAAACCATAATTGTTCCGTGCATAGCTCCAAATGAATTATAGGTATCAGGAGAAATTGTTCCAGCATGCACCATTTGATAACGCATAACTATCATTAGGGCAAAACCAAACAACATAAAAAATAACGCTGTTACACCATATTGAATACCAATCCACTTATGGTCTTGTGAGAATACATATTTAGTCCAAAAACTTTCTTGATGATGTTCGCTCATAATACTCCTATAATATTAATCAATTGTTCTATCAAATCTTTCTTCATACATATCAGTATCTATCATTCGTATTGCATCCCATGTTAATTTCGTACAAACCTTTGCACATATCTGACAACCTATACATTCATTATCTCTAACATGTACTGGAGGAATAGGTGGAAATTGATGTTTATTAATCGGAACAGGCTCTATACAATCAACAGGACAAAATGGAACACAAGCTTGACAACCAGTGCAATTATCTTCATCAACCCATGCTACTTTTTTTGGACGTTTCTTTTTGTTATTAATTGTCTCTGGTAATTCAGGAACTGTTTTTAAATGATCTAATACTTTAGATGCCATGAGATAAATTTACAAAATAATTACTGTTTTAAAACAAATTTTTCTATTAAAAAACCCATTGTAAAAAATGCGATACCTATTATGAAACTTTCATAGCTCATTCTATTAGGAAATGAGATATATAAATTGAAAGCAATAATAGTCATTCCAATAAATTCTAAAAATTTAGCAATATAATAAATTTATTTATCCTCTTTACTATTTAATACAGATTCTAATTCTTTTCCTACCTCTGATAAAATATAATTATTTTTAACTATAGACCTATGTTGAATAATAATAACTTTTAAATAATGTAAAAGACTTATAAAAAATACTGAATAGTGCCAATACTTGCTAAGAGCTTTAGTCTGAACTCCTCCACCTAATACAAAAGCAGTTCCAACAAGTAAAATATTAAGTGTTAAGGGAGGAAATAAAACATTCTTAATTTTAATAACATCCTGATATATTTCTTTGCTTAAATCATACTTCACAATAGTCTCTTTAACTTTTTTACCTGCTCCTATCAAATAGAACATAATAAGCGTTTGTGTGAACATATAGAGGATTGTTGAAACAAAAGAAAAAGATATATAATTAGCATTATAAATATCGAATCTAAAAATCCATTGCAAGCCATTAATAAAAATCAATACAAATGACAAAATCATTAATACATAAAAAATAATCATATATAAATTTAATATATAAAGTTGTTACCAATATATATATTTTGGTAAATTATTATATAATTTAAAGGAGACTTATTGCTATGTTTAAAAAACTTTTAATCACACTATCTGTTATAACTTATATTTTCTGCGGAAGTATAGAAGGAACAGTCAGCTATGCAGGAAGCAATAAAACAGCTAAAAGCTTAAAAATGGATTCTGATCCAATATGCGGAACAGCGCATAGTGTTCCTCCTAAAAAAGAAGATTTTATATTAAATGAAAAAAATCAATTTAAAAATGTTATAGTATGGCTGAAAAATGTAGACTATAAAGATGAATTAAAATCTGACCCTGCAACCATTGACCAATTGGGGTGTATATATTCACCTCATGTAAATGTATTTACAACAGCACAAAAAGTTTTTATTAAAAATAGTGATAAGACTCTACATAATGTTAATTCTCAGTCAAAAATAAATCAAAGTTTTAATTCAGCTCAACCTGCTGGAGTCCCTGATATTGAAAAAACTTTTACATCTAAAGAAGATCCTTTTTATATAAAATGCGATGTTCATCCTTGGATGAAAGCCTGGGTAATGGTTTCAGATCATCCTTATTTTGCCATCACTGATGAAAATGGCTATTTTAAAATAGATAATATTCCAGAGGGAACATATGAGGTTGGTTTTTGGCAAGAGAAACTATCAAACTTACCTAAGAAAAAATATGTAATTTCTTCTAATTCATCAGAAGTAGTTGTGAGCAAAGATGCAACAACTAAATTAGATTTTGAATTTCAAAAACCTGTAAAAAAAGCAAAGAAATAATCATTTGCATATAACTTTTTTTCATAGTCTAACAAGGGTATTCTTTGCTCTAATATTACTGCTATTCTCATCTTGTAAAATTAATCCTACATATGAAGTTACAGGTGTTATTTTGGAAAAAAACTACGATAATAAATCCATGATAATAGATCATGATAGAATCCAGGGTTTTATGGAGCCTATGATTATGCATTTCAATATTCATGACAATGTTAAGATGGAAGAATTTGAAATTTTAGATAGCGTAAGATTTGATTTAGTTATAACAGAAAAAGCTCATTATGCAATTAATTTTAAAATTATTGGTAAGAGACTAGATTCAGCAGATAATACAGATTTAGACTTTCTTGATGATGATAAAAGTTTATATAATGTAAAGGAAGTAGGAGAAAAATTTGATAATGTTAAATTTCTAAAAACAAACAATTCAAATTATGAACTATATAAATCAAACAAAGACTTTACTATTATATCATATATATTTTCGAGATGTCCTATGCCTGAGATGTGTCCTGCTGTAATATCAAAAAATCAATTCCTTGCAGATACTTTTAATAAAGAAAATATTGAATTCCTAATTATTAGCTTTGACTATATATTTGATACTCCAGAAACTTTATTAGAACAATATGGCTCTATCGAAGATAATTATCCTAATGTTACTTTTTTATCCAGTACAAATCATTATAATGATTTGATACTTCTAACTAAACAATCTGATGTTTCATTTGGAGGTGTTGAAGAAAATAATATTGGACACACAATGAGAACTATTATACTTAACAAAAATAAGCAATTATTAAAAGCATATGAAGGGTACAATTGGACTCCTGCAGATTTAAAAAAGGATTTACTTAATTTTATAAAAATGAATAAATAGATTTTTACCACTCTTCATCTTCAAAATCATCTTCTTCATCTTCAGAATCAAAATCATATCCATTAACTTTAAAGTAATCTTTAATCAAAGTTGATATATCTGTCTTACCTTCAATTGTATAGATATAATCACGTATTGCTTCAAGCATCTTTTCCCTATCTCCATTAAGGGCAATAACATCTTTACCCCACGTTGATACAGCATTATCAAGTGCCAGAGTTACAGAATCTGGAATGTAAGGTGCAGGCATTTTTGTTCCAGGCATAATTGTGTTAGGATTATCTAACCATCTAACAACCCATTCAGGCCTCAATCTATCTTTAGTTAAAGCAAGATTAGGGGCCCAAGTTTGAACGCCTTGTTTTGGGAATTCTTCACCATAAAAGTGACAATTATTACAAGCTCCAAAGGTATGTAATTTTTCTCCCGCTTTAAACTTAGATGCCATTTTATCAACTGAAAAATGACCTTCTAAAAGAAGTCCTCTATCATCCATGTGCTGAAAAGCTTTTATTATTGCATTCCATTGAGAGTCTGTAAAATCAAAGGATGGCATTCTAACCTGTAGATTAGGTCTAATTATTGTAGGATTATTAAAGAATTCAAACAACCAATCTGGTTGAGTTTTTGTTCCTTGAGTATTTAAATTAGGAGGAGAATACTCTAATTTACCAATAACATCTGCTATCTGACCACCAAATCCATCAATAGTATGACATCCTTGACAATTATATTGGTTAATCAACTTATAACCTTCAAACACATCCTTGTCTTCAACTAAATTATAAATAATTTTATTATCTGAAAATTGTCTGTTTGTAAATCCTAATATTGCAGTAACAATTGCTTCTATTTCTTCTGGTTTAAAATAAAAATTAGGCATTCTCAATTTATCCTCATGAGCGACAATTTTATGCCTATCAAAAATTCTAGGATTAGCCAACTTTTGCTCAAACCAAGCATAATTTGTATGCGCTATATCATGAATATGGCCAAAATCTAATTTATCAAGAGGTTTTGATCCTTCAGTTGTTAATTCAACTCCTATTGGTTTTCCATTCTCAAAGCCATCCACTGTATGACAAGTATAGCATCCATAATAATTAATACTTTTCTTTGCGACATAATCAGCAATTTCTTCTTTACTCATTGAATCTAATTTATTATTAGCTTCATTTACGGGGAATGATTTAACAAGCCACCTTTTAGCAATATTTTTCAACTCTTCTTCATTTACATCCAAACTATTAACTTTATCAAAATCTTCATTCTTAAATGATAACAAATAAGCTGTAATATCTTTAGACTCCTGATCAGTCAATCTTAAATTTGGCATTTTTGTATCAGGCCAATATTTTTCAGGATTTTTAATCCAATTATAAATCCATTTTGCATCTGTCTTTGAACCCATTCCGATTAAATTAGGACCTTGATATTTAAGCAATGAATAACGATTCATTTTTTCATAACTAACCCCTGAGGTATCTACTTCATGACCATACTTTGATAAGTACATATCATATTCAACATCAACATCACCTAAGGCAATAGTCTCTTCATCAACGACATGACAACCTCTACAACCTACAGCATTAAATAATTTTTCTCCATTAATAGCATCACCTATATATTTACTTGAATTATCAACTTTAGACTTATCTCCATCAGGATACAAGTACTCCGTAATAGCATAAATTTCAGCATTATTTCTAGCAATAGATTCTTCATCAGAATTATTGTCTTGATTAAAGAAATGAGGCATCCATGTATTATATCTAAAACTTTGCGGGTCTTTAATCCACTTCATAACCCAATCCTTATTAACTTTTTCATCTAAATGAGTAAGAGGAGGTCCACTTTTCCTCGTTGTCTTATATGAATCAATATGATGACAATTATTACATCCAGCCTTATCAATCAAGGTTAAACCTAGTGCTAATTTGTCTCCTCCTTTTAACATAGGCTGAGATTCATGACAATTAAAACAACTTGCTTGAGTATATTTCGTAGGCAACATTGGTTGTAACCAATGATGCAATTTTTTCCATTGATATTTTTCTTCCCATTCTCTTTTTTGCTCTTCAGATCCAGGCATATGAACAGATGAAACAAAATCAGTTCCTCTTCCTCTTCCAGAGTGACAACTTGTGCAACCATATTCTTCAAAAGGATGAGGTGATGCAGAAGATACAAACAAATCTAAATCAGGATGGCTTGTAAATGGCTGCGGAGCATCTTTATAATCAGCATTATCAATTCCTAAATGACAACTAGTGCATCTGTCTACACTTGGAACAGATGCAAAATTAACATCATATTTAATATCATGGGCGACAACTTGATTAACCTTATAATACGGATCCATAAAATCTAATATAGGTAAATCTCTAACTAAATCACCTAACTGATTTAAGTATGACATTTTACTTCTATCAAGCTTACTTAACTGTGTATTAAGCAAATTGACCTCTTTTAAATAAACATTCAAATCATCTTCTGAAATTTTTAAAGTTCTTCTGAAATCTTTTAATTGCTGTTCAATAGTTAAAACTTGCTTTTCATAATCTTCTTTTTTTAATTGCAAGCTATCCATCTTACTTAATGCAGAAAAGTACTTTTCTTTATATGCATATTCATTATGAACATCTTTACTATGAGTATCACTATCATCATGATGGTGAGAATGAACAATCTCATCTTCATATAAGTATTTCAACTCATCTACCTCAGCTTTTTTAAATAAATAATCCATATTAGCTTTATAGAACAAACCCTTAACATATTCAAGATTAGAATTCAAAGAATCAATTTTAACTTGTTTGCTATTATAAGATTCTAATTCAAGATTATATTTATTCTCATATTCATTTCTACTATCTTTAACATCATCTAATGCTACTTGTAATTTTTCTTGAGAAACTTTAACGGCAAGCTTTCTAAATTCCCTTTGATACCTTTTAAATTCATCATCATTATCATGATAGAACATCCAAATAAAACATAGTAAAAATAAAATACTGGATATGGAAAACCATTTATTTAATAAATTAATATTCCAATATCTTTCATCATTATTGTATTTCATAATTAAATATTAAAAAACCATTCCGGGATACCTATAATATATTTCAAATTAAATATCCACCTTAGATACATTTTAATAGGAAGGGAAAGCATTGATAAACCTAATATCATTAAAAAAGTATAACGTGTAGGCCCATATGCTTTATACATATTTTTAAGAATAGTTTTAGCTAATACAACAGGCAATACAAAAACATATAAACCAGTAACAAGAAAACCAACTGATTCTCTAACTAATATATTCTGAGGTAATGGCTGTCCAAGACCTATAACCCAAAAATATTCTGATAAATTTACATTATTTAAGACTTCTAGCTTGTGAGGGTCCCAATATTCAAAAGGACCAAAGAAATTCCAATTAGGCCCTCTGAAAAATGTCCCTATAACAATCAAATAAATCCATAACACTAGCCATCCATACATAAATATAAAGTAACCAACTCTTCTTTCTTTAAACGAATAATATCCATCTCCTTTTTTATTAATGTCCATATAGGGGATAGCACACATTCCTACTATAATCAACGTTGGGAACAATACACCTGCTAACCATGGATCAAAATAAACAAGCATTTCCTGTAAACCTAAGAAATACCAAGGTGCTTTTGATGGATTTGGTGTAGCTGCAGGATTAGCGGGCTCTTCAAGTGGAGCCGGAACTAATATAGCCCAGACTATTAAAAATACCATGAATAAAATAAGAGCTATAAGCTCGATATAAACCAAATCAGGCCAAACAAGAACCTTATCTTCAGGATCATGCCATTCAGTTGGTTTTTTACCTTCTTCTATTCTAGCATCATTAATATAAGATTTTTTCATAGCATACCATGTAAAGAAAAACATAGTATAAATCATTAATACAATAGGGAAGTTATCTCCCTTCATTAGAATAATCTTAAAGTTAGGATCTGTATAACCCATATAAAAGAAGATACTAATTAAAGTAAATAAAATAAGGCCACCTGCATTTGTCCATATTTTATAAATTCTTAATTTCCTATTTAGCTTATCAAAAAAATCTGTAGGTGGAAAGAATAAAGGAAATAGCACCGTTATTAAGGTGAATGAAATTGTTGGAGCTGATATATAATCTATAGTATGTTTTATAGTTTCTATCATTTTTTATAAAGGACCCGAAATACCCCCATCTTTTCTGATTCTCCAAAAATGTACAGCCATAAATATCATAGCAATAAAAGGAACTGCTATACAATGTAAAACATAAAATCTAAGCAATGTAGCTTCTCCAACAAACCTACCTCCTAATAGAGCAAATCTAACATCTGAAGCTGCATGAACAAGATTAATATCACCAATAGCCAACAAAGAGGCACCTGGGCCTTCAGAACCTAGAAAAGGTGTTGCCCTAGCCATATTAGTTCCAACTGTTACCGCCCATATAGCTAATTGGTCCCAAGGCAAAAGGTATCCTGTAAAACTTAATAAAAGAGTTAATGTCATAAGTATAACACCAACAGCCCAATTAAATTCTCTAGGCGGTTTATATGAACCTGTCATAAACACTCTTAACATATGTAACCAAGTTGTTAGCACCATAGCATGTGCACCCCAACGATGAATTTCTCTCATAATTCCAAGTGGAACTTGTTCTCCTAAATCAATAATATCTGTAAATGCATATTCAACAGTGGGTCTATAATAAAACATTAATAAGATTCCTGTAATAGTAAGCACAACAAATAAAAAGAAAGATAAGCCTCCCATACACCAAGTATAGCCAACCTTAACTGCATGCCTCGGTAATCTTGCTGGGTGCAAATGAAGGAAAACATTACCTAAAACAGCATACATTCGTTGTCTTCTAGTCCTTGGAACACCAGATCTAAATATGGACTTCCAGACAGATGAATTCCCTAATTTCTCTAATATTGATTCTTTTTTATTATTTTTTTCTTCCATATTGTATTAAACACCTTATAAAAATTAAACTTTTAAAAAAGATTCCGACCTACCCCATTCTCCTTTTTCATAATTGAATTTCTTTGTTTTATCAACTAAAATCTGACCATCATTTGCCAAAACAATTCTATAACGTTCCAAAGGTCTTGGAGCAGGACCTTCAAAGTTAATCCCTGATGATCTAAAACCACTTCCATGGCAAGGACACTTAAACTTTCTATCTGTTTCAAGCCAATTTGGAGTACATCCTAAATGAGTGCATACTGTTGACAATGCTATAATCTTTTCATCATCTCTTACAATCCAAACATTATGTGACTTTTTAAAACGCAAATCAACCTTACCTGCTTCAAAATTATCAGGAAATCCTATCTTAAAACTTTGAGGGGGTTCAAATAGAACATTAGGGAATAAGTATCTTATCATTGCTGTAAAAAAACCACCTGTTGCAGCAGCAAATGCCAACCATCCAACACTTAACCAATTCAAAAAAGCTTTTCTTGTAAGCTGAGAATCTAAGAGTGCCCATTCTTTATATTTATCAATGGGAAATTTGTTTTGATAAATCTGATAGACCTCTCTTGATAAATAATTAGGATAAATACCATTTCTTCTATTTTTTATATCATCACAAATAGAATACCAAACGGATTCATCCTTTGCGCTAATTAAGAGCTGTTTTTCTTCTTCTGTTAATTTCATTTATTACCAACAATTGTAAAATAAATTTAAAAATCAAATATATAGCTTCAGAATTTAAGAATTATTTATAATATGCATTAATAGTTTTTAATGCAAATTCTCTAATTTTTATATTTTTATCATTTTTTGATAAATAAATCAATCTATCTCTAAAACGTAAATCAATAAGGATTTGTGATACTGCAATTGCAGTATATATTGAGTTATCAGCTTCTTCACTATCAATTCCCTCTCCATTTTTAGAGGAAGGGAATAGATCATAATATTTTCTATCTAGCAAATTGACAATAACTGGGACACCAGACCTATCTCCCATTTTAGCCAATGATATAGCTGCATCCCATCTAATATTAGGCTCTTCATAATCTAACATGGTTATTAAAACATCACTATAATCAGAATCACCTATAACACCTAATGAAATAATAGCTGCAAGTTTTTCAGAATCAAAATCTGAATTTGATATGATTTCACTTAAAATTTTACAGCTTTGACTATATTGCAACATTCCTAATGATTTAATAGCAGCTATCCTATTAGTTAAATTTTCATCCTTTGTCAAAGCATCAATTAAATAAGGTCCAAACTCAGAATCTTTAGTTTTACCCATAGCTAAAGCTAAATAAGTTCTGACCCTATCATCATCATGCTTTGATTTTTCATATAAAGAAATCAATTTACTATTAAAAAAATCTTTGTTTTGAATTTTAGAGGCCTCAAGCATATTAGATAATTCAAATGCAGATTGCCACCTTTTTGTTGCAGAACCCGACTGTATATTATCAAGCAAATCTAAAGGAGTACTTTTTTCATAAGTTAAAAATTGAAACATGAAAAAAAATAGTGCTCCAAATATTGCCATCATAAATGGGATTAAAAAGAATGAATAAAAAAGCGCATAAACTCTACTTGGGTTATAATCTTGCTGTTCTAATTTATTTTCCATTTTTATTTTTATCCTTTAATAAACGCTTAACATTTCTATCTAATTTTCTAATTTGTTTTTTTAAAGAAACAATCTCTGATACAAAAAATAACAAAGAACCTAAAAGCAAAAATATAATTAATATAAAGTTAGGCTTCATTATTTATCCTTTTTCTTTTCTTTATCATACAAATCATAGCCTAATAAAAGAGGAAATAAAAATAAAACAACAATACTCAATGATAAAAAAAGAATAATCCAATTAAGATTATCCATTAGCCAAAATAAAGTTAACCATTCAAAATTCATAAAGAGATTAATTCCTTTTTAAAATTTTCCATCATTTTTATGCTCTCTTTAACTGTATCAATAGAATCATAGCGATTTTTTTTTATATGATGTTCAAGAACTTTATGTTGTGTTTTTATATAATTATTTATTTTTATTAATTCTATATCATTTAATTTATCAAGAATTTCATTAAAATCATTACAGAATTTATCAAGAATATTATTCAAATCAATTTTTTCTACTACAGCTATTCTATTTCCATATTCATTGAATTTATTACTTTTGTATTTGATGGTAACAAAAGGCCCCTCCTTATTAAGAATTTCTAAATAAATTCTAGGATGATTTATTTTCTTTGCTTTCATTAATAATAAACAAAAACAACAAAAAAATAAGCTATTGTAAGAAGTGTGCAAATAATAATAGCTAAAGTTCTGTTCAACATAAATTATATTTTATTTAACTGTTTTATATTAATAAATTACCCTTATAATGGATACACTTACAACAGATTATAATGACCCATTGTTCAATGAAGAGTTTGTTAAATCTTTACATCATACTGGGTTTGCTGTCATTAAGAACCATCCAATAAGCTCAACTTTAATTAATAAAGTTTATTCAGACTGGGATTTATTTTTTAAATCTGATGAAAAACATAAATATATTTTTGACTATGAAAAACAAGATGGCTACTTCCCTTTCAGATCAGAAAATGCATATAACAAAGAGGAGAAAGATCTAAAAGAATTTTTTCATATTTATCCATCATGGGGTAGATATCCTAATTTTATTAGTAAAGAATCTTTAATTTTATTTAAAGAACTAGCAGATTTAGGTAATCAACTATTATCATCAATTGAGAAATTCTCTCCAATTAAAATAAAACAGAAATACAGTCAACCATTAAATAAAATGGCCCATAATAGTCCTCAAAATTTAATGAGAGTAATACATTACCCCCCAATTAGGCCTTCAGATAATCCAGATGCAATACGAGCAGGAGCACATACCGATATAAACTTAATAACAGTACTAGTATCGGGTTCTCAACCTGGCTTGCAGGTTAAAAACAAAAAAGGGAAATGGGTGAATATAGAATCCAAAAAAGGTGAAATAGTTATTAATAATGGCGATATGCTGCAAGAAGCCTCATCCGGATATTTTCCATCTACTATACATAGAGTAATTAATCCAAAAAGAACAAACAATCTCTCTAGATATTCAATTCCTTTATTTTTACATCCAAGGCCTGAAGTTATATTATCTGAAAGGTATACCGCCGATTCATATTTACTAGAAAGATTAAAAGAAATTGGACTAAAATGATTAAATATTTTTTATTACTTTCTGTTTGTGTAATATTTAATTCTTGCCTTGAAAATCAAAAAAAAAACAATGAAACCATTGATCTACATTTTTTGAATACTCATAAATTAGATATAAAAAATGGGCAAAAAATATTTAATAAATCCTGTATAACATGTCATTTATATGGTACAGGGGGAGCTATTATATTAAACGATAAAAAAAACTGGGAAAATATTTTAAAAACAAAAACAATGCAAAAAGTTTATACAAATGTTTTATATGGATATGCTGGAAGCAAGGGTCCTATGCCTAAAAAAGGAGCATGTCAAGAATGCTCAGAGACAGATTTACTCGATGCTATAGAATATATTCTATCAGTTAATAGGCTCAGTATCAGAAAGTAAAAATTTAATATGTAGTATCATAAGAAGTATTAAAACAGCTACCCCCTGATGTACAACCCCTAAAAACACAGGAACTTTTAATAATAATGTCATAATTCCAATATAAAACTGAATTAAAAGTAGCATAAATAAAAAATGTGTATACTTATTATAAATTTCATCTCTAGTTGTATAAAAGAATAAACCTGCATATAGGAATAAAGCAGTTCCTATTAATCTATGACAAAATTGAAACATTTTCATATTATTTAAAAAATTATCATATAATGGCTCAAGAACTAATAAACCATCAGGAATTAAACGGCCTTCCATAAGCGGAAAAGTATTCCATAATAAGCCAGCCTTTGTTCCAGCTATAAATGCACCAAAAAGAACTTGGATAACGTACAAAATAAATATCATATTAATATGAAAACAGCTAGATTTAACACAAGGAATATCAGATTTCTCTTTTTCTAATCTAAATTTCAGCCAATATGAGTATCCCATTAATAAAAAAGCAAGAAATAAATGTGCTGTTAATCTATAATGACTAACATGAGGGTCATCTACAAGTCCACTCTTAACCATAAACCAACCAAGCAATCCCTGAGATGTAACAATAAACATACAAACAATACAATGTAAAAACATTTTTTTACTTATATAATTTTTCTTAAAAAACAATATAGGTGGAATAATAAATAATAATCCTAATAAACGACCAAAAAGCCTATGCATATACTCCCAATAATAAATACTTTTATACTCACTTAGGTTCATATGTTTAAATTGATTGATTTTTTGATACTCAGGATATTTCTTATATTCATTAAAAGAAGCTTGCCATTGAGCATTGTTAATTGGAGGAATAATACCTAATAGAGGTTTCCAATCTACCATAGACAAACCTGATTGTGTTAATCTTGTTGTTCCTCCTATTAATATCATAATAAAGACTGATATGCAACAAATATTAATCCATCTTATAATTAATACATTCATACTAATAAAGTATCCAAAATAATTAAAATCATTAATAAGGGTAAATATATAATTGAAAAAACAAATAGCTTTCTAACTTTCTCATTAGAATCTTCAAACAATATGCTTGATGAATATAACAAAAATATAACACCAAGCAATACAGCGCCCAACATATATACAAAGGACGTTAAATTAAGAAGATATATTCCTATTGAAGAAACAATCAAAGCTACTGTAAAAAATATAATCTGGAATAATGTTGAATCTAAATTTTTACTTACAGATGGCAACATCTTAAACCCTGCTTGCTTGTAATCATCTTTATAAATTATTGCTAATGATAAAAAATGTGGAATTTGCCAACAAAATAATATTAAAAATAAAATCACTGCAGGAATTTGTATCTCTCCTGTCGCTGCAGTCCAACCACCTACAGGGGGAAGTGCACCAGGGAAAGAACCTATAATAGTATTCCACTTAGATTTAGTTTTAGAAGGGGTATAAATAAAAACATATGAGAATATTGTTGAAAACGCTATAATTGTAGTTATAGTATTAATATACATATATATATATACAAGCCCCAATAAAGCTAGGAATATTGCTAGCATTAAAGCAGTATTTTTATTTATTTTTTTACTAGGCAATGGCCTAAACATAGTCCTAGACATTTTAGCATCTAAATCTATTTCCAAATATTGATTAAATATAGCAGAAGAACTAGATGTCAAAAATACCCCTACTGCTAAATTAAGAAATGTAATAATGGACTCTTGCTCAATCATTATCAAACCAATATACCTTAATCCTAAATAATACCCAAGATAGCTCGTTATAATAACTAATAAAGATATTCTGAACTTCATCATTGCAAAAACACTTCTAATCATTTTAATAATTTTTCTATTTTTATTTTATATTGTTCTAAACATTCAGGGTTAGATAACGAATCCTTATTATTCACAGATTGGTTATGAATAATTTTTTTTATCGCAAGTTCAACCTTCTTACCATTAATAGTATATGGAATATCATCTACCTGCAATAATAAAGAAGGGATGTGTCTAGGAGAACATTTATTTTTAATTAATTGCCTAACTTCATTAATAAGCTCATCCGTTAAATCTTGATTTTCTTTTAATTTTAAGAATAATATTATTTTTTCATCATTATCAAACTCATAACCAACAACAACAGAGTCTAATACCTTTGGATGTTTTTCAACAACTTGATAAATTTCAGATGTACCAATTCTAATACCCCCTGGATTAAGGGTTGCATCTGATCTACCATGAATAATTACACCTCCATGATTATTAATTGTAATATAATCACCATGTTTCCATGTATTAGAATAATCCGAAAAATATGTATTTATATATTTTTTATTATCACTATCGTTCCAAAAACCAATGGGCATAGAAGGGAAAGGCCTATCACAAACCAATTCTCCTTTATGATTCAATTCATGTATACCTCTTTCATTATAGCTTTTAACACTCATTCCCAAACCAATGCATTGTAATTCATTCTTATATACAGGAAGGACTGGATTTCCAAGAGCAAAACAAGATATTATATCAGTTCCTCCAGATATCGAGCAAAGCTGAACATTTTTTTTCCAATGGCTGTAAACATATTCATAATTTTCACCTGTTAATGTAGACCCTGTAGATAATATAGATCGCAATTTATCAAATTTAAAACTATCAGGTTTAATAGATAAACTTTCTAATGCTGATATATACTTTGCACTAGTACCAAATACATCTATATCTATACTATTCATAACCCTTAATAAACTATCATGATATGGATAGAAAGGATTACCATCATACAAGACAATTGAAGAGCCCACAGCAAGGCCCCCAACAAGCCAATTCCACATCATCCAACCACAAGTTGTAAAATAAAATATTTTATCATTTTCTTTTAAATCAACATGCAATATATGTTCCTTATAATGCTGTATTAATGTTCCACCTACTGAATGTACAATACTCTTTGGCTTACCTGTAGTACCAGAAGAATACATGATATATAATGGATCAGAAAAATCTACTTGTTCAAAATCAATAGAATCAGCTGAATTATCTAATAATTCATCCCAGTTAGAATCTCCGCTATTAATATAATTTATGATAATTGATTTTTCTACACTCTTTAAAGAATTTAAAATTTTATTATTTTTATTATTACAATCAATTTTTTTACCCTTATAAAAATATCCATCAGAACAAATAAATACTTTCGGATTAATTTGAGAAAATCTATCCAGTATTCCATCTATACCAAAATCAGGGGAACATGATGACCAAATTCCTCCAATACTAGCAGTTGCGAGCATTCCAATTACAGCCTCTGGAATATTAGGAACAACAGCAGCAACCCTATCTCCTTTACTTAAACCTATTTTCTTCAAGCTATAAGCTAGCCTTGCGACACTATCTTGGAGTTCACTAAAAGTTAAAGTTCTTTCTACTTGGTCTTCTCCAAAAAAATAAATTGCATTATTATTATTTTTATATCTAAGTAAATTTTCTGCATAATTTAACTTAGAACCTTCGAACCACTTAGCATCCCAAATATTTTTTGTTTCACTTAAAACTTTTATATATGAATTAGAGCATATAATATCTGAATACTGCCATACTTCTTCCCAAAAATCTGAATTATTTTGTACTGACCATTCATATAATTCAGAATAATTATTTAATTTTATAGCGTATTTCTGGTTTATTAAATTTTTAAATTTAATAATATTTGTTTTTTCAAGAGCATTTATTGGAGGTTTCCAAAATACTTTATTTTTCATTCTAAAAATTTCCTAAATACAAAATTAATTGCCAGGCTTCATCAATACAATTATTATCGATTTTATTTTTAATCAATTTCAAAAGTTCATCTTTTGAATTAATTGCATATTCATTATTATCTTTAAATGAAGGAATAAATTCAACTGAAGCTAATTTTGCAAGCTGATTTCCTGTAAGGCAACTATTAAGTATATAATCTGGAAGTTGATCAAAGCCTATACCTATATTTTGCGGTTTCTTTAATTCAAATAATCCTTTTTTTGCATTAGTATACCAACTACCGCCATTTCTGGCAATAGGATCTAGCTTATACGGATCAATTTGATTAGTATCTGTTAATATTTCTTCATTAATATGAAATCTTAAAACTTCTCCTAAAATTAAATTTCCACTAGCAGGTTTACCTCCAAGCTCTATAATATCATATAGTTTACATTCCATAATAAAATTAGACTCTTTTACTCCATATGCTGATATATTTTTTGATTTATATTTAGTTAGTCCTGTTTTAATAAACTCATCAATATTTCTATCAAATTCACAAGAGGATAAACTTATTTGCTCAACAATATTACTATTAACAATTGAAACTGTAAATTCTTTAGTATCTTTAATATTCAACAAAGTATCTTTAGGCAAACCTGTTCTACCACTTATAGCTGGAGAAAAACCTATAATTGGAGGATTCGCTCCAAATGCATTAAAAAATGAAAATGGTGCTAAATTAGAAATTCGATTCTTATCTAATGAACCAACCAAAGCAATTGGACGAGGAGAAATTCCTGAAATCAATAAATGATAGATAGATTTTACATCCAATTCCTGTACTATAAATTGTTTAAAATTCATTTATTTTTTTAACCAACTAAGTGGATAATTATTATCACTATTTTTTTCAGCTTCTCTTGCAATATATAAAGGTTCAAATGTATCAACCATTACAGCAAGCTCATCTGTGTTTTTTTTGCCAATAGACTCTTCATACTTTCCTGGCTGAGGGCCATGAGGTAAACCCATAGGATGATAGGTTACAGAACCAGGATTAATTCCTTTTCTAGACATAAAATTTCCTTTAGAGTAAAATATAACTTCATCTGAATCTACATTAGAATGAGGATATGGAGCTGGAATTGCATCCGGGTGGTAGTCAAATAATCTAGATACAAAAGAGCATATAACAAAACCTTTCCCTTCAAATGTTTGATGAACAGGTGGCGGTTGATGAATACTCCCTGTCACAGGTTCAAAATCATTAATATTTAATATCCAAGGGAAATAATAACCATCCCAACCAATAACATCAAAAGGATGATTATTATAAATATAACTTTTAATACCTGTCCTAAATCGAACCTGTATCTCAAAATCACCTTGTTCATCTATAGGATTATTTAATTTTGGAATTCTAATATCTCGCTCACAAAAAGGGGAATGTTCAAGCAGTTGACCTAATCTATTTCTATATCTAGAGGGAGTTTCAATAGGAGATTTAGATTCAATTAATAAACCACTAATATGTTTTGAGAGTATATCATTCTGAAAAATAACACCCCTTGGAATAATAATATAATCACCTTCATGGTATTCTAAATCTCCATAATTTGTCTTTAATAAGCCATTTCCTTCTTGAATATAAAGAAGGTTATCACAATCTCCGTTTCTTTGAAAAATTAAAGAGTTATTTATATCATTTGGCTTAAAATAAATTGTAGAAATAGCTATATCATTATTATATACTAAAAGTTTATTTTTTTTATTCATTTCAAAATGATAAGGCTTATGATCTTGTTTTAAATAATTATACCTATCATCCTTTTTAAATGTACCTAAAGATTTAATTTCTGTAGGCATTTTTAAATGATAGAGATTAGAATATATATATGAAAAGCCTTCTCTACTTACAAGCTCCTCATAGTAAATACCACCATTAGGATTTTTAAAAACAGTATGTCTTTTTTTAGGAATTTTTCCAGATGAATTATAAAATGGCATATATTTTCCTCATTAATTAAAGATTCCCCCTTCTATCTTGTTCAAGCTCTATAGATTCAAATAAAGATTGAAAATTTCCTTGACCAAATCCCCTAGAACCTCTTCTTTGTATTATTTCAATAAACAAAGTAGGTCTATCTTGTATGGGCTGTGTAAATAATTGTAATAAATACCCTTCTTCATCGCTATCTATGAGTATTCCTAACTCTTTTAATTTTAATATATCTTCCTTAATTACAATATTTTTCTTTTCTAGAATCTCATAGTAAGTATCAGATAATTTTAAAAACTTCAATCCATTATTTCTTAAAACCTTTATAGTTTGTATTATGTCACTACTTAATAAAGCTATATGCTGTACTCCTGGACCTTCATTAAAATCTAAATATTCTTCTATTTGTGATTTTTTCAAACCTTCTGCAGGCTCATTAATAGGTAATTTAACTTTCCAATTATCAGATCTCAAAACTACACTTTTAAGTGAAGAATATTTTGTTGATATATCTGTTTCATCAAATCTAACAAATGCAGAAAATCCAAATATTCTTTCATAATATTCTTTCCAAAAATCCATTTTATCTAATTCGACATTTGCAACAATATGATCAATAAGTTCAATTTTAGTATCTTTTGATTTTTTTTTATCAGTTCTATTATCTATAAAATTTGGAGCCCACAATTTATAATTTCTATTATTAATAAAAGAATGTACACAATCACCATATGATTTAATAAAAGCTTCAGAAAAAAAACCATTTTTATCATTTACAGCAAAAACATCTGAAACTGATTGAGCACCTCTATTAATACAACCATTATAAGCTTCTTCAACAGAATCAACATTAAATGCGATATTATAAACTCCATCCCCATGCTTTAATAGCCATTCTGATATAGGATGATTTGCTTTTAATGGTGTAGTTAAAACATAAAAAACTTTATTTTTTCTAATAACATATGAAGCTCTATCTTTCAAGCCTGTTTCAGGTCCAGCATATGCATAATCTGAAAATCCAAAAATATTTTTATAATATTCACTTGCCTGTTTAGCATTCCCAACATAATATTCTACATGATGAAAGCTTATATCTTTGAAATATTTTTTTCCTTTAAATTTATCTGTAAAATATGCCATAAATAATTATTTTCCCTATCACTAAAGATTCCCTATATATTCAGATATTTTTTGCATAAAAACTTCATTTTCAGATTCTTTTCCAATCGTAATTCTAATAGAACAAGGTAATCCAAACCCTATAAGGTCCCTTACTATAACACCATTTTTCAATAAAAAGTTACTTGCATTTACAGTATCATTACGAGAATTAAAAACAATAGTAACAAAATTTGCAACAGATGGAATAAAATTAAATTTATTATCCTTTAAAAATTGGCATACCCTAATCATTTCCTTCTTATTTAGTGCAATTGTTTTATCTAGATGATTTAAATCATCTAATGCTGCTATTGCTGCTACCTGAGAAGACGATGAAGGCTCAAAAGGGAGCTTGACCTTCATTAAATTTCCAATTAAATCTTGATGAGCAAAACCATATCCTACTCTAAAACCAGCTAAGCCATAAACTTTAGAAAAAGTTCTCAATGTTATCACATTGTCATATCTATAAAACATAGAATCGGGATAATCTTCAATATGATTAGCATACTCAAAATAAGCTTCATCTAAAACAACTAAAACACGATCAGGAACGTTACTCATGAAGGAATCGAATTCATCTTTTGTAATATAAGTCCCTGTTGGATTATCTGGATTTGCTATATAAATTATCTTAGTATTTCTATTAATTTTTTCAGCTATTGCTTTTAAATCATATCTAAATGATTTTTTAGGTATCCAATTAGTTTTTTTCCCGCTTGCATTTGCTAATACTCTAAAACCTATAAATGAATTTTCAGATGAGATTAATTCATCTTTTTCTTTTAAAAATGTTCTCATAATTGATGACATTATTCCTTCGCTTCCACTACCTAAAATAACATTATCTATTTTTACATCAAAGCTATTAGCAAGTTTTTCTCTCAATATTAAACCAGATGCATCTGGATATCTATGTGAATTAAATAATATATCAGATACAGCATCTAAAGCTTTTTTTGATGGGCCTAATGGATTTTCATTTGATGCAAGCTTAACAATATGCTTAATATTATATTTTCTTTTTACAGATTCAATTGTTTTTCCCGGCTTATAGGGTGATAATTGTTTTATATGCTTAGGAACTAACGACATAAATAATCAATATATTTAATTTAAAATTAAAATAAAATAGTGTAAACTTTATACAAAGAACTACAGCAAAATTTATTACTAATATAGATGAATAGC
This sequence comes from Fidelibacterota bacterium, assembly GCA_002717625.1. Lineage (GTDB taxonomy): Bacteria > Fidelibacterota > Marinisomatia > SCGC-AAA003-L08 > D37C17. The sequence continues at coordinate 68,273 of PBEF01000011.1, read as the reverse complement.
TACAAGTATAAAGAACAACTATTTTTACACTTAGATGGAATTGGTATTATTCCAACTATATCAGCACTTAATGAAATAGGAATATTAAAATTTTTAACTGAAAAAGATTCATTTATATTAAATGATATTGAAAATACATTTCAAGTAAATAAAGGATACTTAAATGTTGCCATTAGAACCTTATCATGTATTGGTCTGTTTGAAATAAAAGATCAAAATGAAAAAAAAGTATATATTATTAATAAAAACAAACTGAATATCATTAATAGTTATACAAAGGATTACAACCTTTTTATAAAATTAATAAATCTATATGTTTCATTTAAAAATCTATCAAATGATAATGAATATTTATCATATGAACAAAACCAAATATTAGAAGATACTATCCAATGCTTAGAAAAAAAACAAACATTAAAAAATAGCAAGAACTCTACTGAATTTTTTTTATACTATTTCATCGAAGGGATAATTGTAGGGCCTATATTATCATATTTAGGATATCATAAAAAATCTATAAATGATATTAAAAATCAAAAATTTAGATTTTATATTGAAAAAATATTTCAAATAGCAAATATTTTGGATAATAATAAAAACAATACTGAAAAAGGAAAATTTTTAAACGATAGGCTTGCCGCTTATGGCGTTACATCATCATATTTACCTCTACTAAGTAACCTGAAATCTATTATATCAAAAAATACAAACTTAGTCTGGAAGAGAGATAAAACAGGAAATGAAATTCATGTTAATAGGGGTATGAATGTTTGGGGAAGTGGAGGTGCGCATAAATATTACTTTAAACAAATAGATAAAATCATAATTGATATATTTAATAAAAATATTAATGAACAACCAAAAGGAATTATAGATATAGGCTGTGGTGATGGAAGTTTTCTAAAACATTGTTTTGATATAATAAAAAATAATACTAAAAGAGGTTTGACTCTTCAAGAACATCCTATAACATTAATTGGAGTGGACATTAACAAAGAGGCTCGAATAGCAAGCAGAAGAAAATTAAATTCATATAATATTAATAATATAATATTAAATGGGAATATATCTTCACCAGAAAGCTTAAACAAAAAACTTAGTTTAGAATATAATACAGACTTAAATGACTTTTTAAGTACTAGGACTTTTCTAGATCACAACAGAATTTATGAAGAGCCTAAAGAAATCAAAGAAATTAATATCACAACGTCAGGCTCTTTTTGCTATAAAGGAAAGTATATTAATCAAAGCCAATTAATCAATAATTTAATAGAGCATTTCTCAAAATGGAAAAAATATGTTAATAAATATGGATTAATAATATTAGAATTACATACTATAAACCCAAAGCTAACAATGCTTAATAGAGGAAAAACATTAGCCTGCGCATATGATACAACCCATGGTTTTTCTGATCAATACTTGGTTGAATATGATACTTTTATAAAGTGCGCTAAAGTAGCTAAATTAAATTTACAAGAAGAAAGCATCTTATTTCCGAATAAGGAAATACCAACAATAAGCATCAATCACTTCAGCTAATAGTTCTACCTGCAGCTTTAACTGTATTATTTAATAGCATTGTAATAGTCATTGGTCCAACTCCACCTGGAACAGGTGTTATTGAATTAGCAATGCCAAAAACACTATCATAGTCTACATCTCCAATAATTTTATAACCTTTTTCTGAATCATCCTTAATTCTATTAATACCTACATCAAGAATATCTACTCCTTGCTTTACCATATTAGCATCTATATAATTAGGATTTCCAATTGCTGCAATCAAGATGTCAGCTTGCATAGTATACGCCTTAATATCCTTAGTTCCTGTATGACAAATAGTAACCGTAGAGTTTCCAATTTTAAATTTTTGAGATAATAAAGCCATTAAAGGTTTTCCAACAATATTACTCCTACCAACAATCACAACATGCCTTGATTGAACAGGAATATTATAATATTTCAATATCTCTAAACAGCCTGCTGGAGTACATGAAATAAAGTCAGGAATCCCTCTTAAAAGCTTCCCAACATTAAGCGGGTGTATACCATCAACATCCTTTCTTGCATCAATAGCTTCTAATACTTTCTCTTCATTTAAATGCTTTGGAAGAGGCAACTGCACTAATATTCCATGAACATCAGAATCATTATTTAAGGAATAAATAAAATCAATTAATTCATTTTCAGGAATATGTTCATCTAATTTATGTACTGTACTTTTACAATTATTATTAATAAAAGTTTTATGTTTTGAATTAACATAAATTTGAGAAGCAGGATCATTACCTACTAAGACTGCAGATAATGTTGGAATTACATTTTTGTTTCTTAATGAATCAATTTCTTTTTTTAAAGATAATTTTATATTTTGAGATACGGGAAGACCTTTTAATAGCAATGTGTCCATACTTAATCTTACTACAAATTTTCTTTTAATTTTTCATCAATTAATTCAATTAAAAAATTTGATTTTTTTTCAATCTTATTCAAAATAGTTTGATTCTTTTTTTTATACAAAAAAAGTTCACCTGCAATTTCCAAACAAGTAAATACTGCTATCCTTAATTGCTGTGAATCTTTATCTACCCCACTATCAATAACCTCTTGCATTTTTTTATCTACATAATCAGCTATCTTTAACATTTCTGCAGATTCAGAGGATTTTATTAAGTAATCCTGACCAAGAAGTCTTATTCTTTTTACATTTAGTTTTTTATTCATTATTATAATATAATAAAATACTACCTTTGAGAAGCATTAAATTTATCTTTTAATTGTCTCATAATCTTTAACATTTCTTTATCCACTTCAGATACAGTTAAAGTTTTTGAATCTGATTGAAATTTTAAAGAATAAGCCATACTCTTTATACCATTTCCTAAACTTTCATCTTCATATATATCAAATAAATCAACTCTCTTAAGAATAGAACTTGATGCACTAAATATTGTTTTCACAATTTCAGCATGCACAACATTTTTCTTAATAAGGATTGCAATATCTCTATTTATAGATGGGTAAGTAATTATTTTTTTATACGAAATATTTATATCATTATATAATTGTTTCAACTTTTCTAAATTAATATCACAAATAATAACATCATTATCTATATCATACTCTGACTTAATTCTATTGTTCAAACTAAAAATTTGACCGATTTTCTTTTCTTCAATTAAAACTGAAAGATTAAAATCACTATAGCTATTATTAGGCTCAACTTTATAATCAATTTTTCTAAATCCTAAATTATGCATTAGCATAGAGATATCACCTTTTACATTATATATATTAAAAGTTTTTTTACCTTGCCATGAAATCATTCTATTGCCAAGATAGGCCAAACATAAGCATCTATTTTCAATAGATAAATTATACCGCTCCTTTGATAAAAAATTAATAGAACCAATTTCATAATATTTCAAAAAATCACGTTCTCTTTTTTCATTATAGCACAAACTTTTTAATATTCCTGGAATAAGTGAATTTCTAACAAATTCCATGTCTTTGCTTAATGGGTTCATGATTTGTACAGATTTATTATTAAATAAAGAGGTCTCCTTCATACTATACAAACTATTTGAATAATGCTCATTAAATCCATTGTTTGATAATATATTGCGAACTTTATCTTCTATAATATTATCATCATCTATAAGACTGCTTGATGAAAATTTAAAATTTAGCTCAGAAGGTATCCTGTCATAACCATATACCCTAGCAACTTCTTCAAATAAATCAACTTCACGCTCTAAATCATTACGGTATGAAGGGATTGAACATTTAAAAGAATGAACCCCTTTAGAACAATTTATATTTAGGGAATTAAAAATATTTTTTATTTCTTTACTTTTTAATGATATACCTAAAAAACTATTACATCTTAAAACATCAAATAAAATTTCTTTACTATTCCAATCAGTAGAAATATCAATATAATCAACACTTGGCTCACCACCAGAAATTTCTAAAAGAATTTTTGTAAACTTATCCATTACATTAATTACGTTTTTAAAGTCTACACCCCTCTCAAATCTTTTGGATGCTTCTTTTGCATAATCATATTTTTTAGATGTTTTTCTAATGTTTATTTCATTGAATACAGCACTTTCTAATAAAATATCCGTTGTGCTATCTTTAACCTGGCTATGTAAACCTCCTATAACACCAGCAATTGCAACAGGACCTTTTTTATCAGCAATAATAATATCATCAACAGATAATTTTTTAACTTCATTATTTAAACATATAATTTCTTCACCTTTTTTAGCTCTTCTTACTTCAATCATTTTTCCATTTAGATTATTATAATCAAATGTATGTAATGGTTGCCCCATATCAAACATTATATAATTTGCTAAATCAACAACATTATTAATGCTCTTTTGCCCAATAGAAATTAATTTATTTTTTAACCATTGAGGACTTTCTCCAACTTTAATATTTTTTATAACTCTACATGCATATCTAGGGCATAAATCATGGTTATTAATGGATACATCTATCAGATCAGATATTTTAAATTTACCCTTTTTAAATTCACTTATATTGTTTTTAATTTTTACATTTTCTATTATTGCAAGTTCTCTAGCAACACCTAAGTGACTAAAGCAATCTCCTCTATTAGGAGTCATATCAAAATCAAAAATCGTATCTTCTTTAATGTTCAAAACAGTACTCAATGCTTCTCCCAATTTAAAAGAATCGTTCAAAATCATTATTCCATCATGATCCTCTCCTATACCAAGTTCTTTTTCTGAACAAATCATACCATTTGAAACTACATCTCTAATTTTTGTTTTTTTAATTTTAAAATCATTAATTTTAGAACCAATTTTAGCTACCGGGACAAAAATATTTTGTTTAATATTTGGCGCACCACAAACAATTATCAATGGTTCATTATCAGATACATCAACTTTACACACTTGGAGTCTATCAGCATTTGGATGCTTTTTACATTCCAATACTTTACCAACAACTATATTAGAATCAATAGAATTATTTTTTTCAGTACTACACTCTAAACCTAGCTGCGTAAAGGCATCAACTAAATCGGCATCACTTTTATTTGAAGAAATATAATTATTTAACCAATTCTTAGAAATTTTCATTTTTTAAACTGCCTCAAAAATTTATAATCACCTTCATAAAGTAAACGAATATCATCTATACCATATTTAAGCATAGCTATTCTTTCTATACCCAAACCAAAAGCAAAACCATTAATTTTTTCGGAATTATAATCTACTGATTTAAATACTTCAGGATCAACCATACCACAACCTAAAATTTCTAACCATCCAGTACCCTTTGTTATACGATAATCAGATTCATTATTTAAACCCCAATATACATCCATTTCTGCACTCGGCTCTGTAAATGGAAAATAGCTCGGTCTAAATCTAGTTTTTACATTTGAACCAAAAAATTCTTTTGCAAAATATTCTAATGTTCCTTTTAATTCAGAAAAAGACACATTCTGATCAACATAGAGTCCCTCAATCTGATGAAATAAACAATAACTTCTAACACTAATATCTTCATTCCTATAAACACGTCCAGGTGATAAAATTCTTATAGGAGGCTTATTCTTCTTCATAAAATGAATTTGACTACCAGAGGTATGTGTACGCAATAAGATATTATCATTTATATAGAAAGTATCTTGCATATCTCTTGCAGGATGATGTTTAGGAATATTTAGTGCCTCAAAATTATAATATTCTGAATCAATTTCAGATCCATAGACAGATGAAAAACCTATCTTGGAAAAAATACTTTTGATTTCATCTATAATTATTGTGATAGGATGAATGCTACCCAAAGAAGTATAAGATTCTGGCAAAGTAAGATCTACATCAACTTCTTTTTCTGAAATATCATTACATGGCTTATACTTATCAAAACTTAAAATAATTTTATTTTTAAAATTATTTATTCTCTTACCAAATTCAGACTTTTTATCAGAATCTAAATCAGAAAGCAATGGATAGAGAGTATTAAGAAGCCCTTTTTTTCTTCCTAAATATTTATTATAGACTGACTCAAAATCTATTTTATTTTGTTTTAGCAAATCATAATCTGAAAGAAATAGATTTTCTAATTCTTTTATTTTATTATCAGCAGATGACACTATCTACTTAAGAAATCGATTTTACAACTTCAGAAAAAGCTTGAGGATCATTAGCAGCCATATATGCAAGCGCTTTTCGATTAAGTGTAATATTATTTTCTTTTAATAAATTTATAAACTTTGAATATGTTAACCCATGCTCTCTAACTGCAGCATTAATTCTTACTATCCACAAAGATCTTATAGTACGTTTTTTTTGCCTTCTATCTCTATAAGCAAATTGCAAACCTCTTTCAACAGCATCTTTTGCAGCTTTAAAGTTAGATTTTCTAACACCATAATAACCTTTTGCTTGTTTAACTATTTTCCTGTGTCTTTTATGTCTTGGGACACTACTATTCGCTCTTGGCATAACTTACTCCTTAATTTATTAGTTTATGCTTGAATCATAGTTTTAGTTCTACGAGACATAGCATTACTTATTGTTGTATCCTTACGGAGACGCCTCTTCCGTTTTGGAGTTTTCTTAGTAGACAAATGTCTATTTCCGCTTTTATTATAAGTAAGCTTTCCTGAACCGGTAACCTTAAAACGCTTAGCAGCACTTTTTTTTGTTTTCATTTTAGGCATCTTTTTCTCCTTATTTAGGACTTAGTATCAAAGATAATCTCTTACCTTGTAAATTTGGTTCTTTATCAACTACAGATATTTCACTTAAAATATCTTTTACCTGCTCAAGTAACTGGTAACCTGCTTCTGTTCTTAAAAATTCACGTCCTCTAAACATTACAGTTACTTTTAATTTATCACCTTTCAATAAAAATTTTTGTCCTTTATTTATCTTAATTATTAAATCATGTTTATCAGTATTAGGTCTGATTCTTATTTCTTTTACATGAATAATTTTTTGTTTCTTTTTATTTACTTTTTTTTGTCTTTCTCTATCATACTTATATTTACCGAAATTTAATATTTTACATACAGGAGGAGAAGAATTAGGAACAATTTCTACAAGATCTAAAGCAGCATCATTCGCCATTTCAAGAGCCTTAGCAACACCAACAACACCATGTTGCTTTCCATTTTCATCAATTAATCTAACTTCAGAGCTTGTAATCGAATTATTAACTCTTAATTTTTCATTTTTTTTAGCTATCTCATATCTCCTTTTTTATAAAATAAATGTGGTCGATACTGGAGTTGAACCAGTGACCTCTACGATGTCAACGTAGCGCTCTAACCAACTGAGCTAACCGACCCTTCTTATATAGCCGGGAAATTTAATCATTTTTTAATACAAATAATAATAAAAATTATTTTTTATTTACATCTATTATATCATTATACTCTTTTAATTTACCAGAAAGTATAGAAATAGCCTTATTATATTCAACATCATTTATCAAACTAACCTCTATTCTTTTTTTATCATTAAAAAATATTCTACAGAACTCTCTTAATAGACCATTTTTAATTTGTTTTTGATTATCATGCAAACCAAATTGTAATTGTTTTATTTTATTAAAATAATTATCTATTTCCATCAAAACAGAATTAGAAGATGAAAATGAAACATTATTAGAACCTTTATTAATAGAGATAGAATTTCGTTCTATTTTTTCCTTAATTTTTCCAAAATCAACCTCTCCATAAACATTAAAAATCAAACTATATTCAGTTACAAACTCTTTAAACGATCTAACAACTCTGTTAGGTATACTAAGGTTTTTTTCTAATTTATCTTTCAACCATAAATTTTTAGGTGCATAATCTGAAGCAAAAGTCAAAAACACTTTATCTTTCCATAAAGCGTTAACAAAGCCACTATATTGATTAGGTATAGTGTTTAAATCAGGAGTAATACCACCACCACCTTTAACTACTCTTCCATTTTTAGTGACAAAAACTGAATCTCTTTTATCTAAACCATCTGTTAAAAATCCATTATCTAGATAATCTTGCTTTTGTATAAGCCTACCTGATGGAAGATAAAATTTTGCTGTAGTAACTTTTAAAGTTGTTGTATCATTTAAATCATATAGATGTTGAACAAGCCCTTTACCAAATGATTTCTGACCTATAACTACACCTCTATCTAAGTCTTGAATAGTTCCTGCTACAATTTCACTTGCTGAAGCTGACTTCCTATTAATTAGAACAACTATAGGAGTATCCATACTAAGAATAGGAGAGCGCCTAGAGGTCCATACTTTATTGGCCCTATTTGTTTTCCCTTTTTGAATTAACAAAGTATCTCCCCTGGCTGTCAAATTATCTAATATATTAATAGCTGAACTAAGCAATCCACCTGAATTACTTCTTAAATCTATTATTAAAGATTTTAATCCTTTTTCATTTAATTCTTTCAATCCATTCTTAAAATCTTTAGCACTATTCTTGGAAAATCTTGTAATTCTTATATATCCTATCCCATCTGTATTTACACCCCAATATGGCACATGCTCTATTTTTATATTAGATCTTTTAAATTCAAATTTTATATTTTCTTTAGTTGATGATCTATAAACATCTAAAGTAACAATAGAATCTATTTCACCTTTAATTAAAGCAGAAGACTCTTTTAATGATAATCCTTTAGTCGAAACACTATCAACCATCATAATATTATCACCAACATTAAGGCCTTCACTATAAGCAGGACTATTTTCATATATAGATAAAACTGTAAGAGTATCTCTGCGCAAGCCAATCTGCACGCCAATACCACCATATTTTCCAGTTTTTAAAAGATCAAAACTTTCTTTACTTTGATCCATTAAAAGTTTCGTGTATGGATCTAAAGGTTTTAGCATGCCTTTAATTCCTGATAGGATCACTTCAGATTCATTAATAGAATCAACATAATTAACTCTTAGTAAATCCAATGATTTTTCTAAAAGATCTAAATAATCTTGAGTAGATTCACTATTTGAAAAAATAGGTTTATTTTTTATTTTTTTATTTTGTTGCTCTTGATTAAATCCAAAGGATAAAAAAAATAGAGTCAATATTATACGGAATATTATCATTTAATTAATTTTATAACGTTCATTAATACTTTTTACAATACTAAAGTGTATACTATCAATGTCTTTTCCACAACAATCGATAAATATATATCTATCTTTATCTATATTTGAAATTTTTTGATACCCAATTTTAACCTTATTTAAAAATTCTTTACCTGACTGTTCCATTCTATCAATATTTCTTTTATTAATACGTTTATTCGATTCTGATAAATTGATATCTAATACAAATGTTAAATCTGGAGAAATGTTTTGTGTCGCAAAATTATTTAAATCATTTAATAATTGAATATTAAGCCCCCGACCATAACCTTGATATGCAAGTGTACTATCTGTAAAACGATCACATAATACAAATTTATTCTGTTCGATATTCTTTTTTATAATTTCATTAACCAATTGAGACCGTGAAGATAAAAACAATAATGTCTCTGTATAAGAATTAATATCATTACCTTTATCTAGCAATATTGCTCTTATTTTTTCTGATATTTTTGTTCCACCAGGTTCTCTAACTATAACGTTATCTTGTTTTTTAGAATCTAAATATTTAGATAGCAAATTAATCTGAGTAGTTTTTCCACAACCATCTATTCCTTCAAATGTTATAAATTTATTCATCTATACTATATTTTTGTTTAGCAATCAACACTACATATTCTCCTTTTACACCTAAATCAATTTCTTTAATGATATTATTTAAATAACCTAGCTTGACATTTTCATGTAATTTTGTTAATTCTTTACATAGAGAAACAACCCTATTACCCAATATAGAGAGTATATCATTTAAAGTTTTAAGCAATCTTTTTGGAGACTCAAAAATTACAATTGTACAATCTAATTGTTTTAAATAATTCAATCTCTTAGTGCGTCCCTTCTTTTTAGGTAAAAAGCCTTCAAAATAAAATGAATCACTGGGAAGACCTGATACTGAAAGAGCTGCTATTACTGAGCTAGGACCAGGGACTGAAACTACATTAATACCTAACATATTAGCAGCATTAACAATCCTATAACCGGGATCACTAATACAAGGAGTACCCGCATCTGATACAAGAGCAATATCTTTATTACTTTTTAATACTTCTAATAGATATTGATATTTCTGGTTTTCATTATAATCATTATAACTAATAATACTATTCTTTATATTATAATGATTGAAAATTTTTTTTGTAACACGCGTATCTTCCGCTGCAACCAAATCAACATCTTTCAAAATTTCAATTGAACGTTTTGTGAAATCCTGCAAATTGCCAATCGGAGTTGATACTATATATAAAGAACCAGCCAAAATCAGTTCAACATTAGTTGAATTACATCTGTTATTTTTTCAATTGCAATATCTATATCTTGCTTTGCTACATTCAGATGCGGTCTAAATCTAATACTATTATCACCAGAGCCTAAAATTATCAATTTTCTATCTAATAACTCAGCAATCATTTTATCTCTTTCAATTGTTGATGGCAAATCAAACGCACAGAACAAACCTTGACCTCTTGGATTTGTAACATAGCCTGGAAATTGATCTGCCAACCTATTAATTTGTTCTAAAAGATGATGACCCATTTCTTGTACATTGCTAAATAAATTTTCATTACACATAATTTCTAATATTAGCTTAAATCTATACATATCAACAAGATTCCCACCAAATGTAGAATTGATTCTACTAGATTCTTTAAATACATTTTTATCAAATTCATAAATTCTATTAGAAGCCATCATACCACATACTTGAGTTTTTTTACCAAATGAAATAATGTCTGGCTTAACAGAGAAATGTTCATGGGCCCACATTTTACCGGTAATACCAATTCCTGTTTGAACTTCATCCAAAATAAAAATGATATCATTATTATCACATATTTCTCTTATTTTTACCATAAAATCATTTCTGAAATGATTGTCGCCTCCTTCTCCTTGTATGGGTTCAATAATTATAGCAGCTACATCATTAGGGTTTTCAGAAATAATATTATTTATATGATTAATAACTTTTTTTTCTTTACCAGCCACATCAGCTAAAATATCATTATTAATAGGAAAAGACAATTTTGGATTATCTACTTTAAACCATGGGAACTTTGGAAAATACATTGTTTTTCTTGGGTCGGATGTATTAGTTAAAGTTAATGTATATCCAGATCTTCCATGAAAAGATTGATTAAAATAAATAACTTTATCACCTTCTTGCTTAAAACCACTTTTTAAATTTTTTCTTTTTTTCCAATCAAATGCAGCCTTCAATGCATTTTCAACAGCCAATGAACCGCCATCAATAAAAAAAACTTTACTAAGATAATCTGGCATTGCATATTTACTAAATGTTTCTATAAAATCTGCATAATAAACATTATAAATATCTGAAAGAGTTGTTTTATTTACAGCAATATCACCTAATATATCTTTATGCTTTAATATATAGGGATGATTATAACCTACAGCTCCAGATGCATACATTGAAAACATATCTAAATATTCATCGCCATTTCTTTGATCAACTAAATAAGAACCATGACTTTTATTTAAGTCAATAATTGGTTCAAAACCATCAGCCAATATATTTCTATCTAGTATTTTTCTTACATTTTTAGGTTCAATTTTCATAAAATTCCTTTTCTTTAAATATCAAATTCAATTCCCTGAGCTAGAGGTAAATCTGAACCCCAATTCAAGGTGTTGGTTTGTCGCCTCATATAAGCTTTCCAAGCATCTGAACCAGATTCTCTACCACCACCAGTTTCTTTTTCTCCTCCAAATGCTCCACCAATTTCTGCTCCTGATGTTCCTATATTTACATTAGCGATACCACAATCACTACCTCTATGAGATAAGAATGTTTCTGCATTTATCATACTATTAGTAAAAATTGAAGAGGATAAACCTTGAGGTACAGAATTATGTAATTTAATAGCTTCATCTAAAGTATCATATTTCATAACATATAAAATGGGAGCAAATGTTTCATCTTGAACTATTTGATAATGATTTTCAGCTCTTACAATTGTTGGTTCAACAAATGATCCTGAGCTATCAATAACATTGCCACCATATAAAATCTCACCACCTGCTGCTTTAACTTTTTTTAATGCTGCCAAATAATCTTCAACAGCGGACTGATCAATCAAAGGCCCCATTAATGTATTAGAGTCTAGAGGGTCTCCAATCCTTACTTGTTTATATGCTTTAATTAAGCTATTAACTAAATCGTCAAAAATTAATGAATGTGCAATTATTCGTCTTGTTGAAGTACAACGCTGACCCGCAGTTCCGACAGAACCAAATACAATACCAGGTATAGCCAAATCCATATTAGCTGTTTCATCAACAATAATAGCATTATTTCCACCTAATTCTAATATAGTCTTACCTAATCTTGCACCAACAGCTTTTGCAACCTTTATACCCATAGCTGTTGATCCTGTTGCAGATATAAGAGGAACTCTAGAATCATTTATAAATTTTTCTCCAATAATAGAGCCTCTACCTATTATCAAATTAAATATTCCTTTATATCCATTCTTTTCTAATACATTATTACAAATATTCTGTACAGCAATAGCACATAAAGGTGTCTTTGAAGAAGGCTTCCAAATGCTTACATTACCACATATTGCAGCTATAAATGCATTCCATGCCCACACAGCTACGGGAAAATTAAATGCTGAAATTATTCCAACATTTCCTAATGGATGCCATTGCTCATACATCCTATGTTCAGGCCTCTCTGAATGCATAGTCAAACCATAAAGCTGTCTTGATAAACCAACAGCAAAATCAGCTATATCTATCATTTCCTGAACTTCACCATCACCTTCAGCTTTAATTTTACCCATTTCCAATGCGACTAAACTTCCCAATAAATCTTTTTTATTTCTTAATTCATTAGCCATTTCTAAAATTAATTGTCCTCTAACAGGAGCAGGAACCATCCTCCAATCTTCAAATGCTTTTAATGATTCCTGTATAACTAATTCATAATCCTCTTCATTACATTTATTAACCTTTGCTAACAATTTATGATTCGTTGGATTAATAGATTCAATTGGACCTGAGTCATTTGATTCTATCCATTTATCACCACCAATACAGGCACCATAATTAATTTCTTTAACACCTAATTTTTCTAATATATTATTCATTTATTTCCTCTTAATTATTTTTTAGTTTCACTACTTTGAAATGACCAAATTCCTAATATAACTATCATAGAAATCAATATTATTGGAGTAGCATAATTATATTGATAACTTGAATAGCTTATAAGATCTTCAAATCTTCCAATCAATAAAGATATTCTCCCCATAACAGCAAATCCAAACGATGCTCCAAATTTAATCATTAAAAAATAAATTCCAATTTTACTAATAGCTCCGACTGTCCCCTTATGTTCTTTTGAAAAGAAAAAATACACAAGAGCAGAGAAAACTCCCAAAAGTATTAAAATATGATTAAAAATTTCTCCACCACTTTTACTCAAATCAATTGCTGAATTTTGAATTTGCATTAAAATATTAGAATTAATATATACATAAAATTTTAACCCTGCTGCCATTCCAACAATATATGCAATCGCTATCCTAGCTAACCAACTTAAAGATGGAATCAATCTAAATAGCATAAATATACCCAAAATTAAAGGAATAATATAAATTGGAGAAAACTCAAAACCAGCACCTACATATTCAGGGAATAATCTTCCAAATAGATTAGGCCATATTTGGTCCCACCAAACAAGAGCAAAGACATATCCTGCTGAAACACCTACAAAAATATGTTCTGATATTTTATAAAATGGATTATCTCCATATAAATAACTCAAAATGCATAAAGTCATCAAAACCAATACCCAAACACCAATTATCTCAAAATTAAATATCATCAATACTTAACCTTTTTTTCTTCTTTCATAATAGTAAGATAAATTCCCTAAAATAATAAAAATAACCATTAATAAATGAGCTACAGATTGAGCAGACATTCTAGCAAAAGCCTTACCTTTATCTATATTAGCATTTTGATTAATATATTTATTATTATTTACCAACTCATTACTTAGATATTCATAAACCATTTTTTCATATTCTGCTGCACCTGGCATACCTGCCAAAATTCCTCTAAGTTGTCCAGATTCAACATATGGAATCGCATCAGTAACCATAATAGAGGTGCAACCTGATGAAAGTGGAACTTCCTTGGGGTCACAAGCATATTGGACCCATTCAGCATTACCTGGAACACCAGCTGAAAAATCAAAAACAAAATCAAAGTCTTGTACATTGTAAATTCCTTGCATAATCGGTAATGTTTCAATTGGTATTTTGTTATAATCTTGCTTGTAAATACCTCTGAAATCATCAGCAATATTTTTTATAACAATTGATCCACCTACTTTATAATCAAACATTACATAATCTTTTCCATCCTCAATATTAAATAAATTAGAAGCAATAATTTCATCCATAGCTAACTTTGCCATAATAGGTCCCTCAGGCCATAAAGATACAATGTATACCTTAATCCCTTTTGAAAATAAATGTTTTAAAACAGCAACAGCCATAGGATGCACTTCAGGTTTAGTACTAGCTCCATACTCAAAAGATAATAAAACTCTATCGCCTTCATTAAGGTCTGCTATAGAATCATATACTATTTGTGTATTATTATCAATTTTAATTGGCAACTCTACCCAATCAGGTTTAATAAGAGGAATTAAAACTGATAATCCAATCAGTAAAAAAATTACTCTTCGATCTATTGATCCAAATATAGTAAAAAATCTTTCCAATTAATCTCCTAAGATAGAGCGTTCTCTACCTGTAATTATTCTAAATGATTGCGCGACAATACCTAAAGCAATACCAATCATTATAGCTCTAGAACCTGCGGTTGCAGGTACAGCCATAATCCATTCTTGTATAGAAGGTATTAATAGAAATAGTGGCGTAGATGTATTCCATTCTAATTGAAAGCCTAGGAACAAACAAAGAAGATTTACACAAATAAATGAAATAAAAAAAACTTTTCTATTTTTTATTTTAGATGCAATCATAGCAAATAGAAAAGAAACATACATAATAACAACTACCCACCATGGAATAATAGCCCCAATTGGAACTCTCCCTAACATTAGTAGAACTCCAGAAATCAATAAAAGTGTCGCCTCAAAATTTCTTATTCTAAAAGCCCTATAAGATGCTGAAGCAACAAAAAAAGCTAATAATGCAAACATTGTTGAAGCTAATGGAAGATATATAAAATTATACATCCAATAAAATGATGAATTTTCATCTTTTAAATGAGGACCCCAGGGTGTATCAACATTTTTATAAACAAAAGCAAAAACTATCATAATTATAAAACCTAACAATGTAAAAATACTATATTGCCAATTTTTTTGTTTATTAACCACTTTTTGGATATGTAACTGAAGTAAATTTAAACATCCTAAAAAAGCAGCAAATCCTGCTATAATCATATACCATTGCGGAGCATCTCTATCGGTAAATTCTCTCAAAACAGAAAAATTTAAAAAATAACCAGATAAAGCAAGAAATCCCATAGACATCATTACTATTATGGCTAATTGTCTCTTTATAAACATTAGTTAATTATATTTATTTTAAATAAACTCATTATATCAAATACAAAAATCCCGAAATAATTAAAAATTGAAGATAAAAATACTATACCTATAAAAAACATGCATAATAATTTCACATAATCTTGACCTTTTATACTACCTATCATTTCTGAGCTACCTGATAAATATGCACTAGCAGCATAGAATTCTTCTCCAATCAAAACATAATCACAGGCTGTAACAAAAAATGGAATTTGTGATGATGAGCCGGTTCCGGCTACTTGAATTGCTCCTACAGAGTTTCCAGTTTCTGCTAATATTAATGATTCAGCATAAAATTTTCCTTGATAAAAAACTGCCGCTGGCTTTTCTCTCAACATAATACCATTAACTCCAGCAGCATATGCAAATTGATCATCTGTAACATAATGAACCATCCTATCATTATATAAATCAGGTCTCCCTTTTTTCAAATAAGCTTCTTTACATGATTCACGTGCAGCTTCCATAACAATAGGAACACAACAAGGAACATGTAAATCTGATTCATATTCAGCTGTCATTCCTGCAACATGACCTAAAATAATAATTCCTGATATAGTGTCAATTTCATCAAGTCCTTGGATTCCGGGTACATATAAAACTGAAGATCCCATTTCCGTAGCTCTTCCAACAGCTTCCTCCATAGCCTTCATAGCTGGAATTGGACGCATATATATTTCTTCACCACTTTTAGCTTTTTGAATAAAATACTCAATCATAAAACATGAAATTAGCATGGATACAAAGGACAATTGATTTCCATCAACAAATACATCAAATGGATTTAAAAAATAAATTATAAGAATAATTAATGGTATAATTAAAAAATAAATATATTGTTTCAGATTACTCATATACTATCACTTAGTTTTAAAATGCAAACATTCAATTTCAGATATTAAAAATTCGATATTCTTTCTTTCTTCCAATAAATTAATAAAATCATAATATTTCTTATCCTTAACAAACAGTGTCAATATTGGTCCAAAAAATATTAATGTTTGGCCTGCAATAAAAGATATATGTTTTGTGCTTTCTAATAAAAAAATTGCTAATACAGATACCCTCTTATCAACAATTTTTTTTGCAAATTCAGTTAAAGTAGTTTTTTCAGCATTTTTCATCATTGTATTTTAATAAACTTTAACTAGACAAAATAACTTCTAAATTAGCTCTAGGAATTATTTTTTTAGTACTATCCTCAAATTTAACTTCTGCTACTCTAACTTTTGTTTCAGACTCCATTTGATCTAATTCATATGGCAATGATGAAATCTTTCCAATCTTGCCGAAATATGGTTCCCTAATAACCCTAACAATAGAACCTATAGAAATAACTAAATCATTTTCTTTGAAATCCTTACTCTCTCCAGAGCCATCTGATTTAATGAAAATTTCAGGTCTAAGAACACCTGCTCGAATTTGAGTAGCCCCATTTATAGAAACATCCTTATTATTATTTTCTTTTAGAATATTAAATGTTTTTAATGCCATATTAATATTTCCAAAACCTTCAGTTAAAATTAATGTTGTAGTATCCTCAGTTCCTGTGATAGCTACACCTAAAGAATAACCTAGAATTTCAGAAATGACATTATAATCAATGCCCCCACAAACTATCCCCTTTACACCAATACTTTTTGCTTTTTTATATATTTCCAAATCTATATAAGAACCACATACGACAATTTTATCTTTCAAGCTATTTGTAATAGATGAAATTTTGACTTTATCTGATGGGTTGTCAACTAAAACATGCATTTTGCCTTGCTTCTCACCACCAATACCAATAATGCCCTGAACAAAAGTTCCTATAGAGTCAATTAATATACCTTCATTATTATAAACATCTTTTACTTTACCTGGTATATAAGCATCAACATTAATAGGTATAGGATGCTCTGAAACAACAACTTGACCTGTAATATTAGAAACATTAATAATTTTTCCATCAATAGGAGATTTAACATCTGTTTTAAACATTCCAAAAAGTCCTTTGCTTTGAGCTATCAATTGATTTTTTTCAACATTGTCATTTATTTTAACTAGCATACAATTTTCTATTTGATTAGGATCAATATTCAACTGATTAGCAATATTAATCATTTGCACATTACCTGGAATTTCTGTTGAGGCTATAATAGTATCAGAACTAACTATATCATCTATATTTACATGCACATTGCCCTTTAAAGGCAAACGCCTCTCTTTTGATACTTTAGCATCTCTTACAACTTTTAATCCTGGAGTATAAGACTTAGACATTTATTTCTTCCTTATTATACTCATTAGTTTGATGTGACCATTCTAAAATTTGATTAATTCTTTCATTTTCATCAGCAGAAAAATAAATTTCTCTGCCTCTACCATCTAACACAATTCCAACCTCACCTCCATAAATTTCACCAATAAAATCATTCCCTTTACCAAAGCCAATATCTACATTCCTATTAGGCTTAATAACACAGCTATACTTTCCACTTGATATAGGTAATAAAAGTAATTCTCCATATTTCAAATGACCTTTATACTTTTTTTCATCTGTTGATATTTCATACTGTAATAAATCTTGATTAATTTTATATTGCCCTAAAGGAGCTACACAAGATCCTAATTTTATAAGACAATCTTTATGAAACACTTCTAAAGCTGCTTTTTCATGAAATGTTGACAATACTCCTAATTGTGGCATCATAAAGATAGAATCTACGGCTATCTGAGTAATGCCTTCAGGTAAAAATGAATCAATTAGCATCCTCATTGCCTGCGATCTTCTAGGAGCATGTGAAAGAACCCCTCCTGAACCAACAATCAAATCAAGCTCTTTCATATTAACAATAGTTTCTCCAGACATTTTTTGATCAAAAGTGTCTGATATAGTCCTTTCTTGCTGAACACCTTTTAAAGATACTGCAAATTCTTTATGTTGAATAAAGGATAATTTTAAGGCTTCTCGTGCAAGCGCTTGCTCAATTTTTAAATCCTCTAATGATTGGGGGATAGTTGTTGGACGTATCATTTTATTAGCAATTCTATTTGTTAACTTCAAAGATTCTATTTTAAAAGGAACCCATCTTGAAACATTTGAAACACCTGCTTCAGACAACACATTACATATTGAATAACTCATACCTAAATTAGCGCTAACAGTTCTATTAAATTCTCCATTAAAAACAGAAAAAACATCTGTAGTAGCTCCTCCTATATCAACTCCAACAACTGATATATTCTCAACTTCAGAAATCTTTTTAATAATTTCACCTACAGCTCCAGGTGTTGGCATAATAGGAAAATCAGTCCATTCCATAAGTTTATTATATCCAGGAGCTTGAGCCATGACATGCTCCATAAACAAATCATGAATTTTATCCCTACTTGGCTTTAAATTCTCTTCTTCTAAAGTTGGTCTAATATTAGGAACTACTAATAAATCAGAGATATCTCCAATTACATCTTGAACATTTTCTTGAGCTTTATTATTTCCAGCATATATAACAGGAAGTTTATAATTCATCCCAAGACGTGGCTTTGGATTTGCAGTTTTAATTATTTCTGCCAATTCTACAACATGGGAGACAGTTCCTCCATCAACACCTCCAGACAGCAATACCATATCAGGCCTTAATTCCCTAATTCTTTTAACCTTTTCATGATACAATCTCCCATCATTAGATGCAAGAATATCCATAACAATTGCACCTGCACCTAAAGCTGCTCTTTGGGCACTCTCACCTGTCATACTTCTCACAACACCTCCAACCATCATTTGCAATCCTCCTCCAGCAGAACTCGTTGATATATATATGTCAATACCGTCTGTATTTTCTGAAGAAGTGTTAATAAATTTTTCTCCATCTAAAATTTTCTTACCAGATAACTCCTCTAATTCAATAATTGAATTTAAAACTCCTCTTGTAACATCCTCAAAAGGAGCCTCAACTGTAGTAGGAGCTTCTCCTCTAAAAGTTAAACGGTATTCTCCATTAATACATTCAATTAAAATTGCTTTTGTAGTTGTAGAACCACAATCAGTAGCTAGGATAGTTTTAATATTTTTTAAATCAACCATTTATACCTATTATAAATTTTATATATATATAATAACAAGGGGCAGCAAGCATAAGTGAATCCATTCTATCTAATATGCCACCATGACCTTGCAAAATTGTACCAGAATCTTTAACATTTAGTTCTCTTTTAATCATAGATTCAAGGAAATCTCCCAATTGCCCTATGATTCCAAAAATGATGCTGAAATTTAAAACATCAAAAACTGTAAAATTATAATTTTCTTGATACAAAACATTGAATTTTAAAAGTATAAAATGGAATACTAAAACACCCATAAAACCAGCAATAGATCCAAGCCATGTTTTATTTGGGCTAATTTTAGGAAGTATTTTTTTTTCTCCAAATTTTGATCCAAAAATAAAAGCCATACTATCACATATCCATACAGATAGAAACATAATAAAAGTTAAAAGCATGCCTTGTTCAGGAATATTTCTAATTAAAATAATATAATTCATAAAAAAACAGACCCAAACTATTGTAAAAATTGTTGTACCAATATTAGAAATGGGATTTTCTTTCTTTCTAAATATTTCATAAGTACCAATAAATATGGATATTATAAATAATAATTCAATATTATAAGGATTAAGAATGATTAAAATAAATGCTATAAAAATTGGAATTAATTGAATATATATTTCTTTACCCTTACATATCCTACTAAATTCAAGTATCCCAATCAATATTGCTAAATATATCAATACAGAAAAATAAAAATCACCTAAATATATTGAAGATATCATAAAAGGAATTCCTATTATATTAATTAAAGTACGTGATTTTTTTTGATTAGACATAATTACTTACTATTATGATGCATATAAACACCATCTCCTATTTCTATAATTTTAATTTCTACATTAGCAGTTCCTAAATCTTTAAAACCTAATTTAGTTGCTGCACCATAAGAACAATCCAATATTCTATTACCAACATATGGGCCCCTATCATTAATTCGTAAAATGATAGATTTATCATTATCTATATTAGTAACTCTAACCACTGTACCCAAAGGTAAAGTTTTATGCGCAGCTGTGACTCCATACTGATCAAAAACTTCACCATTTGCTGTTAATTTACCATGAAAATTTGGTCCATACCATGATGATACTCCTCTAATCACATCCCCTACTTTTACATTTTTATTTCTTAAACTTCTATTGTTCGAAAATTTTGAAACATTTTTTTTAATGGACTGTTTCTTTGCATTAGATGAAGATGAATACCGAGGCGATGCTGTGCAAGAGCACAGTACCAAAATAATAAAACAATAAATAATTCTAACTATCATAATAGTTGCCAATTAAATTGACGATACTATCAATTTCATTATCTTTTAAAAATAACTCTAATTTAAAACCTATATTAGATATTATAGATGGATCTCTATAATTTAGAGTTCCTATTTGAACCATAGTTGATCCTAATCTCATAAATTCGATAACATCTTTATAAGAAGAAATTCCACCCATCCCAATAATAGGAATATCAATTTTATTATATATTTTATGAATTTTAGCCAATGCTAATGGTTTAATGGCAGGGCCAGATACCCCTCCAAACTTAGTGCTTAAACTTATTTTACCTGTTTTATAATCAATACTCATTCCAATAAATGTATTCACAGCACTTACAGCATCTGCGCCTCCATTTTCAGCGGCTAAGGCAATATTTTCAATCCTAGTTACATTTGGACTTAATTTAATAATTAGAATTTTATTAGTAATTGCACGTAATCTGGAGACCAAGTCTAAAGTAACATTGCCATCAACCCCAAATTCCATTCCACCCTGTTTGACATTTGGACAAGATACATTAATTTCATAACCAACGTGATCACCTTGACAATCTTCAATCATACGCATCACTTTTATATAATCATCAATTTTTGAGCCAGCAATGCTTATAATAAAATTAGTTTTCATATTATTTAATAAAGGTAGCTTATTAGAACAAAATTTTTCGACACCCACATTAGATAAACCTATAGAATTAATCATACCAGATTTAGACTCTAATATTCTAGGAGGAGGATTGCCTAAACGCGGTTCTAGAGTTATTGATTTAGTAATTACACAACCAATCTGATTTAAATCAACAAAATTATCAACTTCATCACCATAACCAAAGGTCCCACTAGCAGCAATAATAGGAGAACTAAATTCAATATTTTTAATTTTAACTTTAAGCATAATTTAAAAAATCAATTTATATCTTTATCAATCTCTTGACACCAAATCAAATAATTCCAAAAATCTCTGCATAATTCTAGAGGATGTCTAATAGCATATTTCAATCCATCTGGATAAGCTGTAATTAACCTCCAATTAATATATTTAATGGACCATTTTCGCATTGACCATAATATCTGTAATTTTGTTTTTCTCGTTTTAATCAAATCAATCCTTTTGTAAAATTACATAAACATGACCTATAGATTGAAATCCTAAAGTTCCATCATCATCTATTAAAATAACATCCATGTCAATCACTTCACCATTATCTCTATGAACTTTAATTATAGGAATATCACCAACTTCACAATATCCTTTTGTAGATATTTTAGTATTTTCTGATGAATTATCATAACCCATAAGTGGAACATCAATTCTGCCTTCTAATACATATTGTCTTGCGCCAACGACCACATCATCATTATAAGCAACTATCATATCCTTATCCGTTAATTCAACACCATTAATAGTTGCAGTTTCAACAAAATAAAAATACTGATTTACAGATTGTGAATAATCAAATAAATTCTTATTACTATCATCATTAATATCTTCTAAATCAGGAAATAATACATTATTCATATCAATTAGATTCATTAATTTTTGATTTAAATCTTGAATATTAAAATCTTTTACCTTGATATTATTTTTAGGCATTAAGTCTTCTAATAATATCCCATTATTAACCTGTATTTCATTTACATCTAATATAGTAATATATTCTTTATTCAAATCAATTTTTTTGATTTTATCCACTATATAAAATGAATCTATTTTTTTATACTTAAATTCATTTTTAAATAATAATTCTTGATTAATATTAGAAATATTTTCTTTAATTCTTAAAAATACATTATCCTCTAGTTCTAGAAACCATATAGTTTTATAGAAACCATCTTTATTTGGGATAGCTCTAACCTCATAACAAGAATATGATTCTTCCAAATAATAACACTCACTAGCAGTATCATTAATATTATATCTATAATTTTTAGTTTCCGGACTAATAGATTCTTGTATTACTTTCAAATTATTATCAAAATAATAATCATCTTCTGATATTTCTTGAGATCTAGAGTAGTTCAAATCCCATTTTATTATAGAATTTTTATCTACAGTATAACGAACTTCCTTTGTATTCAATTTAGAAATTAAAAATTTCTCACCTAAATTTCTGTTATCTGAAAAAATATTACTATTATATTTTAATGAATAGACTGCAGAGTCTTGATATTGTATCAAAGAATCCTTATATACCTTATAAAAAATATTTTCTGAGCTCAGAGTCGCAGGCTTAGGTTTTTGTAAAGATGCATTAACAATATCCAGCCCTGTCTTAGGAGAGAATTTTTCAATTTCTAAAAAATCTTCATATATTGCATTTGATATAACTAAAGACCAATCAGAATTTGGCTCAACCTTATCTAGCAATAAATAAACATCATTTATAATATCTGAATCAGCATAGTAATCAATCAATATTTTACAATATTTAGCTGTTAATTCATTATCTTGAATATTAGCATATAAAGTCATAGCTACATCAAAAATTTGCAAATCCATACTTTTATTATTAGACCATTTACCTATTAAGTTAACAGATAAAGTATCAAGTAATTCTTCCGGAGACAAAAAATCAATAACATTTTCAAAAGCCTTACATTTATCTTTTAATTTTATACTTTCACCTTTTTGACAATCACTCAAAGAAACTAAAATAGAATCTTTGCTAATTAAAGAATTATAATTTAAATATTGTAAAGAATTACTATATGCTATACGTTGTTTAGTAATATTTATTTCATCATTCAATACTGTCTCAATACTTCTCAATCTATTAGTAACAACATTAATATTATCAGCAGCAGCATGCTCTAAATATTTATTATAAAACGTTACAGCCTGATAAGGGTCCTTTAAATAAAAATCGTAGATAAAAGCAATCATATATAAAGAATTTAAATCATCATACCTATCAAAATTAATCTCAAATAAATTTAAAGCTTCCTGTATAGAAGAATTCATAGCTTTAAATGCTTTGTTTCTACTATCAATCAATGAATTATCAATTACTTCATTTTTATTTTTAGAAAAAACTTTTAAATCACCTAAAAATTTACGTCTCCAATCAATAGATGGATCAATTTCGTTCAAAATTTTAATCACCTGAGGAATCAAATAAGAATCAGTGTAACCATTATATAAAAACTCAAATTTATTAAGGGCCTCATCTTTCATATCTAAATCAAAATAAAGAATAGAGCCCATATTAAACAAAAGAGTATCTACATTATCTGAATTATAGCTATAATCATCTGGAACGGGGATATAAAATTCATTATTACCAGACTCTACATTTATTTCATTAACTACCAATGAATCACTAGCAGTCAATTTAACATTAGAAGCATTGGCCACTAAGTATTGATCGTATAATTCTAAATAATCATTTAATGATTTAGATTTATTAATAGAAGGATTATCTTTTGATTTTTTTTCAATAGATAAATCAAAATAATTTAATGCTAACTTATAATCATATTTAGACTTCAAATAAATTTGACCTAAATAATAATAAACTTCTGAAAAATAATCCTTATACAAAAGAAGATCTTCTTCATAATCCTGTACTAACTTATTAAATTCAGTAAATGCTAGCTCTATATTTTCATCATAAAAATATGTTTTTGCTCTTTCTAATAAAAGATATAATTTATCTTTAATATTACTAGACTCCTTATACAAAGAATCAATATGCTTATAAATATTAGAATGGAGCCCTAAGGATCTATTTAAATCAAACCAATCTTTCAAATAAAGATCTGATGATATATCATCTTTATTTAATTTATTTAAAGATATAACTTTATCTGTATACTCTAAAACTTTTAGTATATCATTGGATGATTCAAAAATAGATAATAAAATAGAGTATAAATATTCAGTCTTTGATTTATCTATAGAACTATTAATTGCTAATTTATAATAATATTCAACTTCGCTAATAGGTGAATTTGAGTATAATGCCTCTTCTGCTTTAAGAATATAATAATTCGACTCCACTTGGAGTAAATCATTTTGAATAAATTTATAAGGATTTTTTTTATCTAATTTTTTAATATTAGAATTAAAGCTATCTATGCTAGAATCTAATTCTTCCAATATACTTAAAAGTTTCTTGCTATCATTTAAACGCAAGCTAATAAAACCCATTCTAACCAAGCTGTCATAGTAATATGGATTATTTTTATTTTTAATTATTTCATTAAAATAATAGCTCGCTGCTGAAAAAATATTTTTACTATAACTAGCTCTAGCTTTTATATAAGCAGCATCTAACCAATAATCTGTATTATAAAAATCATCTAGCACTACATTGGAATATTTAATTGCATCGTCAAAAAGTTTAACTGAGTTATTACTTCTTGTATTGCTAGAATTTTGATGAACACTGGCTTCTTCTAAAGCATCTCTAAATTTAATTTTTGCTAAGTAATAAGAATTATAATAAGCTTTGAACTCATTTTTAGAATTACGTTGAATTCTTCTATTCTTCGTCTTCTCTTTCCTCTCTTTTTTCTTTTCTTCTTTATATAGTTTTTTTTCATTTCGTATTTGAGAATACTCAGATGAACATGAAGAAAAAATCAATATAATAATACTAAGGAATGCAAAGTAGAGATATGTAGTTTCTTTTCTTTTATTAAACATATAAAATTTATATTTAAATCTATTGCTTAAACAGTATAATAAATTACAACAATTATAATATTATATATTTATATATATAAGGATTGTTTCTAAATATTTAAAATAATATTTATAATCGAAACAACATCAAGAATATTAATAATACCATCAGCATTTATATCTGAAGATAGAAATTGATTATCTGAAGGAATTTCTGATGACAATATAAAGCTAATTAGCAATACAATGTCCAAAATATTCACAATAAAGTCTTGATTAATATCACCTAAAACCATATCATTTATCATCAACAAATCATTAATTACTGCTAACATCCAAGCTGTATCAATCTCATTATTAGCATATGCAATAATTCCATCTTGATCAATTACAAAATCACGAGGATAAGGGGACCCGTCATTAGGCATATAATATAAATCATATGTATCTCCTCCTTGAACTCCTCCAGAGCTTCCAGGATCAAAAAGAATAGGAAAAGTCAAACTGTTTTCTGCAACAAAATTATTAATAACATTTTGATTATTAGTATTAGAAATACCAATAACAGCAACTTCACTATTATCAAAATTTTGCCAAACAGCAGTTTCAATATCCGATAACTCCGGACTACAGACAGGTCAATTAGGAGCAAAAAATACTAAAACAACAACTTTTCCAATATAATCTGATAATTGGAAGGACCCTGAATCATTAGCTATAATATCTAAATCAAAATCTGGAGCTATATCTCCAATATTAGCACCATCAATATTGCCATTAGTTTCACAGATAACCTCAGATTCATCATTATCATTGCTAAATATTCTATAACTTCCAGATGAATTATTAGAATTTGCATTATAAATAATATCAACAGTTTGAGACTCTCCTGGACTCAAATTGTTTAATACAGAATAAGAGAATTCATTATTTGTTGTATATGCATCTATAATATTTAAAACTTGATTACCATTATTTTCCACATTTAAAGACATTGTATAAAATTGACCGTTTTCAACATATGGATAATTTAATTCATAGGTACTTAAGTCTAAATCAGGGCCATCAATCTCACCATACTCAAATATTTGCACACTATTCCATTCAGCTGAATAAATATAATTATTCTTTACAGCTATAGCCATTGTTCTTCTAGTTGTATTTTTATAACCCACAAGTTCAATGTTATCATCAAAATTTGATTCTAATACTTCCACATCATCCCAATCAGAAACTGCAACTTTATGATCAAATTCAACACCTAAAGGAGCTAATCTATTAGCCATAGCAGATGTATTATATGAATCAATCAAAGATATATTAAAGTCTGGCTCTATTTTATAAGCTACAACCCCATCTGATCCAACAGCTACATATAAAACATTATTATTAATAACAACATCTTTAATCGCATTACCCATTTCAATAGAGCTTAAATAACTAAATCCATCATTAATTAAATACATTTTTAAAGTTTGTTCATCAGCAATATATAAAATATTCTCATCAAAAGTCACTGTCCATGAATTTTCTGTTTCAATAGTAGTTAAATAGCTAGGACTTGATGGATTTGATAAATCATAAATGAATACTCCATCTTCATGAGCAGCAACAGCTAAAAGATTATTATATTCTGAAATATCTAAATTTTCTAGTATATAATTATTTGTTCCAGTTACAATACCTAAGTATTGAGGATTATTAAGATTTGCAATATTAATAACACCTAAACCTCTATTTGTAGTTACATAAGCATATTCGCTGTAAGCAATAATACAATTAGGCTTTGTACCACCACCTTGGCCTCCACCGCCTCCTCCAGTAAGCTGCAAATTATCTAAATGGTTTAAAACTTGTGGATTTGATATATCATAAAATTCAATACCACCTAACATACCAGATACTATTAAAAGGTTCTGATTATCACTAGGAATTTCAACATCTAAAATATGACTAGCTGAAGGATTATCATAATCATGAAGAGTTAAATTTTTTGAAAATAACAATGATGATAATAAAATTATAAAAAATGAACTAATTACTATTTTTTTCATATTATATGTAATTTAATAGAAGGAAAAAATATTTAAAAGAAAAAATCAAGCTCCTTCTAAAGCTTGCGAAAGGTCATTAATAATATCCTGTTTATGTTCTATCCCTACAGATAATCGAACCAAACCATCAGTCAGCCCTCTAGCATGTCTTTCTTGTTCTGGAACTTCAGCATGAGTCATTGTTGCGGGATGAGTAATCATAGTTTCTACAGCACCTAAACTTTCAGCTAAGAAACAAAGTTTCACATTATTCATGACATGTTTCCCCGCTGGAATACCACCACTTAATTCAAACGAAATCATTCCAGAAAAACCAAGCATTTGCTGCTTTGCTATATCATATCCTGGATCAGAAGGAAGCCCTGGATATGCAACTCTTGATACTTTAGGATGACTTTCTAAAAACTCTGCAACTGCTTGAGCATTTTCTGCATGGCGTTCCATTCTTAAGTGCAATGTCCTAAGTCCAAGCATTGTTAAATAACAATCAAAAGGACTTGAAACAGCACCAATTGTTTTTTGAATAAATTTCATCTTATCAAAAATTTCTTGATTATTAGTTAAAATTGCTCCACCAATAATTTGATTATGTCCGCTTAAATACTTAGTAGTACTATGCATTGCAATATCTGCCCCAAATTCAAGGGGTCTCAAAAAAACAGGCGTAGAAAATGTTGAATCTACTCCGAATAATAAATTATTATCCTTAGCAATTTGATTCATTGCATTTAAATCTGTTATTTTCAATAATGGATTAGTGGGAGTTTCAATCCACAATAATTTTGTATTATCTTTTATAGCATTTTTTACACTTTCAGGATTAGATGAATTAACATACGTAAACTCTAAACCATAATGAACTAAAACTTGATTGAAATGTCTAGAAACACCACCATAAACATCATCTGAACAAATAACATGATCACCTACTTTCAGTAATTTCATAATACTATCCACTGCAGACATTCCACTTGAAAAACATACGCCATATTTTGCTCCCTCGATAGCAGCTAAATGTTCTTCTAATAATTGACGACTAGGATTAGATGCTCTTGTATAATCAAAACCTTTATCTTTACCAACCTCCTCTAGAACATATGTTGCTGTTTGATATATAGGAGGAACAACAGCTCCTGTAGTTTTATCTGGTTTAGAAGATGCTCTTACAATTTTAGTATCTAATTTCAATTCAAGTTCCTTTCATTTTATATAATTTTAAGATTTATAATTTATTCAAAAGTTCTTAATAAATAATCATAAAATTCATTATAATCATTATTTAATTCCACTGATTTCTTTTCTAACAATAAAACATCTTTTAATCTTTTTGGCAACTCTATAGTATCATTTATAATAGGATTAACGATATCTGAAAATTTTCCAGGATGAGCAGTACCTAAAAACACATTATTCATATGATTTGACTGCATGCTCATATACTTTAATAAACCTAAAAGGCCAATGGAACTATGCGGACACATTACATAATCATATTTTTTGCTTATATCAGATATCATAATCGAAGTTTCATCATCATTAAAGGACCAGCTCAGCAGATTACTCCTAATACTGTCTATATCAGAATATAAATCAATAATTCTTACCAAATTACTAGGATTCCCAACATCCATTGCGTTAGATATCGTTTGGACAGAAGGCTTGGGTTTATATTTCTCTGTAATTAAATAATTAGGAACAATATCGTTTGAATTTGTTGCCCCAATAAATTGATATATCGGAATACCTATGTTTTTGCCTATCATACCTGCTGTAATATTTCCAAAATTTCCACATGGAACAGAAAAAACAGTTGGAAGAGACTTGTTTTCTAATTGTAAATATGAATATGCATAATAAAAAATCTGAGGAATAAGCCTAGCTATATTAATAGAATTTGCAGAAGATAAATTAATTTTATCTTTTAAACTTTTATCTAAAAAAGCTTTTTTAACTAACTTTTGGCAATCATCAAAAGTACCATCTATTTCTAAAACATAAATATTTTTATCCAATGTAGTCAACTGCTTTTCTTGGATATTACTAACTTTACCTTTAGGATATAAAATAATTACATTAATTCCCTCAACATCATAAAAACCATGAGCAACAGCACTTCCCGTATCTCCTGATGTAGCAACTAAGATATTAATTTCTTTATTTGCACTTTGAATAAAAGATTCCATACAACGAGCCATAAAACGCGCTCCAAAATCTTTAAATGCAAGAGTTGGCCCATAAAATAATTCTAAACAATAAACATTGTCAAAAATATTATAATTAGGGGCTTCAAATGTAATACACTTTTCAATAATATCTTGAACCTGCGAAACTGATAATTCTTTATCTATAAATTCAGACGATATTAAAAAGGATATTTCTTGAAAAGTTAAATCATTATCCTGCTTAAATATACTTGATAAATCAGGAATACTCTCTGGCATATAGAGGCCTTTATCTTGAGGCATTCCAGTTAATAAAGCATCTTTAAAACTAACTGGATTAGATTGTCCGTTTGTGCTATAAAATTTCATCTATACAATTATAGGTCCACTATCATTGATTTTTGATAAAAAAACATCACACCCTATATTTAAAGACTTATAATAGGAATTCGAAAACTCTAATATTTCAGTAGCAATAATCTTTGATTCACATATTGCAAAAATCGTTGGTCCTGAACCTGATATTCCTGAACCAATAGAACCTAATTTAATAGCATTATTTTTAATAGTATAAAATCCTTCTATTAGATTTGACCGCACAGGTTCAACAATAAAATCTTCCATAGACCTTTTAATAAGTTCTTTATTATTAGATGATAATCCAAATATAAGGGCACCTACATTTCCCCATTGTTTAATCGCTATATCTAATTTTACATTTTTAGGTAAAATATTACGTGCTTGCTCAGTTTTTATTTCTATGTGCGGATGTATTAATGCGACATAATAATTTTCTACAGGAATATTTATAACATCTAAAGACTTAGTATCTCTAATTAAAGTTAATCCACCTAAAAGACATGGAGCTATATTGTCTGCATGAGGATTAGAAGCAGAAATCTTTTCTCCCTCTAATGCATATTCCAGCATTTGTTTCTGACTTAATTTGCTATCTAATAAACAATTAATAGCATATACTACTCCTACAGAAGTTGCAGCACTAGACCCTAGCCCGCCACAAAGCGGAATTCCTTTCTTGATTTTAATATGAAAACCAAAATCTAAATCTTTCTGAATTAACTGAGCAGGGACTCCTCCCGTATTATCATTTGGATTATCTGGAATATTACTATAAGGAGACTCTAAAATTTCAAGAGTTACTTTTCTTTCTAATATTTTACTAACCTCTATTTCATCATAAGGGTGATTAAGACAGAGTCCTAAAACATCAAAACCACATGATAAATTAGCAACTGTTGCAGGTGCATGAATTTTAATTCTATCCATAAAAATTATATTTTATAAATTCTGCATCATATCAGCAGCCATCCCCTTGGTTGCTAAACTATTTGAACGAGATCTAAACATTAATGCTTTTTGTGCATCTAGTCTATTAGAACCAGCCCATGCTTTTAATGCATCCTCTTGTAAAGCCCTTCCATAAGAAAAAGTTAAGTTCCAAGGCATATTATCAATATATTTTTCATTCATAGTATTTAAATGAGCTGTTGCTAAATCGCTGCTTTGACCTCCAGATAAAAAAGCAATACCAGGAACATCAGAAGGAACATTATCTTTCAAACATTTAAATGTTAATTCTGATACTTTTTCAACACTAGCCTGCTCATTACAGTCTAAACCAGATATTATCATATTAGGTTTCAAAACAATCCCATCTAATAAAACATGATGCATAATAAGTTGCTCAAAAACAACATTCAAAGTTCTTTGTGATACCTCATAACAATCTTCTATTGTATGAGAACCATTCATTAAAATTTCAGGTTCTACAATTGGGACTAAACCATTTTCCTGACATAATGAAGCATAACGAGCTAAGCCATGTGCATTAGAATAGATACATGCATCTGAAGGAATCATATCACCGATAGTAATAACTGCTCTCCATTTTGCAAATCTTGCCCCTAATTTATAATATTCTTTCAATCTGTCTCTTAAACCATCAAGACCTTCAGTTATCTTTTCATTAGTAAAACCGGCAAACTCCTTAGCTCCAGTATCAACTTTTATACCTGGTAAAATTCCTTTTGAATCTAAATAATCTGTAAAGGGAATCTTATCTTTACAAGTAGTTGATTGTCTAAGAGTTTCATCAAACATAATAACCCCACTTATATACTCATTTAAACCTTCTGTAGTTAACAACATATCTCTATATTCATTTCTATTTTCATATGTTGATTCAACACCTATAGATTCAAACCTTTTTGAGCACGTTGGAGTACTTTCATCCGCAGCCAAAATACCTTTACCTTTAGCAACCATTTTATTTGCAATAATATTCAATGCTTCCATATTCAAATTTCCTTATTAATTCTTTACTTAAAATCAGTTTAATTTAATCATTTTATATATTTTTATTTCTAATTAATATTTTTAATTGCAACAAAATAAACTTAAATTAAAACACTATTTTTATGTCAAATTATTCAAAAAACATATGGTTTAATGGTGAAGTTGTTCCATTTGAAAAAGGACAAATTCATATATTATCACATTGCATTCATTATGGAACAGGAGTTTTTGAAGGTATAAAGTGCTACGATACTCCTAAAGGACCTGCTATATTCCGCTTAAAAGAGCATATGGAAAGATTGATTAATTCTGGTAACAATTACAATATGAAAATACCATATTCTGTGCAAGAATTATGCAGTGGAACTAAAGAATTAATCAAAGCTAATAATTTGAAAAATTCATACATAAGACCAATTGCATACTATGGATATGATACATTAGGAGTACATCCAAAAAATTGTCCTGTAGATGTAGCAATTGGAACATTAGACTGGGGTGCATACGTTGGTAAAGATGCTCTTAAAAGGGGAGCACATATAACAATTAGTCCATGGAAAAAATATCAATCAAAATCATTTCCAGCAAGCACCAAATCATCTGGAACTTATCTTAATTCATTACTAGCAGTACAAGATGCTAAAAGCAGAGGATTTGATGAAGCTTTACTTTTAAATTTAGATGAAACTATAGCTGAAGGTTCTGGCCAAAATTTCTTTATTATTAAAGATGGAATTTTTCATACCAATGATAAGAATGCAAATATTCTTATGGGAATCACAAGAGAAACCGTATTAACATTAATTAAAGATCTTGGAATGGAATATAAAATAGAAGATATTACTCAAGAAGACTTGTACAATGCAGATGAAGCATTCTTTACAGGTAGCGCATCAGAAATAACACCTATCAGGAAAATTGACAACCATGAATTCTCCGGAGGAAGAGCAGGAGAATTAACATTAAAAATACAAGAACTATACTACAATATAGTTAGAGGAAAAAATAATCAATATGATTCTTGGTTAACCTATGTTTAATTGTCCTTTTGGACCTTGTGAATTTTTAACATATTAGTGCTACCTATAATTCCAACAGGAACCCCTGCTGTTAAAACAAAAGTATCACCATAATTTAGCAGCTTATTATCTACTAATATTTTTTGTGCTTCTTCTATCATTTGATCTGTTGATTCATATTCAGGAATCAAAATGGATGAAATACCCCAAACTAAAGATAATCTATTACAAATATTTTTATTAGGAGTAAGTGCAAATAAAGCACTACTAGGCCTGTAGTGTGATACAATAATACCAGTACTACCTGATTCAGTCATAACTACAATTGCATCTATATTTAAATGCTGTGATATTAATTTAACAGATTCACCTATAGCTGATCTCATATCTTTATCTGCATCAAAAGATATTGTATTTTCAGTATTATTTTCCATCATTTCATTTTCAGTATTCATTAAAATATCACGCATTATTTCTACTGCTTCAATGGGATACTTTCCAACAGCTGTTTCTCCTGACAACATAACAGCATCAGTATTCTCATAAACAGCATTTGCAACATCATTTACCTCAGCTCTTGTAGGGCTTGGGTTTTCTACCATAGATTCTAACATCTGAGTAGCTACAATTACAGGCTTCTTAAATTTTCTACATTTTTCTATCACCAATTTTTGTAATCCCGGTAATTTAGATAAGCTTACTTCAACGCCTAAATCTCCCCTAGCTATCAAGATTCCATCAAATATATCTATAATAGAATCTAAATTATCTATAGCTTCAGGTTTCTCAATTTTAGCTATAATAGGAATTGTATATTTTTCTTTTTTATAGATTTTAAGTATAGGGTCTATATCATTACTTTCTCTAACAAAAGATAAAGCAAGCCAATCAATATTATTTTTGATTCCCAAAACAATATGCTCAATATCTTTCTCTGTTAAAGGATCAATATCTAAACTAACTCCAGGGAAATTGACTCCTTTTCTATTTAAAACAATTCCATCATTTTCTGCTTCAATAACTAAATTATTATTATTTTTATCAATTATTTTAAATATAACTTTTCCATCATCAATTTTAACAAATGAATTTTTAGAATCAATTAACCCAAACTTTATATTTGAATTTATCTTCAAATCATTATCATCAGAATAACCTAAAGTATATTGTCTATTCTTTTTTATTTGAATTGATTTACCATCTAGATGCTTTAAATCAAGCCTAATCTTAGGACCTGCTAAATCCATCAGAATACCTACATGTTTATTTTGAACTGAAGATTCATTTCTAATAATACTAACGATAGTTTCAAAACTATTAATTGTACTAAAATGAGACATATTAATACGCATAACGTTCACACCTGAATCTATCAATTTAGATATCATTGATTTATTAGATGTTGCTGGACCAACTGTTGCTACAATTTTTGTTTTTATATTATGCATAATAAAACCTTAAATTATTTTTTAGATATTCTATAAATACTACCACTATAATCTACTAACAATAGTTCTCCATTTTCTGATTCTCCAAATGAAGATAAATAAAATTTATTTTTATTAATACTACCTAAAAGTTCATTAGTATGATTTCTAAAATCTATAGCTTTTCCATCATTAAGATAAAAACTCCAAATTTTTCCAGTACAATAATCTCCAAAAAAATAACGACCATATAACTCAGGAATTCTAGATCCTCTATAAACATAGCCTCCAGTAACAGAGCAGCCATGAACATCTTTCTGTTTAATACCTAATATAGTTCTAACATATTTAGCATCATTAGGATATTCAAATACAGGTAATTGATAATGATGAAGGGTAGAATCGTTATAATCTCTTAAAAAAACACTAGAAGCTTCCATTATATTCCATCCGAAATTAAGGCCTCCTTTAGAATCATGAGAAATATAATTAATTTCTTCCCATGCATTTTGGCCAACATCTCCCAAATACATATCATTATTTAATCTATCAAATGAAAATCTCCATACATTTCTCAAGCCATACAACCATATTTCTTTCATATAATTATCTTTCAAAAAAGGATTATCCTTAGGAATAGAATAAGAACCATCATCATTTAATTTTATTCTTAAAATTGAACCAAATAAATTCGTTAAATCCTGAGCTCTATTATCAGGATCTCCGGCAGAACCTCCATCACCTACTGAAATATAAAAATAACCTTCAGAGTCAAAGGCAATATGTCCTCCATTATGATTTGAATAGGGTTGTTTAAATCTTAGAATATACTGTTCTGTATTAATATCAACTTTATTACTTTCAGCCTTAAATCGAGATATAATAGTATTGTCATCTTTATCATTATAATTAATGTATATAAAACCGTTATCAGTAAAATTTGGATCAAAAGCAAATCCCAATAATCCCATCTCATCAGCAGGGAATAATGGCTTATGTACCCTATCCGTAATATCTAAAAAAGGGGTGCTGAGTTCTTTACCATCATCAACTATCCATATATATCCATCTTGTTCAACGATATAAAAAACATTTGAATTAATAGGACTTGTGGTAACATATATAGGTTTATCAAAATCTTGTCCTAATAATTCTAGATATAATTGTGCACTAATAAAATTTATAATAACTATTAATATAGTTTTTTTCATGCTTAAATTTACACCGTTACAATATGATAACTTATATTTGTTTTGATTATTAAAAAAAACAAGCAAATTCAGATTTGAATAAAGGTTAAGAAATGTCAGATGTAAATTTATATAATTTTGTTTTAAATGAAAGACAAATTTGTGATTTAGAACTTCTTTTAAATGGAGCATTTAATCCCCTAGATGGATTCATGACAAAAAAAGATTATGATTCTGTTCTAGATAATATGTGTTTATCAAATGGTGAATTATGGCCCATTCCAATTATACTTGATATAAACAAAGAAACTAAAGAGAATAATGATTTGAAATCTGGTTCTAGGATTGCACTAAGAGACCATGAAGGGTTTCTAGTTGCTATTTTAAATATTACAGATATTTGGAAGCCTGATAAAACAAAAGAAGCCAAATCGATATATAAAACAACAGATGAGAATCATCCTGGTGTTAACTACCTATACAATCACATTCAAGACTATTATATAGGAGGGCAATTAGAATTATCTGAACTTCCTAAGCATTATGATTATCAACTTTTACGTCATACTCCTGAAGAATTAAAAACTCAGTTTAAAAAAATGGGTTGGGACAAAGTCGTTGCATTTCAAACTAGAAATCCAATGCATCGTGCCCATAAAGAAATTTCTTTTAGAGCAGCAAAAGAAAATGGCGCAAATTTATTATTACATCCTGTTGTAGGACCTACTAAACCAGGAGATATTGACCATTATACAAGAGTTAGATGTTATCAGAAAATTTTAAAATATTTTCCAGAGGGAACTACAATGCTTAGTTTACTACCACTTGCAATGAGAATGGCCGGTCCAAGGGAAGCACTCTGGCATGCACTTATAAGAAAAAATTATGGATGTACTCATATAATCATTGGGAGAGATCATGCAGGACCAGGATCTGATAAAGATGGTAATCCTTATTATGATCCATATGAGGCTCAAGAACTTGTAGCAAAACATGAAAAAGATATAGGTATTAAAATGGTTCCATTCAAAATGATGGTTTATGTACAAGATATCGATGACTATATGGAGATTGACAAGGTTCCAAAAGAATATAAAACACTATTTATATCAGGATCTGATCTTAGACATCGATTAGAGAACAATCAAGAAATCCCTGAATGGTTTTCTTACCCTGATATTGTAGATGAACTACACAAAGTATATCCACCAATAAACAAACAAGGCTTTACAGTATTTTTCTCTGGTTTATCAGGATCTGGAAAATCAACAATTGCTAATGGACTTTTAGTGAAACTACTTGAACATGGAAATAGAAGAGTTACTTTACTTGATGGAGACATTGTAAGGACACATTTATCTAGTGAACTTGGTTTTTCTAAAGAACATAGAGAAATTAATGTTAAAAGAATAGGTTATGTAGCAAGCGAAATCACAAAGAACGGGGGGATTGCTATTTGTGCACCAATTGCTCCATTTCAAGATTCAAGACAATTTAATAGGGCTTTAATTAATCAATGTGGAACATATATCCAAGTTTATGTTTCAACACCTTTATCCGAGTGTGAAAGGCGAGATGTTAAAGGTTTATATGCTAAAGCAAGAGCTGGAGTTCTAAAAGGATTCACAGGAATAGATGACCCTTTTGAAGAACCTAGAACATCAGAGATAAATATTGATACTACAGATATTTCTCCTGAACAAGCTGTGCAGGAGGTTATGCTTTATTTAGAACAAAAAGGATTTGTTAAATAATGGAATCTTTAAACTATAAAATACTGTGTGATAATATTTTAGCTATTTCTAGAGAAGCTGGAAATGCAATATTAAAGATCTATCAAAATAAAGATTTAGGAGTAACGTATAAAGATGATAAAACACCTCTTACACTTGCAGATAAAGCATCTAATGATGTTATTGAACATTCACTTAAAAAAATTACACCTGATATTCCCATTTTATCTGAAGAGGGAAAAAGCATAGACTATAATGAACGAGAAAAATGGAATATGTTTTGGTTAATAGATCCTCTTGATGGGACTAAAGAGTTCATTAAAAAGAATGGAGAATTCACAGTGAATATTGCCCTTATATCACAAGGGACTCCAATATTAGGGGTTGTTTATGCTCCTGTTCTTAATACTGTATGGTATGGATTAATTAATCAAGGTTCATATAAAATATCAAAAAATGAATCTGCTAATAAAATTAATGTGATTATTCCAAATGATACTGTCAAAGTTGTAACATCTAGATCTCATGCTAATAATCCAAAATTAAATGTATTTTTAAAGGGCTATCCAAATCATGAACTTGTCAAAATGGGAAGTTCTATTAAAATATGTCTAGTTGCAGATGGCTCAGCTCATATTTATCCGCGTCTTGGCCCTACTATGGAATGGGATACTGCTGCAGCTCATGCTGTAGTTAAATATGCAGGTGGAAATATTTATGATTTAAATAGTAAAAATGAACTAATGTATAATAAAGCTAATTTATTAAATCCTGAATTTTTAGTAGATTGCAGTTAGGAATTATTATGAAAAAATATCTTATATCAATTTTATTATTATCAATGTCATTTGCAGATTTACTATCACCTGAGAATGGAGTAACACTACATACTACACATGTTAAATTTGAATGGGAACAGGTGCCAGATGCTATAAACTATACAGTAACTATTTATGATGAATCAACTGGAGAATATATAAATGAAAATGTTGAATCTTTAATCTATATAAATAATACTTTTTTTAATTGGAATACATCATATTCATGGTATGTAACACCAATATTTGAAGATGGATCTCAGGGCTCTATGCAAGACTCTGATGGTAATACATATTTA
Organism: Fidelibacterota bacterium; assembly: GCA_002717625.1. Taxonomy (GTDB): domain Bacteria; phylum Fidelibacterota; class Marinisomatia; order SCGC-AAA003-L08; family D37C17. Next base: position 29,512 of record PBEF01000011.1, on the reverse strand, counting down.
TCTTTTAGTATAAGTGATTCAAGGTCAAATGTATCAGTAACAGGCTCTTATACAGGAAATGAGATTACAATCTTTAGCTCATTTTTAGATTACTATAGCGCTGCTATAGATAAAGATGGAAATGAAATTTGGAATTCTCAAAATGAAAATTTAATTTTTTATAATACTGATTATTACGGTCAATTATTTGGAGCACAATATGATTACACCTTACAGAACAATCTTCCTGCTATTGAATTTAATATTGATAATACTATAATATTTCAAGAACCAAACGAACATTTTGCTCACCATGAAATGATTCAGCTTCCAAATGGAAATTATATGTCAATAGTAGAAGATATAAGACTTGGCCCTATCCCTACAAATTTACCTGACAACCTATCTCTTTTATTCCAATTTTTAGGCTATACTGTAGATGGATTTACCTCAGAATTCCCATGGGTTGGAGATAGAATTGTCGAGTGGGATGCTGATGGAAATGAAGTATGGAGTTGGAATACTTTTGATTATTACAGTCAACTTGATTATGATTATATTGCTGGAACATGGGCAGCTGCATTTAATGATGGAAGATTTGATTGGACACATGCTAATGCATTTTGGTTTTCTGAGCAAGAAAATGCAATATATTTTTCAGTACGGCATTTATCAAGAATTACAAAAATTGATTATACTACAGGTGACGTTATATGGAATATGGGGCTTGCAATGCCATCAGGAGATGTTGATTGCGGGCAAGAATTAGGGTTTTCTTTCCAACATAGTATAATGCAATTAGATAATGGAAATCTTATTACTTTTGATAATGGAAATCTGAGTACGACCCTTAATGATACAGACTACCCTACATCAAGAGGACTTGAAATTCAAGTTGATGAATCAGATAATTCATGTGATGCTACTATAGTATGGGATTATGACTTACCAGAGTCTTTATTTGGATTTGCATCAGGAAATATACAAAAACTTAATAATGGCAATTACTTAATTACAACCGTTGGAGATGGTGGAACGAGTATAGAAGTAAATCCCGATAACAATGAAATAATTTGGGAGGCAAATTACAATTTATCTTTTCCAAATGGAGCTGTATATCGAGCTAATAGATTACCAGGCTTGCATCCTGTAGCTTTTAGCGTTATTGTTGAAAATATGTATATTGGAGAAAATGGTAATATTACTGTAGATAATACCTGTGCTATACAATTGCATAATAATGGTTCAAGAGATGAAACTTTCTACATTCCATTAATCGATGAGAATATACACCTTGAGCCTAATCAAATTGCATATCTAAATATGCCTATTGCAATAAATACCAATGTAGTTGAAATTGAAATTATTCCTATACATAGACAAGATTTATCTAAAGAAATTACAGTATACATAGGTGAATCATCAAATCAAATACAAGGATGTATGGATATAGAGGCATGCAACTATAATCCTCAAGCAACAGAAGAGGATAATTCTTGTACTTATATTAATATAGGGGAATGTGATTGTGATGGAAATATACTAGACTGTTCTGGTGAATGTGGTGGTAATGCAGCGTTAGATGAGTGCGGTGAGTGTGAAGGCTCTGGTCCCGAATTTGAATGTAATGATGGAACATTCGTATGCAATGAAAACGATTGTTCATCCACAGGACAATGTGAAGACAATTTTACTTATTTTGAACTAAATGATCTTCCAAGCTCTACCATTGTGCTTGATCAAAGCCAATGTTTCAGCAATATTGATTTATCTGTATTACAAGATATTATAACAATTAACAGCCTTGATATTAATCCGATTGAAATTGGAACTCAAAATTGGTTCAACGGACATCTAACAAGATTAACAATAGGAAATTTTTACGATGGCGGGAATGTTACTTTAACAAACCTACCTGAATCTATTGGGGACTTACCTAATATTGCTATACTATATTTTAATTACAATGAGTTAACATCTCTTCCTGATAGTATAACAAATCTTACAAATTTAATTTATTTAGTTCTTTCGTTTAATCAATTAACACACCTTCCTGAAAATATTGGAAATCTAAGTAATATGATTTGGTTAGATCTTGGATATAATAGCTTAGAGTCAATTCCTGAAAGTATTGGAGAGTTTAGTCTAATAAATTATTTATGGATATTTAATAATAATTTATCAGAGCTACCTGAATCTATTTGTAATCTAGATTTAAATTGGAATGGACTTGATTATAATTTTCTTCCCTATTTTGGCTCAGGCGGTAATATGCTATGCGGAGAATTACCTTCTTGCGTAGCTAATAGTGAAAATATTAATACTTCGATCGACCCTCTGTATTATTCATTTTTAATCACAGTTGAACAAGACTGTGAATGTGGAGGACAAATGGATGTTAACATGGATGGGGTTATAAATGTAATTGATATTATTTCTCTTGTTAATACAATTTTATCAGGAGAAGAAATAACAGATGAACAATTATGTTCTCATGATGTTAATGCTGATGGAATCTTAAATGTAATTGATATTGTTGCTCTTGTTAATACAATTCTTGGAACTGGAATCTAGAAATTATATTCTTATAATACATGATGCTATAGACAGCCCTGCCCCAGTACCAACCAAATAAAGTAAATCTCCTTGTTTAATCCTATTATCTTTATAAGCTAATACCAAAGCCAAAGGAATAGATGCCGCAACACAGTTACCTGTTTTATCAATAATATCTACAACATTATTTACATTAAACCCTCCATATTTAGAATAAGCTTTAACAGCCATTCCAGATGCTTGATGTGGAATTACTAGATTTATATCAGTTGTTTCTAAATTATTTTTTTCTAAGTCTTTCTTAATTAAATCATAAACTTTCTTTCTTGCCATCCTATATACTTGAGGACCATTCATAGAAAACAAATTATCAGATTTTTTAGTTCCTGTATCTTGAGGATGCAAATGTGTTCCACCGCCTCTTACTTCGGTTAATAAAGCACCATCAGGATAAGTATTCATATTATAACTTATAATACCATTATTTTTATCATTAGACTTTTCTAAATATATTGCTGCAGCTGCATCTCCTAATAAAGAAGAACTTTCAGGTTCATCAAAATTTCGTCCTCTCGTTCCTCTATCTGATGAAACAATTAATATTTTTTTATATAAATTTGTTTGTAATAACGCTGCTGCAGAATTTAAAGCCACAATAAAAGACAGACATGTACTATGGATGCTAAATGATGGGATAGAATTAAAGCCTAACTCTTTTTGTATAAAAACAGATGTATCAGGTAGTGTTTGTTTGGGAACACCTGAAGCATTAATAATTAAATCTGGCTTTTCTTTATTCCCTATTGCCTCTTTCGCAGCAATAGCTCCCATTTGATCAACATCTATATCAGAAACTCTTCTTTCATAAACACCTGTATGATTAATAATCCAATCTTCTGTTTTATCTATAATTTTAGATAAATCTTTAGATGTTTGAATATTAGGTGGAAGATAACTACCATATCCCGTAATCTTAAAACATGATATTACTTTAGACATTAAAAATAGTAAGTTAATCTTGATCTAAATGAAGAAAATGATTCCATATTATTAAAATTATAATTTTCCATCGTATCATCTCCATAAATCTTTGTAATCCCAAATCCAAGTTCTACACCACTTTCAAGTTCATACTCTGTTTCTAAAGATATTAGCCTACCATCACCATTAGCAGCATCAAAAAATCCATTAATATCAACAGTTAAGCTTTTATCTGGAAAAGCCTTCTCAATATTAATTAACATTCCTTCTGATGTTATCATAGCATAAGGAGTTCCAACACCTGGAATAAAAAGATTTTGCGGCTCAAAATCATCCAATGTCATACCTAAACCAGATTCTAAATCCTCACAATCTGCAGGAGTAAATAAAGGTAATGGACCAGGAATATCACCACCATCCCAATTAGGATGCCAATTAGGTGTTGTAGAAGAACCATCACCATCACTATCATATCCAGCTAAAGTCAGACAACTTAATCCTAATGGATTAGAACTATATTCTATAATTTCATGTTTAAAATACTGACTATTCACTCTCAGGTTATTTTCAAATGGCATCTCAAACTGAACTGCAAGTTGTGAATATTTAACCTTTTCTTCAAATGCACGTGTTTGTTCTATCCATAAAGCAGGAGCGCCAAAAACATCATCCTCAGGAGAGCTTATATAATAAGGATTTTCTTCCAAATTATTAAAAGTATCCAAATCATTCGTATCATTTGACTCAAATAAAGCATAATCAAAACTAAAGGTAAAGTCATCAAATAATAACATAGCACCTAAAGCATATACGTCTGTATATCTATAAGAATATCTTGGGACAGGCTCAACTACGCCACCTGTAAAAGCTTCATCTGTATATATTGTTAAACCTGATAAATTAAATAGTCTATCATATAAACCTAAATATGAAAGTGAAATATCTCCAAAATTAAAAGATGATTTAATATTAAGGCCATACTCTGCTGGATTATTATCATTCAAAATAGTAGTTTCTTCTGTAGGAGATGAACCAGAAGGCAAACCTATAGGATAATCTGGATCATTCACAGGAATTCTATTAGTATTATGCATTGGAGAATAAACAAAAGATATTTTATGAGTAGCTCCTAATAAGTCGTAGAAATAATCAGTTTCAACATCATACGCAAGAGAATATGCTCCTAATTTTTTTTCTGATCCTCCTAGTAATAAATAATAATAATCATATCCATTTAAATTATCAATAGGACTATTTTCATCTACACTACCCCAACTATGAACCTGTTTACCTATTCTAATTTCACTATTATTAAAATAATAAGACATATATAATTCTCTAATATCTAATAAAAAATCTTCTAAATTAGAGTCTGTCATAAAATCTGTATCTCTTCTATTTCTATATTCAACACCTAAATTTCCAAAAACATTAAAATTATCGCTTACTTGATGCTGAACATCAAGATTTAATAATCTAAATGGAATATTAACTAACTTTATATCTTTTAATGTAACCATATAAAAATATTCCGCTTGTCCACTAATATTAGTTGAAGCTGGAATGATTATTGCTATACTAAAAACTAATGCTAATAAATAATTATATATTTTCATTCAGGATTCCTTTTGTTTATTTCTTTTTTTAAATCTAACATTATTTCTGTACCTTGCCTAACCCATGCTTGGCTATAAGCCCATTTAGGGAAGTCTCCTCTCATATCACCATTCCATTCATACCTAACTAAAGTATTTTTATTATCTAAAGACATTAAAGTCCAACCTCCTCTTGCATCAACTAAACGTATATAATCTTTAGATTCAGGAAATTCTTCTGTAATAATAGGTTCATATAGATAGCTTACTTTCCCATCATCTTTTACAGGCTTAAATTTAACAGTATAATCTCTATCTGAGAAAGGAAAAGGCATATTAATTGCTAATCGGACGTCATTAGAGTCATTAATATCTGATATTACTATTGAAGTAAAAAAATATTTATAATTTTCTACATCCTCAATCACATCCAAGACTACATCTATTGGATGATTAATAGTAATTTCAGCTCTACATTGAGGATAGTCTTGTTTAAATACTTTTATTAAGATTTCTTTATCTTTCAATATTTGCCAATTAATATCAGCAAACAAAAAACAATTTAGAAATAATGCTATAATATATTTATTCATAATAATTAATTTAAAAATGTAGTATATATAACAGAGCAATCAGCTTTAATCCTTTCTTCAGTTAAACCAAATTTTTTCAAATCATACTTATGTCCACTTTTAAAATTCTTTTGCTCATCCGCTGTCTTATTAATGTTAGATAAAAAATCCTCTGATGGTTCATAATCAATAAAATCTAATATTTCATTCATTAAGCCATCAAAATCTGACATCATTCTATCAAATCTAACAATCATCACTCTACTCTTATCTATTCTATCATTGCTCCAATCATCTTCAAAACGGAGTAATAGTTCAATTAAAGCTCTATATAATTTTTCTATAAAACGTTGTCTAGAATCAATTGGCATTGACCAAAAATTAAAACTTTTATCCAATACACCAGTAACAAGACTTAAACCTGATGGAATAACACTTAATGGATCTCTAACCATATATAAAATTTTTCCATCTTTAAACTTACTTTGATATGCAGGAGCATTAGCACTAACAGAAAAAAGTTTTGCAATCATTCTATCACTATTATGAAATGTTAATGTTCTTTTCCACATAGACTCAAACCAATTAAAATCTCGTATTGAATTATCTCTTTTTTTAGGATCTACCCAATCAAACAAATCATCTTTTGACCATGTTAAAAAAAAGCCATATAAAAAAAAGCCATCAAAAAAACGAAAAAGCATTGAAGCATCATCAGTTTCTATTGATATTAAACTTGTTTTATGTGCATCTGTTGAATGATATTTTGTAGGACTAAAACGTTCTAGAATAGGCAACAATGGCTTTATCATTTTTTGAAGAGTAACTGACGTATATATTAATTGCCATAATTGAGAACCAGCGCCTATATTATTTTTAATTAAATAGCGATGTAAAAAAGTTGTTCCTGACCTAGGATTTCCAACAATAGTAATTGGACTTTTAATTTTCTGATTAATTATTGATGGAAAAAAAATATTATCAAGAATCATAAAAAATCCAACAATACACCTTAATAGTAATAATAATAAAGGTAAAACAATAAAAGGTATCCATGTACTAAATGTTCTACCCATTATAAAATAAACTTTTAATATTCTCTTTATCACTGAAATTTTCATAATAGACTATGTTAATTTATATATAATATCTTTATATACATACATCGCTTTACAAAGTATTACATTTATTATTTTCTGAATCGCTATATTAAAGACTAATTTATGAATAATTATTTTATTAACTAATTGGAGTATAAATGTAAAATGTTCAACTACTTACTAATTTTTGTAGTTTCTATATTATTTGCGCAAGAGCCTTCTCCAGGATATACTCTTTATACTCCAGGTGGAGGAGGAAGTGCAACAACATATTTAAAAGATATCGATGGAAGTATTTATAATAGCTGGTCTCATTCTACAGGGCCTGCAAGTTTACCTTATCTTGTTCCTGGTGAAGAACCGGGCTTTGAGAATACACTACTTTATTATCCATGTCAAGTTTCTAATCCTACAATGCAAAATGGAGGCGTTGGAGGTCGGGTAGAAATTTACAACTGGGAAGGAAGTTTACTATGGCAATATGATTTATCTAATAACGATTATCAACATCACCATGATATAGAACCATTACCAAATGGAAATTTCCTAATTCTTGCATGGGAAAGAACATATTCAAGTGAATGGAGTGCTTTAGGACGTACATCAGTAAATAATTCATTAAATCAAATGTGGTTTACTATAATATTTGAAATTGAACCTGATTTTAATACTGGAGATGCTAATATTATTTGGGAATGGTCTATTAAAGATCATTTAATTCAAGATAGAGGCCCTGAATATGATGCCTTTTATGGCCAAATATCAGAGCATCCTGAGCTTATGGATATTAACTGTGGAAATGTTGGTTCTAATGGAGGTCCTGGTGGTCAAGCCCATGGAGACTGGATGCATATTAATGCAGTCCACTACAATGAACATTTAGATCAAATTGTACTTTCATCTAGGCATCGAGATGAACTATATATTATTGACCATAGTACAACTACGGAAGAAGCTGCTTCTCATTCTGGTGGATTATATGGTATGGGAGGAGATTTTTTATATCGATGGGGAAATCCTCAAAACTATGATAGAGGAAATAGTAATAATCACATTTTAGCAGACCAACATTCTGTAAATTGGATACCAGAAGGTTACCCTGGTGCTGGGAACCTTATTTTATTTAATAATTTTCATACTAATAATTCGGCTGCAGTTCTTGAAATCATTACACCAATTAATAATGATGGAACTTATTTTATAGAAGACGATGAACCTTTTGGACCAGATAGCTATACATGGATATATACAGGAGGCTTTAACTCCATGGCTCAAGGCGGATCATTTAGATTAGCTAATGGAAATACTCTTATAACAGAAGCAACAGAATCATATATTTTTGAAGTAACTCCTTCTGGAGAAAAAGTGTGGGACTATGATTATCCTAGCAATATGGCAATGATTGCTAGAGCAGAAAGATATACTTATGATCAATTTGATAGTACATCTTTAAGTGGTGATATTAATAATGATTCTATTATTAATATACTTGATATTATTACATGTATTAATATAATACTAGGAACATCAGAGCCTACTGGATCTGCAGATTTAAATAATGATGGAATTGTCAATATACTAGATGTAGTAACATTAGTCAATGTTGTACTAGGGGATAGACATTAATAAGTACTAAACTCCCACAAATAAAGTTTAACAGAAAATTCCTTAATATCTTCTGATATATATGATAGTGATGGTTCAAATCCAATATCATTAAATAAAACAGATAAACCTAATGTTAAAATATCATAACTATCATCTTGATCGGAAAAATATTCATAACTAAGTATAGGGTAAAATTTCAAATCACCCTTACTATTTTTATTATCACCATAAAAAGATAGCCTAGTGCCATAACGATTGATATTAGATCCATCATCATATTTATCTATAAACATATATGAAATTCCATAAGACATCTTTAAATAAAAATCAGGTTTAATATAATAATTATAAAAAGTTTCAAATGATTTATATTCTTTTTTCTTTTGATAATTAAGGCCATATTCATTTATACCTTTTAGAACAGAAGATAAACCAACATTCCAATAATCTTCACTAGTATTTAATATAGAATTATCTTCAGAATTATATTTTATATTTAATGAATAAATAATAGGATCTTTTTTATCAGCATATATTCCCTGAGATATCAAACAAGAAAAATATAATATATATAACATTTTCAGCATATTAATTTTGCGGAAACGTGTGGGAATCGAACCCACCTCCCAATTTTCATCAGGACAGCAGCTTTGAAGGCTGTGGCATCCACCAGGATTGCATTCGCTTCCATTAAATTATTAATTACCTTAATTCTATAATTTCTAATTCAGTTAAACCTAATCTAGAACGAATTCGTCTTTTAATATTCTCTGCTTTTTTTATATCAGAATAGTATCCTACTCTAAGTGCATACATTTTATTATTTCCATCTAATAATATTTCATCAATTCTTGATAAAAAACCAGAAGAAAGTAAAATACTTCTATTATATGTAGCATCACTATAACGCTTATATAAACCAATCTGCACATAGTAATTTCCTTCACTCACATTAGAGCTGTTCTTCTTTAATCTAGTATCTTCTAAACTATTATTTTGTGAATAAAAATTTTGATTAAAATTCAATTTAGGATATTTTTCATTTAATAACTCTGTATAATATTTTGCAGAATCTAAATTACCTGATACAGAAAGAGAATTAATAAAATAATTAATTGTTGGCACTACATTTTCTATATCATTAAAATTGAATAATAACCTTTGATATGATTGCGAAGATTTCGTATACAAACCTTCGGTATAATAATAATCAGCTATCTTGGATAAAGCTAAAGCAGAATAAGGTCCTTCTTGATTGTTTTCAATATAAGTTTCAAAGTAGGAAACAGACTTTTCTCCCTTTATTTCTAATAATCCTTGCAATATAAATTTATTATCCTTTTTTAAGGATTTATTTTCTGCATAAGATTTCATTTGATCAAATGAATATATTCCCTTACCTTTTATTAAACTATTAATCATTTTATCAGTTTGGTCAGATAAAAGCAAAGAGAAAAAAATAATTTTAATAACATTATTTAATATTATTTGATTCAAATAGCCACCTCATATTTTGATCATTATAACTTTGTTTATATTTCAAGTATCTTTGATCTCTCATTAAAGAAACTATCAATTTATCGATTTGAACAGATAAAGAACTTTCTTTATTTTTCAAGCATATAATTTTAAGTTTTTTCAATTGAGCTATCAATGAATCTTTATTCTTCTCTAGTGCCTTATTAATTGTTTTAAGCGCTTTATCAACATCCCCTTTATTCGCATAAAAATCAGCCAAATGAGATACTATATCAAGGTTATCTTGATTTTTATCTCCAGTTTGAATAAGTAATTTTTCAATATCATCATATCGATGTAAAGCTTGAAGAGCATCTTTTAGAGTCGGTAATATCATCCAAGAATATTCAGGCATATTTTCTATAAAATGTCCCCACATAGTTATAGCTTTAGCTAAAATATGTTCCGCATCTACTTTAAGCTTTTGACTTTGTTCATTTTTTTCAAGACTGCCTTCAATTTCACTATCTAATTTAATGGCTTGATCATAAATAGCATTACTTTCATCAGCAAATGCATTGCCTATAAAATAATAGCATATACTTAAATTTTCATCAATACTAAACGAATCTTCAAATTTTTCTCTAGATAAATTGAATTCATTATTCTTTAACAAAACTCTTCCCTGCTGTATTTTATATAATGCTAACTTAGTATTATCTTGATGGTTATTTATTTCAAATAATATTTTTAAATATTTTGCAGCATCTTCCCAATTATCATTTAGTTTACATAACTTTATTAAATGGTTGATACTCCATTCATTATGTTTTTCAAGTATTAAAATTTTTTTAGCAAAATGTATTGATTGATCAATATTACTCATTTTGTAATAATCTAAGGAAAGATTTTTATACAGTTCTACTTTATCATAATTATTAATATCCTTACGATGTATTAATGATTGATGTATCTCTAAAGCTTTTTTAGGATTACCTCCATCTCTTACAACTCTACCTAAATAAAGATATGCTTTAATATTATTTGAATCTTTATCAATAATTAGTTTGAAATTTTTATATGCTTTTTTTCTTTTTCCCATTACAAGCATATCTAGACCTTCTGCATATAAATCTTTTATAGAAGCATTATGATTAGGCTTTTTAAAATAATGTAAACTAATGGGAATACTAACTATAAGAACAATTAAAAATAAATAAAAAATTATTTCCATTTATAATTCATCATCTATATTTTCATCAACTAATTCTAAATCATCATCTAAATTTTGATTTCTAAGAATATCAAGTTCGTCATTAGCTTTTCTTAAATTGGATTTCAAAGAAATCATTTCTGCTTTTTGTGAGATTATTTGAATTAAAGCAATTATAAAACCGATAAAAACACCTATTGATAACGTAAAAATAATAGCCTGCCATGTTTTCAAACCATCCTCAAAACCAATAGCAGTTGTCAAATAGGGAATTTTGACTTTTATTGGAGTACCATCATTTAGCACATTAATGGAATCTAACTCCTTTATAAATACAACACTTGCAATTAATATAATTATAAACAAAATATACTTAATTAGTTTCATATAAAAGTTCCTTTTTTGTTAATGCCTCTCCAAATAGAGTAACACCTTTAGCATCTATAATTTTTACGGGAATAACTTCTTTAACATTTTCTTTATTCTTTTTTACTATCGTCCAAGTATTCCCATCAGTTCTACCAGACCAATAGTTATTAGACTTTTTACTTTCTTTCTCAATTAAAATATACTGAACAGAATTAATTTTTTCTATATTATTTTCCAATGTAATTGAAGATTGCAATTCAATAAGTTGTTCTAATCTATTCTGTTTAATATCTTCGGGGAGCTGATTATCATACTCAGCAGCCTTAGTCCCTGGCCTTGATGAATATTTAAACATATAAGCAAAATTAAATTTAATTTTTTTCATCATATCTAAAGTATCCTGAAAATCAGCATCTGTTTCTCCTGGAAAACCAACAATTACATCTGTGCTAATAGAACAACCAGGTATATAATCACGAATTTTTGCTACCAAATCAATAAATTCTTCTTTACTATATGTTCTATTCATTTTTTTAAGTATGCTATTTGAACCTGATTGTAATGGTAAATGAATGTAGTTACATATATTATCATAGCGGCTCATTACTTCTAATAAATTTTCATCAAAATCTTGCGGATGAGGTGAAGTATACCTTATTCTTTTCACTCCCTCTACCTGTGCTACTTTCTCTAATAAACAAGAAAAACTTCCATCAGATGTTCTATATGAATTTACATTCTGTCCTAAAAGCGTAATTTCTACAAAACCATCTTCAACAGCATGTTTTACTTCTTCAATAACAGATTCAATAGAACGACTCCTCTCTCTTCCCCTAGTAAATGGGACTATACAAAAAGTACAAAATTTATCACAACCTCGCATAATTGATATCCAAGCATTAACACCTTCTTTCCTAGATGGAAACAAATCATTATAAATTTCATATTTTGATAATTTAGTATCAACAATATTATTTAATTCTTTATTTCTATTAGTAATAATTTCGGGTATTCTTCTATAAGAATCAGGTCCTAAAATCACATCAACATATGGCTTATCTTTTAACAAATCATCTTTTAAATTTTGAGCCATACACCCTAAAACACCAATAATTAAATTAGGATTCCTCTTCTTTAAATAAGCAAGACTTGTCAACCTATTATGCACAGTTTCTTCTGCCTTTTCTCGAATTGCACATGTATTTAAAAAAATAAGATCTGCTGACTCTATACTATTCGTTTGCTTATAACCTGTTTTAATTAATTGATTTTCAACTAATTCAGAATCATATACATTCATCTGGCAACCATAGGTTTCTATATAATATTTTTTTCTATTCATGATTTAACTTTAAAATAATATTTATTAGGATTAGTATGTTTATCATTATATATAACTTCATAATGAAGATGAGGAGCTGTTGATCTACCAGTATTACCAATCTCTCCTATTTTCTGTCCTCTCTCTACTTTATCTCCTCTACGTACCTCTCTTGTTGAAAGATGTGCATAAACTGTCATATATCCATTACCATGATTAATCTCTATATAATTTCCAAAGGACCCATATCTTTTTGATGATACAACCTTACCATCAGCAGTAGCATAAACATCAACTCCAATTGGACCTGAAAAATCATCTCCCTCATGAAATCTTCTAGATTTAGTAAAAGGATCCCTTCTATATCCATATCGAGATGTTCTTCTTGCCTCTTTTAGAGAAACTGGATAAATAGCAGGATAATGTAAATAATAGTCTAATTTTTCATTTGCTATAGACTCAATCTGATTATAACTTAATTTTTCCAGATTAATACTTCTCTCTATAAAAGCAAGATCTCTAGGTAACTTATCTAAATCAAATTTATTTGGTAATAAATAATTTAAATCATTTAAACTTCTAATAGAATCAGAACCACCTACACCTAATTTTCTAACATCATCATTAATAGAAGGAATTTTCAATAATTTTCTCATACTCTCATCTCTCTCTTTTAAAGAGTTAATTTCTTCAAGCAATACATCTATTTTATTTTGCTGAGCTTTTATTTGCTGTTCTAATATTCTATTGTTTTTTTGATTTCTACGTAAATCATAAAAAGATAACATGTCTTTAACTTCTGTAGAATAAATTGAAATAGATATAAAAATAAATAAAATAGCACCAAATAAAAATAATGTAAAAATATTAAATTCTCTTACACTAAGATTATTTTTCTTAAGCAAAATTATTTTATAATCTTTCATTTTCTTAAACATAAAATTATTTCTGTTTATAATAACTCTTTATTTTATTTATATAACGTATATTTTTCTTTATATCATGATTTAGAGAGAAAAAATCTTCTTTATAAGAAAAATCAACTGTTTTTTCTTTACTATAGCTTTTAGAAACAAATTGACCTAATTCAATATAATTCTTCTTTAACTCAAATTTAATTTTTAAAACTTCAAATCTCATAACAATTAGTTTTAAAAATTTATCCTTATATGCAACAGCAGCATCATAATAACGTTCTACTTTCTTTTGTATTTCTAATTTATTGACTTTATTAATATAATTATCTAGAATATCAGCCATATTACTATAGATTAAGTTGCTTTATATCAATCAAATTTTCTATCTGAAGTAAAATAGAAAGGACATCCTCTGATATACGATCATCTACCCTAATAATAGAATAAGCAAAATTCTTATCTTCTACTTTACTTAAAAGATAACCAGAAATATTAATGTTTTTCTTACCTAATATCGTACCTATTTCACCTATAACTCCAGGAACATCTTTATTCTTTATAAACAGCATCCTACCTTCAGGTTTAAGGTCAACTTCAAATCCCATTATTTCAGTAATTCTTATAAAATTATCACCAAAAACACTACCTGAAACAGAAAATTTTTGATCTCCAGAATAAATAACTGAACGAATTTTATTTGTATAAGGAATTTTATCTGTACTATAAGAATGAGAATGAATAATACCTCTTTCATTTGCTATAGATAAAGCATTTAAAAAATTAACCCTGTTATCAGTTATATTAGATAAAACTCCTTTTAAAAAAGATAATGAAATTGATTTACTATCTTCAGCTTCACCATAACAATATATTTCAGTTTTTTCGATAGCTCCTTTAATTAATTGAGATTGCAAAGAACCCATTAATTCTGCAAGTTCATAATATGAAGAAAGCTTACTCAATAAAGCTGGATCTGATATTGGAATATTTAATGCATTAGATAACTTATTAATATTGAAATAATCAATCATTTGTTGGCATACGGAGTCAGTAACTCCCTCTTTAGCCTCTATTGTTGAAGCTCCTAAATGAGGAGTTAACAACACATTATCAGCTTGTACAAGTTTATTATCACTTGATATTGGTTCATTTTCAAACACATCAATAGCTGCACCTGAAATAATATTTCCATTTAGAGCTTTTGCTAAATCTGTTTCATTAATTATTCCACCCCTAGCAACATTAATTAATCTAGCTGTTTTCTTCATTTTACTAATTTTAGAGTAATCAAATAAGTTTCGAGTATTATCATTAATAGGTAAATGTAATGTTATAAAGTCACTATTTTTTACTAGATAATCTAATTCCACTACTTTTACTTCATCTTTATTGAATTGATCTTTATTAACATATGGATCATAACCTAAAATTTTCATATCATAGGATAAGGATCTTTTAATAACCTCTCTACCAATTTTCCCAAGTCCAACAACACCAAGAACTTTATCTCTTAATTCATTACCAACTAAAGAGCTACGATTCCATTCACCTCTCATTAAGCTTGAATGTCCTTCATAAATATTTCGAGATAACGCTAGCATCATTGCGGTTGTATGTTCAGCAGCTGAAATAGTATTTCCATCTGGAACATTCATAACAATCACGCCTTTTGTTGTTGCATAATCTATATCAATATTATCTGTTCCAACACCAGCTCTTCCAATAATTTGTAATTTTTTTGAATCTTCAAGTAATTCTTGAGTAATTTTTGTTCCACTTCTAATAATCCAACCATCAATATTGCTAATAAGAGATAATAATTCATCATTAGATGTATCAGGTTTATAGATAACTTCAAATCCTGCATTCTTAAGCTTATTAATACCTTTATCTGATAAAGGGTCTGTTATTAAAATTTTTATCATATTAATTCATTGAATGCATTTAAGTATTCTTTTAAATCTTCCATATAAATATTACCCATATGAGGTATTCTAAACGCCTTATATCTAAATTTACCATAACCTCTATCCATCCTAAATCCTTGATTTAAAAGATTTTCATTAATTTTTTTTATATCCCATTTTTGAACATTATCTATACATGTAAGGGTGTAAGATAAAGCATCTCTATGAGTAAACAATTTTTGCCCATGTTCAATAGCCCAATTTCTAGTAAATCCAGCCATTTCATTATGTCTTTTCCATCTATTATCTAAACCTTCTTCATCAATTAATTCTAAAACTTTCTTCAACCCATACATATGAGGGATAGAAGGTGTAGTAGGTGTTTGATTTTTAATGTAATATTTCTCATAAGTTTGTAAATCTAGAAAATAACCCTTACCTTTAATATCAAGAGAACGTCTAATCATTCTATTAGATACTGCACATATTGAGAAACCTGCTGGTAATCCCCATGCTTTCTGCGTTGATGATAAAATAAAATCAATACCAAGCTTATCTACCTCAATTTTAACACCAGCCATTGAACTAACAGCATCAACAAGCCATATTATATCTGGGTATTTTGTTTTGAGCAAACTAGATATAGCATTTAAATCACTCATTGCCCCTGTTGAAGTTTCATTATGGACCATAGCAAATACATCATATTTACCTGTTGATAATTCTTTGTCAAGTTTATCTACATCAATTCCATGACCCCATTCAAAGTCAATACGCTTAACATCATATTCTAATTGTTCAGATGATAAAGCCCATTTAGAACTAAAGGCTCCATTAACAGCATGCAATACAGATTTTTTAACACTGTTTTTTGTTGCCATCTCCCACAATCCTGTTGCCGCATGAGAAGCTAGATAAATATGGTTTTTAGTGTATAATATATTTTGAATACCTTTAACTATAAATGAAATCAAATCAGAAATTTCAGGAGTTCTATGACCTATTTGCTTTGTAGAAAAAACATCCATAATGGTCTCTGATACATGAGTAGGACCTGGAATAAACAATTTTGGAGACTTTTGCAATTTATTATCCTGTTGTTTTATATAAAATACACCGTCCATAATTTAATTAAAAAAGAGATATATTAATATTAATATGTTTTAAATCAGATTTTAAATAATTTATAAACCTATGAAATTAATGATTAATGAGATTTATCACAGTATTCAAGGAGAATCTTCATATAGTGGGAGGCCTTGTATATTTATCAGATTAACGTATTGTAATCTTAGGTGTTCATATTGTGATTCAGAACATACATTTTATGAAGGAGAAGAATTAACAATCGAAGAAATATTAGAAAAAATAAAGGAATATCCCTGCAACCTAGTTGAAGTTACAGGAGGAGAACCCTTATTTCAAAAAAACTGCATTATACTGCTGCAAAAACTTGTAGAAAATAAATATGAAGTGTTATTAGAAACAAGTGGATCTCTATCGATAGAATCAGTCCCTAAACAAGTTATTAATATTATTGATTTTAAATGCCCTAGTAGCAAAATGGTAAAAAAGAACTTATGGGAAAATATTAACTATTTAAAGAAAGATGATGAGATTAAATTTGTTATTGCAGATAAGGAAGATTATGTTTGGGCTAAAAATAAAATATCTGAATATGAATTAACAAAAAAATCAAACATACTAATGTCACCTGCTTATAATGAAATAGAATCTAAAAAAATAGTTGATTGGATATTAAGAGATAATCTAAACGTTAGATTTCAAATTCAACTACATAAAGAAATATGGGATCCTGATAAAAAAGGAGTTTAATCTAAAATAAAATTAACAATAAGAATAACATCCTGAATATTTAATGCAGCATCTTGATTGAAATCTCCGGAACACAAATAATTATCAATTTCTTCAACAGGGCCTAATATTACATTAATCATAAATATAATATCTTGAATATTTACATCAGCATCTTGATTAAAATCTCCTAACATACATTCAGTATTAGAAAAAACTTGAATCATAAAATCATCAATTGCTGCTTCAATTAATGACCCTCCAGAACCGAAGTCACCTTCATTGTACACATCCTCAGCAATAAATCTGAATTGAACAGATGTAAAATCACTGATATAATCATTTAAATAAAACTGTTTAAATTGCCAAGAATTATTAGATGAAGTTGAATTTTCTAATTCAATCCAAGCCTGACCATTATTACCAGATACATCAACTCTCCAAGTATCAGTTCCAGGATTATTGCCTAGATTATTTGTATACCATTTCCAATAACTAATTATAGCACCAGAATATTCAGACAGATTATATACAGGAGAGAATAATGTTGTTTTCCCACCATCAACATCACCTTGACCAGGAGAATTCGGATTACTTGAATTACCAGTAAAAAAACAATTTACTCCATCATCTGTATGATCTGAAGAAGGTTGTACAACATTACCCAGTTCATCATATGTAACCAATGGGATGCCAAGTTCCCAAATACCAGCTGTTGCACTATCATCAAAAGATCCAACAGTCCAATTATTACCGCCCTCAAAATCCTGATTTACAACAACCTCAGTTTCACCTACAATTAACTGTAGATTTTCTTCATAAATATATCCATCATCATCATAAACCTTAACTATAATTTCTGCAATAGAGCCTTGTACAGCATTAACGCTAAAATAACTAATTCCTCCTAAATCTAATAACTCTCTTGCGCCTAATCCTCCATCTAAAGTGATTTGTTCTAATTCAAAAGACAAATTATCTGAACTAATAATATCCACATATACATCTCCATTTGAAGAAGTTAAACCTTGATTCAATATAGAAATATATAAAGGATAAGCATTATCAGAAGTATATGGACCCTCATCAACATTGATGTTCAACTTGTACTTTGAACCAGCCACAAGTGCTAAAAATTGATTTGGATATAAATTTTCTTCAGCAAGAGGAACTATTCTGCTTGTAGATGGCCAAAAACCATCACTTCCAGCTCCTATCTCAGGAGTATAAGCAAAAATATTTTCAGCTCCATACATCCAATCACAAGCTTCTCCATTTACAGGATATAACAAATCAGGTCCAGAGCCTAATGCATATCCATTATACTGAACCATATCTTCACCATATTCTATAAATATTTCTAAATCTTCATCAGATATAGGATTATCATACTCATAGCCTAAAGGATAAATCATCAAATTACTATAGCTATGATAATTAAAAGCTATTGGGAAATTATGTGATTGAACAAAATCTCTAACAACCTGTGTTTCTGGTTCTGAAAAAGGACTAGTCCCCCTATATGTTTCGCTACAGCCATCAGGACTAGAGCCTTCATTATCATAAGCCCACATATAACTGTAATTTCTATTTAAATCAACACCATTAACACCACCAGAACATGTTGGTAACATATTCTTTCTTTGCATTCCCCCACCATTTGGAGCAATTTGTTGATTATACACTAAACCATCAGGATTAATTGCAGGAATAAACCATAACTGTCTATTATTAATTAAATGTGTAGCTAAATTATCCACATTATAATTTTCAAACAGCCAATCCATAAAATAAAATAAATTCATATAACTCATTGGCTCTCTTGCATGATGTAAACCTGTATATAAAACTTCAGGTTCCTCTTGTTCAAAAGAAGATGCATTATCACTGATCTTAAGAGCCCATATATTTCTACCTTCTAGCGTATTTCCTATTACTTCTAATTGAGTTAATGAAGGATATTGATCATGTATTTCATTTAATCTATTTTCAATTTCATCGAATGTATAATATCCCCCCATTGAGCCTAGTTCAAAATCTCGACTTTCATAATCAGGATCTAATCTTTGCGCATAAAATTCTTCAAGATTTTCATGTATAACATGATAATTAACATTATGAAAATCTAATTTATCTAAATCATGACTTGAAATAGCAAATTGAATAAAACCATCTTCTTGATGAATATGATCTACATCTATACCCAATACATTCAAGTAGGCAATAGTAGATGAAGGAATATTTTCAATTCTAATTTCCTTATATAAATCCCTAGAAAAAAGAGATGATAAAAGAAATAATATAAAAAAAGTTATATTCATATTAATTAACTCCCTGTAATAATATTTACAATTGATATAATATCTAATATATTAACTGTTCCATCTTCATTCATATCAGATAACTGGGATTGTGAGGTAGTAAAATCAACTAGCCCAAGTACATAGTTAACTACATTAACAATATCTAAAACATTAATTTGATTATCCATATTAACATCACCAAGATCAAATTGAGGCATAGGTGTTAAATCTGGAATCCCTTTTACCCTACAATGAAGGGCATCTGTTGGTTGCCAAGATCCTGTAAACGGCTCGATAATATAATCTGGCATAGCAGCTTCATAAGCCTCTAATGCAGGACCATCCCAAGAGCTGTTCATAATAGGGACATAAACCTTATTATTTAAAATTAAAGAATTAGTATATGGTTGATCATTTGGAGTATTTATTCTAAATACTTCCCAAGGTGTCCCCTCTGATGTTAGAACTGATGAAAAATAATCTGCAACTTCTTCAATCTCATCATATTGACTATGACTAATAGGAACTTCTCTTATAAGTATTTTAGTTGGTGATAAAAATTTTCCCCAACAATCAATATGATCAATATATTCATTATTAGGATCAGCAACCACATGATAAGTATTTATACCATAATATTCTTCTAAGATATCATCAACATAAGAACATCCTGGAAGAGGAACACTATATTCATTTGATGTATTACATTCATCTTGTTCAGTGTATGCTATATGGGTCGATGCTGCAATACCAAAACCATCAGTCATATAATTTCCTCCAGTGCTTACAAAATCTGCAGAATAATAAGGGACATTTAAATGATTAGCTACCTTTGATGGAGCTTGATTATCATTTGGTCGTGGTCTATTATAAGTAAAATCAACTACCCCAACATCTCCATTACCATCCACAACCCACCAAGGACCATAATCTCTAGTCCAATAAGAATCTGTAGAGCCTAATATAAACTCTACATTATTCATATTAACGCCACCATTATTCATTGAATTGTATGCTGAGTTTTGCAAATTATTAGAAACTAAACAATATATAATAACATCTTCAGACATTGAAGCTATCAAAGAAGTAGAGATTCCAAATGGATATCTAATCAAAACTCCCTGCATAGGCTCATATTCAGCTATATTACGAACTGGACCAATAGGAGGATCAGTCCTTGTGCCCATATCATAAATTAAATTTTTATTTTTTAACTCCCCTTCAGTAAAACCAATTGGAAGTTCATTAGTATCAGCACATAAAATCACTGATAAAAAAGTCATAACTATAATTATGCTCATATATACCTCTTATATTACTTTTTAATATATTATTTTTCACAGGAAAGAGTACTCTTAAATTCTGTAACAAATTGTATAGTATTTACTCGCTGAAAGGAACTTGATTTTCAAGGCTTTGCTGCTCAATGCATTGAATTAAATCATGATAATAATAATCAGCATCTTCACAGCTAGTAATATCACAAGATAATTCATGCTCTAATAATAATTCACAAGCCTTAGAATTATCTGTAGTTTCATTAATTTGATTTGTTCTCAAATATAAGCCTGCTAAATAAACAGCTATTGTATTTGAATCCCATATGACAGTTTCACCAAGAGTACCTGTTGGCTTGCCTGCCATAAACATATAATCAGAATCAACTTGAGGGATGGTATTGCTATCTAAAAATTCTTGCAAAACGACAATCTGCTCTGATAATAAAATATCATTATCTGTATCTATAGCCTCTTTAATATAATGAAAAGATAATCCTAAGCCTCTATCGTTAACGAAACAATCATCACAGCAAAATTCAAAATATATACAATTTTCATCATATGATTCTACTGCTTCAGCCTCATCAGTATCATATAAAAACTCTTCAAAAGCAGCATTTCTGCATTCATCAACTCCTCCACCACAAAGAACCAACTGCTCTTCTGTGCCATAATTTGCTATAAAATGATATGTCCATGCAATTCCAACATGAGCTGAATTATGCAAGTCTTGATCAATAGCTTCGTATGCTGTATTAAACCAATTTAAAGCAAGTTCATAATCATTATCAAAAAAGGCCTGCCAACCAAATGCAACAGCATCATAATAAGATATACCGCTTTGTTCTTTGAGTTCACCAAAACTCTCACAAGACATAAAGATAACTATAAATATATAAAGTAATTTCTTCATTTTAATAGTGTTACAAATTTAATTGATTTTTCTTCTTTATTATTAACTTCTACTATATATACGCCTGATGGCATTTGACTGCCTTGATTATTAAGACCATTCCAAATTGACGTATATGATCCTGCCACTTTATAAGAATTTTCTATCTCTTTAATTTTTTGTCCTAATATATTATATATTGATACTCTTACATTTGAATCTTTCTCTAAACTATAATCTATTGATACACTTGGATTAAATGGATTTGGATAGCAAGATTTTATTCCAAAAGTTTGAGGGATAGCAATATCATCCGATGCAGGATTAACATTATAAGTTAGCATATATTTACCAAATTGATTCACTTTTGCTGTAATATAATCATCTTCTAAATAACTAGGAAATGTAATAATCTGTTCATCATCTTTACTGACTTTAATCTTTTCAAGATCATAATAATCTCCAATAATACTATTTTGATTAAAATAAATTGAAAAATCTGAATTAAGGTTAAAATTATTTGATTTAATATTCAAATAATCTGATACAATACGATAATCGCTTTTTAATAATTGATCTGTGAGATTATATGGAGTTTCATACATAATAATAGTAGTACGACCAGAATCAAAAGTATCTGAATCAAATTCAACGCTAATATTATTAGATGGAGAGCTCATCACAGTAACCTCTCCAGGAGTAATTTCTGCATATACAAAAGAACCTATATTAACATAAGCATTCTGATGTTGATCAACAGTAATAACTAATGTATGTAAAGTTATATAAGGATCCTCCCCTCCAAAAAAGTCTAAAGTACCATTTGCATGTAATATATCAGTACCAAGATCATATGATGAACCATCTATATCTTCTAACAAGTTAATAGATTCAGTTTCATCAATGGTATAACTTGCAGCATCAATGATATAATTAACATATGCTTCATTCTCATAACCAAATTGATTTAAAGCACATTGATCATCAGGAACAAAATACATATCATAATAATCAACATAAAGTGGATTTATTGTATAATGGAACTCCCCTTCTGTATGTTTTATATCTATATTGATTGGATTTGATTGATTAACAGAAATAACACTTTCATCTTCAAATTCAGCGCAATACTGACCGTTATCTCCTTCTAGCCAACGTTCATTTTCACCATCACATGCAGCTTCATCATAACTATACTCAACTCTATAATTTTGTGCAACTACACGCCATACATATTCATCACCATTATAATTTAAAAGATTAGATTTATTATCTTCAGGAAGATCTGATATAGATGCTATATGCTCTCCTGGAATATATAAATCTCCATTAGCATAATGGGAGTATAAAGAATCAGGATGAAGAACTGCAAGTGCATAGGCATAATCTCCTGTAAATGAAGCATCTTCTATATTGTCTTTAATAACATAAACGTTATCATTTTCAACCAACTCTAAACGGTAGAACAAATCATATGGGACTTCATTTAATGTAGGATCTGTATCGACATCTGTTTGATAGGGAAATTCATCTCTATTCCATATAAAATAAAAAGATGGCTCTACTTGAGTAATATCTGTTCTATAACTATAAATATCATTCATATTAAAAACTTCAGGAATCACACTTGGGGTCTTAAGTGTTGTATTATTAAAAAATTTAGTTTGATCCAAATAAATATCTGAGTTAATACTTATAGATCCTTGTAAATCTTCAATAGGAATATCATCCCAATACATAGATATATTTTCATTTAAAACTATAGGGTTAACTAAATCATTAATTTGCTTTATATTTAGCTCTAATTGAGCAACCATTCCATTAAAGGCTTCATCATTTTCATCATATTCAGTCATCTGGTCATCTACCTTAAAATCTCCAAAAAAGGATGCATTAAAATTTTGGTGGCATAATAAAGTACATCTGTATCTATTATTGCTATCAGTTTCATCAACATTATCACTATTTGCTATAAAACTACATTCATCAACTGTATCAAATGAACATACATCAAAATTCATATTTTGATTGCTAGACTGTGGATCAACAAAACCAAAATTTTCATATGCAATTAAAAGCTCATCTGGACTATCTAGTGAATCTGGCTCACTCACTTCAAACAGAATAGTAAACTCTTGCCCTTCATCAAAAGTAACAGAATTAATATCGATATTCTCAAATAAAGACTCCTGCGCATCTACAGTATAAGAGAGTGGTTTAATTTTAGGAATATCATTAACTCCAATAACAGTAACAACTACAGGTTGAGTATCCGTATAGGAATCTTCATCATCACCATCACTCACAGTAACTGTAATTGTTTCTGTTCCATAAAAATTAGGACTTGCTGTTAATATAAGATTTGAAAATATATCATCAACAGCATTTGAATTTTGGGGAGCATCTATTGAATCACATAAAATATTATCTGAACCAGTACAAGTAAAGGTTAATAAGTCTCCAGGATCTGGATCAAATGCACTTACCTCAAATTCTAATGTACTGTCTTCTAAAAACTGTTGTTCATCAATTTCACTTAATACAGGAGGATCATTAAGAGGAATAACATGAACATAAATAGGCTTAGAATCTTGACCATCCTCATAACCATCATCAGCAATTACTGTAATGAAAACAGGCTGTTCATCATCGAATCCTTCATCATTATAATAATTAGATGAACCTGAAATTGTCAGTTGGTCACCATCAATACTACATAAGACATCAGGATGCTGATCATTATTACATAAATATGTTATAGGATCGCCATCAGCATCAGTTGCAGAGACTGTAATTGTTACAGACTCATCCTCAAGAAACTCAACATCATTTACATCTATATCACAAAAATCACTTTCAAGACAATCTGTTAAAGGTTCATCTAAAACAGGAGGATCATTAACAGGTAAAATAGTAATTATAAGATCCGATGTATTAGAATCTGAAGTTTCTACATTCATATTATCCGTTGCATAAAAAGAACATGAATCAGTACCGGAATCATCATTAGTTCCTGGATAGTCTTGATTAGGAGTATATGTTAAAATTTCATTTTCAATCACACATGTTCCATTTATTGCATTATCAACAAGCGTAAATGTAAATGTATCTGTTTGATCAACATCTGTTGTTAAGGTATTTAAATCAAATGTTGCCACCGTATCCTCATTTATTGTTTGGTCACTACCAACAGTCACAGGAGCATCATTAATAGGATTAACTGTAATTGTCAATGTTGATACATTAGAGTCAGGTGTAAAAAGACTATTATCACTTGCTTGGAATGAACAAATTTCCTCTCCTGGAGGAGGATCATTAGTAAAAGGATAATCAGGGCTTGGAGTATAGGTAAGCGTTATACCATCCTCACCTATGCTACAACTTCCTTGTAATGGCTGTTCAACAACAGTGTAAGTCAAATCAGTTAAAACATCATTATCAACATCAGTTGTAAGTGTTGTTAAATCAAAATCAGCGGTTGTATCCTCATCTATTATTTGCTCACCATCAACAGTCACTGGAGGATCATTAACTGGGACTATGGTAATAGGGACATTTAAAGATATTAAAATTCTCTCATGACCATCACTTACACTAACTACAATTTCCTCTGTACCATTAAAATCTTGATTAGCAGTCACTACAACACTTGACTGTATAGGCGTTTGTTCCGGATTATTTTGGAAAGGGCCTGAATCTTGTACTACACAGAAAACATTATCTGAGTTCTGACAAGAAAACGTTAGTTGATCTTCAGGATCACCATCAGTTGCTTGAATATCAAATTCAACGGATTCATCTTCAAAAAATTCTTGAGGATCAATCTCAAGTAATACAGGATCATCATTAACAAGAACTACATGCACAAGAACGTCTTGGGTATCTTGTCCTTCTTGGCCATCATCTACAACAATAGTAATATACTCAGATCCAGTATTATAATAATTAGGTACACTTGATATAACAATCTCATTATCAGTAATATCACATAAAATTTCAGGATGATCATCATTAATACATGAATATATTAAAGGATCACCATCTGCATCAGTTGCAGATACTGTAATTGTTGCAGACTCATCCTCAAAAAATTCAATATCATTTACTTGCATATCACAAAAATCAGTTCCAACGCAATCTGTTAAAGGTTCATCTAAGATAGGTATATCATTAACTGGATCTACTGTAATTGTTAGAGTTGATACATTATCTGAATTATCTAAACCTATATTGTCTATTGCATAGAATGTACACGTATTAACTCCTGGAGCATCATTTGTATCAGGATAATTTTCATTTGGTGTATATGTTAGAGTGCCATCTACAATCACACATTCTCCATTTATTGCATCATCAACAAGTGCAAATGTAAATGTATCTGTTAAATCAACATCTGTTGTCAAAGCATTCAAATCAAATATTGCTACTGTATCCTCATCTATTGTCTGCTCACTATCAATAGTTACAGGAGCATCATTTATAGGGTCTACTGTAATTGTTAAGGTTGATATATTAGAATCAGCTGTCTCTTCGCCTGTGCCATCATTAGCTTGAAAAGTGCATGTATCTACACCTGAAGCATCATTGGTATGTGGATAATCAGCATTTGGAACATAAGTTACAATCGTACCAGTGTCTTCATCCAAAGTACACGTTCCATTATCTCCTGTAGTTAATAATAAGTAAGTTAAAGGATCATTATCAACATCTGTTGTCAGTGTAGATAAATCAAATGTTGGAGCTGGATTATCTACATCATCTACTGTAGCATCCTCATTTATAGTAGCCTCACTATTCTCAGTTACGGGGGCATCATTAATAGGCTCAACTGTGATTGTTAGAGTTGATACATTAGAATCTGAATTATCTTCACCCATATTATCCGTAGCATAGAATGTACATGTATTAATTCCTGGAAGCTGATCTATATTTGGATAATTTTCATTTGGTGTATATGTTAGAGTACCATCTACAATCACACATACTCCATTTGCTGCATCATCAACAAGTGTAAATGTAAATGTATCGGTTTGATCCACATCTGTGGTAAGTCCTAATAAATCAAATATAGCAATCTCACCTTCATGAATTATTTGTTCACTATCAATAGTTACAGGAGAATCATTAATAGGATTAACTGTAATTGTTAAGGTTGATATATTAGAATCAGCTGTATCTCCAGCAGTACCATCATTAGCTTGGAAAGTACATGTATCTACATTCTCACCTTCAGCAGGATCATTTTTATCTGGATAGTCAGCATTTGGAACATAAGTTACAATCGTACCATCCAAAGTGCACGTTCCATTACTTCCTGCAGCTAGGATAGAATAGGTTAAAGGGTCATTATCCGCATCAGTTGTAAGCGTAGATAAGTCAAATACTGCAGCAGGATTATCCACATCATCTGCAGTAGCATCCTCATCTATAGTAGCGTCACTGCTCTCAGTTATAGGGGCATCATTAACAGGAGTAACTTCAATATTAACCAAAGCATCATCAGATACATAGATATTATCTAAAACACGATAAGAACAAACATCATTACCAGATGCATTATTATTATCAGGGAAATTGTCATTTGGGGTGTATGTTAATATAGAACCATTAATAGTACACTCTCCATTAGTAGGACTTGTATTTCCAAGTGTATACGTAACAGACTCAATATATTCTCCAATATCATCAACATTGATAATGTGTTCATATAAATCAACTGTAACAACTGTTTCTTCAGGTGTTTGTAAATTTATTTCATTAGCAGTTAGATCATCATTAACGGGTATTGCTACAACGATAATATTTTGATGAGAATCTTCATAATCTGTTCCACCTATACCATTGGCATCAACAGCCGTAATTGTTGCAATTTCAAATCCTAAACCTAAGTGACTATCAAATTGCTGATTATAATGCTCTGTGAAATTGCTAAATGTGATTTTATCACCATCTACAACACATTGAAGATTTGTTAAACCAGTACATCCATATGTGATAGCATCACCTTCAGGATCTGTTGCCGATACAGTAATCTCTATAGATTCATCTTCATTAAATGTAACATGAGCAATATTATCTAATAATGGGGGATCATTCACTGGAATGATTGCAATACTAATTTCTCCTGGATCAGAATAAAATTCACCATCATTAGCAGTATAGGTAAAAACTTCATTTCCATAATGATTTTCATCAGGTGTATATGTTGCAGTTATTCCATCTTCATTGATAACAACTTCTCCATCCAAAGGACCTGGAGCAACAATTTCATACGTTAATGGATCACCATCTACATCAGTACCAAGCAAATCAAATGTTATAGACTCTCCTTCATTCATAACTTTAAAAATATCATTAGCTACAGGAGGATCATTTGTATCTGTAACATTGATAGTTACCGTTGCAGGAGGATCAGCTGAATACTCAGTTCCATCATTAGCTCTATATGTAAAAGTAAGTTCTCCTGAAAAATCTTCAGCAGGTGTATATGTAACAGTACCATCATCATTATTAGTAATTATTCCAGCTTCAGCTACAGGGTCAGCAACAATTTCATACGTTAATGGATCGCCATCTACATCTGAGCCTTGTAACACAATATCTAAATTAACATCTTCATTTGTAGTTTCATCAGGCATATCAGCAACAACAGGAATATCATTTATAGGATTAACGGTTACTAAAACATCTTCAAAATCATTACCCCTACCACGATTAACAACATCAGTTACAGTTATTGTTATTGTTTCTGCTCCATTCCAATCTTGAGGGGTAGATAAAACAACATTTGCTCCTGATCCATCTTCTGTTTCATTTACAACACAAGTAATGTTAGCACTAGAAGAGCATGAAAATGCAAGATCATCTTGATCAATATCTGTTGCTGTTACAGCTATTGTACGCTCCGCCTCATCCTCTTCATCTTCATCAAAACTAAATTCTGTAGGAGATGTAAGCACAGGAGCATCTTCTCCACCAATAACAGTAATAGTAATTGTCGCAGTCTCTGAACTAAGATCACCATCACTTACCGAGTATGTAAATGTATTATCACCAACAAAATCTTGATTTGGAGTATATGTTGCAGTTCCATCATTATTATTAATAATTACTCCATTTTCTGGGCCATCACCAACAAGTGTATAGGTTAAGTCTGCAAGATCATGATCCACATCAGTTGTTGTTAGAGTTAAATCAACATCAAATGTAGTATCCTCATCCATTTCATAAAATGGATCATTATTTACAACAACAGGAGCATCATTAAAAGAGGTTACGGTAACAGTCATATCCTGCTGTACAGGAACACCACTATCATCTGTTACAGTAATTGTAAATGTTTCAGGAGCATCAATTTCATAACCAGGATCATTTTCTCTTTTATTATAATAATCTGCAGGAGCTGTAAATATAATATCAGCAGAAGCACCTGTTGGATCACCATCTTCATTCCCAACTGCACAGGTTATCTCACCTTGACCTACACGCGCACAAGCAAATACTAAAGTATCATCAATATCAGGGTCTGTTGCAGTAACATTTAATGTAAGTGATTCCTGATTTTGCTCATCCTCAACAAATTCTATATTCTCTACCGATGTAAACACAGGAAGGTCATTTGCGTCTGTTACAGTAATAGTAATTGT
>PBEF01000010.1 GCA_002717625.1 Fidelibacterota bacterium | reverse complement strand
GAAACGAATCCTCTAAAAGTTGCCCAATCTGCTAAATCTGCTTCTACAGCAACAGTAGCATTTGGTAACCATAATTGAGTACCCTCACCTGCATCTGTAGTTCTGTATTCAAAACCCATAGCAACAAGAGCAGTAACCGCTTCAGTTGGTTTAACGTGAGTAAATAGATCGTATG
This sequence comes from Fidelibacterota bacterium, assembly GCA_002717625.1. GTDB lineage: Bacteria > Fidelibacterota > Marinisomatia > SCGC-AAA003-L08 > D37C17. The sequence continues at coordinate 43,162 of PBEF01000010.1, read as the reverse complement.
TTAAAGCCATATCATCATCACCCATCCAAAACATAGCTTTAGCATTATCAAAAACCCAGAAGCCACATGAACCTCTCCAATTAACGATTAAATCAGAAACTGAAACATCTTCAGCTGTAGCATCATCAGGGTGAGCAGTAGCTGTTGATGTTGTATATCTAACACCCAATTCTCCAAAGCTCATTTCTTTACCCCAAGCTAAGTCAAATCCAGTTACTTCACTACCATAGTCAGCTAAATAATCAGCAGCAGTAGGATCACAAGTAGAGACTCCATCTGCATCAGGTAGGCATAAACCATCATCATCTATATTAGCATCAACTGCAGAAAATGCAGATGACATAAAACCTACTGATAGGCCCATACCATCTTTAGCCCAAGACATATTCATCCAATCATCATTACCAGCTGAATCGAAGTTAAAACCCCAATTAGCACCATCATGACTCCAATCAACAGAACCAGTTGGATCACCATCAACGTTACCAAACTCTACCCACTGACCATCATTTAATGTATGAGGGAAAGCAGTTGCGTTTGCTCTGTCGCCAGGCCAGAATCCAGCATCTCCACCGAGAGCTTCAATTCTTGCGTTGGCAAATACTGTAGCACATAACGCTACACCTATTAGGATTGCTTTAACATTTTTCATGTTTTTCTTTCTCCTTGTTTATTTTACTTTCGTACCAACTGCACTTATGGACACCACAAGCACAAACTTAATTCAGGTTATAAACGACTATGGTTCCAAAAAAGTTCCATAGTTTTTTTTAGGGGACTGTGCGCAACTAATTCTGATGAGGAGTTAGCATAAATCGGCCTTGATGAGCCCCAATACCTGTATAATATTACAAATATTTAAATAATAGATACAAACTATTTAATGTATTACTTTAAGTAAAAATAAACATAACTTTTATAAATTGTTGATTATCAATTACTTAGCTATTAATTTAATTGTTAAAAAATATCTATAAAAGCTCAATAAAACCTTATTTTATTGTTCATTTTCAGGGAATTTACTCATAGCATATTCAGCTAAAGCAGTAATTGTAAGACTAGGATTTACACCTAAATTTGAGGGGACCACCGACCCATCAATAACATATAATCCAGGATAATTAAATATTTCAAATTTATCATCAACAACACCATTATTAATATTATCTCCCATTGTTGCTCCACCTAATATATGAGCTGTTGTTGGTATTCCAAAAAAAGTATCCATATAACTTGACATTGGGACCCCTTTTATATCCTTAGCAATATCTCGGGCAATTTCCTCTCCTATAGGTATAGAACTTGGAATTGGATTTCCTGATGATAAAGAACTATTTATTGATTTTCCTCCAAATCTCCACCACCTTCTTTCATAAGAAAACTTTAAATAATTACTAATAGGTTGCATAATCAATAGTATCACAGTTTGTGATGACCATTTATAAGGGATAAAATCTCTAATAAATCGTATCGGATGAAATATAATATCAAAAAACCACTTAATAATACCAGGTATTCTATCTGTATTAAAAAGATGAGTCGTTAATAAAGACATGCTATTTTGCCCCTTCCCATATCTACAAGTTTCAATATGGGTTTTATTATCAGGAGTAAATCCAGCTGATATTGCAATTCCTTTATTAAAATCTCTTTTCTTATCAATAGATTGTGAACGTACAGCTAATATAGACTCAGAATTTGTACGCACATAATCACCTAAACAATCTGATATCTTAGATAAATATCCCTCAGTTTTACATTTAAATAATAATTTTATACTACCCATAACACCTCCAGAAAAAATAACCTTTTTTGCATATATTTTACCTTTGGATTTTAAAATTCCAGTAGAATTTTTATATTCTACAATATAACCATTATCTTTATTTGTCTTAACAGACACAACTTCTTTCTCTGGGGCAATTTGAACACCTAAATTTTCAGCCAAATATAAATAATTCTTATCGAGTGTATTTTTTGCATTATACCTACAGCCAACCATACATCCTCCACATAGAACACAACCATTTCTATTAGGGCCCTTACCTTGAAAATAAGGATCTTTAACTTCATCATTAGACTTATTAAAAAAAATACCCACATCTACAGGAGAAAAAGATTCAGATTTATTAATTCTATTTGCTGCATCTTTTAAAATATAATCCGTTTCACCTAAATAAGGAGCAGGCGTTGCGCCTAACATTTCTTTTGCTTGCTTATAAAATGGAGTTAATTTTTCTTTCCACTGACCTCCAATCCACCTTTTATCTTTAAATGCTTTATCAGGTGGAACTAATAATGTATTTGCGTATACAAGACTCCCTCCTCCAACACCTGCACCATGTAAGATAAAAACATTTTTAAGTAATGTAATGCATTGGATTCCGTACAAAAAGAACTTTGGTAACCATAAAAATTTTCTAAGGTTCCAATTTGTTTTAGGAAAATCTGAGCTATTATAACGTTTACCTTTTTCTATAACTAAAACTTTATATTTTTTTTCAGCAAGCCTTAATGCAGATACGCTACCTCCAAATCCTGAACCTATAATAACAACATCATAATTTTGATCTATTTTATCCATTAATAATTGCCTGTACCTTTTTTAAATAATTAATACTTATTTTATGCCCTCCATTGAACCTTTCAAAGCTAACATTAGAATTATTTTTTTTCAAATCATTATAAATTTCTTCAGATGAAGAAATAGGTATTACGTCATCATTTAAACCATGACCTATAATAATAGGTGTATTTTTTTGGTTTTCATGAATAGTTAAAATAGATTGACGATTCCTTTTAAATCCAGCAATAGGGAATACACCTCCCCATTGATGTTGTAATTGAAGAATTAGATGATAACACAATGTAGCCCCTTGAGAAAAACCTATAAAAAAAACTTTTTTAGAATCTATAAATGATAAGATATGTTCATTTAAAAATTTTGAAAAATAATCAACAGTTTTATCAATTTCAAATGTACCATCATTTTTTTCAAACGCCCATGAAAATTCTTTATTTAAATTATCAACTTTATAAGGAGCTTGTGGGAAAAACCATTTTGAATCAGGTATTTTTATAATAGAAGGTAACGATTCAAAACTATTTTTATTACCTTTCCATCCATGAATAAAGACAATAACCTTATTATAATTATTATTTCCTACCTGTAAAAATTCTAAATTCATTATTTATATTTATTGTTTTTTAATTAACAAAATTTCTAATGTAAATTTAACGCTGTATTAGCAATTAATTTCTTAAAAAATGATAATAGGAATATTAAAAGAAAAACAAAAGTATGAATCCAGAGTTTCTGCTATGCCTGAAACAATTAAAAAATTAATAAAGGCAGAGCATTCCGTTATTATCGAAAAAGGAGCCGGAAACAAATCATTTATATCTGATTCTGATTATAAAAATGCAGGTGCAAATATTGTTGAATCTGATAATGACATTTATAACAAGTCTGATATTATTTTAAAAGTAAACCCATTAGATAATGATGAATTAGAAAAAATAAAAGATGGATCCACTCTTATATCTTTTTTTCAAATTAAAGATGAAATTAAAAATATTCCTCAATATATAAATAAAAAAATTTCAATACTATCTATGAGTCATGTTCCAAGGACAACACTTGCACAAAACATGGATGCATTAAGTTCACAAAGTAATATTGCAGGGTACAAAGCAACAATAATAGGCGCAGATCATATATCTAAGTATATGCCTTTATTAATGACAGCTGCTGGGACTATTAAGCCCGCAAAAGTTCTTATTCTAGGTGCTGGAGTTGCAGGATTGGCAGCTATTGCAAATGCGAAAAGAATGGGAGCACAAGTTTATGCATTTGATGTTAGACCAGTTGTAAAAGAACAAGTAGAAAGTTTAGGTGCTAAATTTATTGAAGTAGAAAGCGATAGTAATGAAGGTGTTGGAGAAGGAGGATATGCTAAGGAAGTTTCTGAAGATTATAAGAAGAAACAAGCAGAACTTATTAAAGAAACAATCAAAGATATGGATATTATTATATCAACAGCTTTAATACCTGAAAGACCTGCTCCTATACTTATAGATAAAAGCATGGTAGAAAGTATGCAACCAGGATCTGCAATTATAGATTTAGCTGCAATTAATGGAGGAAATTGTGAATTAACAAAATGTGATGAAATAATTAATCATAGCAACATTATTATTGATGGAAGGTCATACCTTCCAAGCACAATGGCTCAAGATGCTAGTCAATTATATTCTAAAAATGTTTTTAATCTTTTTAATCATATTTACAATAATGATAATCCTTTAAACCTTGAAGATGAAATTACAAATGGTTCTTTATTACTTAATAAAGGACAAGTAAATAATAAAATTCTTCAAAACTTTATAGATCAGGAGAATAATTAATATGGATATAACAACTATTACAATTTTTATTTTAGCTGTATTTGTAGGTTTTGAAATTATAACTAAAGTTCCACCTACACTTCATACTCCTTTAATGTCAGGCTCTAATGCTATTTCTGGTATTGCTATTATTGGAGCTATCTTAGCAACAAATATTGATGGTGATATTGGTATGTGGCTTGGATTTATTGCGGTTATATTCGCAATGATTAATGTTGTAGGTGGTTTTATGGTCACTGATAGAATGTTAAAAATGTTTAAAAGGAAATAGAATGATAGATTTATCATACTTAATATCAGCAATTTGTTTTATTTATGGTCTTAAAATGTTAAGTCATCCCAAGACTGCAAGGAATGGAAATATAATTGCATCTTTAGGAATGTTAATTGCTATTATTGCAACAGTTTATCTAGGAACTGAATTAGATATTAAAATGATTGCAATAGCAATGATTATAGGATCAATTATAGGAGCATTCTTTGCAATAAAGGTTGAAATGACTCAAATGCCTCAACTCGTAGCAATATTTAATGGATTTGGTGGTGGTGCATCTGCTCTTGTAGCAACATCAGAATTTTTAAAATATGGTCATAATTCAACCATGTTTTTAATTATATCAATTACTCTAAGTGTACTAATTGGAACACTTACTTTTACTGGAAGTTTCATTGCATTTGGAAAATTACAAGGTCTTATATCAACAAAACCCATAACATTCCCTGGACAGCAGTTATTAAATGGAATATTAGCAATAATTATGTTAATAGCTGCATATATGATTCCAAACTATGGTATGGATTCATTTTATACTATATTAATTTTATCTGGACTACTAGGAATACTTTTAGTTATTCCAATTGGTGGAGCAGATATGCCAGTAGTAATTTCATTATTAAACTCATATTCAGGTATTGCAGCAGCAATGACTGGTTTTGTATTAGTTAATAGTGAACCATCAGCAGGAAATGCCCTTATAATTTGTGGTAGTTTAGTTGGAGCATCAGGGATGATACTTACACAGATAATGTGTAAAGGAATGAATAGATCTCTTGTAAATGTAATTTTTGGGGCTGTTGGGGGTGAAGTTGAAGGGTCATCAGGTGAGGGTAAAGAAGTTAATATAAAAAGCTATTCAACCGAAGAAGCTGCAATGATTTTTGATGCAGCTGAAAAAATAATTATAGTTCCAGGATATGGCTTAGCTGTAGCTCAAGCTCAACATGCAGTTAGAGAAGTTGCTGAATTTCTAGAAGATAAAGGTAAACAAGTATTATATGCTATACATCCTGTTGCAGGAAGAATGCCTGGACACATGAATGTTTTATTAGCAGAAGCCAATATATCTTATGAGCAACTTAAAGATTTAGATGAAATAAATCCTGAATTTGAAGACTGCGATGTTGCTGTTGTGTTAGGAGCAAATGATGTTGTAAATCCTGCAGCAAGATCAGATCAATCAAGTCCAATTTACGGTATGCCTATACTTAATGTAGATAAGGCTAGAACAGTAATTATTAATAAACGTACTATGAATACTGGATTTGCCGGAGTTCAAAATGAACTATTTGGATATGATAATTCAATTATGGTTTTTGGAGATGCAAAAGATATGCTAATCCAACTACTATCTGACTTAAAAGAACTTTAATACGTTCCTTAATTACTCAAAATAATACCAACTAAAAGAATAATATCCTGAACATTCATAGCACCATCTTGATTTAAATCAGCTAACAATTGATCTAAACTTGAAGGATCTGAATTACCCATAATAATTGAAACAATAGATACAACATCTATAATATCTAAAATTCCATCTTGATTTAAATCCCCTAATAAAAAACTACTTTGCGTATTTAAAGTAACGGATAATAAATCAAAATCATTAATAGCATTGGTATTATTAATAATAAAAGCTTCATAGGTACCTTGCTCTAAATTATTAGTATTAACATCGATACTATAAATTGCTGATTCACCATTAGATAATTGATTATTTCCTGATAAAAAATCAACAGATAACCAATTAGAAGTATTAAATGATATTGATAAATTATCTTCAATAAAAGGACCATTATGAACAACTTCTAATCCATATAAACCACTTGGAGATTTTATACCAACTGTAGCAGATTCTGTAGTACCTAACATAGATTGATAATTTAAATTAACTTGTCCTGTTTTATAAATAACAATCTGAAAATCATAAATTCTATTAAAGTCTGTCCAATGAATAACATTATCAAACCAAACAACTAATCGTTGTCCATCTGAATGATATTTAATAACCCCTGTTCCTACATCATTACCACTATTTGCTGGGTTTAAATCATCCCAAAAACCAAATATAGACCCATTAGGAGTTTCTTCACTAAATAAAGACTGATTATTCCACCCATCATCATCTTCTATAAAACCAATCCAACCATTTGGATTAATAAAGCATTGAGAATAAGAGTTCCCATAATATGAAAAATCAAAACCAATATTAATTTCAGTAGCTGTATCATTATTTTCAAATTCAAGAGCAGTATAATTATCACTAATATCTATCCAATCATAATTAACTACATCTTCATTTTCAATAGAACCAGCCCAAGCATATCCAAACCCATCTATTTGATTTGAAGTAACAGGATAAGGAGTAGAACTTAATTCATAAACCAAATTAGAACCTAATTCTCCTATATTGGTAATAATTAAATTTTCTGAATCTTCTTCATTTAAAGGAACATTAAAAACAAATTCATTAATATTATAAGATGCTTCTGGCTGCGCGTATGGAATAGAACCTCTCGTAGTGATAAATAATGCTGATTCATCCGTTAGTACTCTAGCTCCATTTGCATATGAATTATTAAATGTATACTGTAAACCATCATTACCTAAATGATTTTCAATACCAACAGTGGAATACTGACCATGAATTACTGGACCATTATAATTGCCAACAGGATAATCACCTATACTTGTATTATTAAAATCTTTAAATTGCAATTTAATCTCATCATCTCCCGTAGGTGTTTCATTACCTGTATTATATAGTATAACTTGAAAAGATTCTGTAGAATTAGATAAAAAAGTTCTTAGATTAGACCACTCAATAATAAAAGCATCATTAGCAACATCATGATAGGAATAAATTTCTCCACCATTTGTTGTTTTTAAATCATCCCAAAAGACAGCAACGATAGGAGATGGACCCCCAGGACCTGGAAGAGTATAATTTCTAAATGATACCATATCTGTTGAACCAAAAGATATCCATCCATTTGAACAAACACTTACTTCATTATAATCAACTCCATAAAAAGTAAATTCAAAAGGTAAAGGGATTGTGGTAACATCATCTTGATTGTCACCTCCATCATAAACATTAACTTCATCCCCATTTCCGCCATAATCTGGATCAATTTCTATCCAATCATAATCAGGTGCAAGTTGATAACCCGTATCTCCCATATCATATATATAATAACCATTTAAATCTGGACCAACAGGATCATTAACCGTAACACTACCTACTTGAATGGATATTAATGTTTCTAATTCATATCCATTATCTGAAGACAAAGATATTGGAACAGAAATAATTGAACCATTAATTAATGAATCATCTGATGAAATGATAATAGTATTATTAGAAGAAGAACTTTGACCTGCACCTACGTAGTCAAATAAAAAAGAATCTGGACTAAAAGTTAAAAGATTATTATTCATATTAATTTCTGCCACCAAATTTGTTAATGGCATAGTACCAGAATTATTAACTACTAATGAAATATCTGATGAAGAACCAACTGTTAAATTTGATAGATTATATGATAGATCTAAGTTAGCTGAACTAAAATCAATAGGAACAACGTAGTTCCAAAGTAAATCATCAGATGTTGAATATATCTCTAACTTCAGCATAGGGTTATCCATATTTGACATATTATTTGATGCTTGAACAGATATATTATTTATATACAACATATTTGATGAAAAATTTCCTAAAGCTATATTCTCATTATTTGATAAAGTTATATAATCAGAATTTGATGTAATACTTGCAATAATAGAGCCTTCAATTTGCTCTCCAGAAACATTATCTATTTGCATACTTAACAAAACTGTTTCTCCAGGATTTAAAATACCATCATCATTACCAGATGAATCATTAACAATGATAGAATTATTGTTAAGCTGAACTTCTGGTAAATCATTAGAAAAAATAAAAAAGGATTCATCTGGCATATAATTCTGCTTAATAGATGTTACATTAACATTACCCGAATCCATTGAATCTGGTAAAATAAAATCTGCAATACCATTAGAATTTGTATATTGAGTTTCAAATATGCCATTAAAAGTATGATAATCTTCTGACAAAGTTACTGCAACCCCTTCTATTGGAATACCTGATTGATTAGTAATAGTAACTTGGAAACTATTTGAACCATTAATAACCATTTGGTCATGTTGCACAACCATATTTTGTGGAGGCGATGTCCATAATTGTAATGCTGGATCTCCAAATAAAGTATTCCAAGTTGAAAATAAATAAACATTGTCATTTGGATTTTGAGGATAAATTTCATTAAGAGCTATTTTACCATAAACGGTAGCTTCTCCAGCTGTTTTTACGCCATTTAGAAGAATGCTTTCAAATATACCCATATCAACAATATTATTAAATGCTGTATGAGTATAAGATTGTGCTGTTCCTACAACTGCGACTGCTCCTTTAGGACTAACTGATGTCCCTGCTCTATATAAAGATTCAGATATACATGTTGTCTCTGTTCCAAAAGATCCTGTTCCACATGTTATAGTTACAATCAATGGTAGTTTATATCCATTATTTAACTGGCTAACATCAGTTGTTGTAAACCCACTAAAGCCATAAATACCTCTATAATTTAAATATGCAACACCATCATTAATTTGATTTCTCATCCAATCATCATAATCATTACCACCACTATATTTAGTTCTAATATCAGTCATTCCACCATGTATCTGCGCCATTTGTTCAATATACTGATTTGTAATAACAGTTGAAATTCCAGAAGCATTATTTGGATCTCCAACTAATGCTATTGCATTAAGCCAATCTAAATCTTCTGCATAATTTTTTTCATAACCAATAATTTTATTAATAGCTGTAATTAATTCGGTTGTACTTCTAATTGAAATTCGACCTAAGCTAACTTCAGGCAATAGATCATCTCCCTCTAAAAGACTATATGGGAAATCACCTTCTCCTTGTGCTGTTGACCAACCACTACCACCATAAACTGTATATGTAGGAACATCTATACTACCATTCGCATCACCAACAAAACAAACATGTTCTGGTGGATGCTCCCAATTATTATAAGCATTTAAAATATAATTTTTTATATTTGATGATGAACCTCCTGCCTGATCAGCAGATACTACATTAACAACATATCCTTGTTTATGTCTCCAATCAGTTAATGGATCTAAGTATTCAGAGCTTGCTATATTTCCACCACAAATATATAAAATTGAAGGTTTTTGGAAACTACGAGAATCTTGATAATCTTCACTATTTAAAACATGATTTTGATACATCATTTCAAATGGTTTTGACCTTGGAGCTCTTCTATCACTTTCCCTAATACTTGTTTCAGATATAATTATATCTACATTGGTAAATACTTTAAGCTCTTTTAATTTAGGATTATACTCATATGGAACAACTTCAACACTTAATAATTCATAACCCCTTAGAGACATTCTCTTAGAACTTACTTTCTCTTCAGGATATACAACATCAGAATTATATAATTCCAAATCCTTTATAAATATTTTTTCTTGATTAACTTTTTTTAAATCTTGAGTAGGCAATAAATTGATATTATCATATATCACATAATCTGATGTTTCTAAACTAACTATATAATTTTTTTGATAATCTATAGAATAATTAAAAGTATATGTTGGAAGTTGTGGCTGACCAATATCTTGAGTTGTTCCTTTAGAATTAGAAATAATATTATCAAATCCATCTTTCTTTTCAATAGCGATATCACCAATACTTAAACTTATTACAGAATAATCACTATGTTTTTGTTTAATTGTGAATGAATCAGCATATAAAAAAACAGAAAAGCCAAAACAAATAATATATACAAATAAATTCTTCATAAAAAAATTCCTATTTTAAGATTATAATTTAAAATGTAATTATAGTGCCAAAAAAAATATTCTTATAACAGAATGTAACAAATCATTAGATGCTTTAATATTTTTTTTTATATATTAAAACCAATGAACATCCTAGAATCTAAAAATATTAATTTACTAATTGACTTTGATAGCACTTTTGTTAAAGTTGAAACTCTTGATATTTTAGCTGAAGTGTGTTTTGGTTCTGATTCAAATGCAGTTAATAATATAAATGATATAACAAATAAAGCTATGAATGGGGAAATTCCATTTGATATAGCACTTAAAAAAAGAGTTACAATACTTAAAGCAAATAAAAAACACATTAATAAAACAATTACAATTATAAAAGATAGTATATCAAAAAGTTTTTATAAAAATAAAGATTTTTTTAAAAAAAATGCTGCTAATTGTTTTATCGTATCTGGAGGATTTAAAGAAATTATTTTCCCTATAGTTAAATCATTTGGCTTTAAAGATGAAAATGTTTATGGCAATGAATTTATTTATAAAAATAATGGGGAAATTAAAACAATAAATAGAGATAACCCCTTAGCTCATAAACTAGGAAAAATAAAAATAGCTAATCAAATCAATCAAAACTTATCAATGAATGAATACTATAAAAAAAATTTGATAATTGGTGATGGTTTTACTGATTATGAAATAAAAAAATTCGGTGGCGCAGAAAAATTTATTCAATTTTCAGAAAATATAAATAGATCTATTTTAAATCCTCTTGCTGATCACATAGCCTATAGTTTTGATGACGTTATAAACTATATACAAAAAAACTTATAACATATGACTAAAAGTTTATCATTAAAACCAGACTTGCATTTTCAAGATTTAATGCTACATAGAATTCATGAAATTCTATTAATTGCAAGTCCATATGATGGTTATACACTAGAGCAAGATGGCAAACTAACAGAGCAAATTTTAAGTGAATACATTGGTATGAATCTAAGCTATGCTCCAAGAGTTTGGAATGCCACATCTGCAAAATCAGCGATGCAAATGTTAGAAAAGCGTAGTTTTAATTTAATAATAATAATGATGAGAATTCCTGATATGAATTCTTTTCAATTAGGTCAAGAAATTAAATCTAAATACCCTGGAAAACCTGTAGTACTTTTAGCATTTGATGAATCTGAAGTTAAACGAATAACAAATAAACAAAAAAAATATTTTGATGAAATTTTTATTTGGGCAGGAGACTCAAACGTATTTCCAGCAATTATAAAGCTCATAGAAGATAAAAATAATGTGATTAGAGATGTAAGAAAAGCTGATGTACGTGTTATTATTCTAGTTGAAGATACACCAAAATATTATTCCATTTTACTCCCTGTCTTATATAAAGAAATTATTTACCATACTAAACACTTGATTAACCAAAGCTTAAATAATACTCAAAAATTGTTACATATGAGAGCTCGTCCAAAAATTTTGCTATCAACTAATTATGAAGATGCAATCAAAAATATTAAGAAATTTCATTCAAATATTCTTGGAATTATATCAGATATAAGATTTCCAATTAATCAAAAAAAAGATTCTTATGCAGGTATCAAACTAATTAAAGAAGTAAGAAAAATTGATAAGTCAGTCCCTATTCTTTTTCAAAGTAGCCATAATATTGATTTAGATATCTTAGAAAATTATTCTGCTAAATTTTTAAATAAAAAATCTCCCACCTTAATTAAAGATTTAAGAAAATTAATTATTAATAATTTTGGATTTGGGAATTTTAAATTTAGACTTAAAAGTGGAAAAGAAATTTCAAATGCATCAGATATTAAAGAATTAAGAAATGAAATTAAAAAAATACCTAATTCTTCTTTATCATTTCATGCATCAAATAATCATCTATCAAATTGGCTAGCTGCACGTGGAGAATTTAATTTAGCATCTAAATTTAAAATTCTTAAAGATGAAGATTTTAAAACTATTGAAGATAGAAGGACTTATCATATTAAGCTATTAAATGATTATCTTAATGATCAAGATAGTCCTACTATTGCAGACTATTCAAGTTATACTGATAAAACTCATTCATTTATTAGAATTGGTAATGGATCTTTGGGAGGCAAAGCAAGAGGACTAGCTTTTGCTAACTCTATATTGACAGATTATGATTTTAAAACAAGATTTCCAAATGTAAATATTAGAATTCCTAAAGTCATTGTTATAACAACATCTGAATTTGATGAATTTATGGATTTAAATAATCTCTGGGAAGCATCTCTATCTTTAAATGATAATAAAAAAATAGAACAAAAATTTATAAAATCTAAATTACCTAAAAATTTAATAAAAACTCTAAAGAGTTTATTGAAAAAAATAAAGTTTCCACTAGCAATTAGATCCTCTAGCTTGCTTGAAGATTCACAGTATAAACCTCTAGCAGGAATGTATTCAACTTTAATGTTACCTAATTCAAATAAAAAATTTAGCGAAAGATTCAACCAGCTATCTGAAGCAATAAAGCGAATTTATGCATCAACATTTTATAGAGAACCTAAATCATTAATGGATTCAGTCTCTCAAAGAGCTGAAGAAGAAAAAATGGCTGTAATTATAATGGAACTTGTCGGTAAAAAACATAATCAAATTTATTATCCTACATTAAGTGGTGTTTGTCAAAGCTATAACTATTATCCAGTTTCACATATGGAAAGAAAGGATGGAGTAGCTTTTCTAGCTCTTGGACTTGGAAAAACTATTGCAGATGGAGAAAAATCATTAAGATACTGTCCATTATATCCAGAAATATTACCTCAATATTATTCTACTAAATCCATGTTAAATAATACTCAAAATACTTTTTATGCATTAAATCTTCATAATAATCAAAATCCATTAAAAAATGGAGAAGAAGAAAACCTTAACAAATACAATCTAGATATAGCTGAGAAGGATAAACAGTTAAATTATATTGCTGATGTAATTGTTAAAGAAGATAATATCATAAGAGAATCTTTACAATATCAAGGGCCTAGAATTTTAACGTTCTCATCAATAATCAAATATAATTCTTTTCCTTTAAATGATATTTTAAATGAATTTATTAAACAAGGAGAAAATTTTATAGGATGTCCTTTTGAAATAGAATTTGCAGTTAATATAAATAAAAATAAAAAAAGTGAACTTTGCTTATTACAAGTAAAGCCAATGGCAATAGATAGCACAAACTATAGTATAGATATTTTTAAAGATATGACATCAGCAAATTCCTTTTGTTATAGCAATCAAGTTCTAGGTGATGGAATATCAAAAGAAATAAGACATATACTATATATTAATCCTCAAACATTTAAACGAGAAAAAACAAATTTAATTGCTAAAAAAATTGAAAAATTAAATAAAGAGCTTGGAACTGAAAAGCCCTATTTGTTAATTGGTCCTGGCAGATGGGGAAGTTCAGATCCTTGGCTTGGGATACCTGTTAATTGGGAACAAATTGCTAATGCAAAATCAATAATAGAAATTGGGATTGACACACTAAACCCTGACCCATCATTTGGAAGTCATTTTTTTCAAAATTTAACTAGTCTTAGGATTGGATATTTTACAATAAACAGAAACAAATATAAAACAGTAATAGATTGGAAATGGCTTAATAAACAAAATCATATATATCAATCTGAATACGTTAATTTAGTTGAATTAAATCAACCTTTAACTATAAAAATTGATGGAGTAAATGGTAATGGTATTATACTAAAAGAAGAAACAAAACAAGAAAATATGGATGAAAATGAATCATCTGGTATTTAATTGTTCTATCATAGATATAGGGTTTCCATTTATACCTCCAAAAACAATATTATTAATATGTGAAAACTCTCCAATATATGAAAAACCTAAAAGTGTTCCACACCCAATAGGAATAACTAAATAAGGATCAGAATCTTCCAAATTGCTACGATAACCTAATATTCTAACAAAGCCTTGATCATTAAAATTATTAAATACTATATCTAATCCGGAGCTTTCAATGACATCTGATGTAACACTATTTTGACTAATAGTAATTCCATAAATATCAAATTGAAATCCAAAAATAGGTACTTCCGTATTATACCATATTTCTAATTCTTGATTATCTAATTGATTAATAAATAATTGTCCTGGAGATAATATTTCTCCATTAGGTAAAAAACCAAGATTGCCATTGCATACTCCAGAACAATCCTCTATTGCACTACCACCACATTCACCATTACAATCTTCTACCGCATTACCATCACATACACCTTCACAATCATATGTACCATTACTACATGATTCTTCAGAAGGATCATCTCCACATGAAAAAATCATTAATAATATTGAAATAATAAACAATTTAACCATTGCATTAAGGAGTTTCCATTATTTGACTAACTAATTCAATAGTATCAAGAACATTACATTCATTATCATCATTTAAATCATATAAGGGATTATATGTTTCAAATTGAAGTATAAAATCTACCATTTTAATATAATCTAAAACATTTATAATACAATCTTGTATTACATCTCCTCCTGCTTGCTCATCACAAAAAAATACATTAAAAGCAATATCAGTAGGCAGTTCTGAACCTAAGATAAAATAAATAGATTCAAAGTTAGTATACTGTTCATCAAAATTCCCTAAACTTAGAACTTCTTGATTTTCTAAATTACTCTGTGAAAATAAAACAATATTACCCATAATGTCTGAATTTAAAAGATTATCACTAACTCCTATATCAAAAATAAGATTTGGATCCAAATCAAATCCAAATACATTTAAATTTTCACCACTAAAAGATTTATCAATTGATACATTAGGTTCAAAATCCGTCATTACCGGTATTGTTATCGGTTGTGCATATACTTGATCTGCATGATAATAAAATTCATTTTGCTCATCTGAATAATAACCATTAAAAAAATTTAATGAGCAAAAGTCAACAAATGTACGTGTAAAATCTAATCCATAATTTGATTCTAAGACTGAATTTATAGCAGTTAAAGCACTAGATTCACTTCTAAACTTCTGCCACATTTCTAATATTATAGAATGATCTTGATCTGAATCAATGACTGAACTTAAATAGTGCGCATATAAACCCAAAGAATAACCCTTAACAGTAGTATAATCAGTTATGTCAACATTAGGATTATCAAACAATTCATCTGTCCATACTTCATTGATATAATCATTAACATCAGGAAAAATTAAATCTTCCATCCAAACAGATGACATCTCATAAAAAAAAACGTCATCCGCAGGATCTATACGATAAGATCGTTGAATAGCATGAAAAAATTCATGTGCTATGGTTACTTTCATAGCATCTTCCCCATTTGTATGATATGCATCTTCGGTAAACCCATTATCTATTTCAATAAATGATGTCCCCTCAAAATTATTATCTAAAAAATTTTCACCATATTTAACATAATTAGATGTTGATGCAAGATCTTTAATATAAATATCATAAGATGAATCTCCTCCAAAATGAATACAATGAAGTGGATTATCAGTATCTAAAATATTTTCATCACAATCAGAAATATATAAATCATCATAACCTAAACTTACTATAAAATCATAAGATGTATTAGCAGCATTTATAACTTGTTCTATATAATCTGGGATTCCAGTAATATCTTGATCTATATCTTCTATAGCATGAAGTCCTTCTAAATCATAATGTACAGTAAAACGACCATTTTGAGTAAAAGAATACTGTTGAATAGGTCTATAAGATCTTGTTTTTGATAGACCTTCAGTTAAATTACAACGATGAGAATTAGCTGCAGTTAATAAAGATACTATAAATAATAATCTAATTATTATTAAAATCAAACAACTCCTTGGTCTAACATAGAATCTGCAACCTTTATAAATCCTGCAATATTTGCACCTTTAATATAATTGACATAATTGCTTTCTTTACCATATTCTATACATTGAGCATGTATATCCTTCATAATATTTTGCAATTTATTATCGACCTCTTCTCTAGACCAAGAAGAGAACATACTATTCTGACTCATTTCTAATCCTGAAACAGCAACACCACCTGCATTAGCTGCCTTACCAGGAGCAAATAATACTTTATTTTGTATCAAAGCTTCAACGGCAGATGGTTCAGTAGGCATATTTGCACCCTCAACAACACACTTACAACCATTTTTAATTAAATTATTTGCATCTTCTAAATTAATTTCATTTTGTGTTGCACTTGGTATAGCTATATCACATTTAATATGCCACGGTCTTTCACCTTCAAAATATTCAACATTATATTTATTAGCATACTCTTCAATTCTTCCTCTTTTATTATTTTTTAAATCAATAACAAAATTCAATTTTTCATCATCTATACCATTAACATCATATATCGTTCCAGAAGAGTCTGATAGGGAAACAACTTTTCCTCCTAATGCATTTACTTTCTCTAATGCATACTGAGCAACATTTCCAGATCCTGAAATACAAACAATTTTATCAGTAATAGAATCTCCATTTTCTTTAAGCATTTCTTGTGCAAAATAAACAGCTCCATAGCCTGTTGCTTCTGGTCTAATTAAGCTACCTCCCCAATTTACACCTTTACCTGTGAGTACACCTGTAAATTCATTGCGAAGTCTTTTATATTGACCAAACATATATCCAATTTCTCGCCCTCCAACACCAATATCTCCTGCAGGAACATCTGTATAAGGACCAATATGTCTTTGCAATTCAGTCATAAAAGATTGACAAAAACTCATTACTTCATTATCGGATTTCCCTTTTGGATCAAAATCTGCTCCTCCTTTTCCACCACCAAGAGGAAGGGTTGTTAAACTATTTTTAAAAATTTGTTCAAAACCTAAAAATTTTAATATTCCAAGATTAACAGACGGATGAAAGCGCAATCCTCCTTTATATGGACCTATTGCTGAATTAAATTCTACTCTATAACCTCTATTAACATGAATTTTACCTTTATCATCTCTCCATGGGACTCTAAACATTAAAACTCTTTCTGGTTCAACTAAACGATCTAAAATATTTGCATGCATATAATGAGGATTTTCCTCTAAAAAAGACCAAATTGATTCTAGCACCTCTTTAACAGCCTGATGAAACTCTGGCTGTTTAGGATTTTTACTAATTACTTTTTCCATATAAGATTCAAAAGAATTTTCCATAAAATGTTTACCTTTCAATATAATTAAATATTTATAAGGTAAATTTAATAAAATGTTTCATATAATTTATAGTACTAATCTTCTTTGTTAAATCTTATCTGCACCGTAATTTTATATGCTATTCTAGCTCAAAAATATTCCTTTAAGTAATGTTTGAAAAAATAAAAAACATATTAACTAAACTTTATACTAATTACCCTATCTCTACAATAGTATGTTCGCTAATCCTAACAATCATCATTTCTAGCGGAGCTCCTTATGTTCAACAGGATGATGATATGACAAATCTTTTACCTGAAGATATAGGATCAAGAAAAATATTTGATCAAATACAAGAAGATTATGGATTAACTGAATATATGTATGTTGCTATTGGAAATAAAAATAAAAATATATTAAATAAAAATGATTTAGATATTATATCAAATATAAGCAATCAATTTGAAAAATTAAAAATTGTAGATGAAGTTATTTCAATAACTAATTTAGATAAAATATCTTTAGATCCTGAAGATAGCTCTATTGTTATAGATGATATCATAAAATTTCCAATTTTAAATCAAAAACAAATTGACGATGTCATTACATATTTAAATGATAATAAAGTAATAAAATCTAGAGTTATAAGTCAAAAAGAAGATTATGCAAATATTATTATTATTCCAGAAAGTAGTGATGATTATGTAGCTCTTTCTAATCATATTCATAATATAACAGAAGCTTACAATGAAGATTATGAGCTACATTTTGGAGGGCAGGCTTATGTAACAGGGGCAGTTCCTGGAATGGTTAAAGAAGAAGTAAAAGTTCTCTTAATATTTGGTCTTTTACTTATGTCTGCCATACTATTAATAAATCTAAGAGATATTAAAGCAGTTATATTAATTTTATTTATTATATCAACATCTTTAACATCTATGTTTGGCTTTATGGGATGGATTTATAAACTTACCGGTTCTTCTAATTTTTATTTTACCATGATGAATACATCTATGCCAATAGTATTACTTACAATAGCTAATTCTGATGGGGTACATGTTGTTAGTCGTTTTTTTAAAGAATTAAGGAAAGTAAAAAATACAAAAATAGCCGTTATCAACACAATGGATAGTTTGTTTATTCCTATTTTACTTACATCAATTACAACATCAGCTGCATTTATGATGTTAATTTTTTCACCTGTAGGATCAATGATTGGGTATGGATTTACAATTGCTTTTGGTATTATGTGGGCTTGGTTCGTTTCCAATACATTGCTTCCAGCTCTCATCCTGCTATTAAATTGGGATATAAATTCAACAGCAATCTCTAAGCCTAGCTATATAGAAAATCTCATGAATAAATTTGGAAAAATTGTTACAAAAAATCCTAAAAAAGTACTGTATGGGGGAATTCTTGTAACTATACTTTCTATAATAGGTCTATTTATGATTACAGTTGAAGTCCAATATACTAAAATGTTTAAAAAAGGAAATATAATTAGAGATTCAGCAGAGTTCTTAGATGAAAACCTTATGGGAAATGTAAATATATTATTTAGAGTTACTAGTGATACCGGACCTGAAAGTCTAAAAGAACCTAAGAACTTACAATCTATAGAAAAAATACATACATATCTTGATACTATGGAGAATGTAACATCTACAATTTCTATAAATGATGTTGTAAAACAACTTCATAAAACTATTATGGACAATAATCATGATTACTATACAATTCCTGATTCTATACAACAAATTAACAACCTTTTTTTCTTATATGAGATGAATGATGAATCTGATGTTAGCTCGCTAATTAACTATGATGCTGACCAAGGAATTATTACAACTTTAATGAAAACATTTTCAACAATAGAAGTTCCAGGTTTAGTAAAAAATATCAACGATTTTATTAAAGAAGAAATTTACATCAATAACAAAAATTTAAAGATTGAGCTAACTGGAATTATGATTTTCATTGTTGATTTCATGTGGCTCGTAATTAAATCCTCTGCAATGAGTATTGGATTATCAATTGCAGTTATTTTATTAATTTCTACATTATTTTTTAAATCTTGGAGATATGGAATCATGTCTATTATACCTCTTGTATGTGCTGTATTTTTAAACTTTGGTTTAATGGGTTGGTTTGGAATTGAACTAACTCATCTAACAGCACTGCTTAGCTCGATTATTATTGGAGTAGGAGTTGATTTTACTATTCATTATATATCAGAATATCAAAAAATAAAAAGGGAACAAGGACTAGACAATATATCAAAAAGTACAATCGATAATGTTGGATATGCAATTATATTAGATGCCTGGTCTAATATGGCATTTGGAGCCCTCTTATTATCAACAATAATCCCTCTAGCTCAAATTGGAGGATTAATGATTTTTGCAATGATTTCTACATCTATTGGAGCATTAACTTTTCTAGCTGCAATATTAGAAATTTTTAAATTAAAAGTTAAATAAAGGTTAAACATGAAAATAATAATTACATTACTATTTATAAACTATATTTTTGCTCTTGAAGGATTAGAACTTGCTCAACTTGTCGATTCTAGAAAAACACCCCAAGATATAAAATCTACCAATACTATGATTTTAACAAATAAAAAAGGGAAAACAAAAACTCTAGAATTGATGTCAATATCAAAAGATAATAGTGAAAAACAAATGATTTGGTTTTTAAAACCTGCAAAAGATAAAGGAATATCTTTTTTAAAAATAGAATATGAAGATCAAGATGACTTTATGACTATGTGGTTGCCTGGTTTTTCAAGATTTAAAAGAATAAAATCTAGTCAAAAAAGTGACTCCTTCATGGGCTCTGATTTAAGCTTTGAAGATTTAACAAACCGTACAATCAGTGATTATACTTATAAAATTATAGAGTATAATGAATCTGAAAAATGGTATCAGCTTGAGAGCATTCCAAAAGAAATGGAAAGTGAGTATAGCAAACATATCACTAAAATTTTAGAAATTGAAAAAGGCATATTTTTAGCAATTGAAGAACATTCTTATGATAAAGAAAATCAATTACTAAAAACAAAAAAATTTGATTTTCAAAATATTGACTCTTATTATATAATGAATAAATTAGAAGTAAAAAATGTTCAGAAAAATCACTCTACATTATTAACTGTAAATGATATTTCATTAAATAATAATTATGAAGATTCTAAATTTATTCAACGAAGTTTAAAAATAATTCCTTAAATAATTGACCAAAAATAAATTAAATAATTTTATTAAAAATCCAGAAAGATCTCTATGGAGACTTTCTATTCCAATGATGCTTGGAATGAGCGTACAGGCAATTTATATGTTAATAGATACAGCATTTATCGGTAGATGGGTTGGCTGGCAAGCTTTAACTGGATTGGGCGTTGTGTTTCCAGCTTTATTTATAATTATGGGAATTACTTTTGGTCTTGGCTCAGGAGCAACCACTGTAATTGCTCAAAGTATTGGTGAAAAGAATAAAACAAAAGCTGATTCTACCGCAATGCACACTATTATACTTGGAATATTTCTATCTTTTATATTTATAATAACTGGGATGCTTTTAGGGGAATATATTTTATCATCTCAAGGTGCAAAAGATGAATCACTCGGCTATGCTTCAGATTATTTTTTTACAATGATTATAGGTACACCTTTTATGATTTTAGGAATATTTTTTAGATCCATTTTATCAGGTGAAGGTGACACTATGTTACCAATGAAAATATTAGGTTTTGGAACTATTTTAAATATCATATTAGATCCTCCTTTAATTGCATTTTATGGAATTAAAGGAGCTGCAGTAGCAACAGTCTTTAGTCAATTTATAGTATTTATACTATTTATATATATTATGATTTGCAAAAACAGAAATTACCTTACTATAAACTTTAAAAAATTTACTTTTAATAGAAATCATATCTTACAAATTTTTAAAATAGGAATTCCATCAGCCTTATCTATGTTAATCATGTCATTTGGGTTATTTACATATAATATCATTTTAAGTAAAACAATGTATCCTGAAAGTGCCATAGCAGCATATGCAACAGCACATAGAATAGAACATTTATTTTTCATTCCAATTATATCAATATCAACAAGTATGATTACTTTAGTAGGAATGTTTTATGGTGCTAAAAGGTTTGATTTAATTAATACTATTTTAGTTCATTGTATTAAATATGCTTTAATTATTTCAATTTTATTTGGAATGCTATTTTATTTTTTATCTTATAAAATTCTACCTCTATTTATTAATGATATATCTGTTATAAATATAGGAGTGGGTTATTTTAATATATTCTCATTTGCGATACCTTTTGTGACTTTATCTATGATTTGCAGTAGAACAATACAAGGTCTTGGTAAATCTTATCCAATGTTTATTATAACATGCTTAAGAGTTATTATTATAAGCTGTTCTTTAGGTTGGTATTTTATTGAAATAAAAAATATGTCCATTGAATATGCATGGATTGCTATACTAATATCTTGTATATGTGCTGCAACAATCAGTTTAATATGGCTAATATATGAGCTTAAAAAACTTGAAAAAAAATAATTATATGTTATATTAGGTATATGATTATACTTTATTTCATATTATTAACACTCTGCTTTACCCAAACTATTTATACTGACTATCTTGTAGTATCAAATGATACTATTGATGTATTCTCATACCAAATTCCTGAAAACTATAATGCTAATATTGTACATCCTCTATTAGTTACATTTCACCAATGGGGAGGGAATGAAAATTCTAATTATTATACAGAATTTGATGAAGAAGCAAATAATAGAAATTGGATAATGTTATCTCCTTATGGTGGAGCACCAAATAATTACAACCATCAAGGTATGCAAAATATGGTTGAAGGAGAAATCCTTTGGATGATGGAAAATTTTAATATTGATAAAAATAGAATTTATATGGTTGGTGGTTCTATGGGTGGTGCAACAGGATCTATTTATGCAAATAATCATTTAGACCCTACAAAGCCTATGGTCGCAGCAACAGCTTCTGCATCTGGAATATTAGACTGTGAAAGAAGAGCTATTGAAATGTCTGGAAATAATTCAATGATAGAATGGTTTGGCGGGAATTGGGATGAAGTACCATTTGAATATCATCGTAATAGTGCTATTTATTTTGCAGATTCGACTCAAAGCATGCACTATAATTTACAGCATACTCCTATATATTTAGATTTTGGGATAACAGAGCCACATAGAGCCCATGCTGAAGATTTATATAACTTACTATTAAATTATAATGAAAATATGTGGATTGATACAGAACCTACAGGAAGCCATGGCTATTCTGTATTTAATGAAAATCATGTTTGTGAATGGTTAAGTCAATATAGTTTAAATTTTTTAAATGAGCCACAAACTCCTTATTCTATTAATGTAAATTTAGATGAACCATCACGTGCTTATTGGATAGAAGCAACTAACCAGCTTGTTGAAAATCAATTTATCCGGATTAATGCAAATTGGGTCCAAGCTGATGGAGAAAGATGGGAATATATAGCAATAAACCAAATCAATAATAGTGATTCGTTAATTTTACATGTACTTAATCAAGATATAGAAGATTTTTCTTTAGAACTGAGTACCCCTCTTAATTTAGGATTTTCAGGTCCTATATTTAATAATCAAATTGATATAAATTCAGTCAACATTATAGGCTTATCTGAAAATTGTCAAATAAATTATACTCTAGAAAATAATATAATATGGTTAAATTCAACTATATCTGAAAGTGGAGATTCATGTTATACAGAATACTCCCTTAGTGCAGGAGAATATACTATATCTTTTGTTATTAATTCTTTAGAAGCATATGTTGATATTAATCAAGATGGAGTATGGAATGTTATTGATGTGATTATGGTTATTAACCATATACTTGAAACAAATTTATTGAATAATAATCAACAAGAATTTGCAGACTTAAACGAAGATGAATACATTGATATATTAGATATTGTTGAAATAATGAATATAATTTTAAGGAGATAATAAAATGAAAGATAATAAAAAAATTCCTGGAGCAAAAAGTTTTTTAATTAATGTTTTATATCATGTAGGCTTTAATGAACAGTCTATTAAAGATATTGCATCTGTATCATCAGCTGATATTAAAAAACATATTATAAAATAAAAAATATGGAAACAATAGAATTAATCTTAGAATTTATTGCTAAATATGAAGTACTCTTATTTTTAATTTATTTGCTCTTATCTTTTATTATTGCAGCTATTATAGATCAAATATTTATTATAACTCTAAAAAAATTTGTAAGTAAAAGTAAAACAAATTTAGATGATAAATTAATTGATACTCTACACCCAGCACTATATAATACAATTCTATATATAGGATTCTATATTGCAATAAATTCTCTAACATTACCTGCAAAAATTCAATTTTTATTTAATGGAATGATTAAATCATTTTTAGTTATTTATTGGTCTTTAGGTTTATTTAAATCATTTATAATTATTATAAATTGGATATCTAATAAAGATAATAAAAATGCTCTAATAAAGAAAAAGACTCTTCCTCTTTTTGATAATGTAGGAAAAATAGTAATATTTTTATTTTCAATTTATTTTATTATGCTAAGCTGGGGAATTAATGTTACGGCATGGATTGCATCTGCAGGAATATTGAGTGTTGTTATTGGTTTTGCGGCCAAAGATACACTGGGAAATTTATTTGCAGGAATTTTTATTATGGCAGATAGTCCATATAAAGAAGGAGATTATATTAATTTAGATACAGGTGAAAGAGGATATGTAAGAGATATTGGTATCCGTAGCACAAGAATTCAAACACGAGATGATATTGAAATTACTATTCCCAATTCTGTAATTGCAAACTCAAAAATTGTTAATGAAAGTGGTGGAACACATGAAAAAGAAAGAATTAGAATTAGTGTAGATGTTGCATATGGCACTGTTGTAAATGATGTGAAAAATATAATGAATACCATTGCTAAATCTTCAAGTAATGTTTGTAAAGAACCTGCTCCACGTGTAAGGTTTAGAGAATTTGGAGCATCAGGGTTAAAATTTCAATTATTAGCATGGATTGAAAAGCCTGAGTTAAGGGGAAGAGTTGTTGATGAACTCTCTACTGAAATTTATAATGCTTTCAATGCTGAAAATATAGAAATACCTTTTCCTCAAAGAACTGTACATATCAAAAAAACAGATTAATAATTAAATGTCTATAAAAAAAATATCTATTAATAAAGATATTGAAACAGCTAAGACTCTTCCTTCATATTATTATCAAGATGAAAAATACTTTGATTTATCTATAAATAAAATTTTCAAACCAAGCTGGCAAATAATAAGCAACTTAAAACAAATTGATAATACTATTTATCCATTTATATTTTTAAAAGATTCTATTAATGAACCTTTAATATTAACAAATACAAATAAAAAAATAAGATGCTTAAGTAATGTTTGCACACATAGAGGGAATATACTCTGTACAAAAAAAAATAATAAAAATAGTATAGTATGCAAATACCATGGTAGAACATTTAATTTAAAAGGAAATATACTATCTTATCCAGGATTTAAAAAAACAAAATACTTCCCTACTAAATCAGATGACTTAGTAAAACTAAAAACTCAAAATTGGAAAAATTTCATTTTCATATCACTACAACCAAAAATAGATATTACGAACATACTAGATGATATTGAATCAAGATTAGGTTGGTTCCCTTTTAAAAATTTAAGATATAATTCATTAGATTCGTGTGAATATACTCTAGATGCACATTGGAGTTTATATTGTGAGAATTATCTTGAAGGATTTCATGTCCCTTTTGTTCATAAAGGATTAAATAAAGATATTAATCTTAATACATATAAAACTATATTACTAAAAAATGGTGTTCTTCAGTACACAGAGTCCAAAAGTAAAAAAGATAAATTAAATATCAAAAAAGGATTTACTGATTATAAAAAGAATATTTATGCTTACTACTACTGGATATTCCCAAATATAATGTTAAACTTTTACAAATGGGGCCTATCAATTAATATAATAGAGCCTATTAATAAAAATAAAACAAGAATTAAATTTTTATCATATCCAATTCAAGATTACAAGCAACCAACAAATACAGAATCTAGCCTAGATAAAGTAGAAAAAGAAGATCAGAATATTGTTATTAATGTTCAAAAAGGGATAAAGTCAAAACTATATAATAGAGGTAAATATTCTCCTGAATATGAAATGGGAGTTCATTACTTTCATAGATTAATATGCAAACATCTAAATTAGAAATAATCTATATTGAACCTTTTTATACAGGTTCTCATAAAAAATGGATAGATGCATATAAAAAATATTCTCAACATAATATTCAAATATTAAGCTTACCTGGAAAAAAATGGAAATGGCGAATGCATGGAGGTGCTATTACATTAGCAAAAATGTATAATGAATTAAATAAAAATTTTGATTTAATTATTTGCTCAGATATGCTAAATCTACCTGTTTTTAAATCATTATGTAATAATATAAAATCGACTAAAATAGTTATGTATTTTCATGAGAATCAACTTTCATATCCATGGTCTCCTTTAGATAAAGATCTAATCCTTAAAAGAGATCTTCACTATCATTATATTAATTATACATCATCTTTAATTAGTGATTATAATTATTTTAACTCAAACTATCATTTAAAAAGTTATATTTTTGGATTAACAAAATATTTAAAAAAAATGCCTGATTTAAGGAATGACTATACAATAAAAGATATAAAAAACAAGTCGTCATCTATACCTATTGGATGTGATATAGAAGCTCCAAAAAATATAACAAATCAAAAAGAACCTATTATATTGTGGAATCATAGATGGGAGTATGATAAAAATCCAGAATTATTTTTTGAGACCTTATTCACATTAAAAAATAAAAAAATAAATTTCAAACTAATCGTTCTTGGTGAACAATATAATGAATATCCAAGTATATTTAATATTGCTCAAAAAAAACTTGATAATGAAATAATACATTTTGGATACTGCCAATCACACAAAGAATATATTAAATGGCTTAAAAAAGCAAATATATTACCAGTAACATCAAATCAAGATTTTTTTGGTATCAGCATAGTAGAAGCTGTTTCTTATGGGAGCTATCCTATACTACCAAAAAGATTAACTTATCCTGAATTATTTGATTATAATAATAATCGAAATTTATTTTATCAAGAAGATAAAGAATTAATAAGTATTCTATATAAAACTAGTAAAAATATCAATAATTTAGATAATGATATAAATATATTAAGTAATTATATATATAAAAAATATAATTGGAATATTATTTCAAAAAAATATGATAAAACTTTTGAACAATTATTAGCTAATTAATTTCAAAGGCCTCATATCTGGGACTACCATTACTAACAACTCTAATCATAATAGCATCACCTACACTATATGATTCTAAAATATTTTTATACTCATCTATATTATTAATTATCTCATTACCTAATTCTGTAATAATATCTCCAATACGAATATTTTTATCATAGGCATTTGAACTTGAATCTATATCGATAATCAGAATTCCTTTGCCATCTTTATTATTTTCAACTTTAAATCCAAGTAAATCATAATTTAAGCTATTAGATTCAGCATATAATTGATCTTCACTTGGTCTTAACCCAAGAGTTACAACAATATTTTTTGAAATTTTATTTCTTAAAATATTAAAAACAATTACATCTCCAGGTTTAGCACTTGAAACTTTATTTCTTAATTCATTATAATCTGATATTGGAATACTATTCATTCCAATAATAACATCTTTTGCATTAAGACCAGCTATATCTGCAGGACTATCTTTAACAACCTCAGCAATTAATGCTCCTTCTTTTGAATCTAATCCAAGAGCTTTCATCATATCATTATCTATGGGGCCAATTTGTACTCCTAAATATCCTCTTAATACTTTACCTTCATTAATTAAATCATCAATTACTCTCATAACTTGATTAATAGGAACTGCGAATCCAACACCTGCATTAGATTTAGAAAAACCATCTGTTGCAATTGCTGTATTAATTCCTACTAATTCACCATTTAGATTAAATAAACCTCCACCTGAATTACCTGGATTTATAGCAGCATCATGTTGAATAAAGTTTTCAAAATTACGCCTTGAAACAACATCTGTTCTTCCAACTGCACTAACAATTCCTGCTGTAACAGTATGATTAAGATGTAAACCAAAAGGACTACCAATAGCAATAATCCATTCTCCTATTTGTAAATTTTCTGAGTCCCCTGGTTTAGCTTCTTGTAAATTATCACTATCAATTTGAATAACAGCAATATCAGATAATACATCAACAGCAATAATATTTGCATTAATTTCTCTCTTATCAAATAAAATCACTTTTACTTCTTCTGCATCATCAATAACATGAGCATTAGTAATAATATATCCATTATCTTTATCAATAATAACACCAGACCCTAATCCTCTTGATTTTCTTTCTTTTTGATTAGGATTTTTATCAAAACCAAAATCATCAAAAAAAGGATTAAAGAAAAACATATCCTGAATTTGTTCAGTTTTTTCTGATACAATAGATACTATAGATGAACTTTGCTCTTTGGATACATCTATAAAAGCTTGATTAAACTGATTATAATTTGAAAATGAAATTGAAATTGATAAAAACAAAGCAATAAAGATATTCATATGAAAAGTCCTTTTAATTATTAATTATTTTTTTAATGCAAAAACCAAAAATAAGTTCCAATTTTATTAATGATAAATTAATAAAAAAGAGGTGTTTAATGAGAACTGTTTTAGTTACAGGAGTAAGTACGGGTATAGGTAAATCTATTACTGAATCTTTAATTCAAAATAAATTTCATGTTATAGGAAGCGTAAGAAAAGAAGAGGATGCTATATATTTAAAGAAAAAATATAGCAAACAATTTGATACTGTAATTTTTGATGTTAGAGATGAAAAAGCAATTAAAAATGCAAAAGATAAAATTAATTCAATCCTAGAAAAGAATAATTCATATTTATGTTCAATTATTAATAATTCAGGTATTGCTTTAGGTGGGCCTGTACAATATCTTGATTTAGAAATTTTTAAGAAACAATTTGATGTTAATTTCTTTGGATTAATTTCTGTTACAAAAATATTTTTAGATTTATTAATTAAATCAAATGAATACCCTTTAAAAAACAAAATTATTAATATTGGTTCTATTAGCGGAAAACGTTCCTACCCATTTGTAGCTCCTTATACATCTTCAAAATTTGCCCTAGAAGGATTTACTGATTCACTTAGAAGAGAATTAATGATACATGATATAGATGTAGTTCTTGTTCAACCTGGACCAATCAAAACAGAAATCTGGAATAAAGTTCCAGATATTGAGCAAAATCCTTTTCTTAATACAGAATATGGTGCATCTATTAGAAAATTTGCAAGCAATTATATCAAAATGGGGAATAAAGGATTTAGACCAGATATTATTGGAAACAGAATAGTTAAAATACTACAAACTAATAAACCTAAAACCCGATATGTTATTACTCCAAATAAATTAATCAATTATTTAATTCCAGGGTTTCTTCCTGATCGCTGGGTTGATAGAATAACGGCAAAAATTTTAGGTTTACATAAAAATAATGACAAATAATAAAAATTTACATATTCTAATGGCACTTGCAATGTTTAGCTGGGCTATTGCATGGACTAATGCAAAAATTGTTAATGAATATTTATCTTTTTATAATTTAATTTTTTTACGTTTTTTAATTGGGACTATATCAATCTACCCTTTTGTATATAAAAAAAATAATCTGGAAATTATAACTTTTAATAATTTAATATTTATTATTCCCTGTAGTATTATATTTTATATTTATAACCTATTTTTTTTTATGGGAACACACTATGGGCATGCTGGTAAGGGAGCTGTTCTTGTTACTACATTAAATCCAATTATAACATTTATCATTATGATATGCATTAATAAACAAATTAATATGAAACAAATTTTTGGCATTATTCTAGGATTTATAGGCGGATTATTTATAATGAATATATTTAATGAAGGGTTCTTATATATTTTTAATATTAATAATATATTTTTTCTTATTTGTGCTATCACTTGGGGTATAAATACAGTAATAACTAATTACGCACAACAAAATATCAATACATATCAATTTATATTTTATTGTTATATAGTAACAACTATTATATCTCTACCTTTTATAAATATAATAGAAATTAATTATATGAATTTAGATTTCAGGTTCTACGCTAACTTTTTATTGGTATCTCTTGGAGCAATGTCATTTGGAACATCAATTTATATATATGCAACACCAAAAATAGGGCCAATAAAAGCTAGCGCATTTATTTTTTCAGTCCCCTTTATAGCATTAGGGACAGCAAATCTTTTTTTAAACGAACCTTTATCCTATAACATAATTATAGGAGGAATACTAAGTCTTTTAGCAATCTATCTTATTAATAAGAATTAATTAATTTTAGCAGTTAAAAATATAGATGTACGATTAAAATCAAAATCTGCATTATTAAATTCTACAGTATTATTGCTAAAACCAAATCCAACACCATAAGTGTCATTGCACTTAATATGGATACCGTATCCTAAAGTATTGCCATTGTCATGATCTTTTAGGTCATACAGTCCTTTGTTAATACCAAAAGAGGCCCAAGCAAAAAACTTTTCTCCTATTTGATAAACAGGAAGAAGATACACTGACATAAATCCAGCTTCAGAATTGGGAGCAACAAAACGTAATAAAGTATTACTCCTAACTCCTGTAATTGGATTTAGAGTATAAGAACCTCCAATAGAAACACTCCAATTGCCTTTTTGAAAAAAACCATGATTATATCCTATAGTTAATCCACCTAGATCTAAATCAGTTGTTACATCATTAACTGTATATTGAGGAGATTGTCCGAGCTCAACATAAAAGGTTCCCGAGAAACCAAAGCTAAAAACAACAATTAAAAGTAACATTTTTTTCATTTTTACTCCCTTTTTTTTCACACCTTAACTTATTAATTAAATAGTAACTATGTCAATATTTTATTTAAAGTATTACTTTAAGTGATTTAAGTAGAATTTTAATGTATTACTTTAAGTGATTTAATTAATATAAAAAACCCTCATAATTGAGGGTTTTCTTATTGCTCCGGCACCTGGACTCGAACCAGGGACACATGGATTAACAGTCCATTGCTCTAACCAACTGAGCTATGCCGGAATAAATATTTGACTGTAAAAACAGAGTGATATATTATACCAATTTTGTGTATAATCACAAGCTAATTTAAGATATTTATTCCTCCCATCTCTTTAATAAGCCTGATGAAGATTGAATTTTATTTCCTCCAAGTCCCCAAATTAATTGAACATTATTTTTCATGCAGTATTCTACTTCAGGAGTTGTATCATTAGTTCTATCTCCACCATTACCAAAATAAATATTATAATCAGTAGAATATTTTTTACTTATATCAATAATCAAACTACAAGCTGTTCCATCATTATCATTGAAAGCAAAAACTGAATCTATATACTTGATCGATTTTAATATTTCTTCTCTCTCTTCAAAAGGCATGAACAATTTATTCTTTTTTCTTATTAACCATTCATCAGAATTAAGTCCTACTAAAACACTTCCAAGCTTACTAGCAGCTTTAAACATTCTAATATGGCCCTTATGCACAGGATCGAAGCCTCCGGATAGAATAATAATATTTTTTTCTTTCATTAAATAACCTTATTTAAATTCTAGTGTTATACTATTCGACCAATTTTCACGAACATATACATCCTTATGATACACTAAAAAATTAGCAGCCAACTTTAAGGGTTCCAATGTACCTGAAAAATATACTTCACTTATAGGATTTATATCTTCATAAACTGTAATCTGATAATAGCCCTGTATTAAACGCTTAAAATTAAAAATATTATTATTAACTCTCTGATAAATATTTTTTTCAGTCTCAAGATTCTTAGCTTGGACTATAAGAGATTTATCTCCACTATACAATATGCTTCCATTTATTTGGCCATGAATAATATCATCTGTATCTTCTTCAAAAATATTATTAATTGATAATAATGAATCACATAAAAAATTATTTTCTAAATCAGAAATAGAAGTACAATCAACATAAATTATATCAGAATTATAACTATTATCTAAATAAATCAGTTTAGGGTTTATGTATTGATAGAATATATTGCTTTTTACTGTATCAGATTTTAAATAATAAAAATTAGCTGCACTAGGTGTGATTAATACAGGTTCACTAAATTCTATAAATAAGCTATCTTCTGATAAATATTTTGAGCTAATACTAGGAGATAATGTATCTATAACAGTATCAGATAATAAAATATGTTTATTAATAGAATAAGTCTCTAAATGATTCTTAAACATCATATCTATAAATAAAGAATCATTAAAATCATGATTAAAATATAAATAATTATTACTTTTTTTTGCTAACTCCATTAAATATGGATTATTAAAAATGATCTCAAAATAAGTGTTATTAGTTAAACCTACTTGACCATATTTAGAATTAATTAGATTAACACTATTAATTTCAGGTCTGTAAATGGGATCAGAAATAAAAATAAAATTATCATCTAAAGCAATATTTTTCATTGATATTCCATATTTCTTATTTCGAATATCAGTAAATATATTATCTGAAATTTGATTTTCTATAGCTAGAATAGCACTAAAATCATAATTTTGTAAACCTGAGAAAGTATATTTCCCATAACTATTTGACTGTGTTTTTGAAATAACAGATAAATTATCATCTAACAATGCAACTTCATAAATTTTCGTAGTATCTATATTAAATAGTTGACCACTAATTTTATTATTATAGATAGTATCCAATCTACTAAATAATAAATCTATAGGTGCTTGTAATTGATTATTAAAATAATCTGTAATTGTACGTGATATAAAAACTCTAAATTGATTTGGCCATTTTTCTTTAGGCTTTATAGTTATAAAATTATTACTAACATTTATTGATATGTCAATTTCAGGTTCAATATATATTGCTCCTAACGTTGTATTTGGATTAATTCTTTCATTAAAAAATAATTTAATAGATTGTTTTTCTTTTAAATTAAAATTCTTTTTAGGAATAATTTCATTAAATAATAAAACCGGAGGGGTGCTATCTATTGGACCACCAGCTGGAGCTTTAATAGATGCACAAGATGAAAATAAAATAATAATATAAATTATTAAGTATTTAATAGGAAACTTCAAGATTAATAGGTTAAAGACTCTTCTTACGTTTTTGTTTTCTATCCTCTCTACCATTAGGATTTGGAATAGGAATTGCATTTAATAAACTTTTAGTATAAGAATGTTCAGGAGTATTGAATATAGAATCTATTGAATTAAATTCTACAAGCTCTCCTAGATACATAACGGCTACTTCTTCTGATATATGCTTAACAACAGATAAATCATGAGCAATAAAAAGTATGGTTAAATTAAATTCTTCCTGTAAATCCATCATTAAATTAATAACTTGAGCTTGAATAGAAACATCTAATGCTGAAACGGGTTCATCTGCAATAATAATTTTAGGCTCTGTTGCCAATGATCTTGCTATACCAATACGTTGCCTTTGACCACCTGAAAATTCATGAGGATACCGTGTAGATTGGTCGCTAGATAAACCAACTTTATTAAGTAACCATAAAACTTTCTCTTCTTTTTCTTTTCTTGACATAGTTGTATGAATATCTAATGGTTCTTTTATAATATCTTTAACAAGCATTCTTGGATTAAGTGAAGAATAAGGATCTTGAAATATCATTTGAATATAAGGTCTTAATTCTAAAGTTTTATTTTTATCTTGAGATAGAATATCTAAAAAATCACCATTATGATTAAATAAAATTTCTCCATTTACCCTAACATCTGGAGCTGTTAATTTAAGCACATTCAAT
The DNA here is from genome assembly GCA_002717625.1 of Fidelibacterota bacterium. Classification (GTDB taxonomy): domain Bacteria; phylum Fidelibacterota; class Marinisomatia; order SCGC-AAA003-L08; family D37C17. Next base: position 9,328 of record PBEF01000010.1, on the reverse strand, counting down.
ATTGCCTTACCAAGAGTTGATTTACCTGACCCTGATTCACCTACAATACCAATTGTTTTACCTTCTTTCACAGATAAATCAAAATTCTTAACAGCATGAACAGCTGAAATTTCTTTCTGAAAAATTCCTCCAAATAAAGGGAATTCAACGTTTAAATTTTTAATTTTTAATATATTAGTATCCTTAGCCATAATATTTATTTAAAAATAATTGGATTACATCTAACAAAGTGATCTTTTGAAATTTCATATAATTCAGGTTCTTCTTTCGTACCTCCACATGCACAATCTTGAGGATCAAATCTAGAACATAGTTTACAACCATCACCCATATTTAATAATGAAGGAACCATTCCTTTAAGAGCTTTTAATCTTTTTTCCTTTTGATCCATTTTAGGAATTGAATTCATTAAAGCCTTAGTATAAGGATGTAAAGGGTTATCAAATAATTCATCAATTGGTGCAATTTCTTGAATCTTTCCTCCATACATAACAATCACTCTATCACATGTCTCTGCAACTACTGCAAGGTCATGTGTAATAAGCAGTATTGCAGCATCATCTCTTTTATCTTTCAAATCCATCATTAAATCTAAAATTTGGGCTTGTATTGTAACATCCAATGCTGTTGTAGGCTCATCTGCAATTAATAAAGATGGATTGCACTGTAATGCCATTGCAATCATAACTCTCTGCCTCATCCCTCCTGAAAACTGATGAGGATATTCATAAATACGTTTTTCTGGTTCAGGAATACCAACAGCTTCTAAAAGTTCAATACTTTTAGATGTTGCTTGTTCATCTGACATATTATAATGTCTCTTAAGTATTTCATTCATTTGTACTTTAATAGTTAGAACTGGATTTAATGAAGTCATAGGTTCTTGAAAAATCATAGCAATATCTTGCCCTCTATAATTTCTCATTTCTTCATAAGATAAATTTAATAAATCAACTCCTTTATAAATAATTTCTCCATTTACTATTTCTCCAGGTGGATTAGGAATTAATCTATTTATAGATAACGAAGTTACAGATTTTCCAGATCCAGATTCTCCAACTATTCCAAGCACTTCTCCTTTATAAATATCAAAAGATACACCATCTACAGCTTTAGCTACTCCCTCCTCAGTATAAAAATATGTTTTTAAATTTTTAATTTCTATTAATTTTTCTTTTTTCATTTATCGTAATCTCGAGTGTACTTTTGGATCAAAAGCAGCTCTAAATCCTTCGCTAATTAAAGTGATTAAAAATAATGTTATTGCTAAAATTATTAAGGGGAATACAACAAGATGCCAATTTTGTAAATTACCTGCAGCTTGATTAATTAATTCTCCCCAACTAGGAGTAGGAGGCTGTAACCCAAAACCTAGATAATCTAATGCTACTAAATATGTAATATTCCCCATAATAGCAAATGGAGCATATGTAATAATAGGAGTTAAAGAATTAGGTAAAATATGCTTAAACATAACATTCCAATGACTTTGTCCCATTGCAATTGCCGCAGACACATAATCCTTAGATTTTTCTCTATAAAATTCTCCTCTTACATAATAGCAAATTCCAACCCAGCTAAAAATAGTTAATAATGCTGCTAAAATAAATATAGAAGGTCTCATAAAGCTAGCTAGCATCATTACAATAAATAAAAAAGGAATTGAGGCATAAATTTCTATAAATCTTAATCCATATAAATCTAATTTTCCACCAAAATATCCAAGAGAAGCTCCTATAATAACTCCTATAAAATAAGATAAAAAGACAACAGTTAATGAAAATGTAATTGATATTTTAAATCCATATATAATTCGAGATAAGACATCTCTACCTTGATTATCCGTACCCATTATATGGTATTGATCTGGACTAGTAGGGGGACGATATTCATCTTGAATACCATTATTATTATTATCTATAAAAGGCTCTCCTTCATCCCATAAACCATTACTATTTTTATCTGTAAATTCTTCATCTAATTCAGATAAAACCTCTTCATAAGGATCATACGGATATAAGGGCATAATTACAAAATCACCATTATTATTATTATCAAATTGTTGCTTTAATAATCTATAATGAGGCTTTCCATATTTTTTTTTACCTTTAATGTATTCTTGGCCAAAAAATTTAGCTTCATATTCTGAATTTTGAAATATTTTTTTAAATAAAGGATAATAATAACGACGCTTATCCTTATGAGACTCTCCTTCATCCCATTGTTTATTATTATTTAAATCAACATACTCTTCTCCAAAATCATAAATATTATTTGTATATCCAATACACAAAGCTGTACTATTTACAAAAAAATTAGCTGCTAAAGAGAATATATAACATGCTAATAAAATCAATATAGAGTAATAAGCTCGTTTTATACTCTTAAATTTTTTGATTCTTTTTCTAAAAATTGAATCTGATTTTTTAACTGTACTATTCATTATTTAAACCTTATCCTTGGGTCTACTAGAGCGTATGTTAAATCAGATATTAAATTACCAACTAATCTAATAGTAACTGAAATAGCTAAAAAACCCATCATAATATCATAATCTCGATCAATTAATGCGTAAAATGAGAGAAGACCTATTCCATCAATTCCAAAAGTTTTTTCTAACAAATAAGAACCTGCAAGCAGAACTCCAATAATACTACCAATACCTGTAGCTAAAGGAATAAGAGAATTTCTAACTGCATGGTAAAATATAACTCGTCTTTCAGAAAGTCCCTTTGCAAAAGCTGTTCTTACATAATCTTGACTTAAATTTTCTAAAAGAGAATTTTTCATTAATACAGTTAATGTTGCAAATGAACCTATCATCCAACAAATAATAGGTAAAAAAGCATGATGGAGTTGATCTTTAATTTTTCCTATTAAAGTTAATTCTTCAAAATTGGGGGATCTCCAACCATGCAAAGGAAAATAGTCTCCTCCAAAATAAACAAGTAAAACTATACCAAGTATATAGCCCGGAATAGAATATCCAATAAAAACTACAATACTAGAAACAACATCAAAACGACTTCCGTTTTTAATCGCTTTCCATATTCCAAGTGGAATACAAATTAAATAGCCCAAAATTAAACTTGTTAATCCAAAAAATGCTGAAATATGCAGTCTTTCTGAAATAAGAGTACTAACATCTTTACCTTTTTTTTCTGAATATCCAAGATACCCCTGCATAATACCTTTAAATTGTGTTTTAACTAAGGTAATTAATCCACTTTCTTGATCAAAACTTTTAATATCCCAATCTGAATGATACCATGTTTTAATTAAATTTTGAGATGGTAATTCCTTATAATTCTGTTTAAATAAAAAATATTTTTGATTATCAAAATCTTCTTTTAAAGAAGAATTTAAGATATCAGGTAATTCAAATTCTAACCCTACTCCCGTTTCAATAACCAATAATTGATTACTATCATCTTTTACTACTTTAACATGCTTTTGAAGAAGATATTCTTTGTAAGTATTAAATTTTATAGCATCAACTGATTCTCTAAAAGATGTATTTATTGGAATAATTTTACTCTGTGACTCTTTTGGATAAATTCCAAGCCAAATTAAATATCGAACAAAAATCGGCTTATCTAAACCATATTGCATACGTAATTTTTCAAGTAATTCTGGAGTTAATTCAGAACTGTCTCCTGTTACATCGCTTGATAAGCTCATACCACTTTCTCCAACACCCATATTAGCCTGTTTAATTTGCTTAACCGCACGTTCAAACGGACCATCAGGAGCAACTTGTAAGATAAAAAACACCATAAAAGTAATTCCAAGACCAGTTGGAATCATTAAAAGTATTCTACGTATTGTATATTCAAACATTACTTATTATTTTGTAAGATTATTCCAATAATCAATAACTTCCTCTGTAATAGGAAGATTAAGGTTTTCATCATTGATTACTTGATTTAATTTATTCTTTTTATCAGGATCTATCCACCACATACTAATCGGAGCAAGCCATCCTCCTGAATAGCCAACTCCATTTTCAGGAATACCAAATTTATCCCAATTAAGGCATCTATATCCATAGGGAGCTGCCCAGCTAAAAATCCAATGGAATTCACGCGTTGCAAGACTATCAATTGTTTGAAGAATTTTAATTCTTTCATCCATATTCCAATTCATATTATAGTCTTCTATTAACTTATCTATCTCAGGATTTGCCATACCAGTTATATTAGTCACATCTAATTTTTCTGAATATTTAGAGTGTAGCATCCCTTCAGGGCTAGGTAATAAAGAACCTACCCAGCCACCATTATAAATTTTAAATTTACGATTCATAGCCATTTCAAATGGGTTTTGAATTACAACAAGATTTAATTTTATACCTATAGCCTCCAAGTCTTGAACAAAATAATTTAAAATTCTATCCCATCCTTTGTAAATATGGAATTCCTCAATTTCAAATATCTTCCCATCTTGATTAGTAAGCCATGTATCTCCTTGTTTTTTTGTCCAACCTGCTTGATTAAGTAATTCTAAAGCATAATCAGGATTATAATCTTGTATAGGATTATCAGGATGTTCATACTTACTTCTTGGATAATAAGAATTTTTTCTAACATATTCATTGAAAAATAACTTATCCATTAATTTATCAACATCCCATAGATGACAAAAGGCTTCTCTTACTCTAATATCAGAAAAAGGTTCTTCTAGAGTATTAAAAGCTATACCACCAACTCCTGCAGGGGCAAAATTAATATATTTTTTTCTCTGAATAAGACCTCTTTGAATTTGAGGATATTCAGATGCTGTAAAGCGCTCACTCCACCATTGTGCACGGCCTACACTATATGTATCATAATCTCCTGCAAAAAAACGCTCGACCTCTTGTGTCTCATCATTAATAAAAATAAATTCTACAGTATCAAAATTCCATAATCCTGTATTTCTTGGTGCATTTTCTGCCCAATAGTCACTTCTTCTATCTAATACTACCAAACCATTATTTTCCTGTGTTGTACGATCAGTGTTTAACATATAAGGACCTGAACCAGGCATTAATTCAAATTGATATTTTTCTATATATGTAGCACCATCTATTTTTTCTAAATAATATGATGGATAAACATATAAACTTGCGAAACTATATAAATTACGCCATTCCTTTTTCTTAGATTTAACGCTAACAATATACTTACTTTCTGCAACAGGTCTTTCAAACTTATCTCTCCAATATGTATAAACATTAGGGTCGCCATGTCCCTCATCAATTAAAATATCATACGTAGCAACAACATCTTTTGCTGTAACCTCTTTTCCATCTGAAAATTTTGCATTTGGATTAATCCTAAATAAAAAAGTCATAGAATCATCAAGAACTCTCCAATGTGTAGCCAATTCTGGTTCAAGCTTAAATGTCTCTGAATCAAAATTTAATAAATTTTCATAAACCATATCCTCAATCACACCATTTAATTGAGAACGTGTTTCTTTACCAAATGCTCTTAAAGTATTAGGGAAAACATCTCCCGCTAAAAATGTTAACGTATCACCCTTTATTGCATTAGCTGAACCAATAATATTAATATTATTATTAGTATTCCAGCTAATAAGCTCTGCTATTTCTTCAAAACCAGGACCACCGACCCATCTTGAATCATCTAATTGATTCTGAGCTGAAAGCTCACCATCAATAATATCAAAAGACTTATAGATTTTTTTATTTCCTATTGAATCACATCCAAAAAATATAAAAATCATTGCAATATATAAATATACCATAAATTCCTCTGCTTTAAAATTATTTCAAAATTTATGATTTATAATTTATTTTTCTGAGTAATATTTGCTAATTTTGACTTCAGCCTCTATAAAAAAAATATATGGTAAAATTATGAATTTAAAGAAAGCATTAGAAAATATTAATATTCAAGCAGATTGGATAGGATTAAGAGAAGTTAAAGAATCTACAACATATAGAATAATAAGAGATTTAAATCCTGAATCTAACAATACAGTTCTTGATCATGGAATTATGGTAGAAGTATTAGTAAATGGTCAATTTGGATATTTTGCAACTAATAATATGAGCTATGATGCTATAAATCAAGCAGCAAAAAATGCTTATACACAAGCACTAAATGCTTCAAAATATTCTCTATATCCATTTACAAAAAGTGTACGTCCAAAATCAGTAGGAAAATATCAATCTCCTTACCAAAAAAAGAATATTCCATTAGATGAATTAATGGAGACATTAATAAACTCTAATAAAGTTCTAAGAGGATCTAAAAAAATTGTTTCTGCAATATCAATGGCTCGTATAGTTGATATGGAAATGAATTTCATATCAACTAATGGAAGTGAATTTTCACAAAATTTTATGTATGTAGGTCCAGGATTTAGGGCAATTGCACAAGATGGAAACATTGTTCAAAGTCGATCATATACTGACCAATGCATGCAAGCAGGAATGGAGGTTTTTGAACAAGAAAGAGTTTTATCGAAATGTGAAACTATTTGCAAAGATGCTGTAGAATTGCTTTCTGCTGATGAATGCCCTACTGAAAAAATGGATTTAGTTTTACATTCTGATCAAATGTTATTACAAATCCATGAAAGCATTGGACATGCTCTGGAGGTAGATAGAATATTAGGAGATGAAAGAAATTATGCAGGATGGAGCTTTGTTAATTTAGAAGATTTTGGAAAACTAAAATATGGTTCTGATATAATGAATATTACATTTGATCCAACTATACCAGAAGAGTTTGCTTCATATGGATTCGATGATAGCGGATTAAAGGCAACTAAAGAATTTATTATTAAAGATGGGGTTCTATTACGAGGATTAGGAGGTCTTGAAAGTCAAGAAAGATCTAATATAGATGGAGTAGCAAATTTTAGAGCTTGTTCATGGAATCGAGCTCCAATTGATAGAATGGCAAATCTTAATTTAGAACCAGGAGATTCATCTTTTGATGAAATTATTAGCTCTGTTGAAAAAGGAATATATATGCAAACTAATAGATCATGGTCAATAGATGATTTTAGAAATAAATTTCAATTTGGCTGTGAATATGCACAATTAATTGAGAATGGTCAAATTACAAAAACTGTTAAAAATCCTAATTACCGCGCTGTTTCAACACCTTTTTGGAATAGCTTAAAAATGGTTGGGAATCAGGATACTTTTGATGTATATGGAACACCATATTGTGGCAAAGGAGAGCCTAATCAAGGAGTAAGGGTAGGACATGCATCCCCTACATGTTTATTCAATAATATAGAAATATTTGGAGGAGCCTAATAATGGATCAATACTTTAATCAACTTAATAAGTTTCTTTTTTCTTTATTAACTAAAGATGAAATACTGAATAATAGTATGTGGGGAGAAAACAGTCAATTTATTAGAATAAACAATTCAAAAATCAGACAAACAGGTATTGTAAAAGATTTATCCTATAGTATGCAATTAATTGCAAACAAAAAACAAGTATCATATAGTTCTACAATTACAGGAATACTAGATACGGATCAATCTACATTAAAATCTATTTTAAACAAGCTTAGATTAGATATTACCCAAGTACCTGAAGATCCCTTTATTGTTTATCCTCAAACAACTAATTGTTCAGAAGAAAAACATAAAGGAGAATTAATCCCCTTTGAAGACTCAATAAAGATGTTAATGCCAGTTATGCAGGGTACAGACTTAACAGGTCTATGGGCATCAGGATTAATTTATACTGGAGTTGCTAATTCATTAGGACAAACACATTGGTTTGAAACAGAAACTTTTTCTCTTGATTATTCATTAATAACAAAAAATCAAAAAATGGTTAAAGATTGTTTTGCTGGAACTCATTGGAATCAAAAAGAATATGAAAATTATATTACATCTTCTAAAAAGAAACTAAATTTAATGGAAAAAGATGCTATAAAAATAGATCCAGGAAAATATAAAACGTATATTGCTCCAGCCGGAGTCTCTGATATTATAGATATGTTCTCTTGGGGTGGGATGAGTGAAGCTTCTTTGCAACAAAAAGATAGTGCTTTATTAAAAATGAGAAATGAAAATGTTAAACTATCGCCTTGTTTTACTTTAGAAGAGGATTTTTCAAGCGGGATGGTCCCTAGATTTAATAGTCAGGGTGAAATAGCTCCTGAAAACCTTCCTTTAATTATGAAAGGAACTTTAAAAAATACGTTAGTAAGTACGCGAACTGAAAAAGAATATGGAATAAAAACTAATTATGCATCAGAAGGAGAAAGTTTGCGTTCTCCAAGAGTAGGATTAGGAAATCTACAAGAAGATCAAATATTAAAAACAATTAATAATGGAGTATATTTATCTAATCTACATTATCTAAATTGGAGCGATAGACTAGGAGGAAGAATTACGGGAATGACAAGATATGCCTGTTTTTATGTTGAGAATGGTGATATTGTAGCTCCTATAGAAAATATGAGATTTGATGATACTATATATAATATTTTTGGTGATGAATTAAATTCTGTAACTAGTTTTGAACAACTAATTCCAGATGTAGGTACGTATGATGGTCGAAATTTTGGGGGGAATTATTGCCCAGGAATACTTCTAAATAATTTTTCACTTACTTTATAAGTTAAGCAGTTCCAGATTGACCGCTTAAATCATTAAAATCAAAACCTAAAAGAGATGAATAACTATTCCATTTTTCTTCATCATTCTTTTTAAAAATTGAATCAACATCTGCAGGAACAATTAGCCAATCTCCATTTTGAATTTCATTATTCAACTGATTTTTATCCCATCCAGAATAACCCAATGTAAATAAAAAATTATCAGGACCATTATTTTTATTAATATCATTAATCACTTTATCATTTGATGTTAATGATAAACTATTTGATATATTAATTGTTTGCTCTGTATGATAGTTAGGTTCATGCAATACAAAACCCTCATGTAAATTTACAGGACCACCAAAATATATTTTTGAATCTTGTATTTGTAAAAGATTTTGATTTTGCATTAATAATACATCATCAATCTCAATAGGTTTATTAACAATGAGTCCCATTGTTCCATCTTTATTATCATCACAAATTAAAATTAAAGATTTTTTAAAGATTGGATCTGTAATAGATGGCATTGCTACTAAAAAATGATTTTTTAAATCTTTGATTTTCATGTGTTAAAATTTAGCTAGAAGAGAATTATTATAAAATAAATTTTTAATTCATATAAAAAAAAACGGGGCTCAAAAAGAGCCCCGCTTTATATATTATTTCAGACTATTTTATGTATAATACTATTTAAGTAATATCATTTTATTTGTCATGCTCATAGAACCGCTTTGTAATCT
>PBEF01000009.1 GCA_002717625.1 Fidelibacterota bacterium | reverse complement strand
TTTAGTAATCATACAATAATGTAATAAATGAAGTTGGTTTTATAAAGGAGAAAGAAAGTATTACTTGTAGTTGAAAAAGATTACTCTACCGTGATGGGTTGGTTTCGGAGTGTGGCTTTTTTGACTTACCACTCTCTTTAGAAACCCACCATCCGAAATCATTCCACCGTAATGGACTTGTCAAGTCCAACCCCAAGAGGTTGGAAGTACATTCCGTTTTTAAAATTTATTTGTGTTATCATTTATTGTAAAGGTTCAATTGTTTCAACTGAATATAAAGATTTTGATATTGTTTTTGTACAGAAAGTTTAAATGTCATTTTCATATACATACTCTGTATTACAAAAATCATTTTCATATTTCATTTCTTCTTTTAAAACTCTATTTAATGAATCATAATTTTTATATTTAATTGATTCAGAATCACCTACCACTTGTTGTACTATTCCATCTTCAATAAAATATTTTAAATTATACCTCTCATTTCCATAAGGATTACCCGATGTAAATTTATCTATTTCAATAAGATGACCATTATCATACTTGAAAGTATAATTACATTTACCCCATCCTTCAATCCCTTCAATCTCAAATAAAACACCTTTATTATATTTATAATTATAAATAGAAGTATTCTGTACTCCATGTGGAGATAATAAATGTATCCTATATTCATAATCTTCATTAAAATCTGATGGAGTTAACTCTTTCTGATTTTTATTCTTAACTTCAGATTTAATTAATATTCCTGAATGATAAGTAAAATAATGAAGTTTAGTATTCTCTGTTTTATATCTTTTATTATCAAATAAATCCTGTAAAGAGATGGGTTTAGAACTTTTAAAATCACAATACTCAACTTTTTCTAATAAATTATTATCTTTATAAAAATATAATTCTCTAACTACAAAATATTTAATAGTATCATTTTCTACACCCCATACTTCTTTATAGATTTTATACCTTCTCTCAATTTTATTTTTCTTGTAAAAAAAATAGGTTGTTTCTGAATCTTCTAAATCATCTTCAGACTGTTTAAAATTAAAATTACTGTTATAATATGAATAGTCTAGGAATGGATGGAGAAATTCTCTTCTAAAAGGATTTATAATCACCTGATAATCCTTTGGTAAATTAAATACTCTTTCTATCTTCTTTTTTTTGTTATTATTTTTTTTAAATATATCAAATATTCCCATAATTATATACTTAATTTGGGGTTAGACATAACTACTCTACCGTAACAGATTTAGCTAAGTTACGCGGTTGATCAACATTACACCCTTTTAATACTGCGATATGATAAGCAAGCAATTGCAGAGGTATTGATGTTAATAAAGGAGTAAGAGCATTAGGTATATCTGAACAGTTATTTAAAGTAATATAATAATCAGAAAGCTGTTTCAAAATACTAGAATCTACAGTAGAAATTGTAATGATTTTTCCACCTCTAGATTTTACTTCTTGAATATTAGATAAAATTTTATCAAAACCATGCTCAGTTACAATTACTACTACAGGCATTTTATTATCGATTAAAGCAATAGGGCCATGTTTCATTTCTGCAGCAGGATAACCTTCAGCATGTATATATGATATTTCTTTAAGTTTTAAAGCTCCTTCAAGAGCTACCGGGAATTGATAACCTCTTCCTAAATAAAGGAAATTCTTAGCATTTATAAAAGATTTAGAAATATTAAATATATCATCAGACATAGATAATAATTCAGTTACTAAATTTGGGATTTTTTTCAAACTATCTAAATATTTTTTAGATTGTTTAAAACCCTTTTTCTGTGCTAATAAATTAGCTAATAAAGTCAAAATGACAACCTGTATTGTAAATGCTTTAGTTGATGCAACTCCTATTTCTGGACCTGCATGCATATAAATACCGCAATCTGTTTCTCTTGCAATAGCGCTACCAACAACATTAACAATTCCAAGAGTTAATGCATTTTTATTCTTAGCCTTATTAATTGCAGCAAGAGTGTCAGCAGTCTCTCCAGATTGACTAATAGCAATAACAAGTGACTTCTCATTAACAGATTTATTATGATAACGAAATTCAGATGCATATTCAACTTTAATAGGTTTCTTTAAAATATCTTCTAATAAATAACTACCAATTTGAGCAGCATGCCATGATGTTCCACATGCAGTTATGAAGATATGTTCTGCATCAAGAATTCTACTAACATAATCGTCTATCCCTCCAAGCTTAACATTATTATTAGCATCAATTCTTCCACGTATAGAATCAATAATAGATTTAGGCTGCTCAAAAATTTCCTTTAGCATAAAATGTTTATAATTGCCTTTTTCTATTTGGTCAAGAGTATATTCTATTTCCTTAATATCTTTAATAATTTCATGTTCATGAGTAATATGATTTATTTTATAATTATTACTCTCAATTTGAACTATTTCATCATCATCTAAATATAGAATATTTCGAGTATGATCTAAAATTGCAGAAACATCTGAGGCTAAAAATATTTCATCATTTCCAATTCCTAATAATAAGGGACTACCTTTTTTTGCAGCTATGACTTTTTGAGGTTCATCAGAACACATAATAACAATTCCATATGTTCCGACAACTTCTTGAAGTGCAAGTTTAACTGTTTGATAAAAATCAAGATTATTATTTTTATATAAATAACTAATAAATTGAACTAAAACCTCCGTATCAGTATCACTAGAAAACTCTACTCCTTTATCAAGCAAATATTCTTTTATTGAATAATGATTTTCTATAATACCATTATGAATTAAACTAAATTTTTTATCATAATCATGATGTGGGTGTGCATTATTGGTATTAGGTTCTCCATGTGTAGCCCATCTCGTATGACCAATTCCTATACTATTATTATGCTTTACAATTGAAGGTAATTTTTGTAAATCTGAAATTTTTCCCTTACACTTAGATGTGTAAAACATTTTATTTTCAATTGTACTTAAACCTGCAGAGTCATATCCCCTATACTCCAAACGTTTAAGCCCTTGAATTATAATATCAGCAGCTCTTTGATGACCTATATATCCAACAATTCCACACATAGTTTAATAAAATTATATTATAAAAGTTAATTTAATGATAATTAAACTCTATTCCCATTCAATTGTTCCAGGAGGTTTAGATGTAATATCTAAAACAACCCTATTTACTCCTTTAACTTCATTTACAATACGACTAGAACAAAGTTTAAGAATATGCTCTGGTAAATTATACCAATCTGCTGTCATGCCATCTAAACTAGTAACCATTCTAAGACCTATAACATAGTCATAAGTTCTATTATCTCCCATAACACCAACAGTTCGAATAGGAAGTAGAACACAAAAGGCTTGCCAAATATTATCATACTCACTTGTTTCTTTTAATATTTGAATAAATAAGGCATCTGCTTCTCTTAAAACATCCAACCTCTCCTCTGTTATTTTTCCTAAAATTCTAATTGCTAATCCAGGGCCTGGAAATGGATGTCTACTAATAAATTGTGTTGGAATATCTAAATCAATACCAATTTTTCTAACTTCATCTTTAAAAAGTTCTTTTACAGGCTCTATAAGTCTTAAATTCATTTTATCAGGTAAGCCTCCAACATTATGATGTGATTTAATTGTTTTTGCTGATCCACCATATCCTCCAGATTCAATAATATCAGGATACAAAGTTCCTTGTGCTAAAAAATCTACCTTTCCAAATTCTTTAGTAATTCTTTGAAATTCTTTAATAAACTGTAATCCAATTATTTTACGTTTATCCTCTGGATCATCTATATCTTTAAGCTTATCTAGAAATATTTTAGAACAATCAAATAAATTCACTCCTAAATCTAAAGATTCATTAAACATTTGAACAACTTCAGAAGCTTCATCCTTCCTTAAAAGACCATGATCTATAAATACACAAATAGCATTATCACCTATAGCTTTTTTCATAATTGTAGAAACAACCGTTGAATCTACTCCACCGCTAAGAGCACATAAAACTTTTCCATCACCAACAGTTTTTCTTATATCTATAATTGTTTGCTTTATGAAATTCTCAGAACTCCAATTTGCTTTAGCATTACAAATATTTAATATAAAATTACTAATCATGGTATCCCCCTTATTAGTATGCATAACCTCAGGATGAAACTGCACACCAAAAATACTGTTTTTTTGATTTTGGATAGATGAAATAATTCCATTTTCAGATTTACTGGTAATAATCCAATCTTCAGGTATTATTTCAATTTTATCTCCATGACTCATCCAAACAGTCGTATTATTAGGAATTTGTTCAAATAGCATATCATTAGAAGTAATATTAATTTTTGATGGACCATATTCTCCAATACCAGAGCTACTAACTCTTCCACCAAATTTCTCAACAAGCAATTGCAATCCATAACAAATGCCTAAAACGGGAACATTGTATGATAAAATTTTCTTATTTAATTCAGGAGATTTATCATCATAAACACTAGAAGGTCCTCCAGATAATATAATCCCTTTTATATTATCAAAATTTACATATGAGGATTTAAAATCATAAGGTAAAATAATAGAATATACATTTAACTCTCTAATTCTTCTAGCAATGAGTTGTGTGTATTGAGAACCATAATCAATAATTGCAATAGTATCATGTTCCATATATTTAGCTTACCTCTTTTTTAATACTTTAATTAATGAAGTTATTGTTTCTTTTATTTTTTTTCTCTCTACAATATTATCAATAAATCCTTTTTTCAATAAGAATTCAGATGTTTGGAACCCTTTTGGAAGATCCTGACCTATTGTTTGTTTTATAACTCTAGGCCCTGCGAAACAAATCAAAGCATTAGGTTCTGCTAAAATAATATCACCTAACATACCAATACTAGCAGATATACCTCCCGTAGTAGGATCTGTAAGTAAAACAATATAAAGGCCTCCTTTTTCTGAGAATCTTGCTAATTTTGAGCTTGTCTTTGCAAGTTGCATTAAACTATATGCACCTTCTTGCATTCTTGCACCACCAGATGATGTAATAATAATTAATGGTAGATTTTCTTCTTCAGCTTTAATAATTGCTCTAGAAATTTTTTCACCAACAACAGAACCCATACTTCCACCAATAAAGCTAAAATCCATAACACCTAATATAACTTCAATATTATTAATTTTACCTTTCACAGTAGTTATGGCTGAGTTCTTATTTGTTTTATTTATAGTTTCTTGAATCTGAGAAGAATAATCCTTTGGAATAGTAAAATTAAGAGGATTCGATGAAACAATATTTTTTGAGAATTCTTGATAATCATTATTATCAATTAATAAATTAATATATGCATCACTTGTTATTCTAAAATGGAAAGAACATTCATGACATACAAAAAAATTATCTTTCAATACTGTTTGATATATAACAGCTCTACAGCTAGGACAACTATGCCACATCCCCTCCTTAGTATCTCTTTTACTATAAGTTTGAATGTTTTTTGTGTTTCTTCTAAACCAATCTGGCATGATTTTAATTATTTTTTTCTAAGTAAATAGGTGAAATTGAAGCAATATTTTTCATTTTCATTAGATCTTTATTTTTAAGAATATAGTTTACTAAATTTAATGAGGATGGTTTTACTTCTAAACTATTTATATTTGGGAAGGCTTCTAATCCATAGCCATAAAATTGATATTCATTCAGTTTAGATATTCTATCACAATACTGCTCCCCAATCGCTTCTCCATTACAAAACTCTTGATAATAAATATAATCCTTATGAGAATATAAAGCGACATAATAGTTATCTTTATTAGCAACTAAAGAATTTATTAAATCAATTGTATTAATAGGGATAATAGGTTTACCTATAGCATAAGATAAGCCCTTAGAAAAACTACTTCCAGCTCTTAAACCTGAGTATGAGCCTGGCCCAATAGATAGGATAATATAATCTAAGCTTTTAACTGAAAAATTATTTTTTTTAATTATATCATCTGTAAATTTTGCTAAAAATTTTGTATGACCGAAACTAACTCTTTGATTATAAGTGCTAATCAATTTATTATCTTTACATAAACTAACACAGCAAATATCTGTAGATGTATCAATTGCTAAAAGATTCATAATTACTAAATACCTTTCTTCTATTTAAGTCAATATGTTCAAAATAAATACGAATAATATCATCAGGTAATACTTCCTCAATCATGTTACCCCATTCAATAATAACTAAATTATCAGAATACAAATATTCATCAATACCTATTTCTACCCATCTTTTAATATTACTTTCTCTATAGAAATCTATATGTACAACTTTTAAATCTGCATCATATTCATTAATTAAAGTAAACGTTGGAGAGGTCACATCATATTTATAATTAAGAGCTTTTAAAATACCCTTAACAAATGTTGTTTTTCCACTACCAAGGTCACCCTCAAGAGACACAACATCACCAGGTTCGAATTTAGACGCTAAAGAAGAACCTAACAACTGACATTCTTTTTCACTTTTAATAATTTTTTTTAACATAAAATATTATTTACTTTGATTCCAAATGTACTAGAGGAACAATCATCTCATCCATTGATATGCCTCCATGTTGAAATGTATTTTTATACATATTAACATATTTATGGTAATCATTCCTATAAACAAAATATCCATGATCTTTTGCAACAATATACTCAGTATTAACATCAAACATAGGTAAATTATAATCTTCAGGATTAGTTATTTTAAATGCGTATTTAGTATTAACTCCAAGATTTCGTCCATATTTATATCTCACTCCCATAGATGTAAATTGATCGCCCCTAACTGCAATAGACCTATTAACATTAACATTCCCATGATCAGAAGTTATAATAATATCTGTATTATCCCATTCCTTAATAATTAATAATGCTTCTAACAGCCAAGAATTACTAAACCAATTTAAAATAGCTTTTCTATATGCTGCCTCATTAGGTATAAGCTCAGATAATACTTCTGATTCTGATCTAGAATGACCTAACATATCAACAAAATTAACTACAATATTTAAAATATTAATATTTTTATAATCATTTATCTTATTAATAAACTTATTTCCAGCATTTAAATTTGATATTTTTAAATATTTATTTGATAAAGTACCAAAATTATTTTTTTCTAATAAATTTTTAAAGAGAATATCCTCAAATCCATTTAATTTATTATTATAAAACATTTTTTTCCATAAATCAGGATATTCATTTTTTAAATCATTTGGTAGTAAACCACTGAAAATAGAATTTCGTGCAAATGGTGTTGCTGTAGGAATAATAGACACATGAAAATCCTCTTTAATATTATAATGTGGATATAATAGTTTTGATATAGCTTTCCATTGATCTAATCGTAAACAATCAACTACTATAAAAACTATATTTTTTTTATCATCAATAATAGGCTTTAAGCTATAATCAAATACTTTATGTGATAAAATTGGACTAGCTTTATCTCTATCATGATTATCAATCCATTTTTTATAATTTTTTATAATAAAATCATTGAATTTTAAACTTATTGTTTTTTTCTGATCATATAATATCTTTATAATATTTTTATCTTTTATACTATCCAAATCTATAGACCAATTACATAAATCATTGTATCTTTCATACCATTGATTGATAGCTATATTATCAAAACTATATTCTGATAAAGTATTAAAGTAATCAATAAAATCTTTGGTGATTTTGTTATCTTTTATATGTTCAACTTCCAATATTTTTTTACAAGCAATTAATACTTGGCTAGGATTAACCGGTTTGGTAAGGTAGTTAGAGATTTGTGAGCCTATAGCTTCTTCCATCAACCATTCCTCTTCATTTTTTGTAATCATTACGATAGGTATATCAGGCCATTTCTTTTTTATAATAGTAACTGTTGACAAGCCATCGAGCCCATTCATCATTTCATCTATTAAAACTAAATCAATAGAATTTTTAGAGCATTCATCAATAGCATCTTCTCCTGAATTAACAGGAATCATATTATAACCTTTTTTCTCTAAAAATAAAATATGTGGCTCCAATAAATCAATTTCATCATCTGCCCAAACTATATTTTTTTTATTAACCATATTATTTTTTATTTAATTTTACAATCCCATTCCAACTACTAGCTGGATTTTTAATTTTATATTTTTTACAACGCTCTAAAAAAACAATACTTGGATTTAGGTCAACACTATGTTCAACAATTTCATATTTCAAACAATTCGTAAAAAATCTTATTGCAGAATCCCAATCTTTATTATAATAATATTCTAAACCTTGATGAAATAATTTAATTAATTTTGAATTATTATTATTGTTATTTTCTTTGTATCCAAAAACTTCTACTGTTTGTTTATATTTCTTTAATCCTTTAAATACTATACGATCAATATATCTCCATTGATATCGATCTAGACCTGCTTTTTGTAGTGTATCATAAGTAGTGTGAAAATAAATTCCATATAATCTAGCTCCTGACTCTAATCTAGATGCTAAATTCACCTCTTCTCCCATCATAGTATAATTCATATGAAGACTAGAACCCATATTACCTGTTACCATTTCTCCTGAATTTACACCTATTCTCATTTTCATATTAATAATTTCATCTAAAGAATATTTGTTTTCATTTTTCCATTTTTCTCTAATCTTGCATAAATTCATTTGCATTTCTACACCTGTATCAATAGCATGTGTTGCATGTTTTTCATAAAATACAGGAGCACCAAAAAAACCTAAAATAGCATCACCTTCATATTTATCTAAAGTACCATGATTATTAATTAAAATTTCTGTTTGTTCTGATAATAATTCATTAAGCAAATTTACCAATTCAGATGCAGATAGTTTTTCAGCTATTGTAGTAAAAGATTCTATATCAGAAAAAAAGGCTGTTCTTATGCCACTCTCACCACCAAGCTCTGGAATTTTTTTTGTTTTATACATTTCATCAATTAAATCTGATGAAATATATCTTCCAAAAGTTTCTTTTAAAAAATACTTATCTCTTCTTTCTGTAAATAAATTATATAATAAGCTTATTGTATATGTAATAATAATAGTAGCTATAGGATAAAATACTGGAATTAAATAAGATCTTTCAAATGGATTTAAAGATAAATTAAATAAATTTTTAATTAACCATAGCTGATCATTAATAAATAATCCTATAGAAATAGAGAACCAAATTAAAGATAATATTAGTATAGAAAAAATGCTTTGCAATAAACCTAAATTATAAGATAATAGCAAAACTAATGATACAATAAAGACTATTATAATAATGTGATATATAAAAGATTCTGAATTAAGATCTAATGTTTTAGTTGGAGTAATAATATAATTATTATCAATGATTTGCTGTATCGCATTTGCATGAAATTCTAAACCAGGTATAGGATTTTCATTATTATTATAATTAAAAAATGGAGTTTGAACAAAATCATGATCTTCTTTAAGCGATGAGCCTATAACTACTACTTTATTTTTAAACGGACTGTTATCAAAACCAAATCTTTCATATAAAGGATGTTTATCATTAATAAACATTTCTATCCAATCTTGATCTTCATTGATATTTTTAAGTTGATAGCTATTATCATCAATAATATTTGATAAGGAATAAACAGGAAAGGTACTATATATATTAGAAGTAGGTCCATAATAATTTAATAAGAAAGAAGCCTCTGATCTATAAGGCCTAATGATAAGTTTATCAATTATGATTTTATTATTTTCAACATCTTGTATTAATTCATAATCAGAATTTATATCTAAAAAACACATTGCTGTTTTCAAACCAAAGGAAAGATATTTAGTAGAATCATCTGGTAATAAATTAAAAATAGTATACCTCCTACTAAAGTTGTCAATTTCATCTACTTCATGATCGACTACACCAGTATAAGATTCTTTTTTAAATAAAGAGATTGGATTTACAATATAATAAGGCTTTAATCTAGATCTTTCATAACCTAATTTAGATGCTAGAATTACTTTTGTTCCATTTTCATTAGCAAATTTTAAACTTTTTAAAAACTCTAAATCTGCAACTCTATAATTAGGTTTATTAATTTCTGAATCAAACTGTATATCAAATGCTATAACCTTTGCTCCAGCTTTAGTTAAATTTTCGACTACATTAGCCCAAAGCTTTCTTGTATATGGATAAGGTTCATTAATCAATCTATAGGATTCATCATCAATTTCTACTAATACTACATCTGGATTAGTTAAAACATTTGGTCCTCTAAGCTGGAATCTATAATCATATAACTTTGTTTCAATTAAACTATATAAACCCATATTATGTAACAATAAAGCTACTACAATAGATAAAAATCCAATAATAAAGATTTGATAATTCTCTTTTATTTTTTTCATTTATTTACTAATTAAAAATTATATGATAAATTAATTCTAAGAATAGAATTATGAGAATTATTTAAAGATTGATAAGATAGACTCTTATAATAATGCCTAAGATTTAAGCTGAGTAATAAATTTTCATATAAATTTAAATCTAAAGTTAATTTAAGACCATATTGACTATAGCTAGATGTTCCCTCACCTTTAGAATAATCCAACCAACTAGATATATTATCAATAATATTCTTATTTCTAAAACTAAAACCAAGTCTAATAGTATAAATATCTTGTTTCTGATAATATTCAGTATCTTTAACAGAAAAGTTAAAGGAACTATTTGATAAATAAATATCTGTATTCCAATGGTTATCAATATAACTTTTTAAGCTAAAGTTGTAATTATTATTATTAGATGATGGAGATATATAATTAGGATTAACGCTAGATAAATAGCTTAATAAATCATTTTTTTCAGACTCATAATATGATACCCCTAGATTATGTTTGCTATTAAACAATGTAAAATCATGTTTCAAATACACACTAGAATTTATTGTCTCAGTATTTATTCTTGTATCTACTATACAATTTTCAATATAAGTGGGGCTAGATGAATCTTGACAAACTTCATCTGTTACGAATTCTATTTTCTCTCCACCTTTCTTAGTATGGAAGCTATAATTAAGTGTTAACTGAGGTAAATTTCTACTAGGATAAAAATTTATATTAAAATCATACTTATTTGTACTAGATTTTGCTGATGCAGACTCTTGACTCAAGCCATTATCAATAGATTTCAAGCTAAAGAACAGAAGGATTCTATTTGTAAACAATCTAACTCTTTCATTAAAATATTTTTCATGTGTATCGCTTTGTAAATATGGATTTGCTAATGATGTAAAAGAAGTCCCTATTTTTTTAACTCCAAACTGAGCTGTATGTTTAGGATATAGTAGTCGAACATCAAAATTATATGCAACTTCAGGCGAATTCAATACATCCATAATAGTTACGTTTTCATTATTAGATCTTTTTTGCACTAAATCATAAAAAGGGATAGTTGGAATCGCATCAAAATTATAATGAAAAACTTCTTCAAAATCTTCAGGATTTGGAATATCATTAATATGTAATCCTGAATCCTGAATATATGATTCAGCAACACTATTATCTACTGATATAGAATTTTGGTATAAATCACATTCTGACCAAGAATATCCATTATTTATAAAACCATCATCATAAGTTCTTCCATAATAACAATCATTATATTCATCTGAGTATGTATCAAATTCATCTATTGAAATAATATCATTCCATATATTCTCATTTAATAAACTTATACTAACACCTGAATTAATTTTCAGTTTACTAAAATTAAATTTCATATCTGTTCCAACAACAAAATTATCTTTAGGTTTACTTCCTACCCAATTATCCTCTAAATAATTAATTGAAATATTATCATTAAAACTATGATTTAATACAACTTCTAAATCTTCATATAGAACATCAATATTCCATATGTTTTGCTTAATAAGACATCCCTCGTAATTCATACAATTATCAATTCCACAAGTATCTATAACAACTGTTTCTTGCTGATATGTTATAAATTCACTTGATTCAATAATATCTACAATATCATCAAATTGATTATCTATACCTATTATATGGTTATTATTATCAGAATAAAGTTGGTTATCACTATTATAAATACCATCATCATCACAATCAATATATAAATCAGAATCATATCCCGAAGTAATAGCATCTAAGCTAATAATAGATCCATTAACATACTTATCAACAGATTGAATATCATCCTTTACTTTTACTAAATTTAATCCAAAATTAAATTTCTTTGCATTTCCTAACCCTAAACGCAATCCTGAAATTTGATTTTCAAACTCATAATTATCCCTACTAATATTCAATATATTATCTGAAGAATAATTTAATGTTAAAGCATTATAAATATTTGCATGCACAGCTCTATTTAATTGCCCATGTATTAAATTAAGTTGAAAAAAATTAGTACGTAAATCAAAACCGAATCCCCTAACTCTAGTACCATTTAATACTAATTGATTAAACTGAGGATAGAAATCTCCAATATTAAAATCAAATATATTATGTTTAAATAATAAATTATATCTATCATAAGGTTGTTGTAATACATTCTCTAATGATGATTTTTTAAATTTTACATGAAAATCTGTCCATTCTGTAACTCCATTAAAGTAGAAATTAGAAATATTTGAATATATTTTTTGATTATCTATACTATTATTTATAGAATAATATGAAACTTTGCCGCTATATTGGAATAAAGACTTAGAATCATCTAACAATAAAAAAGACCACTCTATTGGACTGATAAGACTATTATCATTTTCTTTCATCAATATTCTAATAGTATGCTTTCCAAATTCTAATTTAGGAGGATATAAAATTAAATGATGATTTTTTATTTTAGATTTTTTTGTTAAGTTCACATCATCAATAAAGACTTCTATTGAAGAATAATCAATGTTTTCTAAATCATAATATGATAATACAATTACTAAATCATCAAAATATACTTTTTCATTAGGCTGCGGACTAATTATTACAACCTCATTTTTTAAATTTACAGCATAATTATCAGTATTGTGATTAGAAATATTAACTACTAATGGATTAGATATAGGATTAACTTCTGGAATTGTTCTAATATTAGAACTAGTTTCTAATTCAATATAATATTGTATTTGAGTACTATTAATAAAATCATAAGGAATCACTGCTGAATAATAAATATTATCTAAACTATTTAAATTGATTTGATAATATGCTTCTTGATTACTATTTTTATAAAACAAATTGTACTTTATAATTTTCTGACCTTGCAAATCAGTAAAAACATCAATAGTAATAGATTCTCCTGCATTAACATTTAATATAGATTCATGGTATATATTTTGTGCAAAAAAACAGCTTGAAAAAAACAATAGATAAATTATTTTTGGATAAATTTGATTCTTAATTTTTTATTTTCTCCAGATGAATTCGTTAAATTAATTATAAGCTCATTTACTGCATTAGAATTATTATCATATAAAGAACCCGAATCTAATTGATTATCATTAAATTGTTCTAAATCCTCCTTATATACACCAGACTCTACCTGTACCTGTTCAATGTAAAGAAAATCTTTTTGATCAATTGAATCTACTGTAATTATCCCATCATTAGATGAAGTGATTTTTTTACTCTTAGATAATGTTAAGACTTTATTTGATTCAATATTTAATACTTCTACAATTCCTTCAATACCATAAAAGATATCTTTTTGCTCATTTATATCTATATAAAAAGAAGTACCCTTAACAGATGCAACTGAAGTTGGAGTAACAACTTTAAATTCATTTTTCTTTTGATTTTTTATATCAAAATTAAAAAAGCCATCATCAATAATTATTTTTTTATCAATAATTTTATTTTTTAAATCACCTGTAACATAAACTTGAGAATCCTTATATACCTTAATTAAAGAGCCATCATCAAGGTAGGCAAACATAATAAAACCATCTGAACCTGTAACTAACAAATCATTATCGTATAATTCCATACCTGTATTAATTTTGTTTTTAAAACTTTTATGTTTATCCTTTTTATATTTTACAGTTCCATTATTTTTAGTCACAATAGCTATTTCATCTGAAAATATAATATTTAAAGAAAAAGCAAATAATAATATGTATTTACATTTATTCAACATCAATTTCTAAAATCTCAATTTTTGAATTATTTAATAATTCAATTAATTCTAATAAATAACTTATTGTTTTTTCATTTCCATCTAACTTTATAACAGAACTTGGAATATAATTATATAAGAGACCTGATTCTAATATAAACAATTCATCAAATTTAGATTGCCCTACAAGCTGTATAATTAAATTTAAATTTTGTTCATTAAGCTCTATATCATTATTTATACCAGAATCATTATTTTTAATATTAAATATAAAAATATCACTTAATTCTTCTTCAATCCCATATGTTGTTTGAAATGTTCTTCTAACTTGCCAAACATAAGCATTTCCTCTTTGTAAATCTTCAAATCCTGTAACAGGATATTGAAATAAATTATTCTGACTTCCTATATCAAAAAAACCTGAACCTGAAGGAAGAATAGAATAACTATTAATTGCATCCTCTAAAGAAGCATGTATATCAGAATGATATTCAGATATTCTAATTGAATAATTACTACATTTACTACAATAGTCTGCATTCCACTGAAAAACAGGGTATAAAGTATGTATTTGATTATATATTTCATTAGATAAATCTGAAGACCCTGGAGTTAATAAACTTAAGTATTCTGGTAAAAATATATTTACTTCTTTAATGAGTTTTGCTGAATCACAATCAATAAATTGAGGACAATTATAGTTTTTTACTTCAAATTCAAATGAATATCTACCATTTGGAAGTCTACCAAGACTCAAAATAAGCGCTGACAATTCTTCAATCTCATCACCTGTAATACCAACATGGTAATCACTAGCATTCATTAAAAATTGAACTCCTGAAGGAAGAGTAGAAGTTCCTGAATTTAAATCTGTATTTCTAAATGAAACCGAAGAAGTTAAGTTTGTTAATTTAAAAGTTCCTTCTATTATAGAAACTTGACCAGAAGTATAATCCGGAACATCTATCTGAATATTAAAATCAACATATAAATTCTCTGGAAGTTCTTCACAATCTATAAAATCAATCTGATAATCAAATAATAAAAGATTAGACTCTCCAGTATCAACATTTATAGCACTAAGATAATATCCTATAATATCATCATTAAAAAAATTTTCTGCAATAATAACTCTACAATTAGAAAATAAAAAATTATTAATCAAAAAAAGAAATAAAAATATGAATTTGATATATTTTACAATATTATTAAACATGATATAAATTAGAGTTAAGATAAGAATTAAAACAAATAAAAAAGGGTTCAATAAATAAAATTATTGAACCCTTTATTAAAATACCGGCAACTTCCTACTCTCCCGCACTGGTCTCCCGTGAAGTACCATCGGCGTAACAAAGCTTAACTTCCGAGTTCGAAATGGGATCGGGTGGTTCCTTTGCACTATAGTCACCGGAAAATCTAATGATTGGTTAAATTAAAAATATTAAAACAATATTGATATCTGTAGAATAAAGTAAATATAAAAAGAAGTCAAGTCTCACGACTACTTAGTACCACTCGACTAAATACATTACTGCACTTACATCTGTGGCCTATCAAACCAGTATTCTTCTGGAAGTCTTTAGTCTAAAAGAAGGGAAATCTTATCTTAGGATGGGTTTCGCACTTATATGCTTTCAGCGCTTATCCCTGCCGAACGTAGC